>JBEIPK010000003.1:0-123705 GCA_040377095.1 Novosphingobium sp.
GCGCGGTGGCTGATCGACTTGTCGCCGGGCACGCGGATCGTGCCTTGCAGCGGTCCGGCAGGGGTGAAGCGGCGGGGGCGGGGCTGGCTGGGATCATGGGCAGTCACGCGCGGGCTTTTGACAGCGCGCGCGGCCTATGGCAAGGCGCGCGCCCTGAGCCGGTTGGTCATGCATTTGACGCGCCGGTCGTCTTGCCAGCGATCTTGATTGCGGCGCCCAGCGTCGCCATCAATCGCCAGTGTCTTTTGGGCTGCCGGACCTGCGGCGGCCAGTTTGAGGAATTCCGATGGCCAAGCCTGAATGGGGCGCCAAGCATGGCTGCCCGAAGTGCGGCACCCGCTTTTACGATCTGTGCAAGGACGATCCGGTCGTCTGCATCGAATGCAGGCACTCCTGGTATCCCGAGCCTGTGCTCAAGTCGAAGCAGCCGATCCCCTTTGAGGAAGTCCGCAAGGAGAAGGTCGAGGCCGAGGCTGACGTCGATCTGGCCGAAGAGGATCTCGACATCGACGATGACGGCGATTCGCCCGACAACGACGTCGATCTTGGCGGCGACGACGATCTCGGCGTGGCGACGGCCGACGACGCCGAGCCGGATGAACATTGATCTTCTGACACTGATTTTGTCTTGCCAAGCCGGGGAAGCGTTACTAGAGGGCGCTCCACCCCGGCGGTTGCCGGGGTAGCCTGTCCTGGCGGCAGGCACTTGAATGGCGCGGGGCCTTAGCTCAGCTGGGAGAGCGCTACAATGGCATTGTAGAGGTCAGCGGTTCGATCCCGCTAGGCTCCACCATTCAGGGTTTTGAGTTCGAGTAACCAGTAATTGTGCCGCGCGCTGGCTGACGAGGTTTCGTCCGCCGGCGTTTTCGCCGTTTATGCCCGCTTGTCCGGGATTTGGCGTTGGAGTTCGTTGGAAGTCATGTTCGAGACATTGTCAGATCGGCTCGGCGGAGTCTTCGACAAGCTGCGCGGGCGCGGTGCGCTCAGCGAACAGGACGTTCGCGATGCCATGCGCGAAGTGCGCATCGCCCTGCTGGAGGCCGACGTCGCCCTTCCGGTTGTGCGGCGCTTCGTCGACGAAGTTACTGAAAAGGCGATCGGCCAGTCGGTCCTGCGCTCGGTCACGCCGGGGCAGCAGGTCGTCACAATCGTCAACGATGCACTGGTCGAGATGCTGGGCGGCGAGGACGAAGCACAGGGCGAGTCGGCGGGCCTCGATCTCAATGCCGCGCCGCCGGTCGTCATTCTGATGGTCGGCCTGCAAGGCTCGGGCAAGACGACGACGACCGCCAAGCTGGCAAAATTGCTGCGCGAAAAGCAGGGCAAGAAGGCCATGATGGCCTCGCTCGATGTCAACCGGCCCGCCGCTCAGGAACAGTTGAAAGTGCTCGGCGAGCAGGTCGGCGTGCTGACCCTGCCGATCGTGCCGGGCCAGCAGCCCACCGAAATCGCAGCGCGCGCGATGCAGTCGGCAAAGCTGCAGGCGGTCGACGTTCTGCTGCTCGATACAGCCGGGCGGCTCCATGTCGATCAGGCGCTGATGGACGAGATGAAGGCGGTTGCTGCCATCTCAACCCCGCGCGAAACGCTGCTGGTGGTCGATTCGCTGACCGGGCAGGACGCGGTGAACGTCGCGCAGAGCTTTGCGGGCCAGGTCGATCTCACCGGCGTGATCCTCACCCGCATGGACGGCGATGCCCGGGGCGGCGCCGCGCTTTCGATGCGGGCGGTCACCGGCAAGCCGATCAAGTTTGCAGGCACCGGCGAAAAGCTCGACGCGATCGAGCCGTTCCATGCGTCGCGCGTCGCCGGCCGCATCCTTGGCATGGGCGACATCGTCTCCATCGTGGAAAAGGCGGCCGCCTCGATCCAGGAGGAAGACGCCGAACGGATGGCCGCGCGAATGGCCAAGGGTCAGTTCGACATGAACGACCTTCGGATGCAATTGAAGCAGATGCAGAACATGGGCGGGCTCGGCATGCTGGCCGGCATGATGCCCGGCATGAAGAAAGCGAAGGCGGCGATGGCCGCTTCGGGCATGGACGACCGGGTGCTGCTCCACATGGACGCGATCATCGGCTCGATGACGCCGAAGGAACGCGAGCGTCCCGAACTGCTCAACGCCAAGCGCAAGATCAGGGTGGCCAAGGGCTCGGGCACTCAGGTGCAGGACGTCAACAAGCTGCTCAAGATGCACATGGAAATGGCCAAGGCCATGAAGCAGATCAGGAAGATGGGCGGCCTCAAGGGGCTGGCTGGCCTGTTCGGCAAGGGCGGGCTGGACGCAGCGATGCCTGGACTTAGTGGGTCGGGCCTTGGCGGCGGCGGAATGGGCGGTTTGCCTGGGCTGGGCGGTGGCGCTCCAGACCTCTCAAGGTTTCTTAAGAAATAAGTTCAAGTTTCGGTTTCAGTTCAGAAAGGTAACGATCAATGGCAGTATCCCTTCGTCTTTCGCGTGGCGGTTCCAAGAAGCGTCCCTATTATCGCGTCGTCGTAGCCGATGCGCGCAGCCCGCGCGATGGCAACTACCTCGAGCAGGTCGGCACCTACAACCCGCTCCTCGCCAAGGATGACGCGAACCGCGTCCGCCTGACCGAGGACCGCGTCCGCTACTGGCTGGGCGTGGGCGCGCAGCCGACCGATCGCGTCGCCCGCCTGCTCGACAAGGCCGGCGTGCGTGAGCGTGCGGCCACCAACAACCCCAGCAAGGCAGAGCCGGGCAAGAAAGCCAAGGAACGGGCCGAGGACAAGGCCGCCAAGGCTGCCGAAGCGGCTGAGGCTGCCGCCGTCGCCGCTGCCGCTCCCGTCGTCGAGGAAGCGCCGGTTGTCGAGGAAGCGCCGGTTGTCGAGGAAGCGCCGGTTGTCGAGGAAGCGCCTGCCGCTGAAGAAGCCAATGAAGCGACCCCCAACAGCGACGCTGGCGACGAGCCTGCCGCCGAGGCTGGGGAAAGCAGCCAGGAAAACGCTGAGGGTTGATGCCACAGGACCGGCCCGTCACGCTTGCTGCCGTATCCGGCGCGCACGGCGTGGCGGGCGAGGTTCGTCTGAAGCTGTTTGGCGAGGGCATGGACGCGCTTAAACTTCACAAGAGTTTCAACGGGTCCACGCTTACGCTTCAGAAACTGCGCGATGATGGCAAGGGCGGCGCGGTCGCCCGGTTTGCCGAAATCGGGACGCGCGGCGCCGCCGAGGCCTTGCGTGGCACGGCGTTAACCGTCCCGCGCAGTGCGCTGCCCCCGCTGGGCGAGGGCGAATACTACCACGCCGACCTCATTGGCCTGCCGGCAGTCTCCACCGAAGGCGAGGATCTGGGCACCTGCATCGCGGTCGAGAACTTCGGCGCAGGCGACGTGCTCGAAATCCGGCGTCCCGACGTCGATGGTAAGCCTGGCAAGACTTTCATGGTGCCGATGCGGGTCGAGGCCGTGCCCGAGTGGGGCGACGAAGCGGGCGGCCGGATCGTGATCGATCCGCGCTACGTGTCATGAGCTTCCGCGCCACTGTCCTCACTCTCTATCCGGAGATGTTCCCGGGACCGCTCGGCCATTCGCTCGCCGGGCGCGCTTTGGCGGAAGGGACGTGGGCACTCGAAACCATCCAGATCCGCGACTTTGCGGCCGACAAGCACCGCACGGTGGACGACACGCCGGCCGGAGGGGGGGCGGGGATGGTCCTGCGCGCCGATGTGCTCGCCGCCGCCATCGACGAAGCGCGCGCCCGCAATTCCGGATGCCCGGTCGTCGCCATGACGCCGCGCGGACGGCCTCTCACCCAGGCCCGCGTCCGTGATCTCGCGGGTGGTCCCGGCGTCATCGTTCTGTGCGGCCGCTTCGAAGGTTTCGACGAGCGGATCTTCGAAGGCCGCGAAGTGGAAGAGGTCTCGGTCGGAGACATCGTCCTGTCCGGAGGCGAGCCTGCCGCGCTGATGCTGCTCGACGCTTGCATTCGGCTGCTTCCCGGCGTAATGGGCGCCCCTTCCAGCGGGACCGAGGAATCGTTTGAGAACGGCCTCCTCGAGTACCCGCACTTTACCCGGCCCGCTGAGTGGGAAGGGCGCACGATCCCCGAAGTGCTGCGATCGGGGGATCATGCGAAGATCACGGCCTGGCGGAAACGGCAGGCCCAGATCGATACACGGTTACGCAGGCCGGACCTTTGGGAGCGTCATGAGGACGCTCGGGTCCAGTCTGCCTCTGGCGCGCGGCGTGAAAAGAAGGACTTGGACCAGTGAACCTGATCCAGCAGATCGAGGCCGAGGAAATCGCGAAGGCGACGACCGGGGCCGCCAAGGAAATCCCGACCTTCCGTCCAGGTGACACGCTCCGCGTCGGCGTCCGCGTCGTCGAGGGTGAGCGTACCCGCGTCCAGAACTTCGAAGGCGTGTGCATCGCCCGCGCGAACAAGGGCATCGGTTCGAACTTCACGGTTCGCAAAATGAGCTTCGGCGAAGGTGTCGAGCGCGTGTTCCCGCTCTATTCGCCCAACATCGACAGCATCACCGTCGTCCGCAAGGGCGTCGTCCGCCGCGCCAAGCTTTATTACCTGCGTGGCCGCACCGGCAAGCGCGCGCGCATTGCCGAGCGCCGGGATATTAAACCGGGCGCCGAAGCGGGCCAGGGCTGAACGGGACTGATCACACAAGGATCAGCCTGAAATACAGATCCGAAGCGGCCGGCTCCCACAACGCGGAGACCGGCCGTTTCCTTATCCAGGGACTTGAACATGGGTTATCGGGTAGTCGTCGTCGGCGCGACAGGCAATGTCGGGCGCGAGATGCTCAATGTACTGGCAGAGCGCGAATTTCCCTGCGACGAGATCGCCGCCGTCGCTTCATCCCGGTCGCAGGGCACGGAAATCGAGTTCGGCGATACCGGCAAGATGCTCAAATGCCAGAACATCGAGCATTTCGATTTCACCGGATGGGACATCGCGCTGTTTTCCGCAGGCGGCGGCCCGGCGAAGGAATACGCGCCCAAGGCCGCGGCGCAGGGCTGCGTCGTCATCGACAATTCGTCGCACTGGCGGATGGACCCCGACGTGCCGCTGATCGTCCCTGAGGTGAACCCGGATGCGATCGACGGCTACAAGAAGAAGATGATCATCGCGAACCCCAACTGCTCGACCGCGCAGATGGTGGTGGCTCTCAAGCCGCTGCACGATGCCGCCGGCATCAAGCGCGTGGTGGTCTCGACCTATCAGTCGACCAGCGGCTCGGGCAAGGCGGGCATGGACGAGTTGTTCGAGCAGAGTCGCGCCATCTTCGTGGGCGATCCGGTCGAAGTGAAAAAGTATCCCAAGCAGATCGCCTTCAACGTCATCCCGCACATCGACGTGTTCCTTGATGACGGCTCCACCAAGGAAGAGTGGAAGATGGTGGTCGAGACCAAGAAGATCATGGACCCCAAGATCAAGGTCCAGGCAACCTGCGTGCGTGTTCCCGTTTTCGTCGGTCATTCGGAATCGATCAACATCGAGTTCGAGCGCGAGATTTCGGCGACGCAGGCGCAGGACATCCTGCGCGAGGCGCCCGGCTGCATGCTCATCGACAAGCGCGAGGACGGCGGTTACGTCACCCCCATCGAGTGCGTGGGCGACGGCGCGACCTTCATCAGCCGTGTCCGCGAGGATCCTACGGTCGACAACGGCCTCGCGCTGTGGTGCGTCTCTGACAACCTGCGCAAGGGCGCGGCGCTCAACGCGGTCCAGATTGCCGAGCTGCTCGGCCGCCGTCACCTGAAGAAGGGCTGAGGCAGGACGGGCGTCGGCGCTGGTATCGACGGTGGCGGAGTTTCTTGCCCACTTCGATGTGCTGCATGCCATTGCCGGGCTTCTCGTCGGCGTTCTGGTCGGGCTGACAGGGGTCGGCGGCGGCTCGCTGATGACTCCGCTGCTGGTGCTGATGTTCGGCGTCAGTCCGCAGACGGCGGTCGGCACGGACCTTCTGTTTGCGGCGGCGACAAAGACGGTGGGCACGGCGACGCACGGCTGGCGCGCAACCATCGAGTGGAAGGTGGTGCGCCGCCTTGCCGCCGGCAGCGTCCCGGCCGCCCTCGTCACGCTGCTTGTGCTGAACTGGTTCGGCAAGGTTGGCAAGGACACCGGCGAGGTGATCGTCACGGTGCTCGGCTGTATGCTGGTCCTCACGTCCGTCGCGACTCTGTTCCAGAAGCAGTTGGCGGTGCTCGCCAAGCGCGGCGAGCGGCTGGACGAAGGTGAATCGCTCTGGGCCACGGTGGTCCTCGGCTCCGTGCTGGGGGTTGCCGTGTCGATCTCGTCGGTCGGCGCAGGGGCGATCGGGGTGACGGCGCTCCTGATGCTTTATCCCGCGCTCCGCGTCTCGCGGATCGTGGGGAGTGACATTGCCCATGCCGTTCCGCTGACACTGGTCGCCGGCTTCGGGCACTGGATGATCGGCGGAGTCGACTTCTCCCTGCTTGCCAACCTGCTGGTCGGCTCGATACCCGGCGTCATCGCGGGGAGCCTGTGCTCTTCGCGCGCGCCGGATCATCTGCTTCGCCCGGCGCTTGCCGCCGTACTGCTGTTCTCAGGCATAAAGTTGCTGGCATGAACAAATCGCCTGACATCCGCACCCAGTTCGTCGAAGGATACGGCGCTTGCCGCCTTGCCGTGCACCGGTTGGGCGAGGGGCGGCCGGTCGTGCTGCTGCACGGCCTGTTTTCCAGCGCCGAGGTCAACTGGATCAGGTTCGGCACGGCGGCGCGGATCGCGGCAGCAGGCTTTGAGGTCATCATGCCTGACCTGCGCGCACACGGGCAAAGCGACGCGCCGCACGGTCCCGCTGCCTACCCCGCCGACGTTCTGGTGAGGGATACGCTGGCGCTGATCGCGGCGCTAGGCCTCGCCGACTACGCTCTGGGCGGTTTCTCGCTCGGCGCGCGCACGGCTGCCCGCTGCGTCGTGGACGGCGCGCGGCCCCGGCGGCTTGTGCTTGGCGGGATGGGGCTGGAAGGCCTTGCGGAATGGCAGCGGCGCAGCGCCTTCTTCATCGACGCGATAGACCGCTTCGACGAGATCGGCCGCGACGATCCGGCGTACTTCACCAAGGCGTTCATGAAGACGCAGAAGATTGACCGGGTAGCAGCGAAATTTCTGCTCCAGTCGGTCGACGATTTGCGGCGCGAAGACCTTGCTGCCATTTCCATGGAGACGCTAGTGGTCTGCGGCGCGCAGGACCGCGACAACGGGTCTGCTCCGGCGCTGGCGGACGCTCTTCCCGCCGGGCGATATCGCGAAGTGCCCGGCACGCACATGTCCTCGGTGACCGAGCGGGCGTTTGGCGAAGCCATCGCCAAATTTCTCGCCAACTGATCGAGATGTCACCCGCGTTCACGCAACTTTCAGGCAGCTCCTGCTTTTTTTATGTCGGGACAATTCGCTTGAGGAGCGCGACATGAAAGCAGCAGGGGTTTCGATGAAGGCGCTGGCGGCCGCGATTAGTGGTTTTTGCGTGCTTGGCGGCATCTTCGCACCGGCTCTGGCGCAGGATGCAGCGACGCCCGCCACGGCGGCCCGGTTTGTGAACGAGGCCGAGGTGAACTTCAACCGCGCACTGATCGAGGCGGCACAGGCGGACTGGGTGTACCAGACCTACATCACGCCCGACAGCGAGGCGGTCACGGCGCGCGCGGCTGCGAACCTCACCAATGTGCAGGTCGCTAATGCCGCCCGCGCGGCCGAGCTTGCCCGGCTGCCCGGTCTCGATGCCGATACGACCCGCAAGCTCTCGCGCATGCGCACTCTGATCGTGCTGCCCGCCACGACCGCGCCCGGCGCGGCGGAAGAACTCGCCACGCTTCAGGCGCGGATGCAAGGTGTCTATGCCAAGGGGCAGGGGACGCTGAACGGCAAGCCGATCAACGGCTCGGACATCGAGGCGGCGATGGGGACAAACCGGAACCCAGCCGAATTGAAGGAAATGTGGACCAGCTGGCACGACACTGTCGGCAAGCCGATCAAGGCGGATTACACGCGGCTGGTCGAGCTTTCCAATGCGGGCGCCAAGGGGCTGGGCTATGCCGATGTCGGCGCGCTGTGGCGCTCCAATTACGACATGTCGCCCGAGGCCTTCACAGCGCTGACCGAGAAGCTGTGGGCCGAAGTGCGGCCGCTTTACGAGGAGCTGCACTGCTACACGCGAACCAAGCTCAACGAGAAATACGGCGACGCGGTGCAACCCAGGACGGGCCCCATCCGGGCCGATCTTCTCGGCAACATGTGGGCGCAGGAATGGGGCAACATCTATGACGTCGTCGCCCCGCCGGGCGCGGGCGACCTTGGCTTCGATACCGGCGAGCTGCTGACGTCCAAGAGTTATGACGCGCGCAGGATGGTCGAGACGGGGGAGGGCTTCTTCACCTCGCTCGGTTTCGAAAAGCTGCCCGCAACGTTCTGGGAACGCTCGCTCATCATCAAGCCGGCTGACCGCGAGGTCGTGTGTCATGCCTCGGCCTGGAACGTCGACAACAAGGATGATCTGCGCATCAAGATGTGCACCAAAGTCAACGGCGATGACTTCGTCACCGTCCACCACGAACTGGGCCACAACTTCTACCAGCGTGCCTACAACCGGCAGCCGATCCTCTATCAGGACGGCGCGAACGACGGCTTTCACGAAGCCATCGGCGATACCATCGCGCTGTCGATCACGCCGGAATATCTCGTCCAGATCGGTCTGCTCGATCGCTCCCGCGTTCCCGATACAGACAAGGACACCGGGCTGCTGCTGAGGCAGGCGATGGACAAGGTCGCCTTCCTGCCGTTCGGCCTGCTGATCGATCGCTGGCGCTGGCAGGTGTTCTCGGGGGAGATCACGCCCGCCAAT
Organism: Novosphingobium sp.; assembly: GCA_040377095.1. Taxonomy (GTDB): domain Bacteria; phylum Pseudomonadota; class Alphaproteobacteria; order Sphingomonadales; family Sphingomonadaceae; genus Novosphingobium. Next base: position 8,843 of record JBEIPK010000003.1, read on the forward strand.
TACAACAAGGCATGGACCGACATGCGCCTGCAGTATCAGGGCATCGTGCCGCCCACCGAACGCGGCGCGGACGCCTTTGATCCGGGGGCGAAGTATCACATTCCGGCTGTCACCCCTTACACGCGCTACTTTCTTGCCCGGCTGCTCCAGTTCCAGTTCTTCGAGGCTGCGTGCAGACAGGCCGGCTGGAAGGGACCACTCCATCGGTGCAGTTTCTACGGCAACAAGAAAGTCGGTGAGAAGCTGGATGCCATGCTCGCGATGGGGGCATCGCGTCCGTGGCCCGATGCGCTGCAGGCCTTCACCGGCAGCCGCGAGATGAGCGGCAAGCCGATGCTGCGCTATTTCGCGCCCCTGCGTTCATGGCTGGCGACGCAGAACCGGGGCAAGACCTGCGGGTGGTAATCAGTCCGCCGCGCTGGCCTCGGGCAGCCTTTGCCAGGAGATCAGTTCGACGATGTTGCCGTCCGGATCGCGCGCATAGGTGAAGTCTGCCCGGCCGACGCCCGGCAACGTGCCGCTGTCGACGATTTCGCCCTCGGCACGCCCGCCACTGGCGATGATCCTTTCCAGCGTCGCATGCGCATCGTCTACCTCGAAGCACAGGTGCATCAGCCCGGGCCGTGTCACCCGGCCAGGCTCTGCGATTTCGGAACCCTCGACCCTGAAGATCTCGAGGTTCGGGCCCTTTTCGCCGTGGCCCGGCAAGCGGAGCATCACACCGGTAATGTGAGCGCCTTTCAGCCCCGTTCCGCGCTCGATCCAGTCCCCCTGCAAGTTGCGCTGCGGGCCGTTGCGCGTGCAGCCGAAGACCTCGATGTAGAACTGCGCCAGCCGCTCCGGATCGTGCGAGTTGATGTTGGTGTGATGAAAAACTGTGCCCATAGTCCTTGCTCCCAAGCCGCCGCGTCTCTTGCGCGTGCTACCGGATGATGACGTGTTTCAGCAGCCCGTTCTGCGGAAAAATGGCCGTGCCCAGATCGTTCCGCTCATACCCCATGTCGACTTCCAACCCTTTGGCATAGGCGGCCTTCACCGCTGGCCGTTCCGCAATGGCGTTGATCCAGCGGACCACGTTGGGATAGGCTTCCGGCCCGCCAAGAGGCTCCATGTAGATAGTCCAGGGAAAGCAGGCCATATCGGCAATCGAGTAGTCGCCGGCAAGGAACTCCCGGGTTGCGAGACGCTCGTCCATGAGCTGCCACAGCCCCGCCCAGATCTTGCTGAACCGGCCGAGCGCGTACCGATGGTCACTGTCCGGTTCGATCCGCGGCGCCCAGCGCGTGAAATGCCATTGCTGACCTCCCATCGGCCCGAGGCCCGCCATCTGCCAGTACAGCCACTGCTTGACCTCATGGCGGGCGCGCAATTCCGCCGGAAGGAACTGGCCTGACTTCTCCGCAAGGTACTCAAGGATCGCGCCTGATTCGAAGATCACCATCGGCTCGCCGCCGTCCAGTGGCGCATTGTCCCGGATAACCGGCAGCCGGGGACTGAACGCCCCGGCGATGTTCGCGCGGTCAAGATGCTCGCCCTTGCTGATGTCGACGGGATGGAGCAGGTAAGGCGTGCCCATCTCTTCGAGCGCCACGGTAACCTTGTAGACATTCGGACTGGTCACGAAAAACAGGTCGATCATGGCGACGCACAACCCTCTGAAACAGGCGCTTCTTCGTTGAGGCGGGACAGTACGCCGCGTGTCTCGCAATGCAACGTTTTGATCAATATGGCGGGGTTCGGCACTGGCGACCTTGGCAAGTCGCGAGCCATACATTAAGTGGAACAAAATATTCCACTTAAAGAGTAGCGACTCATGGAACGATCACGCGAGGATGTTGCCGCGCTGCGCGCAAAGGTCCGTCATGATGCGGCGGACATTGGCATCGACGAGGCCTTCATCGCGCTGATGGTCGATGCCTTCTACGCCCGGATCCGCGAGGATGCCGTGCTCGGCCCGATCTTTGCGGCCCGCATCGACGACTGGCCCCACCACCTTGGCCGCATGCGCGCGTTCTGGAGCTCTGTCCTGTTGCACAGCGGCAGCTTCAGCGGCAATCCGATGCTCAAGCACGTTGCGATCCCCGACATCGGACGCGATGAATTCGTCCACTGGCTCGCCCTGTTCGAGGGGACGCTGAGCGATGTCGCGAGCCATCCCGAGGCAAGCGCCGCAGTGATCGCCAAGGCGCGCATGATCGCGGAAAGCCTTTATTCCGGCATCCAGATGCACCGTGACGGTGTGCGCGATCCGTTGCACCTCAAGAGCCTGGGGCAGGCCGCTTGAGCCGGCCAGCGCTTCCCGAGGGTGTTGCCAGCTATCGGCGGATCGGTCCGTTCGATGCCCAGACGCTACCAGCCGGTCTTCGCGCCGAGCACCGCCTCAAGCCCGATGTCTGGGCCTTGCTCAGCGTGCGGCGCGGATCCTTGCGCTTTGTCTGGGACGATGGCCGGGCTGACTCGGTGGAGACGCTGGTCGCTGGCGACGAGATCGCGGTTCCGCCCGAAGTGCTTCACCACGTCGAGGCAGATGGCGACTTCGAGATCGAGATCGATTTCCACCGCTGAGTGCAAGACAACGCTCGCGCCTCAAGCAAAAGGGGGCGCGGTTTCCCGCACCCCCTGAACTTGTGGTCGGCGTGCGCCGATCAGGCAGCGCCGGTTTCGTCCGCTGCAGCGTCCTCGATCATGTCGGCGGGGATTTCGCCCGGCTCGGCATTGGGATCGAACGCTTCGGTGAAGCCCGAGACTTCGGTGTCGAACATGGCGGCGAGCACGTCGACGCCGGCAGCCTGCTGCTCGGCCTCGTCGGCCGAACGTGCCACGTTGATCTTGATCGTCACCGAGACTTCCGGGTGCAGCGCGACGCGAACGTCGAACATACCGATCGTCTTGATCGGGCGTTCCAGCACGATCATGTGACGCGCGACATTGGCGCCCTGTTCGTTGAGCGCATCGACGATGTCGCGAACCGAAACCGAACCATAAAGCTGGCCCGAGTTCGACGAGGCGCGGATGAGCACGATGGTCGTGCCTTCCACATCCTTGGAGTGGACTTCGGCCTCGCCCCGGCGTGAGGCGTTATCGGCCTCGATCCGGGCGCGGTTAGCTTCGAAGACCTTGCGGTTCGATTCGTTGGCGCGCAGCGCCTTCTTGTTGGGAAGCAGATAGTTGCGCGCGTAGCCGTCCTTGACGGAGACGACGTCGCCGATGCTGCCCAGCTTCTCGATGCGTTCGAGGAGGATGATGTCCATGGGTCTAGCCCTCCTTACTTCACGAGATAGGGAAGCAGGCCGATCTGGCGGGCGCGCTTGATCGCCTGCGACAGTTCACGCTGCTTCTTGGCGGAAACCGCCGTAATGCGGCTCGGCACGATCTTGCCGCGTTCGGACATGAAGCCCTGCAGCAGGCGCACGTCCTTGTAATCGATGTTCGGCGCGTTCTTGCCCGAGAACGGGCACGACTTGCGGCGACGGAAAAAGGCACGGCTCATGATTACATCTCCTCGCGGTCGCGGCGCGGGCGACGTTCACGGTCGCTCTTGCGCATCATCACCGAAGGGCCGCCTTCATGCTCGTCGACACGGACGGTCATGTAGCGGATCACGTCTTCGTTGATCGCGGTCTGGCGCTCCAGTTCGGCGACGACGCCGGCCGGTGCCTCGATGTTGAGCAGGACGAAGTGCGCCTTGCGGTTGCGCTTGATCTTGTAGGCGAGGTTCTTGAGGCCCCAGGTTTCGGTCTTGGCGACCTTGCCATTGTTGCTCTCGACAATCTCGGTAGCGGCGGCGGCCAGGGCATCGACTTGTGCCTGGCTCAGATCCTGGCGTGCCAGGAAGACATGCTCGTAGAGCGGCATGTACAGCCTTTCATCATCTAACCGATCGCTGGCTGATCCGCACGATTGCGGGGCCCCTCCGGCTTTCTTCGGGTTTCCCGGCAGGTTCTGGCCCGGCGGGAAGCAGGCCCCTTACAGGATGCGGCGCAAAAGGCAAGCAAGGAGGACAGGTTGCATTTCGCGCCGGATTGCCGATGAGGGGCACGACTTCCATTTTCGCGAGTTCATCCTCCCATGCCAACCGGCCTCGTTGCGCTTCTTGACGACATATCGGTGATTGCCAAGGTTGCTGCCGCCTCGATTGATGATGTCGGGCTTGCGGCGACAAAGGCAGGGACCAAGGCGGCGGGCGTCGTGATCGACGATGCCGCCGTGACGCCGTCCTACGTCACCGAGTTCACGCCCGACCGCGAGCTGCCGATCATCTGGCAGATCGCGCGGGGGTCTTTGCGCAACAAGCTGCTGATCCTGCTTCCCGCCGCGCTTTTGCTCAGCGAGTTCCTGCCCTGGGCGATCACGCCGATCCTGATGCTGGGCGGGGCCTATCTCGCCTTCGAGGGCGCGGAAAAGGTGATGGAAAAGCTGGGCGGCGAGAAGCACGGCGAGACGCTGGGCGATGACATTGCCGACGTCGCGGAATTCGAGCGCGAGCGCGTTTCGGGCGCGATCCGGACCGATTTCATCCTTTCGGCCGAGATCATGGCCATTGCCCTGTCGGAAGTCGCGAGCGAACCGCTCGTCAGCCGCGCGATCATCCTCGCGCTGGTCGGCGTGGTCATTACGGTGCTGGTTTACGGCGTTGTCGCGCTGATCGTGAAGATGGACGATGTCGGACTTCATCTGGTGAAGCGCGACACTCCGTCCTCTCGCAGCATCGGCCGTGGGCTGCTGAAGGCCATGCCGGTCATACTCGCCGCCTTGTCCAGCATCGGGACCGTGGCCATGCTGTGGGTCGGCGGCGGGATTTTGCTGCACGGAAGCCACGAACTGGGCTGGCACGCGCCGTCCGACCTCGCACACACGGCGGAGCATGCTCTGGCGGCGCTGGGCGGCGCGGCGGGCGGCGTGCTGGGCTGGCTGGGTTATGCGCTGAGCGCCGCGCTCGCGGGGCTGGTGGTCGGCGCGGTGATTGCCATTGGTATCCACCTTGTGCAGGATGGCCTCAAGCGCACTCGGGGGTGACGACTGCGGCAAAGGGGGCAGCGGCATGGGATCGCCCGGCATAGTCAGGCTGTTCGGGATCGGCTCCATCGCCCTGGCGGTAGCCGCGTTCTGGTGGGGCATCTGGGAGCCGATGGAGCGCGCCATCGCGCAGGAGCCGAACGTCCGATACCACCTCAAGGTCTTCGTGCTTGTCCCCTTCGCCGCCGTTTTCGGGTTGTTCATGGTGCTGACCGGCGGCAAGGTGGCTTACCGCAATCCGTCAAAACAGAATTTTACCGCTGCGGGCTGGACGCTCTTTATCCTCGCGGCTGCGGGAAGCGGCATCGGCTTCTGGCATTTCAAGGCGCGCTTCGCGCAGCTTGGCTATGGCTATTCAGGTGCCAGTCCGGTCGCGCCCGCGACGCTCACGCCGCTGACCACCGGTGTGCCGCCGCATGTGGAGCAGCCGGAGTTCAACGTTCCGCGCTGAACCCCGGCTCGCCTGTCACTCCGAGGGATGGCCACCGTTGGCGACGCAGGACTTGGCTGGCTCGTACCAATGCGTGCCGCTGGGGCAGTCCTTGCGCGTGCTGCCGGCCGCGCCCTGGCGCTGCTGCACGGTGTGCGCGGCTTCGTGCGCGGCGGTGTGTTGGCCGGGCGCAGTACTGCGCTGCACCGGGAGCCCCTTGGTCTTGATGGCGAGTTCTGCCGATGAAGCTTCGACGAACACCGTTCCCGTTCCCGTTCCGCTCGATCCGTTCGTTGCCATGCCCGGGCAGAGCATCCCGCTGACTTCGCCCGCGCCCGATTGCGATCCGTTGAACGTATAAGCCTGCCCGCCCGGCTCGCAGATGATGACGTAAAGCGTGCCTTCGACGTGGACGACGCGGTGCGCCATCGCCGGGGCGCTGAAGCCCAGTGCGAGCGCGGGGAGCGCCATCATCCATCTGCCGACCTTTGCCGTGTTCATGTCAATCCTCCTCCAGTTGATGCGAGGGGCAATGCATGATTGTTTGTTTGTCGCGCCCCTGCACGGACGAAATGCTCGACAGGAGGTGACGATACCCTGAATGCGCCTGCTGGCGAAGGTTAATCGGCCCGGTCTGGACCGGTATCAGTTGAGGCGCTGAAGGATCGAGCGTGCAAAGGCGCTCAGCGTATCGTCTCGGGCGCCCATCACCACGATGCGGTCGCCGGGACGGGCAAGCTCGGCGATCCGGGCGCCGCAGTCCTCGCGCGCGGGAATGTGCTCTGCATGGCGGCCCGCTGCCCTGATCGCGGCGGCCACGCAGTCGCTGCCGATGCTGCGATCCACAGTACCGCCAAAATAGACCGGATCGCACATCACAGTGATGTCATCCTCGTCCAGCAGCCGCGCGAACGTCTGCGCCAGTTCCTCGCCCATCAGCCGCAGCGGGCCATAGCCATGCGGCTGGAAGAAGGCGATGACACGCCCCGGCTGGCTTTTCAGCGTGCGGAGAGTGGCGCCGCACTTTTCCGGGTTGTGACCAAAATCGTCGATCACCGTCACACCGCCTGCGCTCGTGCCGATAACGTCGAAGCGGCGGGCAAGCCCCGCATAGTCGGCCAGCGCCAGCACCGCTGTCCGCACTGGCAAGCCGGCAGCATGTGCCGCGGCAATGGCCGCAAGCGCGTTCGACAGGTTGTGCCGGCCGGGAACCCTCAGCGTCAGCGGAAAGCCCTGCACCCGGCGGCGATCGACCACCAGCGCCGAGATGTTGCCGGGCCGCTCAACGATCGTGCCCGGCTCGATGCCGATCGCGGCCTTGGGATGGTCGATGGCGAACGAGGTCACGGCGGGATGGCCGGCGGCAAGCTCCCTGCATTCAAGATCGTCGAGATTGACGACGGCCCGCGCTCCGGCGCGGAGGAAATCGCGGAACAGGACGCGCAGTTCCTCCATGCTCTTGTGATCGCGGCTGACGTTGAGCAGCACCGAGATGGCCGGCCGGTAGAGCGCGATCGAGCCGTCGCTCTCATCGACTTCGGACACGAAGGTCTGCCCCGCGCCGACGCGCGCGCTGGCGAAGGGCGTGTCATCGGACACGAAATTCTTCATCACCGCGCCGTTCATGATCGTGGGATCGGCGCCGCACCGGGCGAGAATCCAGCCGGTCATGCCAGTCACAGTCGATTTGCCGCTGGTGCCGCCGATGGCGATGCCAAGCGGCGCGGCATTGAACAGCTGCGCCAGAAGCTCCGCCCGGCTCATCCGCGCGCAGCCAAGCTCGGCAGCACGGACCACTTCGGGCACAGTGTCTTCGATGGCGGCCGAGGCGACGAGAATCTGGTCAGCAGAGGTCAGCCCGCTGCCGTCCTGCGGGAAGAGCTCGAATCCCTGAGCTTCCAGCCAGGCGAACTTTTCCGGCGTTCGCCCCTGATCGCGGCTGCGGTCCGACCCGGCGACGCGCGCACCGCTGGCCTTGAGGATCAACGCCAGCGGCATCATGCCCGAGCCGCCGATGCCGCAAAAGAACCAGGGCCGAGCCGCGATGTCCGTCATGTTATGCATGATACTCGACGTATGCCCCCGCGACTGCCAAAACAATAAGCGACACAATGAATTTCGACTGAATTTCCCGGGGATATCCCCTCCGATCGGGGGTGCCCCCAAACGGGATCAGGGCAAACAAGGAGCGTTAAGCAATGCCGTCGATTGCCATCTGCGCCCCGTCGACGCCGATTGTCCCGGACGACGCCGCGCGCGTGACAGCACTCGCCGCGCAGTTCCCGAACGTCACGCTTCATTTCCACCCGCAATGCTTTGCGCAGGATGGTCACTTCGCCGGCCCGGATGCGAAGAGGCTCGACGCGCTGCTCGAGTGCGCCAACGATCCTGCCTTCGATGCTGTCTGGTTCGCGCGCGGCGGCTATGGGGCGTGCCGAATCGCCGAGGTTGCCATCGCGCAAATGGATCAAGCCGCGCAGGACAAAGCGTTTCTTGGCTATTCGGACGCAGGCTACCTGCTCGCCGGCCTTTACCGCGCCCGCATCGGCCATCCGGTCCACGCGCCAATGCCGGGCGACATCCGCCGCGAAAATGGCGAAGAGGCAGTGACCCGCACGCTTGGTTTCCTTTGTGGAGACCGCTTGGGCCTTGAGCCTTCGATCGATGTCCGTCCGGTCGTGGCCTTCAACCTGATGACGCTGGCGATGCTGTGCGGCACGCCTTTGATGCCGGGGCTCGCGGGCCACGTGGTGATGATCGAGGAAGTGAGCGAGCACCTCTACGCCGTCGACCGGTTGATGTTCCACGTGACCGCACATCTGGGCGGCATCACGGGCATGCGGCTGGGCCGGATCAGCGACGTGCCGGAGAATGACCGTTCGTTCGGCGCGCAGCCGGACGAAATTGTGCGGCATTGGTGCCAGCGCCACGCCATCCCCTTCCTCGGCAGCGCCGACATTGGCCATGATCCCGCCAACCGCATCGTACCGTTCGGTCTTGTCAGCGGCGCGCCCGGGACATAGGGCGCGCGTTTCTGCGATAAGGGAAGGACCAGACCATGCGCGCATTCGTTTTTCCGGGGCAGGGCAGCCAGAAGGTCGGCATGGGCGCCGATCTTGCCGACGCCAGCCTGGCGGCGCGCGAAGTGTTCCAGGAAGTGGACGAGGCGCTCGGCCAGTCGCTGTCGCGTTTGATGCGCGAAGGGCCGGAGGACCAGCTCACGCTCACCGAGAACGCCCAGCCGGCGATCATGGCAAATGCCATCGCGGTGCTTCGCGTGCTGGAAAAGGAAGGTGGGCTGTCCATCGCCGACAAGGCAGATTTCGTTGCCGGACACAGCCTTGGTGAATACACCGCGCTGTGTGCGGCGGGCGCGTTCAGCCTGACCGACACCGCGCGGCTGCTGAAGCTGCGCGGGCAATCGATGCAGGCGGCGGTGCCGGTGGGTGTCGGCGCGATGTGCGCGCTGCTCGGCGCCGACATCGACAAGGCTCAGGCGCTGGCCGAGGCGGCATCGGAGGGTGAGGTCTGCACCGTCGCCAACGACAACGATCCGGGGCAGGTGGTCCTCTCCGGCCACAAGGGCGCGATCGAGCGGGCCATTGCGATGGTCAAGGACTTTGGCATCAAGCGGGGCATGGCGCTGCCGGTCTCGGCGCCGTTCCACTGTCCGCTGATGCAGCCCGCCGCCGACGCCATGGCCGAAGCGCTGGAACGCACGCCGCCGGGGACGCTGCGCGTGCCGCTCTTCGCCAACATGACAGCGGCGATGGTCACCGATCCGGCCGAAGTCCGCCGCCTGCTGGTCGAGCAGGTCACGGGCCGGGTGCGCTGGCGCGAAAGCGCGATCGCGATGAAAGACGCGGGGGTCGAAAGCTTTGTCGAACTGGGCGGCAAGGTGCTCGCCCCGATGATCTCGCGCAGCGCGGACGACGTTGCGGTGATGAGCGCCGTGACGATGGCGGATATCGAGGCGCTGGCGAAGGAGCTTTAAGTCATGGAAAACCGAATGTTCGATCTTCACGGCATGACGGCCCTCGTTACCGGCGCTTCGGGCGGCATCGGCTCGGCCATTGCCAAGGCGCTGGCCTCGCAAGGGGCGCGGCTGGCGATTTCAGGCTCCAACGCGGCCAAGCTGCGCGCCTTCCGCGACGAGCTGGACAGCCACACGCCGCAGCACCTGGGTGAAGTCGATCACGTGGCGATCACCTGCGATCTCTCGGACGCGGGATCGGTGGAAAAACTGATTCCGGCGGCAGTCGATTCGCTCGGCAAGCTCGACATCCTCGTCAACAATGCCGGCATCACGCGCGACAATCTCGCCATGCGGATGAAGGACGAGGAGTGGGACGCAGTCATCAAGGTCAATCTGGAGGCCGCCTTCCGGCTGATGCGCGCAGCCTGCAAGCCGATGATGAAGGCGCGTTTCGGCCGCATCGTGACGATCACCAGCGTCGTGGGGGCAACCGGCAATCCCGGCCAGGTCAACTATGCCGCCGCAAAGGGCGGGCTGACCGCAATGTCAAAGGCACTGGCGCAGGAAGTCGCCAGCCGCGGCATCACGGTCAACTGCGTGGCGCCCGGTTTCATTCGCACGGCGATGACCGACGGACTGCCCGACGCCCAGAAGGAGGCGCTCAACGGACGCATCCCGATGGGCCGGATGGGCGAGGGCGAGGACATCGGCGCCGCCGTTGCCTATCTCGCCAGCCGCGAGGCGGGCTATGTCACCGGGCAGACGCTCCACGTCAACGGCGGCATGGCGATGCTCGGCTGAAGTTACGGTCGGTTTTATCCCCAGAATCGGCGCGTAATTCCACGGATTGGGTTGCCGCGTGGCGCCCCGGCGTTAAGGAAGATGGTCCGAATTCAGGGGTAGGGGGCTTCACCCCGGCCGGTGAAGGGGACACGAAACCGTCATGAAGGCCACTATCGAACGGGCGACATTGCTGCGCTGCCTGTCCCACGTGCAATCCGTTGTCGAACGCCGCAACACCATTCCGATCCTGTCGAATGTGCTGATCGAGGCATCGCTTGACGGCGCGGTGAAAGTCATGGCGACCGACCTTGATCTGCAAGTGGTCGAGACGATGGGCGCGGTCTCGGTGGAGGCGCCCGGCGCGATCACCGTCTCGGCGCACCTGCTGTTCGATATCGCACGCAAGCTGCCCGATGGCAGCCAGGTCTCGATTGAGACGGCGGATAATCGCATGACCGTGAAGGCCGGACGCAGCCGCTTTTCGCTGCCAACCCTGCCGCGCGATGATTTTCCCGTCATCGTCGAAGGCGAACTGCCGACCAGCTTCGAACTCGGCGCAGCCACGCTGGCCCAGCTGATCGACCGGACGCGCTTCGCCATCTCGACTGAGGAAACGCGCTATTACCTCAACGGCATCTTCCTCCACGTCAGCGACGAGGAACTGAAAGCGGCGGCAACCGACGGTCACCGGCTGGCGCGCTACACGCTGGCACGCCCGGACGGCGCGCAGGCGATGCCCGACGTCATCGTACCGCGCAAATGCATCGGCGAGCTTCGCAAGCTGCTGGAAGAAGCGCTCGACACGAATGTCGAGATCGATCTTTCGGCCTCGAAGATCCGCTTCACGCTGGGCGGCGAGAACGGCGTGGTGCTGACCAGCAAGTTGATTGACGGCACCTTCCCCGATTACAGCCGCGTCATCCCGACCGGGAACGACAAGCTGCTCAAGCTCGATCCCAAGTCGCTGTACGAAGGGGTGGACCGCGTCGCCACGATCGCCACGGAAAAGACCCGCGCCGTCAAGATGGCGCTGGAAAATGACCGGGTGACGCTGTCCGTCACATCGCCTGACAACGGCACGGCGGCCGAAGAAGTGCCCGCAGACTATTCCTCAGAAGGTTTCGAGATCGGCTTCAATGCCAACTACCTCAAGGACATCCTTGGCCAGATCGAGGGCGATACGGTGGAACTCCACCTCGCCGATCCCGGCGCGCCGACCTTGATCCGTCAGAACGAGAAGAGCCCGGCACTTTACGTGCTGATGCCGATGCGGGTCTGAGCGAGCCGCGCTGACGCAAACGCGCCCTTAACCATGACTGGCCTAAAGCCGGCGCATGGTGGAAACCAGACGCGACCTCGGGCTTGACGGATTGCGCGGCGTGGCCGCGATCATGGTCGTGCTGCTGCATGCGCGGTTTTATGCCTTGCACGGCTATCTGGCGGTTGATCTGTTCTTCATCATGTCCGGGCTGGTCATTGCCGGCAGCTATGAGGAGCGGCTCGCCTCCGCGCGACTGTCCTTCCGCCAGTATGCGGGGCAGCGGCTGTTGCGGCTCTATCCGATGCTGTTCGTGGGGGGCCTCGTCGGGCTGGGCCTATGTCTTGCCGGACTTTCGGTCTGGCAGCCCAAGGATGTCAGCGATCTGGCGCGGGCGGCGACCTCGCAGTTCCTGCTAGTTCCCTTCCTCGCGGCTTCAGTGTCGCTGTTTCCGCTCAACAATCCGCAGTGGTCGATCCTGTGGGAGATGGCTGCAAATTTCGCGCATGCCGCGGGCCTCGCCAGAGCGGGGAACGTCGCGCTGCTGGCCGTGGTGGCGGCATCGGCATGCTTGCTTGCGTGGTATGCCATCGATGCGCGGACACTGGGCGTTGGCGTTGCAAAGTCGAGCTTTCTGGGCGGGCTGGCTCGAGTCGGCTTCGGGTTCTTTGCGGGCGTGCTGCTCCACCGCACCCGGCCCCGCTGGGAGCCACTGGTGCCGCGCGTGCACTTCGCGCTGCCAGCGCTGATCTTTGCGCTGCTGGTCTGCGTGCCGCCTTCGCTGGTTCCCAATGGGCCGCTGTTCGGGCTGTATGACCTGGGAGTCGTGCTCTTGGTGCTGATACCGCTCGCCATGCTGGCGACGCGGGCACGCGGCGGGCGCGCCGCCGAGGCTCTCGGGCATATCTCCTACCCGCTCTACGCCATCAACGAGCCAGTGGTCTTTGCGCTGTTGTTCGTGGTCAAGGTCGAGCGGGGCACGCTGGCGCTGGCGATCGCGGCTCTGATCGTCATCGCCTGGCTGATGGGGCGCCATGTCGATGCGCCTCTCAATGCCTGGCGCCGCGCGGCGCGGAGCCGGCAGGCCTCCATGGCACCCGGATCGCCCGGCGCGGTTGCCGCCTGAACCGGCTCAGGCCTTGCCGGCCGCTTCGATCATGTGTTCCACCGCAACGAATTTCTCGCGCGGGGCGCCGTCGCGGGCGCGAGCCACTTCGGCTTCGTCGATTTTCTGCCAGTCGTCGAATGCGACCACCTTGAGCCCGCGCTCCTGCGCGAGCCTGTCAAAACCCTCGCCGCCCGGCTTGCCCATGCCTTCGCCAATGTCGTCCGCGATTTTCTCGACCACGCTGAACCCGTCGGGACGGTTGGTGCCGATCGTGCCGGACGGACCGCGCTTGGCCCAGCCGACGCAGTAAAGGCCCGGCCGGATGCGGCCATCCTCGTTGGCGAAACGCCCGCCCACCACGTCGAACGGGACGTCGGGGATCGGCGAGGTCTGGTAACCGATGCAGGTCACGACGAGCGAGGCGGGGATGACATAGCTCTCCCCCGTGCCGACAGCGCGGCCATTTTCGAGCCGGGTGCGTTCCACTTCCACGCCTTCGACGCCTGTCGTCCCGAGCAAGGCCTTGGGCGAGGCGAAGAAGTCGAACTCGATGGTGATCGGTTTGCCGCCCGGATCGCCCGCTGCCGCGTAGGTCCGCAGGTGCGTGACCGATTTGCGCTGGCCCGGATCGAGCGCGGCGTCTTCGCCCTCGTCGGGCAGATCGTCGGGATCGACGCGCGGCCAGGCCCGGTGCAGGTGCCCCAGTTCGCCCAGTTCCTTGGGCGTCATCGCGATCTGGTGCGGCCCGCGTCGGCCCAGAATGACGACGCGTTCAAGCTTCGAGGTGTCGAGACTGTCGAGTGCGTGACCCACGATGTCGCTGCCGGCGAATTCCTCGCGGCTCTTGGCAAGGATGCGCGCCACGTCGAGCGCGACGTTGCCATTGCCGATGACCACGGCCGTGCTGCCCGTCAGGTCCGGATCGAGCGCCGCGAAGTTAGGATGGCCGTTGTACCAGCCGACAAAGGCGGCGCTACCGTGGACATTGCCGAGGTTTTCGCCAGGAATGCCGGCTTTCCGGTCGTTCGGCGCGCCGGTTGCGAGCACGACCGCGTCGTAAAGTGCCTCAAGCTCGCTGACCGCAATATCCCGGCCCACCATGACATTACCAATGAAACGGACGTTTTCCGAAAGCGACGTGCTTTCATAGCGGCGCGACACTGCCTTGATCGACTGGTGATCGGGGGCCACGCCGGTGCGAATCAGCCCATAAGGAACCGGGAGCGTATCGAAGATATCGACGCGGACATCGTCGCCCCACTGCTTTTGCGCCGCCTCGGCAGTGTAATACCCGGCCGGTCCGGACCCGACGACAGCAATATGTCTCACCAATCCATCTCCAGTCCTGGGGCCGGGCGCTGAAACGCCGCTTGTACCCAATCGTTAATTGCTGCCACGCGCACATGCAACGCGCCGGCAGCACTTCTTCTCAGGCGGGTTCGGCGACCGGTGAGAGCCGTTCGTTGACGATACGGCCGCCCAGCGTCAGGCGCACGCCGCGCACGATCTCGTCGTCATCGGGAAGGAGGGGGGCAGCGGCGTCCTTGTCCCAAAACGCGGCGAGGAAGTTGTGGAGGTTGCGGGCATAGAGCGCCGAGGCATCGGCTGCGAGCCGCGAGGGCACGTTCGTGTGGCCAACGATAAGCACACCGTGGCGTTCCACCACATCGCCGGGGACCGAGCCCTCGACATTGCCGCCCTGTTCAACAGCGAGATCGACGATCACGCTGCCTTGCCGCATCGAGGCGATGCGCGAGTCGCTCACAAGGCGCGGTGCGGCCCGGCCCGGGATCAGCGCCGTGGTAATGACGATGTCCTGCTTGGCGATATGCGCAGCGACGAGGTCGGCCTGGGCCTGCTTGTATTCATCTGACACTTCGCTGGCGTAACCGCCGGCTTCCTCGCCCTGGCCAGCCACGTTCTCGACGAAGATGGCTTTGGCGCCAAGCGATTCGATCTGCTCTCGCGTGGCGGCGCGCACGTCGGTTGCCGAAACCTGCGCGCCAAGCCGCCGCGCGGTGGCAATTGCCTGCAGGCCCGCGACGCCGACGCCGATCACGAAGACGCGGGCGGCGGGGATGGTGCCGGCGGCCGTCATCATCATAGGGAAGGCCCGGCCATAACTGTGCGCCGCATCGAGCACCGCGCGGTAGCCCGAGAGGTTCGACTGCGACGACAGCACGTCCATCGATTGCGCGCGGGTGATGCGCGGCACCCATTCCATCGCGAGCGCCTGAAGCCCCATTGCGGCATAGCGTGCCGTCCGCTCGCTCTGGCCATACGGATCAAGCACGCCGATCACGAGGGCGCCCGGCTTTACGCCGGCAAGGCTGTCCGGATCGGGGCCCTGAACGGCGAGGACGACATCCGCGCCGGAAAGGGCCTCCGCCCGGCCTGTCACGCTGGCGCCAGCATCGGAATAGGCGGCATCGGTCAGCGACGAGCCAAGGCCCGCGCCCGCCTCGACCGCGACGCTGGCGCCAAGCGCAATGTACTTCTTCACGGTTTCCGGAGTCGCCGCGACACGCCGCTCACCTGGGGTCGTCTCGTGCAGCACGGCAATCTTCATTCGATAGTCTCCGGGAACGTGACCTGGCTGCGGCCCCTCTCGCACAGGCGGGGCGCCAAGGACAAGCTGCGATTCGCTGTCTCCGACAACCTTATTCGGGCGCGCCGGTCAGGACGATGCGGCCAGTGACCTTTCCCTCGGCGAGATCGTTCAGGGCCTGGTTCGCGCAGGATTTCGGGCAGGTCGTGATCGGCGTGGGCTTGAGCCGGCCCTCGTTGGCGAGCGCGATCACGGCATGGAGATCGCCAAGACTGCCGGTGTTCGTGCCGATGATCGAGGCGGCCCGGAAGATCAATGTGGCGAGCGAGACCGTGAGTTCCCCCCCCGTGACGCCCACGGCTATGAGCTTGCCGCCCTTGGTCAGTACGTCATAGCCCGCGCGTGCAGTGGCCGACATGTTGACGAAATCGATCACGGCAGGAACCGGTCCGCCGGTCGCGGCCAGGATCCGCTCGGCAAGGTCCTCGCCGCTTGGTATGAAGGTCGCCCCGGCAGCCTCGACGGCGGCGCGCTTGTCCTCTGACACGTCGACCGAGAAGATCGCTTCGTGGCCCAGCGCGTGCAGCATGGCGATGGCCATCAGGCCGAGGCCGCCCGCGCCGATCAGCACGACCGGGCTTTGCGGGTCGAGCGGCATGATCTTGGAAACGGCCGAATAGGTCGTGATGCCCGAACAGGCGTAGGTTGCGGCAAGGCCCGGATCGACGTTGCCCGGATCGACCAGATAGCGCGGGTGCGGCACCAGCACGTGCGAGCCGAACCCGCCGTTATGCAACACGCCCAATTGCTGCTGCGCGGTGCAGAAATTGTCCTCGCCGCGTGCGCAGGCAGCGCACTTGCCGCATCCGATCCACGGATAGACCACGCGCATCTCGCCAACCACGGCATCTTGCGCCAGCGGTCCGGCGGCAACGACGCGGCCGGCAATTTCATGCCCCGGCGCTCTCGGCAAGGTCACGCCCCGTTCGGCCAGCTTCATCACCTTTCCGCCGCCGAGGTTGTATTCGCCTTCCCAGAAATGAAGGTCCGAATGGCAGACGCCGCAGTGAGTCACTTCGACCAGCACTTCGCTGCCGGTGGGTTCCGGGGTGGGAAATTCCAGCAGTTCCAGCGGCTCGTGCGCCTTTGTTACGGCCCATGCTTTCATCAAATCGATCCCTTCGGTTTTCTGGTAAAGGCGCGTGTCAGGGCCGCCATCGTTTCCGCCTCGAGGCGCTGCGACAGGGGCGAGCCCGCGATCATGTTGAAACCGTGGTAGGCGCCCGGATAGACGTGCAGCTCGGTCTCGATCCCGGAATCGACCAGCCTTGCTGCAAAGGCCAGGTTCTCGGTGATGAACAGGTCGATGTCGCCCACCGCAATGAACGTCGGCGGGAAGGTGGCCAGATTGCCCGCCAGCGCCGGGACGGCCACCGGAGAGGGGTCGTCGATCGAGGCCCCGAGCAGCGAGGCCCAGCCGAACACGTTCGCCTCGCGCGGCCAGACGTAATGCCCGGCGCGGTCGGGCGGGGAGGGCTTATGGTCAAGCATCGGATAGAGGAGCACGAGGTGGGCGATGGGAAGATCACTGCGTCCGCGCGTCCGCACTGTCAGGCCCGCCGCCAGTCCGCCGCCAGCGCTGACCCCGCGCACGGCAATCCGCGCTGGATCGATGCCCAGATCTTTGGCCGAGGCATGCAGCCATGCGAGCGCCGCGAGGCAATCGTCGGCAGCGGCCGGGAAGGGCGCTTCGGGAGCTTTTGCGTATTCGGGCGTGAACACCGTGCAGCCAAGGGTGCGCGCGCACTTCAGCGACCAGGCATACTCGCGCTCCGCCTTGCCCATGACATAGCCGCCGCCGTGGATGTTGAGCACGGCGGGGTGGAGGTGACCGGCCTCGATGGCACGAAAAAGATAGCCTGCGACTGGCCGTCCATCCGCACCGGCCGCCTCGATCCACGACACCTCGACGCCGTCGGTTAGCCCGAGGACGGGCGGCACCGGGGCCGGCAGGCTGCGGAACTCGCCCAGCGTTTCAGGGCCCAGCCGCGAAAAGTCGGGCAGGAGCGACAGGACGTCGCGCAGGCTTTCGTCGACGTCTTCCAGGTGGCCTGCGCTCATCATGTCCTCTCGATTCCCTGCAAAAGCAGAAACTTCATATTTCGCAAAACTGCAAGCGGGCCTCGCCAGTTCTTCGAAGCAATCCATCAGTCGCAGCGGGGAGGGGCGGCCATCAGCCGGGCTAGTTCGTCCCACAGAGCGGGGGAGGCTGCGCCGATCAGGCCGGGACGCTCGTGCTCGTCTGCGCGGTAGGGACTGCCGTCGGGACGAGCGGCCCGCCCTCCGGCCTCGTTGAGGAACAGGACGCCCGCCGCGTGATCCCACGGCAGCGTGCGCTCGAAAATCGAGACGTCGTTCTGACCCAGCACGAGGCGCGGATATTGCTCGGCCGCGCAGCGCGGGATGTCGACAAGCCGGTAATGCGGGGCAATGTGCGCCTTCACGGCCTCGCGCTGACCTTCGTCCATGAAGATCAGCGAAATCGCGGCGATTGGCGGGTTTTCCGCGCTTGGCCGGGCGGTCATGCGCTCGCCGTTGATGAAGGCGCCGCGCCCGGCCATGGCGTGGCACAACCTGTCGGTCAGGGGATCGTAAAGCCACCCGCCCACAGTCTCGCCGCCATCGCACAGCGCGACGAGCAGGCCAAAGGGGGGCTTGCCGGACGCGAAGTTGTTGGTGCCGTCGAGCGGGTCGATGATCCAGCATGCCCCCTGGCCGAGCCGGGCGAGGACGGCGGGATCGGCATGGGCCGCTTCCTCGCCGACAATGGCGGCCCCGGGCATCAGGCGCGCAAGTCCTTCCGCAAGGATGGCTTCGCTTTCATGATCGGCCACGGTCACCAGATCGTTCGCCGCCTTGGCCGTGATCTCGTGCGCGGCAAGAGACTGGTAGCGCGGCAGGATCGTCCGCTCTGCCGCATCGCGCATCAGGACGACGACGCCGCTGGTGAGCGTGTCGACCATCTCAACTCCGGTAATCGGCGTTGATCGAGATGTAGCCGTGCGTCAGGTCGCAGGTCCACACCGTGGCGCGGCCTTCGCCAAGGCCGAGATCGACCTCGATGGCCACGTCCTGCCGCTTGAGGTGGTCAGCGACCGGCGCTTCGTCGTAACCGGCAACCGGCAGGCCATTGCGCGCGCACCACACACCGCCAAAGCCGATGGAGAGGCGGTCGCGGTCGGCCGGCTCGCCCGCCTTGCCCACGGCCATGACGACGCGGCCCCAGTTCGCGTCCTCGCCGGCGATGGCGGTCTTGACCAGCGGCGAGTTGGCGATGGATAGGCCGACGCGGCGCGCGCTGTCGTCGGAAATCGCGCCGGTCACGGTCACAGCAATGAACTTCTGCGCGCCTTCGCCGTCACGCACGACAAGGTGCGCAAGCTGACGGCAGACGTCTTCCAATGCGGCGGCAAAGGCATCTGCGCCCGCGCTGTTGAATGACGTCAGAGGCGTGTTCCCAGCTTTGCCAGTGGCGAAGGCGAGTACAGTATCGCTGGTCGATGTGTCGCTGTCGACCGTGATGCATGAGAACGTGCGCCGGTTGGCGGCTGAGAGCAGTTCCTGGAGGAACGCAGGCTCGATCGCTGCATCGGTGAAGACGTAGCCCAGCATCGTCGCCATGTCGGGAGCGATCATTCCGCTGCCCTTGATGATGGCGCCGAGCGTCACCGTCCTGCCGTCTACGACCGCGCGGGCCATGGCGCCCTTGGCGAAGGTGTCTGTGGTGCCGATCGTGCGCGCGGCATCTTCCCAGCTGCATTCGTTTGCGGTGAGGGCGGCCTCGACCCCGGCGCGCGCCTTGTCCTTGGGCAAGGGCACACCGATCACGCCGGTTGAGGAGACGAACACCTCGGTCCGCTCGCAACCCAGATGCGCGGCGACCTGATCCATGATCTGTTCCACCGCCTCGCGCCCCCGGTAGCCGGTGAAGGCATTGGAATTGCCGGCGTTGACAACCAGAGCGCGGGCGCGTCCGGCACTTGCCTGCTCTCGGCCCAGTTCCACTTCGCTGGAGCAGCAGACATTGCGCGTGAACACGCCCGCGACGGCGGTTCCCTCGGCCAGCTCGACATAAGTAAGGTCGCAGCGATCCTGTCCGGTCTTGGCCCAGTCCTTGTATCCCGCACGCGCGACACGCGGCGTTGCGCCTGCAATCGCGGGAATGGCGGGGAAAGGTTGGGCGAGCGGGGAGACGGCGTCGGTCATGCGCCTGCGACTAGCGCCCGCGCGGGCGAGGTCAAGCGATCAGGATGCTTCAGCCAATGCGGGCAGACGGTGCCTCAGCCGTGCAAGGCCGCCGAACAGCGCCTTGCCGATGCGCGGTCCCTGCCAGGCGACAAAGGCCGAAAGCGCCAATGCCGTCACGACGGCCGCCGCGCAGGATGCCGGCCCCTTTGACTGGAACTTGAATGCGAGGAACACCGGGGCGTGCAATGCGTAGAGCGGGAAGGAAAGCCCGCCCAGCGCCGCAAGCAGCTGCCCTGACGAGGCCGGCGGCCGCACGGTCGTTGCCGCATGAAACGCCAGTGGCAGGACCACGAGGATCGTCAGCGCATCGCCGATGCCCGTTCCCAGCGGCAGGTACTGCAGCACGGCGAGCCATGCGACGGGTAGCAGTAGCGCCGTCTTCCAGCCCAGCCAGGGGCGCGGCCGGAATTGTGGATCACTGCCGAGCCGGAGCCGCTGCCACCTGCGCGCCATCCACACGCCCAACACATAGGACCAGACCACGCGCGGCGCGGCCCAGTACCAGTTGTCGGTTACCCCGCCGGTTCCGCCCGACCCAATCGTCAGAGTCGACCACAGGACCAGCGCGCCGCCCGCCAGCGCGAGCGCAAGCAGCGCCCGCTCGCTCATCCGCCACAGGACGAGGCTGTGGAGGACATTGCCCAGCAGCTCCCACATCAGTGACCACTGCGGCGCATTGAGCGGGAAGATCGACTGATTGCCGCTGGTGATCGGGATCAGCAAGAGCGCCATGCCCAGCAGCATCAGGCTCTGCGCGGGGCTTGTGTGCAGGGCAAAGACGGCGGCTCCCAGAGCCGCGCCAAGTGCCATGGTCGGCCAGATGCGGCGCAGGCGGATCTTCATGAAGCCAACGGTGTCGAGCCCGCGCGCGAGCCGCGGCTCTGCCGAGAAGGTCAGCACGAAGCCGCTGAGCAGGAAGAACAGGTCAACCAGCAGATAGCTGCGCAGCAGCATCGGCGGCACCACGAAATACATCGGAATATGAAAGACGAACACGCCGAGCGCCGCAACGCCGCGCATCCCGTCGAGCAGGGGAAGGCGCTGTGGAGACACGTGCGCGGTCATGTCAGGCCTTCACCGCAAGGGCGGACCGGCGGGCGGCAAGTGCCGTCCAGGCCGTGCTGACCAGCGCCCGCGTGCGTGGACCATGGGCGAGGATGATCCGCGCCGCGATCAGGGTTACGATCAGGGTGAGAACCTGCGCCGTGCGTCCGCCAACTTCGGCATTGAACCAAAGCATGATCGGCGCGTGCACGGCATAGACCGGATAGGACATGTCGCCCAGCAAGGTCAGGGCCGGAACAGCGTTCCGGGGCGGCTGCGCGTGCGCCACCAGCCAGAAGCAGGCAGGCAGGATGAAGACTGTGAGGGCGATGTCCTCGTACACCATCGCAAAGGGCGTCCAACTCACGCCAAGAAGGGCGATCACCGGCAGCGCCAGTGCCAGTCGCCAGTCGATGGCGTGGCAGTCCGCACCCTTGCGCCATGTCCGCGCCATTACGATGCCAAGCGGATAGGCGAACGAAACGCGCAGGAACCCGGCCCACCAGTAGCCGCCGTTGGGGCCGGCGCCGTTCCAGCCGGTTTCGAGGATGACCGCCGACAAGCCGAGCGCGCTCGCCGCTGAAATCGCCAGCAGGACGCGCGATCCACAGCGCCAGAGCACTAGGCCATGCAGGACGTTGGCCACGATTTCCCACAGAAGCGACCACTGCGGCGTATTGAGCGGATAGATCGCAACTGTCGATGTCGTCAGCGGCACCATCAGCATGGCGAGAACCAATAGCCCCGCGATCTCACCGGCGGGGGCACGGCCTGCAAACGAAAGCGCGCCCATCAGTGCGCCCAAAGCAATCATCGGCCACAGCCGCCAGATGCGGCGTCTCACGAACATCACTGCGCCTTCGCCCCTGGCCATGCGCGGTTCGGCGGAGAGAGTCAGCACGAACCCGCTCATGATGAAGAACAGGTCGACGAACAGGTAATTGCGCGATCCGAAGTGCGGAATGCCGGTCAGGTCGGGCAAGTGATAGGACATCACCCCAAGCGCCGCGATGCCCCGCAACCCGTCGAGCAGAGGCAGGCGGCCGGGTCCCGCCGAGGGCTGGTGTGGCATGAGCGCCGTCATCCGGTGCACTCTTGCGCAAGTACGGTTAATTGTTCGCCAACGCTGGCCGATTGTGCTGCGTTTCGGGGCCTATCGCTTCGCCGCACTGGACGCAGGCGCGGGCATTGCTTATCTCGCGTGGATGGGACACCGCATCCTGGTGGCAATTCTCGCCCTGCTGGCGAGCCTGGCGGCGCAGATTGCGCCGGCGCAGGCGCGCGGCTGCGAGCGGGGCCAGGCCGAAGTCGGAGCCAGCCAAACCGTCGTCGGCGCGCCGTCGCTGGCGGAAACGAAGGCCGCCGTTCGCGGCGATGGCGCAGTAGCTGCAAGGCCGGTTGCTGCCGTGACGCCGACGCTGGACGAACGGTTCATTGCTGCGCCTGCGACAAGACCCGGAGTGGACCGCGCGCTCGAGTAGGGCGCTGATCCCGTACGCTCCCGTCCTTTCGGTCGTGCCGGTTGCGGCGCCAGACCGCACATTTCCATTCTCTTTCTGCTTCAGGAAACGCCTATGTTCGGCAAGTTTGCCAAGTCCATGTTTGGGTCTTCTAATGACCGCTACGTCAAGTCGCTCGACAAGTTTGTGCGCCAGATCAACGAGTTCGAGCCCACCCTCGAGGCTTTTTCGGAAGAAGCCCTTAAGGCGCAGACCGAGGTTTTCCGCGCCCGCCTTGCCGAAGGCGAGACTCTGGATTCAATCCTGCCAGAAGCGTTCGCCACGGTGCGGGAGACATCGCGCCGCGTGCTCGGCATGCGCCACTTCGACGTGCAGATGATCGGCGGCATTGTGCTGCACCGAGGCGAGATCGCCGAGATGCGCACGGGTGAAGGTAAGACCCTGGTCGCCACGCTCGCGGTCTATCTCAATGCGCTGGAAGGAAAGGGTGTCCACGTCGTCACGGTGAACGACTACCTTGCCCGCCGCGACGCCGAATGGATGGGGCAAATCTACCGCTACCTTGGCCTGACCGTGGGTGTAATCGTGCCCAACCTGTCGGAGTACGAACGGCGCGAGGCCTATAATTCCGACATTACCTACGCCACCAACAACGAGCTTGGCTTCGATTACCTGCGCGACAACATGAAGCACGAGCGCAGTCAGATGGTGCACCGCCCCTTCAACTTCGCCATCGTCGATGAAGTCGATTCGATCCTGATCGACGAGGCGCGTACCCCGCTCATCATTTCGGGGCCGACCGACGACAAGTCCGAGCTTTACATCGCTGTGGATGCCATCGTGAAGCGCCTCGTTCCCGAGGACTACGAGACCGATGAGAAGGCCAAGAGCATCATCCTCACCGAGGACGGGGTCGAGAAGGCGGAGCGCATTCTCGAGGACGAGGGTCTGCTCGAAGGCTCGAACCTCTACGATGTCGAGAACACCCAGGTCGTCCACCACCTTGACCAGGCGCTGCGTGCGAACATCATGTTCCGCCGCGACATCGACTACATCGTCAAGGACGACAAGGTCGTCATCATCGACGAGTTCACTGGCCGCATGATGGACGGGCGGCGCTGGTCGAACGGGCTGCATCAGGCGGTCGAGGCCAAGGAAGGCGTGCAGATCGAGCCCGAAAACCAGACGATGGCCTCGATCACGTTCCAGAACTATTTCCGCATGTATCCCAAAATCGGCGGCATGACCGGCACCGCGGCAACCGAGGCGGCCGAATTCTACGACATCTACAAGATGAGCGTCGTCTCGATCCCTACCAACGTGCCGGTGCGCCGCGTCGACGAGGAAGACGAGTTCTACAAGAACACCACCGACAAGTTCCAGGCCATTGCCCGCCTGATCCGCGAGCGGAACGAGACGGGACAGCCGGTGCTGGTGGGCACCGTCTCCATCGAGAAGTCAGAACTCCTGTCCGAGTATCTCAACGGTGAGGGCGTGAAGCACAGCGTCCTCAATGCCCGCTTCCACGAAATGGAGGCGCACATCGTGGCGCAGGCCGGGCGGCTTGGCGCAGTCACTATCGCCACCAACATGGCCGGTCGCGGTACCGACATCCAGCTGGGCGGCAACGTTGAATTCCGCATCGAGGACGAGCTGCGCGACGTACCGCCGGGGGCCGAACGCGATGCCGCCGAGGCGCGCATCCGGATGGAGTCGGCGGACGAGAAGCAGAAGGTGCTCGACGCCGGCGGGCTCTGCGTCATCGGCACCGAGCGCCATGAAAGCCGCCGCATCGACAACCAGCTGCGCGGTCGCTCGGGCCGTCAGGGCGATCCGGGCCTGTCCAAGTTCTACCTTTGCCTGGAAGATGACCTGCTTCGCATCTTCGGGCCGGATACGCTGTTCTCGCGGATGATGAACTCCAACCTTGCGGACGGTGAGGCGATCGGATCGAAGTGGCTGTCAAAGGCCATCGAGACCGCGCAGAAAAAGGTGGAGGCGCGCAATTACGACATCCGCAAGCAGGTTGTCGAATACGACGATGTGATGAACGACCAGCGCAAGGTCATCTACGAACAGCGCGCCGACATTATGGACGCCGACGCGGTCGACGACGTGGTGATCGACATGCGACATGACACCGTCAACGCGATTGTCGCCGATGCCTGCCCGCCGGGTTCCTATCCCGAGCACTGGAACGTCGAGGCGCTTACCGAGCGCGTGCGCGAAGTGCTCGGCGTCGATGCCCCGATTTCCGCATGGATCGAGGAAGACGGCATCGAGCCTGACGTGATTGAAGAGCGTATTTCTGCGCTGTCCGACGCGCACATGGAGGCCAAGACCGGCGGCGAGGATTCAACCGTGTGGCGTCAGGTCGAAAAGAGCGTGATGCTCGACCGCCTCGACCACTACTGGAAGGAGCATCTCGCCACGCTCGATGCACTGCGCCAGGTCGTGTTCCTCCGCGCCTATGCCCAGAAGCAGCCGATCAATGAATACAAGCAGGAAGCCTTCGGCCTCTTCGAGCGAATGCTCGACACCATCCGCGAGGACATCACGCGCATCCTTGCGACGAGCGAACTCCAGATGGCGCAGGCACCGGAGCTGCCCGAGCTGCCCGATTTCCTTACCGGGCACATCGAGCCGTTCGGTGCCGACGAGCTTCAGGCGGGCGGGTTTGCGCCAGCGGGCATGATGGGGCTTGCCGGAGCAGGTGCGGGCGCTGCTGCTGCGGGCGGCAGCGATCCCTATGCCGACATGGGCCTCAGCCGCAATGCAGCCTGTCCGTGCGGGTCAGGCAACAAGTACAAGCACTGCCACGGCGCGGTGACTTGAGGGACGTGCTTAGCTTCGCGCCGCAAACCACGGAGCCATCCGCGCGATGGCCTCGCGCGTCAAGTCGGTCGAGACGGCAAAGCTGAAGCGCATGAAGCGGTTTCCGTCGACGGGATCGAAATCGATGCCCGGCGCGGTCGCCACGCCGGTATCGCGCAGCAACTGTTCGCAGAATGACAGACTGTCGTTGGTGAGGTGCCCGACGTCGGCATAGATGTAGAACGCGCCGTCTGGCGGGGCAATGCGGCGCAGGCCCATTGCGGGCAGCGCCTCCAGCAAGAGGTCGCGGTTGCGCGCGTAGGTCACCAGATGCGCGTCGAGCTCATCCCGGCAGTCAAACGCCGCAAGGCCCGCATGCTGGGCGAGCGAGGGCGGCATCAGGAACAAGCTGCCCATCCGGGACCGCGCCGCAGCAACCAGCTCCGGCGCCACGACCACCCAGCCGAGCCGCCAGCCTGCCATGCTGAAGTATTTGGAAAAGCTGTTGACGATGAGCGCGTCCGGCGCATGTTCCAGCATCGAGGAGGCGGGCTCCCCATAGACGAGGCCGTGGTAGATTTCGTCCGAAATGATCCGGATGCCCCGCTGCGCGCACACCGCCGCGATTTGCGAGAGTTCCTCGCGCGGGATAACGGTGCCAGTGGGATTGGCCGGGCTGGCGATGATCAGGCCATCGGGCGCGGGATCGAGCGCGGCGACAGCCTCTGCCGTGATCTGGAAGCGTTCTGCCGCGCCGCAGGGCATCTCAACCGGATCGAGGTAAAGCGTCCTGAGACAGTTGCGGTAGGCGACATAGCCGGGCCGGGCGAGCGCGACGCGCGCTCCGGGCGCGAACAGGCACGACAGCGCCAGCACAAATGCGGGCGAGGCGCCGCAGGTCAGCACGATCTGCGCGGGCTCGATGGTGACGCCGTAGCTCTCGGCATAATGGCGTGCGATCCGCTCCATCAGCGGCACGCTCTCCCAATATCCCATCGGATCGCGGTCGAGCACGACGTGCGCTACTTCGATCGACCTTGACGGCGCCCCGGTTGAAGGCTGGCCAAATTCCATGTGGATCACGTCGTGGCCGGCGGCGGCAAGATCGTGTGCCAGACGGCTGATGGCGATGGCGTGAAAGGGGTCGATTGCGGCGATCATGCCCGCTGGCCTAACCGCATGGCCCGTGCCCCGCAATCGGGGTTTACTCAATCCGGCAAGCTTGCCTCCTCGCGTGGCGCTCACATCGCTATGATCTTGCCGCTTGCGCGCCAAGCCCGTGACGGGTGCGATAGGCCATCGATGTGTTTTCCATCGCAAGCCCGTGGCCGATATGGCCTCCCCCGATTTCCCGGCCACCCATCTCCCGCCCACTCGTCCACCGCATCAGCGTGATGCCGACATCGACGCTGGGATAGACCGGCCAGGGTCCGCCGGCGATCGAGGCCCCGTAGAGGCTGAAGCTCTCGCCGTCGCCATCCACGCCGTGCCACTCGGCAGCGATCGGGAGGTAATTCAGCCGAGACAGGGTCAACTGAGCCGAGGCGAGGCCCGTCACCTTGCCTTGGCGGCAGATATAGCCATGGGCGAGGTGGAGCGTGTCGCTGTGCACCGGATCGGCGGGAAAGAAGCCATGCACTGCCGTGTCGATGTCCGGAAAGTACGCGCCCAGCCACATCATTCCCGGCAGATCCACTTCGGTGCGCGGGCCCCAGCTGTGATCCATCACCTGCACGCAATCGACCGGGATCGTCTCGCCCCGGCAGCGGATCTCGCCCCGGATCCGCGCGTGCATGTCCCAGTGCCCGCGATAGGCCTCGCCCAGCACGAAGCCGCCGCTCAGCTGGCTGCGGGTGACCGGGTCCATCTCGGGATCGGCGATATCGTAGGGCTCCATGATGCCGCTGACGTCGAAATGGATTTCGGTGTCGTCGATCCCGACGTAGTCGACGCGGTAGTCGCGCGGGCTGAATGCCTCGACTGACAGGCCGCTGCCTAGTGCATACTTGCGCAGGCTCGGCGCGCCGGGCTGGTGATGGTGGTTGGCGACGTACAGCGCATCGTGCGAGCGGTCGACCAGTCCGCGCCAGATCCGCACGTCGGTCATCACCACGCCCAGATTAGGGCGGAACAACGCCTGCAGATGGCCGCAAATCCTCCGTTCCGCATTGAAGAAGGCGAAATAGTTGGTTTCTGCCCAATCATGCACTGCAGGATCTGCGGGATGAAAATCGATGTCTGCGTCGGTGATCATAGCTCGCCTCTCTCAACTGCGCGAATGCGCCCCGTGGGCTTCAACCGTACTTCGCCGCATAGGTTTTCGCGAAATCGAAGTAATCCTTGTTCCACGAGAACTCGCACACGCCCACGCCCGCCTTGCCGTCGAAATCAAGCGTCGCGCAGCCGGTGTTGATCAGCGTCTTGGGGTCGTGCGAGGATGACAGCACACCGAACATCTTGAAGGCGATCCGTGACGTGCGGCCTGCCGTGTCGGTCACGGTAACGTCGAACGTCTTCTGCACCATCTCGTCGCCATAAACGAAGTCGTAATCGACCCGTTCGATGTGGTGCATCTCGCCGTCCTTGAACAGGAAACCGCGCAGTTCGGTGCGGCCGAACCCCTGCATCTCGAAGAAGTGCATCGAGCTGTCGCCCGTGGTGGCGTGGATCCACTTGTAGTGCTGGTTTAGCCCCCATATCCGCGGGCCCCAGCTGTGGTCGCGTACCAGGAAGCCTTCATGATGCAGCTTGCGCCCGTCAAGCTCAAGATCGGCGATCACGCGCCCGTGCTGCTCGGTCCGGTCGCTACCGAAATAGGGCGGATTGCCCCGCGGATGCGAGCTGAACGCGTAAGCTGGATGAGTGGCAGTAAACGCCGCCTTGAGGCGGATGCGCGTGCCGTTCCAGGCGATGTTGACCGCTTTCAGGGGATCGACAACCTGCATGTGCAGCGGGCCGTGCCGCCAGTCGTCGAAGTTCATGTCGTCCGAAACCGGGCTGTCCTCGACTTCAACGATCTGTTCCGGGAAATCGGGGCTGAAGAAGCACGCGGTGGACTTGCCCGCGCCGGTGCCCAGCATGGTTGGATAGATGAACCCGGCAATGTTGTGCTCGGGCATCAGCAGGATGTGGGCCAGGGATTCGCGGCCCTCCGGCGTCAGCTTGTGGCGAAAAGCGAACTCGGGAGCGGGATTGCGAAGTGGCGGGGACGTGTCTGTCATGGGTCAGCTTCTTTCGGGCGGGGGGCGGGCTCAGGCAGTTGTGCAGGCCAGCGCCTGCTTCATGAATTCGGGCGTAAGCCCAAGATCAATGACCGAATAGCGGATGTCCTGATGCTCGCGGTCCTGCATGTTGCGCACGCCCTTGTTGAAGATGATGCACAGCCGCATGGCCGAGAAGGCCATATAGAAGTCCAATGCCGCAGCGTTCACTTCCGGCCCTCCGCTTGTGCGGTAGTGGTCCACGAACCGGTCCCATTCGATATGCTGCGAAAGGATCGGGCGGACATAGGCCAGGTCCTGCTCGGGCGCCCCGATCATCGCGCATTCCCAATCGAGGATGCCAGTGATTTGGCCGTCCCGGGCCAGCACGTTGTGAATGTTGAGATCGCCATGGACCAGCACCGGGCGGCGCGGATCGGCGGGAACGTTGCGATCCAGCCAGTCAAGCAGGTAGGTGACGAAAGGCGCGGGCAAATGGCCGGCCTGCCGGTAATAGTCCTTCCATTCGCCAATCTGGCGGCGATAGCAGCTTTGAATGCTGTCAGTGGCCACAGCTGGGCTCTCGTAGCCACTGAGAAAGCCGGATATCTCGGAGAGGTCCATGCGGTGCAGCCGGGCCATGTGCTCGGCCATCTGCAGAATGATGCCTTCCGGAATTTTCGCCGTTGCCGCCCCCAGGAACGAGCTTGGCACCTCGCCGGGCAAGGCCTGCATCACGTAGAAATCGGCATCCAGTCCGGGAAGGTCCTTCGCCAGCCACAAGGGTTCTGCCAGCGGCAGTATCTGGGCGGCGTGGAGATCGCGCAGCAGGTGGAATTCATGGTCGATGAGGAACGCGCCCTTGCGCACCATCGGCACTGGGTCGCTTTTGCGCACGATCAGCGGGCGCTCGGTCCCATTGCCTTCGCGGATGAGGGCGCGGAAGGTCTGCTTGCCAAAGCCGCCCGATATCGGCTGCATGTCGATCAGGCTCACGTCCGGGCCATCGGGGTGAACGCCGCGCAGGAACGCTTCGAGCAGGTCGTGCGAAAGCGGCGCACCGGGAGGTACCGCAACTGGCGGGCCAGCCGGCACCAGCAGGTCACGCAGGGTGAGGGGGTATTGCTGATCCCACAATGCGACATCGAGCAGCAAGTCCGAAAGCGCATTCTGCGCCGTGACCGGCAAACTTGCGCGGCTGTCGGCCAGCGCGTCGGCCAGAGCCGCGATGTGTGCAGTCTGAGCGTCGTGCCGCGCTGCGAGCGCCGAAAAGCCGCCAGCCTCCGACGGCGCATCGCCGGGATCGGACACGGCAATGCCATTCGCTGTCGCCAGAGCGGCCAGCCGCGCGGCGATCGCTGCGCCAGCCGCAATTTGCTGTGCGAGCAGGGAAGGCGCGGCAATGTCCCGTTTGATCAGTTCGCCAAGCACCTGACCCACCATCGCGGCAGCGGCCTGGGCGTCGCCCGACGCCAGCTCGGGTACGATCCTGTTTTGCAAGGTGTGCAGCGCAACACGCAGGTAAGTGGCGTTATCGGTGATCTTCAACGCGCCGTCCCCCCGTGTCTGCGAGCCGCTGTGCAGGGACCGGCTGCAGATTGCTCCGACCTTCGTCGGGTATGACCGTAGTCACGCAGCGCCTCGAAATCGGCAACCGAAATGATTGCGGTGCTATGCAAAAAAAAATTTGGTCGGGGAAAGAGGATTCGAACCTCCGGCCCCTGCCTCCCGAAGACAGTGCTCTACCAGGCTGAGCTATTCCCCGACCGATCATGGGAATCACGCGAAAGCTCACGCGACCCCGAGGCAGGAGCGGGCCTATAAGCAGCGAATGGCGGGGTGGCAAGCGGGCAATCTCGCAGCTAGGGTACGAGGATGCTTCATTCGCCGCGTCCTGCCGATTCCGCGCCCCCCAGCCACTGGGAGTGGCAGTATCTCAGCCTGATGCGCCACATTCGCGACGAGGGCGACGAGCGGATCGACCGCACTGGCATCGGCACGCGGGCGCTGTTTGGCGCGGAGATTCGCTGCGACCTTTCGGGCGGGCGCGTCCCCCTCCTTACCACCAAGCGGGTCTACTGGAAGGCGGCGGCGCGTGAGCTTTTGTGGTTCCTGACCGGTGAAACCAATATCCGGCCCCTGTGCGCGCAGGGCGTGGAAATCTGGACCGACTGGCCGCTGGCCCGCTACCGCAGGGAAACCGGCGACGACATTGCGCGCGCCGATTTTTCCGCCCGCATCGTGGCTGACGCACAATTTGCGGCGCAGTGGGGGGATCTTGGCCCGGTCTACGGCAAGCAGTGGGTTGACTGGCCAAGTTACCAGCCTGCGGGCGAGGGACTCTACCGCAAGGGGCAGGGAATCAACCAGGTGGCGCAAGTGGTGGAAAGCCTGCGGGCCAATCCGGGCAGCCGCCGCCACATCATAGAGGGCTGGAACGTGGCGGCGCTCGACGAAATGGCGCTTCCGCCGTGCCACAAGTCCTACCAGTTCCATGTTGCCGGCGGAAGGCTTTCGTGCCTCCTTTATCAGCGCAGCTGCGACGTTGTGCTGGGCCTGCCATTCAACTTGTTCGCGGCATCGCTGCTCACGCGGATGCTGGCACAGCAGTGCGATCTGGACCCAGGCGAACTGGTGTGGATGGGCGGCGACGTCCACCTCTATTCCAACCACGCCGACCTCGTGGAAACCCAGCTTTCGCGGGAACCTTCGGGCGAGCCGACGCTTGCCATCTTGCGGCGCCCTGCGGCGATCTTCGACTACCACTTCGAGGATTTTGCCGTCAGCGACTATGCGCCGCAAGGCCACCTCTCGGCGCCGGTTGCTGTCTGATTGACGTTAGATTTGGCTTGTAATATAATAAGCGAATGTTGAAATTTTCAGTCGCGCTCATTCCAGCGCGGCTGCGGGAGACGGCAAGCGATGGCGCAACGATCCGATTCGGACGCGGCTCGGCCAATTGAACCCCGTTCTAGCGCCAACCGCCCGGCGCTGTCGCTGCATGTGCCCGAGCCGAAGTATCGCCCCGGCGACCCGGTCGATTATTCGGACCTTCAGATACCGCCCGCCGGCGCCGCGCGCCGACCGGACGAGGCCTGCGTTCCAGCCGAGACCAGCGAGCTTTGCACCGGACTCGTGCGCGTGCTTGGTGAGGATGACCGCGCGGTGGGGCCCTGGAACCCCGCGCTTGACCCGGAAACCTTGCGCCGCATTCTGCGCGCCATGGCCCTGACCCGCGCGTTTGACGACCGCATGCACCGCGCCCAGCGGCAGGGCAAGACCAGCTTCTACATGAAATCGACAGGGGAGGAGGCAACATCGGTCGCCGCCGCCTTCGCGCTCGATTTCGAAGACATGGTGTTCCCAAGCTACCGCCAGCAGGGCGTGCTGATCGCGCGCGGCTATCCGCTGTCCGACATGATCAACCAGATCTATTCGAACCGGGCCGACCGGCTGAAAGGCCGCCAGCTGCCGATTATGTATTCGGCGCGCAGCCACAATTTCTTCACGATCAGCGGCAATCTGGCGACGCAATATCCGCAGGCAGTCGGGTGGGCGATGGCGAGCGCGGCGCGCGGCGATTCGCGAATTGCCAGCACCTTCATCGGCGAGGGCTCCACGGCGGAAGGCGATTTCCACTCCGCGCTGACGTTCGCCGCCGTCTACAATGCTCCGGTCGTATTCCATGTCGTCAACAACCAGTGGGCGATCTCCAGTTTTTCGGGCTTTGCTGGGGCAGAGCGACCGACTTTCGCCGCGCGCGCGATCGGCTATGGCATTGCCGGCCTTCGGGTCGACGGCAATGATCCGCTCGCCGTCTTCGCCGCCGTCCGCTGGGCTGCGGACCGGGCGCGGCTCAACAAGGGGCCGACGCTGATCGAGCATTTCACCTACCGGGTGGAGGCTCATTCCACGTCCGACGATCCCGGCGCCTACCGCTCGGCGCATGAAAGCGAGGAATGGCCGCTCGGCGACCCGGTCATGCGGCTGAAGCGGCACCTGATCACGCTTGGCGAGTGGAGCGAGGAGCGGCACGAGGCGATGGACCAAGAGGTCGCGGAGACGGTCAAGGCCGCGCAGAAAGAGGCCGAGAAGAACGGCGTCCTCGGCCACGGCCTCCACCATCCGTTCCACACCATGTTCGAGGACGTATTCGAGGAACTGCCCTGGCACCTCGAGGAACAGGCCGAGCAGGCGATCCGCGAACGCCGCATCAAATGGCCGGATTGGACCGAATGATGACCCGCGAGGAAGCTCCCGTCAGCCTGTCCGATGCGCCAACCCGCCGCCTCAACATGATCGAGGCAATCAACGATGCGCTCGACATCATGCTGGAACGCGATCCGGATGTCGTGATCCTTGGAGAGGACGTCGGCTATTTCGGCGGCGTTTTCCGTGCGACGGCGGGCCTTCAGAAAAAGCATGGCAAGACCCGCGTGTTCGATACCCCGATCAGCGAGGGAGGCATCATTGGAGTGGCGGTGGGGATGGGGGCTTACGGCCTGCGCCCGGTGCCCGAAATCCAGTTCGCGGACTATATCTACCCCGGCCTTGACCAACTTGTCTCGGAAGCAGCGCGGCTGCGCTATCGCTCGGCGGGAGAGTTCATCGCGCCGATGACGGTTCGCTCGCCCTTTGGCGGCGGCATCTTTGGCGGGCAGACCCACAGCCAGAGCCCGGAAGCGCTGTTCACGCACGTCGCGGGCCTGAAAACGGTGGTGCCCTCGACCCCGCACGACGCCAAGGGCCTGCTCATCGCCGCGATTGAGGATAACGATCCAGTCATCTTCTTCGAACCCAAGCGCATCTACAACGGCCCGTTCACCGGATACTACGACAAGCCGGTCGAGCCGTGGAGCCGTCATCCGGTAAGCGAAGTGCCCGAGGGCTATTATTCGATTCCGCTAGGCAAGGCACGGATGGTGCGCGAAGGCTCGGCCATGACGGTGCTGGCCTATGGCACCATGGTCCACGTCGCCGAGGCGGTTTTGGCGCAGAAGGGTGTCGATGCCGAGATCATCGACCTCAGGACGCTTGTCCCCATCGATATCGAGGCTGTGGAAAAGTCTGTGCGGAAAACCGGGCGCTGCATGGTGATACACGAGGCGACGCGAACCTCCGGTTTTGGCGCGGAACTGGTCGCGCTCGTGCAGGAGCGGTGCTTCTATCATCTTGAGGCGCCCGTGCAGCGGGTGACAGGCTTCGACACGCCATACCCGCACAGTCTCGAGTGGGCGTATTTTCCCGGTCCGGTTCGCATCGGCGAAGCGGTCGACCGGCTGCTGGAGGGCTAATGGGCAAGTTCGCATTCCGCCTGCCGGATATCGGGGAGGGCATCGCCGAGGCAGAAATCGTCGCCTGGCACGTCAAGATCGGCGACCGGGTGGAAGAAGACGGCCGCCTTGCCGACATGATGACCGACAAGGCGACGGTCGAGATGGAAAGCCCTGTCTCAGGCGTGGTCGTCGAACTGGCCGGCGACGTGGGAGATACGGTCGCGATCGGCTCGACTCTCGCGGTGATCGAGACCGAGGGGGAGGACAGCGACGCTGCGCAGCCACGACCCGGCCCAAGCGAGACACCGCCCGCCCCCCCCGTCGAACGGGAACTGGCTGCGACCGCGACCGAGGCGCCGAAGGGGGCGCCCGTGGTTGCCGAGCCCGCACCGGCGGAACGTCAGGAATCCGCGCCTGCGCCCGTGCACTGCACTGCCAAAGTCCTCGCCAGCCCCGCCGTTCGCGCACGCGCGCGCGTATTGGGGATCGACCTCACGCAGATCCGCCCGGCCGAGGACGGGCGCATCCGCCATGCCGATATCGATGCTTTCCTGACCTACAACGCATCCGGCGGCTATGCGGCCTCGGGCCGGACACGCCCCGACGAGCAGGTCCGCGTGATCGGGCTTCGCCGCCGCATCGCCGAGAACATGGCCGCGTCCAAGCGGCACATCCCGCACTTCTCCTATGTCGAGGAATGCGACGTCACGGCTCTGGAAGCAGCGCGCGCGGAACTGAACGCCGGCCTCGGCGAGCGGCCGCGTCTGACCATTCTGCCGTTCCTGATCGCCGCGATCTGCCGCGCGGTTCCCGATTTCCCGATGATCAACGCGCGCTACGATGACGAGGCCGGAGTGGTCACGCGGCACGGTTCGGTTCACCTTGGCATCGCCGCGCAGACTGCGGGCGGCCTCATGGTCCCGGTGATCCGCGACGCGCAGGCGATGAACCTGTGGCAGATCGCGGCCGAGATTGCCCGCCTCGCCGCGGCAGCGCGCAGTGGAACGGCGAGCATCGAAGAGCTTTCAGGTTCGACCCTGACGCTCACGTCGCTCGGCCCGCTGGGCGGCATCGCCACGACGCCGGTCATCAACCGGCCCGAGGTGGCGATTATCGGACCCAACCGCATTGTCGAGCGGCCGATGTTCATGGCCGACGGGATGGGAGGCGAACGCATCGAGAAGCGCAAGCTGATGAACCTGTCGATCAGCTGCGATCACCGGGTCGTCGATGGCCATGACGCGGCAAGCTTCGTCCAGGCCGTGCGAAGGTTGATCGAGACGCCGGTCCTGCTGCTCGCGACCTAGGGATCAGCGCCGCACGATCCCGCTATAGGCGATGCTGCCGCGTCCCTGCGCGGCGACGGCGGGCGGCACGTGCCAGCGGACGTGGGTCACGTCCTCAGGCGTGGCGAGCCGGCCGCCGAGCGCAACCTGCCCCATCTGTCCCCAAGTCCGGCCACCATCGACCGAGACCTGCTCGCCGTCGCGTGCACTGTTTTGATAGGTGATCGCGCGGGGCAGGGGGTTGGTGATGACGAACCCGCCGCTGCCAGCGCGGCGTTCCCAAGTAACGATTGTGACGACGCGGTCGCCCGGGCGGAAGCTTTCGGCGGGCTCAAGACTGCGGGTGTTGCCCGCCTCGACCCGCTCGACATAGAGCGCGCTCTGCGTTTCGATGGCCGGTGCGGCTTGTGCGGCCTGCGCGATTCCCGCAAGCGCAACGAGAGCGATTCCCGCCCTCCGGATTGTCCTGGTCAAGCCTCAAGCCCCCGTCTTGCCGGGGCCTGCTTGTCATGCCCGGGCAAGCATTTTGATGCACCAGGACCTGCCAAGATTTGGTTAACCGTGCCCTTACGATTATTCCGCGAAGGGCCTCGCGCATTTGACCGAAAAGACTGCGCCTAGCCTGTTGACAGCCCCGCGCGGCTGCCCTAGTGGCGCGGCTCCCAAGCGGTGCGACCCTGCGGAAACGCAAGAAATATGCGGGTGTAGCTCAGTTGGTTAGAGTGCCGGCCTGTCACGCCGGAGGTCGCGGGTTCGAGCCCCGTCACTCGCGCCACTTGGGGATTTTGCTGCCATCGTTGAAAACACACGACTGCTTGGAAAGCGCGTCCGGCGTTCTAGTGCCAGCGGCCGGTTTCCATCCACTTCAGGTATGGCTTCATCGGCAGGAGCCAGACTGTCCCCAGCACGACGTAAACCGGAAGCTGCGCCAGCACCGGCCATGCTCCGATCAGCGGCGGGACGAGCCGCGCCACGGCGACCGCGTAGGCCATCAGGCCGGCGAACAGCGCCAGCACGCCGATGGGAATGCGCCAAGTTGGCTGTTCACGCATCGAGGCTTTCTCCATGCCAGATCCGGGTGGGGGTAACGACGGCGCGGAGCCGCTGGTCATGTGGTTCGAGCGGGATGGCGTCGAGCTTCTGGACATCCCAGGCGAGACCGATTGCCGTGGTATCCGGATGCTCGGCCAGCCAGCGATCATAGTGTCCGCCGCCCTGTCCGAGCCGCTGGCAGTCCTCGGTGAAGCCCAAGAGCGGCACGAACAGCACCGAAGGCGTCAGCTCGGAAGCGTCATCCGATGGCTGCGTACCGTAGGGTCCCGGTTCAAGGTCGCTGTCGCCGAACGGATCGCACCAGCTACGAAAGCGCATCGGCGCATGACGGTCTGCGAACCAGGGCAGTGCAAGGCTTCGCCCGTTCTCGAACAGCCAGCGGGCATAGGCCCGGGTCGGCGCCTCGTAGCTGCTCGCGTGATAAAGCCCCGTGACCGTGCCTTCCGGAACGAGATCGAGCAGCGGCCCCGGCGGGCGCAGGAACAGCAGCGCGCGGCTCGTCTCGGGAAGCTCGCTGACATGTGACTGGCGCAAGGACCGCATCTGCGTGCGCAGGCTCTGCTTTTCTTCCACGCTTCCTGACCTGGCCGCGCTTGTGGCGCGTCCGCGAATTGAGTGCGGGTGACGGGCCCACCATGGGTCGTTGCCGAGAAATCCTCTGACGCGTTCACGTCAGGTGGGGACCATATGTTCCGGACCTCTATGCGAAATAGCGGACCAGGCAGGGACAGCCCCCAAGGATTGCTTATAGCCTCAGGGATGTTCGAACGGCGCGTGCCGGGCAGATCCCGTCGCCCCCTATCTAGGCGGCTTCGCCCTCGTCCTCAAGGTCAAGCGCAAGTTTTTCCAACCGTTCGGCCAGCCGATCCAGTGCGCCGAGCACGCTCGCGTCGTCCCCGGACGGTGGCGACTGCACTTTCAGCCGCAAGTCGTGCAATTCATCCGCAAGCAGCAGCGCGGCGAACAGGAGGACGCGCGATTCGCTCTGCCCCGTAACGTCGCCCATCGCGGCGAGCTTGGCGTCGATCATCCGGCCAAGCCCGGCGATGTGTGCTTCCTCGCCCGCGGCGCAGGCGACCATGAAGCTGCGCCCGCCGATCGAAAGATCAACGTTGCTCATTGATTCTGACCATCGATCAGGGCATCGAGTTGTTCGAGCGCGCCGCCAATCGCGTTCCTCAGGCGGGCATGGCGCGCCT
This sequence comes from Novosphingobium sp., assembly GCA_040377095.1. Taxonomy (GTDB): domain Bacteria; phylum Pseudomonadota; class Alphaproteobacteria; order Sphingomonadales; family Sphingomonadaceae; genus Novosphingobium. The sequence continues at coordinate 45,602 of JBEIPK010000003.1, forward strand.
CGACAGCGCGCCGTTCGCCGAGCGACGCTTGTGCCGCTCGTTCAATCCGCGTCAGCGCGGCATCGATCCGCGCCAGCCGGTCTTCGACATGGCCCCCTGTCATGGCGCCCAGACTATCGCAAAATCGCGCCAGTGCAAAGCCTTGTCGCAATGTCCTAAGATCGAGGCGGCAGACTCGCGCCGAAGCTGCATTGTCCCGCCCGGAAACACCGCTTCGGGGGTGCGCCGCTTGACGAGGCGTTCCCTCTCCCTAAAGGAGGCGCGGAGCCGATTCGACGGCGCAATTCCGCCTTTCCCGGAGCACGACCAGATGAGCCTCGATCCCGCCCGCCTGGCGCCCATGGCCAACGCCATCCGCGCCCTTTCGATGGACGCGGTGCAGGCTGCCAACAGCGGCCACCCCGGCATGCCGATGGGCATGGCCGATGTTGCCACGGTGCTGTATTCGCGTTTCCTCAAGTTTGATCCGGCCCGGCCGGACTGGGCGGACCGCGACCGCTTCGTGCTTTCGGCGGGCCACGGCTCGATGCTGATCTATTCGCTGCTTCATCTCACGGGCTACGAACGGCCGACGATGGACGACATCCGTAATTTCCGGCAGCTTTCCAGTCCCTGCGCCGGGCATCCGGAGAATTTCTTGCTTGCCGGCGTCGAATGCACCACCGGTCCATTGGGGCAGGGTCTTGCCATGGCGGTCGGCATGGCGATGGCAGAGCGGCACCTCAACGCGCAGTTCGGGAGCGATCTGGTCGATCACCGCACCTGGGTGATCGCGGGCGACGGCTGCATGATGGAAGGCATCAACCACGAGGCCATCGGCCTTGCCGGGCACCTCAGGCTCAACCGGCTGACGGTGCTGTGGGACGATAACCGCATCACCATTGACGGCGATACCGACCTTTCCACCAGCGAGGACATTCCGGCCCGCTACCGTGCGGCGGGCTGGCACGTCGAAAGCTGCGATGGCCACGATTTCGCGGATATCGAGCGCGCCATTGCCGCCGCCAAGGCATCGGGCAAGCCTTCGCTGGTCGCCTGCCGCACCGTCATCGGCAAGGGCGCGCCCAACAAGCAGGGCGGCCACAGCGTCCACGGCGCACCGCTCGGCGCAGACGAGATCGCCGCGACGCGCGAAGCGCTGGACTGGAGCGCACCGGCGTTCGACGTGCCCGATGCGATCCTTGCGGACTGGCGCTCGCTGGGTCAGGCCGGCGTCAAGGCTCGCGAAGACTGGGAAAGCCGCCTTGCCGCCTCCGCAAAGCGGGCCGAATTCGAAAGCCGGTTCAACGGCCCGGCCGACCTCGCGTCTCCCGCGCTGGAAGAGTACATTGCCGGCCTCGTCGCTGCGCCGCAGAAAGTCGCCAGCCGCAAGGCCTCGGAAATGGCGCTGGGTCCGCTCACCGAGAAGCTGCCGCACCTGATCGGCGGATCAGCGGACCTTACCGGCTCGAACCTCACCAAGACCAAGTCGACCACGCCGTTCGGCGCCGACAGCTATGGCGGGCGGCACGTCTATTACGGCATCCGCGAATTCGGCATGGCGGCGGCGATGAACGGCATGGCGCTGCATGGCGGTGTCGTGCCTTATGGCGGCACGTTCATGGTGTTTTCGGACTATTGCCGCAACGCGATCCGCATGTCCGCGCTCCAGCACGCGCAGGTCGTATACGTGATGACTCACGATTCCATCGGTCTGGGCGAGGACGGGCCGACGCACCAGCCGGTGGAGCATGTCATGTCGCTGCGCATGATTCCGGGCCTCAACGTGTTCCGCCCTGCTGACGTGATCGAGACGGCGGAGTGTTGGGCGCTGGCGCTGGAAGCGACTGGCAAGCCATCGGTGCTTGCGCTCTCGCGCCAGAATCTGCCGCAATTGCGCGGTGAGGGTGATGCAGGCTGGACACGCCAGTCCAACCGCAGCGCTCGCGGTGCCTATCGCCTTCGTGCCGCCAAGTCCCAGCGAAAGGTGGTGCTGCTCGCGACGGGTTCGGAAGTCTCGCTCGCCGCCGAGGTTGCCGACGCCCTGGAAGCGTCCGGCATCGGCGGGGATGTCGTCTCGATGCCGAGCTGGGAACTGTTTGCAGTGCAGGACTCAGCCTACCGTGCCGATCTGCTGCCCGCAGACCTGCTCAAGGTCTCGGTCGAGGCGGGCGTCACGCTGGGCTGGGAACGCCACATCGGCGCCGACGGCCTCGCCATCGGCATCGACAGCTTCGGCGCCTCCGCTCCGGCGGAAGAACTCTATTCACACTTCGGCCTGTCGGTTGACGCGATCACCGCGAAGATCAAGGGCCGGCTCGGCATCTAGGAGGACTAAATCCCATGGCTATCAAAGTTGCGATCAACGGTTTCGGGCGCATCGGGCGCAATGTCGCGCGCGCCATCCTCGAGCGGCCCGATTGCGGCCTCGAACTGGTCTCGATCAACGATCTCGCCGACGCCAAGGCCAATGCGCTCCTGTTCAAGCGCGACAGCGTGCACGGCGCGTTCGCGGGCACGGTCGAAGTCGACGGTCAGGACCTGATCATCAACGGCAAGCGAATCCAAGTGACGGCAGAGCGTGACCCGGCGAACCTGCCGCACGCCGCCAACGGCATCGACATCGCGATGGAATGCACCGGTTTCTTCACCAACCGCGAAGGTGGCCAGAAGCACCTCGACGCCGGCGCCAAGCGGGTCCTCATCTCGGCACCCGCCAAGAACGTCGATCTCACGGTCGTCTTCGGCGTGAACCATGACAAGCTGACCGGGGATCACACCATCGTGTCGAATGCGTCATGCACGACCAACTGCCTGGCGCCTATGGCAAAGGTCCTCCACGAAACGATCGGCATCGAACGGGGCCTGATGACCACAATCCACTCGTACACCAACGACCAGAAGATCCTTGACCAGATCCACAGCGATCCCCGCCGTTCGCGCGCCGCGGCGATGAACATGATCCCCACCAGCACCGGCGCTGCCGTGGCCGTCGGAGAAGTGCTGCCTGACCTCAAGGGCAAACTCGACGGCTCTTCGATCCGCGTGCCGACCCCGAATGTCTCGGTCGTCGATCTGACCTTCACGCCGAAGCGCGACACCTCGGTCGAGGAAGTCAATTCGCTGCTCAAGGCGGCAGCTGATGGCGCGCTCAAGGGCGTTCTGGCCTATACTGACGAGCCGCTGGTTTCGATCGACTTCAACCACGATCCGGCGTCCTCGACCATTGACAGCCTCGAAACCGCCGTGCTCGAAGGCAAGCTGGTGCGCGTGCTGTCGTGGTACGACAACGAGTGGGGCTTCTCGAACCGCATGCTCGACACCGCCGGCGTGATGGCGAAGTTCCTCTGACGCACGGATGAGCGCCGGACGCCTTGACGGGATCGCGCGGCACGCCCGGCCGCGCGGCCCCATCGAGACGGTTGACCATGTTACGGTCAACACGTCCGAAGGCTTGCACGGCGACTTTCGCGGCGCGGTCCGCCCCGGAAAGAGCGGACGGCGGCAAGTCTCGCTGATCGAGGCGGACAGCTGGGCGGCCGCGATGCATGATCTTGGCCGGGACGGCGATCCGCTGCCGTGGCATGTGCGCCGCGCCAACCTTCTGGTAACCGGCCTGCGGCTACCGCGCGAAGCCGGCCGCGTGATCGCCATCGGCAAGAGCCTGCGGATCGAAGTGACCTGCGAGTGCGATCCGTGCAGCCGCATGGAGGAAATTGCACAGGGCCTGAAAGCCGCGCTGACGCCGGACTGGCGCGGCGGGGTGCTGGGACGGGTGCTGACGGACGGCGACATTGCGCTGGGCGACGAAGTAAGGATCGAGGAATGAGCAGCTTTCACACCCTGGACGATCTTGGGGCCGATCTGGGCGACGTGACCGGAAAGGTTGCTCTGGTCCGGGTGGATCTCAATCTACCAATGCAGGACGGCGCGGTAACAGACGATACCCGCATCCGCGCTTCTGCGCCCACGATCCTCGAACTGGCCGACAAGGGCGCGAAAGTGCTTCTTCTCGCGCACTTCGGTCGGCCAAAGGGCGAGCGTTCGTCCACCCAGTCGCTCTCGATGGTCGTCGGCGCGGTTCAGGACGTGCTGGGCCGCGAAGTGATGTTCGTGCCGGAAATCGCCGGGCCAGTCGTCGCCCAGTCGGTTGGCATCCTGCGCGCCGGCGACATCGCCATTCTTGAAAACACGCGCTTCTGGAAGGGCGAGGAAAAGAACGACCCTGAACTGGCCAAGGCGATTGCCGCCAATGCCGACATTTACGTCAATGATGCCTTTTCCGCCGCGCACCGCGCCCATGCGACCACGGAAGGGCTGGCGCACGTGCTGCCTGCCTATGCCGGCCGCTCGATGCAGGCCGAGCTTGAGGCGCTGGAAAAGGCGCTTGGCAATCCGCAGCGGCCGGTCGCGGCCGTGGTCGGCGGGGCCAAGGTCTCATCCAAGCTGGATGTGCTCAAACATCTTGTCGGCCAGGTGCAGCACCTCATCATTGGGGGCGGCATGGCTAATACCTTCCTCGCTGCAAACGGCGTGTCGGTGGGCAAGTCGCTGTGCGAGCATGACCTTGCCGATACCGCCCGGGCCATCCTCGACGCGGCGGACAAGGCGGGCTGCACTGTTCATTTGCCGTACGAAGTCGTGGTGTCGAAGGAATTCGCCGCCCACCCGGCCTCCTTGCGCACCTGCAACGTCCACGAAGTCGCCGCTGATGAAATGATCCTGGATGTCGGGCCTTTGGCGGTCGAGGCGCTGGCGGACGTCCTCAAGACCTGCCGCACGCTGGTCTGGAACGGGCCGATGGGCGCGTTCGAGACGCAGCCCTTCGATGCCGCGACCGTTGCGCTCGCCCGCACGGCGGCGGCGCTGACGCGGGAAGGTTCGCTGGTCTCGGTCGCGGGCGGGGGCGACACCGTCGCCGCGCTCAATCACGCCGGCGTGGCGAGTGATTTCAGCTACATCTCAACGGCAGGCGGTGCTTTCCTCGAATGGATGGAAGGTAAAGAGCTGCCCGGCGTGGCGGCACTCGCCCGTTGAAACAAAAAGCAACAGCTACAGGAGGTTACCGATGGACACCAAGGCAATGCGTGACAAGATGGCGGCGGGCAACGGCTTCATCGCCGCGCTCGACCAGTCGGGCGGATCGACGCCCAAGGCGCTCGCCGGCTATGGCATTGAGGAGGGCGCGTGGTCCGACGAGACCGGGATGTATGATCTCATCCACCAGATGCGCAGCCGCATCATTTCCTCGCCGGCCTTTACCGGTGACAAGGTGATCGGCGCCATCCTTTTCGAACGCACGATGGACGGCCAGGTGGGCGGCAAGCCGACGCCGCTGGCGTTGATCGACAAGGGCGTCGTTCCCTTCATCAAGATCGACAAGGGCCTGGAGGACGAGAAGAACGGCGTCCAGATGATGAAGCCGATGCCCGAACTGGACGCGCTGCTCAAGAAGGCGAAGGCGCTGGGCGTCTATGGCACCAAGGAACGTTCGGTCATCAACTCGGCCAATGCGGAAGGGATCGCCGCCATCGTCGCGCAGCAGTTCGAAGTTGGGCGCCAGGTGCTTGCCCACGGGATGATGCCGATGCTGGAGCCCGAGATCAACATCAAGAGCGAAACCCGCGCGCAGTGCGACACGATCATGCGCGACGAAATTCTCGAGAACCTCGATGCAATGCCCGAGGGCAGCGAAGTGATGCTCAAGCTATCGCTTCCGGTGGTGCCAGGCACGTTCGACGTGCTGGTCGATCATCCCAAGGTGCTGCGTGTCGTCGCGCTGTCGGGTGGGTACAAGCGGCCCGAGGCCTGCGCAGAACTGGCCAAGAACCGCGGCATCATCGCCAGCTTCAGCCGCGCCCTGCTTGAAGACCTGCGCGTCCAGATGAGCGACGCCGAATTTGATGCCTCGCTGGGATCGGCGATCGACGAAATCCACAAGGGCTCGACCCTGAAAGCCTGATGCCGGAGTCTTCAAATGGGGAGCCGCGCTTCATTACGGTGAATGACCGGATGCAGCGCGGCTACAGCTATGTGCTGGAGGCCGGGGAAGGGACCGATTTCGACCCCGGCTTCGCGCCCCAGCTTACGCCACCTGAAATGCTGACGCTCGGCGTGTTCGGCGGTTGCTATATGACCGATTGCCGGGATGAGTTTCCCGATGGCTGGTTTGAAGGCGCGAAGCTGTCTCCCGGAAAGCCCGACAAGCGCTGCAACTGGTTCGGTGTCCTGGCCAGCCAGCCACTCGCCGAATGGCGGCGCAAGGGCTGGATTCACGCAGACGATCCGCGAGGCTGGTTCCAGTGGTACTGCCGCTATTATCGCGGCCGCCGGCATGAGGACGACGCCCGGCAGATCGGACGCTGGCGCGCCTTTGCCCGTCACCGCGCGCAAGTTGAGCGAAATTGCGAGCCGGGCGATCCGTTCTGCCGGCCGCGCCAGCGTCAGGCCCTGCTTCAGTGGGCCTATGACAGCCGCTCGATCTGAGGGATCAGCGACACGTCATGATCTCGATTACGGCCCATCCGGAGGGCGCTGTAACTCTTGGCGAAGGCGGAAAGGCCGCCTAAGCGAACCTTCATGTTTGAAACCGACCAACGTGGCCCTTGCCGGCTTTACCTGATCTCTCCGCTCGAAGTTGGCGGCGTGTTTCCAGAACGCCTGGCGCGCGCGCTGGATGCTGGCGACGTCGCCGCCTTCCAGTTTCGCGTCAAAGGAGTGGACGAGCACGAAGCAGCGCGGCTGGCAGAGCCGTTGCAGGCGATCTGCGCGCAGCATGAGGTCGCGTTCATCGTCAACGATTCGATCAGCCTCGCCAAGCGGATCGGCGCGGACGGCGTACATCTTGGGCAAAGCGATGGCACTGTCGCCGATGCGCGGGCGCGCCTCGGCAAGGAAGCACAGATCGGCGTGACCTGCCACGACAGCCGCCACCTTGCCATGGATGCGGGCGAGGCCGGGGCCGATTATGTCGCGTTCGGCGCCTTCTTCCCGACGCAGACCAAGCAGACCCAGCACCGCGCCGAACTTGATCTGCTCAACTGGTGGCAGGCCATTTTCGAGATTCCCTGCGTCGCTATCGGAGGCATCACACCTGCCAACTGCCCGCCGTTGGTGAGCGCAGGGGCCGACTTCATCGCGGTATCGGCAGCGGTATGGGATGGTGACGAAGCGTCTGCGGTGCGTGCGTTCAGCGATGCGATTGCGGCAGCATCCTGAGCGATGGCGGCCGAGAACGATCCTCCCGCCGCGCTGAGTGTCACGCTCTTGCGAGATATGCCGCTTTTTGGGGCGGATATGTCGGTTGCGGCCGAAATCAACAGCGCGGCATTGCGCGGCGGACTGTCAATCGGCGCCGGAGATGTCGTCGTGGTGGCGCAGAAAGTCGTCTCCAAGGCGGAGGGGCGCCTTGCCGATCTGGCCGGCGTCACTCCTTCGGTCGAGGCGCTTGACCTGGCTGCACAGACTGGCCGCGACCCGGCGCTTGTCCAGTTGATCCTTGCCGAAAGCAGCGGCGTGCTGCGCGCGGCCCGCGCCGCGATCATCGTTCGGCACCGGACGGGCCACGTGCTCGCCAATGCCGGGATCGACGCCTCGAACGTCGAGGGTGGCAACGGCGGCACCGTGCTGCTCTGGCCGCTCGATCCCGACGTCAGCGCGAGGAGCATCCGGGCGGGGCTTGTGGCTCTGTGCGAAACTGCCCCGGCCGTCATCATTGCCGACAGCATGGGCCGCGCCTGGCGCACCGGCACGCTGGGGCACGCGATCGGCTGCGCCGGCGTCGTGCCCGTGGACGACCGCCGCGGGCGCGGGGCGGACCTGTTCGGACGCACCTTGCAGGCGACAATCATCGGCGTCGCCGATTCGCTCGCCGCCGCCGCCGTGCTGGCGATGGGCGAGGGCGCGGAAGGCACGCCGGTTGCCGTGGTGCACGGGGCGGGTCGCTGGGTTACCGCCGAGGACGGACCGGGCATGGCAGCGGGTCTGCGGCCCATTGACGAGGACATGTTCCGGTGAGCGGGCGGCACGTCCTGGCGATTTCGGGCGGTGTCGGCGGCGCGAAACTTGCGGCGGGGCTCGCAGCGGTGATGGCGCCAGGTGACCTGACGATTGCCGTCAACACCGGCGACGATTTCGAGCATCTGGGCCTCACCATCTGCCCCGACATCGATTCGGTAGTCTACGCACTTGCGGGGCTCAATGACACGCAGCGGGGCTGGGGCGTTGCCGACGAAAGCTGGCAGGCCATGGCGATGCTGCGCCGACTGGGCGAGGCGGACTGGTTCAACCTTGGCGACCGCGACCTTGCTATGCACTTGGCGCGGAGCTGGCGTCTCCGAGCCGGCGAGACGCTTTCCGCCGTTACCGCACGGCTGACGCAGGCACTCGGCATCGCGGCTGCGGTCGTGCCGATGAGCGACGATCCGGTGCGAACACAACTCTGCACCGAGGAAGGCTGGATCGATTTTCAGGTCTGGTTCGTCGAACGGCAATGCGCACCGCGTGTCAGCAAAATCCGCTTTGCCAGCGCTGAGCAGGCGAGGCCGGCACCCGGTCTGGTCGCTGCGCTTGGCCGCTCGGATCTTTGCGCAATTGTCATCTGCCCCTCCAACCCGTTTCTCAGCGTGGATCCGATGCTCGCCATTCCCGGCGTTCGCGATGGAATCGCCCAGACCGGCGTCCCGGTCGTCGCGGTGTCTCCGCTCGTCGGGGGGAAGGCGATCAAGGGCCCGCTTGCCAAACTGCTGGTGGAACTGGGATCGGGCTGCGACAATGCCGCAATCTCGGCTCATTATGGCGGCCTGCTGAGCCATCTCGTGATCGACGACAGCGATGCCGCGCAAGCGGCGGAACTGTGCGCCCACGGCCTGACCGTGCTCGCGGCGCCGACTGTCATGAGCGGTGCGATGGAGCGGGAACGGCTTGCTCGCCGCGTGCTCGGCGCGGTGAGGACTGACCCGGCGTAGCCGGAAGCTGCGGGGCCGGCGGCGAAATCGCTGCCGGCCCCGCCAGCGATCAGAACACGACGCCCGGATCGGCGACGAACGACGACAGGTGAAACGTTAGATGCACTGACGCAAAGTCGCCGCTTCCCTGATCCGGGGTGCCATCGTCGTTACCGCGGCCCGTTGGCAGGCCCGGAATGTCTCCCGAACCCTGGTCAGGCGAGCCGTCGTCGTCGCCGGCCCCGCCTGAGGTCGGCGTACCGGGTGCGTCGCCGGAACCCTGATCCAGGGTGCCATCGTCATCATGGTCACCAGACGAGTGCCTGAACGAGAGTCGGACGCCGCTTCCCTGATCGGGCGTGCCATCGTCATCGCCAGCGCCGCCCGAGGTGGGCGTGCCGGGCGCGTCACCCGAGCCCTGATCGGGCGTGCCGTCATCGTCGCCGGCACCGCCCGAGGTGGGCGTGCCAGGCGCGTCGCCTGAGCCCTGATCGGGCGTGCCGTCATCGTCAGGCGATCCGTTGTCATCAATGTCATCAATGTCGTCGTCGTCGATGTCGTCGTCATCATCAGTGTCGACATCGTCCGGGCTGCCGCTCGACGAACTGCCAGAACCGCTGTTGCTGCTCCCGCTGATTGAAAGGTTAACCGACTCGTCGGTGTCGTCCGAACCTTTGGACATAAAATTCCCTCCTCGTCCTGCGCTCATCCGGGGATCGGAAACAGCGGCATTTGAGCGCGAACGGGTACTCGGTTTTGTGCTGTACTGCACATAATGGGACTGCTGATCGTCCCTTGCCCGAAACGCCTGAAGGCAGACGGAGCCCCAATTACGGCGAGCCGTTAGGAGGGGTCAGGCGAGCGCCAGGACGCTTGTCAGGATATAGCGCATGAGGTCGGTCTGTCCGCGCGCGCCCATCTTGGCGTAGATTTTCTTGGAATAGTTGCGCGCGGTCTCGACGGTAAGTCCGAGGGTTTCAGCCGCCTCGGTTATCGACAAGCCGCGGCTGAGGGCAAGCGCGAGGCGCGCTTCGCTGGGAAGCAGCCCGAACAGTTCGGCGATCTGCTCGTGCCTGCCGGCGGCGGACTGGTTATCGCCCTGAAGGTAGGCAATCATTGAGGGCGTGCGCGCCGTTGCCGTTTCCGCGCCCGGCATCGGGACCAAGAGCATGTCGACCCATGGATCGCGGCTGATCTCGATGGCGCGAGGGCGGGGGACGCTTTCGCCAGGCAGGTCGCGGAGGGCCTGCGTCAACTTGCGGTCAAGCGCGGGCTCGGCAGCCGTCAGCCGTCCGTTGCGCGCAATCCGCAGTCCACAATCGTGCTGGAGCAGGCGCCTTGCCTCGGCGCTGGCCTCCACCACGCAGCCCCGCGCATCCAGGCTGATCCACCCGAAGGCGAGGCGCTGCATCACATCCTCGGCAATACTGCTGCGCAAACGCTCTTCCTCGATAGCGATATGACAGCGTAGCGAGCGCCGGAAATGGGCGGCCAGCCTGTCAAGCAGTGCGCTGTCGGCCGCGGAGAAATCGCCCCGCGCCCGCGCGATGGTGAGCCAGGCACTGACTCCGCCAGGCTCGGTGACCCTGACGACGCGCATGAAATCAAAGCCGCCGGGCGAGAGGACTTCGTCGCGAAAGGCGGCCTGGTCCGCATTGTACGGGTCGATCAGTTCGGCAAGGCTGTAGACCCGCCCCTCGCGCAGGTTGCTCGCGAGAACGGGGTCCTTGAGGACATGGGCCGTGTGATACCGAACCTCTGTGTTAGCGGCGGGGCTGCGTCCGGCGAAGAGCGTGACGGGCTGGCTTTCCGGCCGGTCCGGCGGCCTGAACATGATCCCGGCATAGTCCGCGTTGGCGCGCTGCCTCAGCCGTTCGAGAAATGTCGACCAGAGCGGTTGCTCGAATGGACCGTCGTGCAAGGCGGTGAGGAGGTCGTTCTCGTCAAGGATCGTCAGCATCGCGGCATACTCCCATATGGGAGGTTAAATGTCGAGTCTGCATCCCTAGACCACTGGTGCAACCGGCGATTCGAGGGAAGCATGAACCAGACACTGACCCATCTGCAGAGGCTTGAAGCAGAGGCAATCCACATCATGCGCGAAGTGGTCGCCGAGGCGGGGAAGCCCGTCATGCTCTATTCGGTGGGCAAGGACAGCGCGGTCATGCTGCACCTGGCGCGCAAGGCCTTCTATCCATCGCCGCCGCCGTTTCCGCTGCTCCACGTCGATACGACGTGGAAGTTCAAAGAGATGTACGAGCTGCGCGACAAGATGGCGCAGGAAAGCGGCATGGACTTGCTAGTCTATCACAACCCCGAAGCAGCGGATAAGGGGATCAACCCGTTCGATCACGGGGCGCTTCACACCGACATGTGGAAGACCGAAGGGCTCAAGCAGGCGCTCGACAAGCATGGCTTCGACGCGGCCTTCGGCGGCGCACGCCGCGATGAGGAAAAGAGCCGCGCCAAGGAGCGCATCTTTTCCTTCCGCACGGCTTCGCATGGCTGGGATCCCAAGAACCAGCGGCCCGAACTGTGGAACCTCTACAATGCCCGCAAGAACAAGGGAGAGAGCATTCGCGTGTTCCCGATCTCCAACTGGACCGAGCTCGACATCTGGCAGTACATCCACCTCAACGACGTGCCGATCGTGCCGCTCTATTTCGCGGCCAAGCGGCCAACCTATGAATGGGAAGGCGGCCTGTTCATGGCCGACGATGTCGAACGGCTTGAGAAAGTCCTCGGCTACAGGCCCGAGATCAAGGACCGCTCGATCCGCTTTCGCACTCTTGGCTGCTTCCCGCTGACCGGCGCCGTGGAAAGCGAAGCGAAGACGCTGCCCGAGGTGATCCAGGAGACGCTTCTCACAACCACCAGCGAGCGCCAGGGTCGCGTGATCGACAAGGACGCCGGCGGGGCCGGCATGGAAGTCAAGAAGCAGCAGGGGTATTTCTGATGACCCAGACGACTATCAAGGGTTCTGGCGAACCCGCCTACGTCACAGAGGCGCTGATTGCCGAGGATATCGACGCCTACCTCGAAAGCCACGAGCATAAGACCATGCTGCGCTTCATCACCTGCGGATCGGTGGACGACGGCAAGTCCACGTTGATCGGCCGGCTGCTTTACGATTCCAAGATGATCTTCGAGGACCAGCTTGCCGCGCTGGAAACCGATAGCAAGAAGGTCGGCACGCAGGGGCAGGAGATCGATTTCGCGCTGCTGGTCGACGGACTTGCGGCGGAACGCGAACAGGGCATTACCATCGACGTGGCCTACCGCTTCTTCAACACCGAGAAGCGCAAGTTCATCGTCGCCGATTGCCCGGGTCACGAACAGTACACCCGCAACATGATCACCGGCGCCAGCACGGCCGACCTTGCGGTGATCCTGATCGACGCGCGCAAGGGAGTGCTGGTGCAGACCCGCCGCCATTCGTACCTGTGCCACCTGATCGGAATCAGGAACCTGGTGCTCGCCGTCAACAAGATGGATCTTGTCGATTACAGCCAGGACGTTTTCGATACGATCGTCGCCGACTACGCCGAGTTCGCCAAGAGCATCGGCATCGAGAGTTTCACCGCGATGCCGATTTCGGGCTTCAAGGGCGACAACATCACGACCCGTTCGGCGAACACGCCATGGTATTCGGGGCCGACACTGGTCGATCACCTCGAATCGGTGGACGTGCTGAGCTCGCTCGATGCCGACAAGCCGCTGCGCATGCCGGTACAGTGGGTCAACCGGCCCAATCTCGATTTCCGGGGCTTCTCGGGCCTGATCGCGACCGGATCGGTGAAACCCGGCGATGCCATTCGCGTCCTCCCCTCGGGCAAAATGAGCACGGTGACGCGGATCGTCACGCTTGGTGGCGATCTGGATCAGGCAGTGGCTGGCCAATCAGTCACGATCTGCCTGGCGGACGAGATCGACTGCTCGCGCGGCGACGTCATAGCCGCTGCCGACAATCCGCCACAGGCCGCCGACCAGTTCGAGGCAACGCTCGTCTGGCTCAATGACGAGGCGCTGCACATAGGGCGGGCCTATTGGCTCAAGCTCGGCACGCAGACCGTCTCAGTCACGGTCCACGAGCCGAAATACACTGTCAACGTCAATACGATGGAGCATCTGGCGGCCAAGACGCTCCAGCTCAACGAAATCGGCGTGGCGGAAATCGTCACGGACAAGCCGATCGTCTTCGAGCCCTATACGGGGAACCGGACGCTCGGCGGGTTCATCCTCATCGACAAGATGACGAACGCGACCGTCGGTGCTGGAATGCTCAACTTCAGCCTGCGCCGCGCGCAGAACGTGCACTGGCAGGCGCTCGACATCGGACCCGGCCAGCATGCCGCGCTCAAGAACCAGAAGCCGGCGCTACTTTGGTTCACCGGCCTGTCGGGCTCGGGCAAGAGCACCATCGCCAATCTGGTCGAGAAAAAGCTCTACCGGATGAACCGGCACACGTTCCTGCTCGATGGCGACAACGTGCGCCACGGCCTCAACAAGGATCTTGGCTTTACCGAAGCCGACCGGATCGAGAACATCCGCCGCGTGGGCGAGGTGGCCAAGCTGATGACTGACGCGGGGCTGATCGTCATCACGGCCTTCATCTCGCCGTTCCAGGCGGACCGCGAGATGGTGCGCCTGATGATGCCGGAGGGCCATTTCCTCGAAGTGTTCATCGACACGCCGCTCGCCGTGGCCGAGGAGCGTGACGTGAAAGGGCTCTACAAGAAGGCGCGGTCCGGCGAACTCAAGAACTTCACCGGGATCGACAGTCCTTACGAGGCCCCGCTCGATCCGGAGATCCGCATCGACACCACCAGCATGACGCCCGAAGACGCCGCCACGCTCATCGTCGATACCCTGCTGGGAGACGCATGATGAGCACCGGGGGGCTTAACGACGCGGAACTCGCCGCGCATCTCGCTGAAGTGGCCGGCCGATTGCTGATCGAAGTGCGGGCGAGCGGAATGCTCAGCCTCAAGGCGCTTGGCAATGCGGGAGATGCCACGGCCAACCAGTTCCTCGTCCACGCCCTCAAGGAGCAGCGCCCCGACGACGGGCTGCTTTCCGAGGAGGAAAAGGACGATCCCGAGCGCCTGGCGCTGAGCCGCGTCTGGATCGTCGATCCGGTCGACGGGACGCGCGAGTATGGTGAGGAACGCCGCGACTGGGCGGTCCATGTCGGGCTTGCCATCGACGGCGTCGCGTCCATCGGCGCCGTGGCGCTGCCGGGGCTGGGGCAGGTTCTGCGCACCGACAGGCCGGTTGCGGTGCCGCCCGCGCCGGAAAGGCTGCGCATGGTGGTAAGCCGGACGCGACCCGCGCGCGAAGCAACAGAAGTGGCCAAGAAGATCGGGGCCGAGCTTGTCCCGATGGGTTCCGCAGGCGCCAAGGCCATGGCAATCATCCGGAGCGAGGCGGACATTTATCTTCATTCCGGAGGCCAGTACGAGTGGGATAGCTGCGCGCCCGTGGCAGTCGCATTGGCGCACGGTCTGCATTGCTCGCGCATCGACGGCAGCCCGCTGGTCTACAACCGGGCCGACGTCTACATGCCCGACCTGCTGATCTGCCGGACAGAGCACGCCGCGCTGGTGCTGGCCGAGGTTGCCAAGATCGACACCGCCTAAAGCTAAGCTTGATCATAATAGCAGGCGCTATTAAAGCGCGAGGATGGATGACAATGTCGGGGTCTTGCTGACCCAGGTCTCGCGCCTGCTGCGCCGGAGTTTTGACGAGCGCGCGCGGGCGATCGGGGTGAGCCGCCCGCAGTGGCAGATGCTCACCAATCTTGTCCGCAACCCCGGGATACACCAGGCCGGGCTTGCCGAACTGCTTGAGGTTGAGCCCATCACGGCGGCGCGGATGATAGACCGGTTGGAGGACGCAGGGCTGGTCGAGCGGCGCGCTGACCCGGCTGATCGCCGGACGTGGCGCGTCCACCCCACCGAAAAGGGCAAAAGTCTGCTCGAAGCTTTGCAACCCTCTGCTCGCGAGACGCTGGAAGAGGCGCTCGATGGCATACCGCCAGCGGAGCAGGAACGTCTCCTGAAGCTGCTGTGCCAGGTTCGGACCAACCTTTCGCGCCGCGCCGCCGCCGAGGAACCCGTCAATGGCTGAACAGGACCCTGGCCTGATGGATGCCGCCGATCCTTCGCAGGTTTCCGCCGCAAAGCGGCCGCGCCGCTGGCCCCGTTTCGCGCTCATGGCATCGCTGCCGCTGCTGCTTATCGCGATTGCGGTCGGCTATTACGTGATCTATCGCGACATCGCATCGACCGACAACGCATATGTCCGGCAGGACAAGGTGTCGGTTTCGCCCGAGATAACCGGTCATATCACGCAAGTCTTCGTGCGCGAAAACCAGCTCGTCAAAGCCGGGGACGTCCTCTTCACGATTGATCCGTCGCCCTACCGGATTGCTGTTGCGCAGGCCAACGCCGCCATCGCGGGTGCGCAGGTCAACGTCACGGGACTGGAAACGAGTCTGGGCAATGCCGGCGTCGATATCGAGGCCGCGGCCGAAGACGTGCAGTTCTACGCCCGCCAGCTGCGCCGCCAGCAGGAACTGATGCAGCAGGGCTTTACGACGCGCGCCCGGCTCGAAGCTGCCGAACATGATGTTTCGGACGCGCAGTCGAAGCTGGCCGAGGCTCAGGCGGATGCCCGGTCGGCGCGGGCTGCCCTTGCCACTTCGCCTGCCGCGCCCGGTGCAAATCCTGCGGTCGCGGCGGCGCTCGCGGCGCGCGACAAGGCGCTGCTCGATCTAGAGAGAAGCACGATCCGTGCGCCGGTCGGCGGCAAGATCACGCAATCGACGCGGCTCCAGCTCGGTCAGATGATGCTGACGGGCCTGCCTGCGCTGACGATCGTGGTCAGCGACCAGAGCTGGATCGAGGCCAATTTCAAGGAAACCGATCTTGCGCACATGCGGCTTGGGCAACCGGCGGTGCTGACCTTCGATGCCTATCCGGACGTGAAACTGCGCGGCCATGTTGCCAGCATCGGCGCGGGAACAGGCTCGGAAAGCTCGATCCTTCCGGCACAGAACGCATCGGGCAACTGGGTCAAGGTGACACAGCGGATACCGGTACGCATCGCCATCGACCAGCGGTCCCCCCGCGCTCTCATTGCCGGACTGTCGAGTCATGTCGAAATCGACACCAGCAAATAGCGGCGGGGCGTCCGGCCTGCACGGACGGATCGAGGACCGGCCGCTTGTCGAGGTCCGGAACCGCAAGACACTGATTGTGGCCGTGCTGGCGTGCTCGGCGATGACGCTGATCGACGCCACGATCGCGAACGTCGCATTGCCCCACATGAAAGTGAGCATCGGGGCCGCGAGCGACACGATAACCTGGGTGCTGACCAGCTACATCATTGCCACGGCGGTGTTCATGCCAATGACGGGCTGGCTCTCCGAGCGGGTGGGATCGCGCAACCTGTTCATCTGGGCGACGGTCCTGTTCCTTGTGGCCTCGGCTGCATGCGGCGTCGCCACCGGACTTATCGAGATGGTCGTTTTCAGGGCCGTGCAGGGCGCTGCGGCCGCGTTCATGATGCCCATGACACAGACCATCATGCTCGACATCACCAAGCCGAGCAAACAGGCCTCGACGGTCTCGCTGTTCGGCGCGATGATCCTCGTGGCGCCGATCATCGGTCCTTATCTTGGTGGCTACCTGACCGAGTTTTTGAACTGGCGCTGGGTGTTCTACGTTAATCTGCCCATCGGCATCCCGGCGATCGCGGTCCTGTGGTTCCTGCTTCCATCCCGGCCCGCGGAAGGCCGCCGGCTCGATCTCGCGGGACTGATCTGGCTCGGTCTGGCGCTGGTCTCTTTCCAGCTCATGCTGGACCGTGGGGAACACGAGGACTGGTTCGAAAGCGGGGAGATCGTGATCGAGGCGATAGTAGCCGTGTCCGCCTTGTGGATCTATCTGGTCCATACCGCAACGGCGCCCCATCCGCTTTTCAGCCGGAGCCTGTTCCACAACTCAAATTTCATCGTCGCGCTGGCCATGATGTTCGTGCTGGGCGGGGTCAGCATTCCGTTGATGGCGATGCTGCCGACCCTGTTGCAGAACTTCTTCGGATTCCCCGTGCTTGAATCCGGCCTGATGATGATCCCGCGCGGAATCGGGATGATCGGCCCGATGCTCGGCGGCGCTCGGCTTATGAAGATGTTCGGCCTGAGGACCATGATCGTCGCCGGTTTCACCATCATGGCGGGCAGCATGTGGGCGATGTCGGGCTGGACGCTCGAGATGGGCACCGGTCCGATGATCGTGACGGGGCTGGTTCAGGGCGTTGGACTCGGACTCATCTTCGCGCCCATGAACATCGCGGCCTTTTCCTCGATGTCGGCCATCGACCGTCCGGACGGTTCAAGCCTTTTCACGCTCGTGCGATCGCTCGGCAGTTCGATAGGCATATCGCTCATGGTCAACACCCTGGCCCGGAACCAGCAAGCCAGTCACAGCGATCTCGCTGCCCTCGTGACCGACAACACCACGGCGGGCCTGGCCTATCCCGCGGCGTCGACGGCCATTCCGGGGAGCGCGGCGGTCGTCACGCTGATCGACGCGGAGGTCAACCGGCAGGCTGCGATGATTGCCTACAACAATATCTTCTACGCCTGTTCCTGGCTGCTGCTCGTCATGGCACTGGCGGCATTCTTCATCCGCAAGTCGGATATCAACTCATCCGCACCGGCCGAAATCATGATGGAATGACCGGCCCCGGGCCGCAGCCTTCGCGCGGGCGGTCAGGCCCCGAACCGCTCGCGCAGGGCCAGTAGCGCCATGGCCGCCTTCGCCGCCTCGCCGCCCTTGTCCTTTTGCGCAGGGTCGGCCCGAACCAGCGCCTGTTCCTCGTTCTCGACCGTCAGGATGCCGTTGCCGATGGCCATCCCGTCCATCGTCAGCGCCATCAGGCCGCGCGCACTCTCGCCCGCCACGATCTCGAAATGATAAGTCTCGCCGCGGATCACGACTCCGATGCCGACATAACCATCATAGTCGCCGGTCCCGTCGGCAAGGGCGATGGCGCCGGGAATTTCGAGCGCGCCGGGCACGGTGATGACTTCCACCTCGTGACCCGCGGCGACCAGCGCGGCGCGGGCTCCGCTCACCAGCATGTCGTTGAGGTGGTTGTAGAAGCGTGCGTCGACGATGAGGAAGCGGGCCATGGTCTTCAAGTCTCCGGAATCATGCGTTCGCCGACGACATTGAGGCCGTAGCCCTCAATCGCGACGATATTGCGGTGAGCGAGTGTCAGCAGTTCCATATCGTGGACGCCGAGATCGGCGAGGATCTGTGCACCAATGCCATAGGCGCGCAGTTCGGGCCCTGTCGTTGGCTTGCCAACCAGAGCCGTGAGAAGTTCGTCCTGGTTCGACGCCATCAGGATGACGATGACTCCCGATCCGTTCTTGCCGACTTCCTCCATCGCGCGCTGCAGCACGCGCTTGCGTGGGCCGGGCGCGCCGAACACATCCGAATAGAGCGACATCGTGTGCATGCGCACCAGCGTGGCCTCGCCGGGAACGGCGCGTCCTTTCTGGAGGGCCATATGCAGGGTCCCGTCAACACGGTTGCGATAGGTCTTGGCGACCCAGTCCCCGCCATAGTCGGAAACGAACGGCGTTTCGTAGACGCACTCGACGAGATGATCGTTGCGGCGGCGGTATTCGATCAGGTCGCGGATTGTGCCGATCTTGAGATCGTGCATGCTGGCAAATCCGATCAGGTCGTCGAGCCTCGCCATCGATCCGTCATCGCGCATGATCTCGCAGATCACGCCCGAAGGATTGAGGCCGGCGAGGCGCGAAATGTCGACTGCCGCTTCGGTATGGCCCGCGCGGACGAGCACGCCGCCGTCCCGCGCCTTGAGGGGGAAGACGTGGCCGGGCGAGACGATGTCTTGGCTGCCCTTGGTTCCGTCGATGGCGACGGCAATGGTCCGCGCGCGGTCGCCCGCGGAGATGCCGGTGGTGACGCCCTCGCGTGCCTCGATCGAGACGGTGAAGGCTGTTTCATGCCGCGTGCCGTTGCTGGGGCTCATGGCCGCCAGTTCCAGCTCCTCGCAACGCGCGCCGCTCAGCGCCAGGCAGATCAGGCCGCGGCCATGCATCGCCATGAAGTTGATCGCGGCCGGAGTCGCCATCTGGGCCGGGATGATAAGGTCGCCTTCGTTTTCCCGATCCTCGTCATCGACAAGGATGAACATGCGGCCGTTGCGGGCCTCGTCGATGATTTCCTCGATGGGCACGAGCACCGGGCGTTCATCGTTGGCGAACAGGAAGCGCTCAAGCTTGCCGAGCGTCTCGCTGGTCGGGTTCCAGCCATCGTCGGCGCAATCGCGCAGCGTATTGGCATGAAGGCCCGCCGCGCGGGCGAGGCCGGCCTTGCTCATGCGCCCCTCTTCGACGAGCGCACGCACTTTCTTGATCACATTGTTTGTCATGCCAAGATGCGTAATCACATTGAAATGTTCGGTCAATGCGGATCGCGAATGGAATCCACATTGATTGTAGGGCCGTAGGCTGAAATACGGGTTTGCATGTCGCACTCGCAATGCCGTGCCATGCCGCCACAATGCGGCGACGACGCACTCAGGCGCAAGCTCGCCCTCATGGTCGCGAGTTTCGAGCGCTTTATTGGCCGGCCGCTGGTCGCCGCGAGCGCGGCGGATCTCGTGCGGTCGCTCTGGGATGCGCCGTTCGCCATTGTCGCACACGGGATCGAGGCCGATCCGGTGTTCTTCTTCGGCAATGCCGCGTCGCTCGATCTCTTCGAGACCGACTGGTCGACATTCACGGCCATGCCCTCCCGCTATTCGGCAGAAGCCCCGGCGCGCGCCGAGCGACAGCGCCTCATGGAATGCGTGAGCACGAAAGGCTTCATCGATGACTATGCGGGGGTTCGCATCTCGGCCAGCGGCCGCCGCTTTCGTATCGGACCTGCCGTGGTCTGGAACATCCTGGACGAAGCAGGCGGCTGCCATGGTCAGGCCGCAACGTTCATGCTGCCTTTGGCAACCGACAGACCCTCTCTGACGTGACGGGACCGCTTACGAAAAAAACCCTGGGCTGGTGTTGATCGTTCGTTTGCCGTCCTGCCCACCCGATGATCCGCGGCAAACCCCTGACTGCGAGCCTTAGTTCAGCCTGAACAGCCGCATTGCAGCCTACCATACTTAACGGTTTCTCAAGCGCCGCCGGTGCAGAAGGCCGTCATGTCGCAGCGGCAGGGGCAAATGGCGGACACAAGGGGTCCGGATCGACCGGAGTCCGGGGCTAGAGCGCCCGGCACCGGCGCGCCGGCTCTTGTCCCGGTTAGCGACACGGCAAGCGCCGCAGCCGCCACGCCCTTCGGCTCGCCCGGGGCGCTTGGCCGCACTGCGCGCAGCGGCATGGCGCCGCGCCAGCCCTCATCGGGCCATATCGCCACCGGGGCCACTCGCAAGTTCCTGATTCCGCGCGAGTGGACGTGGAGCGCGCCGGCCATGCTTGCGGCCTTCGTGATGATCGGATTGATGTCCTGGTCGCTGCCGCCGCTCGCGGTCGCGGGCTTGGCGCTGGGGGCGCTTGGCATCACGGCGGCGACCCGCCTCTTTGTCAGGCTGGAGCGGAACTGGCCCGATGACTTCCCGCGCCGGTTCGCCATTGCCATGGCCGCCGTAGGTCTGCCGGTTTTCCTGTTCGGTCTTGCCGTGGCGTGGTGGACAGAGGCTGTCGGGCAATCGGCCTGGGCGGCGTCGATCGAGATCCTTATACTCGTCAGCCTTCTCTGCACCGCTATCCTGCATGGGCGCCTGCCGTCGATCATGTTGGCGAAGGTCGCGCTGTGGGCGGGCGTGGCGCTGTTGGCCGGTTCGACGCGGCATTTCGCCCTGCTTGCCGTGGGCGCGGCTCTCGGTACGATCATCACCCGGCGCCAGCTTGTACGCGAAGGCGCCGCCCAGGCCGCGCAACAAGGCGCCGAACGTGCACAACGTCGCGCCGAGATGCTGCTTGGCGAATACGAGCAATCGGGCATGGGCTGGTTTTGGGAGACCGATCGCCGGGGCATGATCACGTACGTCTCGCCGACAATCGGCCGGCTGATCGGCACCGGCAGCCAGAAGATGGTCGGCAGGCCGTTTACCGAGCTTTTCATCCTTGACGCCAAGGGGCAGGAAGGCGAGCGCACGCTCAACTTCCACCTGTCGGCGCGCTCGTCATTCCAGGACCTTGCCG
This sequence comes from Novosphingobium sp., assembly GCA_040377095.1. Taxonomy (GTDB): domain Bacteria; phylum Pseudomonadota; class Alphaproteobacteria; order Sphingomonadales; family Sphingomonadaceae; genus Novosphingobium. Next base: position 66,776 of record JBEIPK010000003.1, read on the forward strand.
TGCGCGCGGCGACCGGTGAAGAAGCCGAGCGGTGGTGGTCGATCAGCGGGCGGCCGATCCACGATTCGTTCAAGAATTTCATTGGTTTCAGGGGATCTGGCGCCGATCTCACCGAAAAGCGGCGATCGCAGGAAAACGCATCGCGTCTTGCGCTCTACGATTCGCTCACCGGTCTCGCCAACCGGATGCAAATGGGCGATACGCTGGAAAAGATCCTGGCCGCCCCGCGCGAGGAGCACCGGACCTGCGCCGTCCTCCTGCTCGATCTCGACCGCTTCAAGCAGGTCAACGATACGCTCGGCCACCCAGCGGGTGACGCCCTGCTCAAGCAGGTCTCCCAGCGGCTCGAATGGACGGTGGCCGACCACGGACGCGTCGGCCGGCTTGGGGGCGACGAATTCCAGGTCATTTTACCGGGACGGATGGCGCGCGAGGAGCTGGCAACTCTGGCGCACCGGATCATCGTCAACCTTTCGCAGCCCTATTCGATCGACAGCCAACGCGTCGTGATCGGCGCCTCGGTCGGCATCGCGCTGGCGCCGGACGATGGCAGCACGCCCGAAGCACTGATCCGCAATGCCGACCTTGCCCTTTATGCCGCGAAAGATGGCGGGCGCGGGCGGCATCACTTCTATGCGGCTGACCTGCACAGCGAGGCCGAGGAACGGCGCAAGCTGGAGCAGGACCTGCGCGACGCACTTTCAAACGGCGATCTCGAACTGTATTACCAGCCTGTCGTCCACACCATGACTGAGAAGATCACCGGCTTCGAAGCGCTGCTGCGCTGGAACCACCCGGTGCACGGGGCCATGTCACCCACCAAGTTCATTCCCATCGCCGAAGACGCGGGCCTGATCGCGCCAATCGGGGAATGGGCGCTGCGCACGGCGTGCCATCAACTGGCCCAGTGGCCAGAAACGGTGAGGGTCGCAGTCAATGTCTCGCCGCTCCAGTTCTCGAACCCGGCTTTTCCTTCGGTTCTGACCAATGCAATCGCCTCGGCGCAGATCGATCCGGGGCGGCTAGAGCTGGAAATCACCGAGAGCGTGTTCCTCAACGACGATGCAGCCACTGAAGGCATGTTCGCGGCGCTCAAGCGTGTCGGGGTCCGGCTTGCGCTCGACGATTTCGGCACCGGCTATTCCGCGCTGGGCTATCTTCAGAAGGCGCCGTTCGACAAGATCAAAATCGACCAGAGCTTCGTCCGCGGGGCGACGATCAAGGGCAGTCGCAACGGCGCGATCATTGCCTCGATCGTCAGCCTGGCCGAGGCGCTGGGCATGGAAACGACGGCGGAGGGCGTCGAGACGCTCGACGAACTCGATCTGGTCCGCTCGCTGGGTTGCAGCCACATCCAGGGCTATATCTACGAGAAGCCGCTCAGCTCATCGGCGGCCTCCCAGCGCCTTGCGGCGGGCTTGCGCGCGATTGCGGATGGCCCCCGCTCGGCGCGCGCGACGCGCCAGACGATGCTGCGCAAGGTTGTGCTCCAGCACGGCAGCGAAGTCTATCAGGGCACGATCCGCAACATCTCTGCATCCGGGGCAATGATCGAAGGCCTTTGGAACGTGCCGCCGGGCACAGACTTTCGCGTCCATTTCTCGGCCGAGCATTCGGTCGAGGCGACGACACGGTGGTGCGTCGATGACCGGATGGGCGTCGAATTCGTGCAGGTTCTGCCCGTCGATTCGAGCGGCCGGGTGATGGTGGCGCTGCCCCGCACGCCCCGCCAGCCGGGCGAGATCGCGCAGCGCCGCGCTGGCTAAGAGCCGGCTGAAGTTCCGCACCCATCACATCGTCAGGCGGGTTGCGCTTGCGCGGCCGCGTTAGCATTTGATCAACTTCGGTTGTCTATGGGTTAGGGATATTCCTTTAGGACAGGACGGTGAGGAAATTGTCGGGTTCGGACGGCACGCGGATCTCAGGTCTCAAGGCCCTGTTCGGCCGCGAGCGCGCGGCAGCCACCTCATGGACCTCTCGTTCCGCAGGCCGTGACGCCGAGAACACTGCTCCCGGCTTCGAGGAAGATGCCGTCAGGCTCCTGAGTGATTACGAAAATTCGGGGCGGGTCTGGTTCTGGTCGACCGACAGCGCCGGGAACATCCGCTATATCTCGCAGCGCATTGCCGAGTCTCTGGATCGCACGGCAGCTGATCTCGCCGGCACGCCATTTCAAGCCCTGTTCCGCAGCGAAACTGGGGTCGATGGCAAGCGGACCAGGTCGCTGTCGCTGGCCCTGAGCGCGTGCAAGAACTTCGCGAGCATCGTTGTGCGCGCTGCAGGTCCCGGAGAAGAGTTGTGGTGGTCGTTATCGGGCCGCCCGCGCTTCGATGGGGAGGGCCGCTTCACCGGGTATCACGGCAGCGGCGAAGATATCACCGACGCGCGGCGGGAACGGCGCGACGCATCCCGCCTGGCGATGACCGACCCGCTCACCGGGCTGGCCAACCGCAACCACATGAACCAGCTGCTCGACATGGCCGTCAGACAGTCGCGGGGCTCGCAGCGCAACTATGCGCTGATGATGATCGATCTCGACCGGTTCAAGCTGGTCAACGACAGTCTGGGCCACCTTGCCGGCGACGAGCTGCTCAAGCAGGTGGCCGAGCGAATTTCGGGCGCTGTCGGAGAGGCGGGAACGGTGGGCCGACTGGGCGGCGACGAGTTCCAGGTCCTCCTGCCCGATGAGGACGATCGCGGCGTGCTGGGTGAACTGGCCCGCAAGCTCATCGCGGTGGTTTCGCAGCCCTATTCGTTGCAGGACGGCCGGTGCAGCATCGGGGCATCGGTCGGCATCGCAATCATGCCTTTCGATGGCAAGGATGCGGAGACTATCGTCGGCCATGCGGATCTTGCGCTTTACGCGTCGAAAGGCGCGGGGCGGGGGCACTTCCGGTTCTATGCGCCCGACCTGGACCGCGAGGCGGAACAGCGCCGCCGGCTCGAAATCGACCTGCGCGAGGCGCTCGTCGCCGATCAGATCGAGCTCCTGTACCAGCCGATCGTCGAAGCTGGCAGCGGCAAGGTCGTCGCGCTCGAGGCGCAGCTTCGCTGGAACCATCCCGATTTCGGCGACGTTTCGCCGGATATCTTCATACCGATCGCCGACAAGGCCAATCTGCGTGCCGGGCTCGACAACTGGGCCATCCGGCAGGCCTGCGCAGACGGGGTGCAACTACCCGGCGGCGTACGGATTGCCGTCAACGTCTCGCTGGCGCAGTTCCAGGAGCGCGGCTTTGTCGAAGTCGTCACGCAGGCGCTGGCATCCTCAGAGCTCTCGCCCGAGCGGCTCGAACTTGAGATTCCCTCGCCGGTCTTCGATGTCGTTGATGCCGCCACCGGGCAGGAACTGGCCTCGCTGCATCTCCTGGGCGTGCGGCTCGTGCTCGATGCCTTCGGTTCGGGACGCTGCGCCCTGCTCAATCTGCGCAACGTCCCGCTCGATGGGCTCAAGATCGACCACGTCCTGCTCGACGAGATGTCGACGTCCGATGAACGCGGCCGGGCCTTCGTTGGCGCGCTGTGCGGCATCGGCCGGGCCCTCGATCTTGAACTGACGGCCGACGGCGTGATCGCGCACGATCAGTTGCCCATCCTCAAGGATTATGCGATCGACCGGCTTCAGGGCGACCTTTATGCCGCACCGCTGCCGATCGAGGAGGTATCCGATGCGATGGCCTGCGGTGCCTGGACGATGGAGCCAAGCGGGCCGAGCCGCTATCGCTCCGACCGGCGCACCGTCTTCCGTCGCGTCGGGCTGATCCACGGCGACCACCGGTACGAACTGATGATGCGCAACCTGTCGAGCACCGGTTGCCTCATCGACGGGTTGCTGGGCGTCGCGGTGGGCGAGCAATTCGTCGTCGATTTCGGTGACGGGCAACTGGCGATCGGGACCGTTCGCCGCTCTGCGGGATCGCTGATCGGGCTCGAATTCGAGATGTCGCTCGTCGATGACGGCGCGGGCGGGCTTGTTACGCGCAACCGCGTGCCAGTCGATGTCATGCACTCGGTCGGCGCCGGGCTGGGCGGACGGGGCGGCTTTGCCCCGCCGCGCTTCGCACAGGTCGACGAGGGCGCGAGCCGGCGCGCCCACGCCGCACCGCGCGTGCAGGAAAGTCAGGACCGCTAGGCGAACGGACAAGCGCCTGCTAACGGCGCCCCATGACCGACCGCGCCCAGATCCGAAACTTCAGCATCATCGCCCATATCGACCATGGCAAGTCGACGCTTGCCGACAGGCTGATCCAGTTCACCGGCGGGCTGACCGAGCGCGAGATGAGCGCGCAGGTGCTCGACAACATGGATATCGAGAAAGAGCGCGGCATTACCATCAAGGCGCAGACCGTGCGCCTCTCGTACACCGCACATGACGGGCTGACGTATGAACTCAACCTGATGGACACGCCGGGCCACGTCGATTTCGCCTATGAAGTCTCGCGCAGCCTTGCCGCCTGCGAGGGCGCGTTGCTGGTCGTCGATGCAGCGCAAGGCGTGGAAGCGCAGACCCTTGCCAATGTTTACCAGTCGATTGAGCATGACCATGAGATCGTGCCCGTCATCAACAAGATCGACTTGCCCGCCGCAGAACCGGAAAAGGTCCGCGCCGAGATCGAGGAAGTGATCGGCATCGACGCCTCACAGGCGGTACTGGCCTCGGCCAAGTCCGGCATTGGCATCGAGGAAGTCCTTGAAGCGGTCGTCACCCGCATACCGCCGCCCGGCGGCGACCGCAATGCGCCGCTGAAGGCGATGCTGGTCGATTCGTGGTACGATCCCTACCTTGGCGTGGTCATTCTCGTGCGCGTCATCGACGGCTCGATCCGCAAGGGGCTGCCGGTCAAGTTCATGCAGGGCGGGACCGAACACCTGATCGACCGGGTTGGCTGCTTCACTCCCAAGCGGGTCGAGCTGCCCGAACTGGGGCCGGGCGAAATCGGCTTCATCACTGCGCAGATCAAGGAAGTGGCGCAGGCCCGCGTCGGCGATACCATCACCACAGTGAAGGGCGGGGCGACCCAGCCTCTGCCTGGCTTCAAGGAAGTCCAGCCTGTGGTGTTCTGCGGGCTGTTCCCGGTCGATGCCGCTGACTTTGAAAAGCTGCGCGAATCGATCGCGCGCCTTCGCCTCAACGATGCGAGCTTCAGCTTCGAAACCGAAAGCAGCGCCGCACTGGGGTTCGGCTTTCGCTGTGGGTTCCTTGGCCTGCTGCATCTGGAGATCATCCAGGAGCGGCTGACCCGCGAATACGACCTCGACCTCATCACAACCGCGCCTTCGGTTGTCTACCGCATCCAGCTGCGCAAATCGAAGACCGACGACGCCCGCGAGATCCTGCTTCACAACCCGGCCGACTATCCCGATCCCAGCCGGATCGAGCAGATCGACGAGCCGTGGATCAAGGCCGTGATCTATACGCCTGACGAATATCTCGGTTCGATACTCAAGCTGTGCCAGGATCGGCGCGGCAACCAGACCGGCCTCACTTATGTTGGCGGCCGCGCGCAGGTGAGCTACGAATTGCCGCTCAACGAAGTGGTGTTCGATTTCTATGACCGACTGAAGTCGATCAGCCGCGGCTATGCCAGCTTCGACTACGAACAGATCGGCCTGCGCGAGGGCGATCTCGTCAAGATGAGCATCCTCGTCAACAACGAACCGGTCGATGCGCTCTCGATGATCGTGCACCGCTCCGTCGCAGAGGCGCGCGGACGACACATGTGCGAGCGCCTGAAGGACCTGATCCCGCGCCACTTGTTCAAGATCCCCGTACAGGCCGCGATCGGCGGCAAGGTCGTTGCGCGCGAGACCATCGCCGCAATGCGCAAGGACGTGACGGCCAAGTGCTATGGCGGCGACATCACGCGCAAGAAGAAGCTTCTCGAAAAGCAGAAGAAGGGCAAGGCCCGGATGCGCGAGTACGGCAACGTAGCAATCCCGCAGGAAGCTTTCATCGCCGCGCTGCGCATGGGCGAGGAGTGAGGCAAGGGCCTGACAGGCGGGTTCTCCAACCGCTCTGCCCCCTCATCCCCGGCGGCCGCCGCAACTTCACTTGGCGTTCAGCGCGCTGCTGGCTATAGGCGCGTCATGCATGATCGATCGTCAATGACGCGCGTTGCCTCGCGCACACAGTTTTCGGCCCCGCGGGCGCTCGTCTGGGCCTTCGCCTCGGTTGCCCTTGTGCTCACGGCGGGCTGCGCCGGGCGCGGCGGCAAGAACAAGGACACCTCCTACGTCGCGCGCGATGTGGATACGCTTTATGGCGCGGCAAAGGCCCGCCTCGATCGCGGCGACGCCAAGGTCGCGGCCGCCCTGTTCGACGAGGTCGAGCGTCAGCACCCCTATTCGCCGTGGGCACGTCGTGCCCAGTTGATGAGCGCGTTTTCCTATTACGTTGCGCGCGATTACACCAAGGCCGTATCCTCGGCGCAGCGCTTCCTTTCGATCCATCCGGGCAACAAGGATGCGCCTTACGCCTTCTACCTGATCTCGCTGTGCTATTACGAGCAGATCAGCGACGTTAGCCGCGATCAAAAGATCACGCAGCAGGCCAAGACTGCGCTGACGGATGTGGCCCGGCGCTATCCGGGGACCACCTATGCCGCCGACGCGCGGCTCAAGCTCGATCTCGTGAATGACCATCTCGCCGGCAAGGAGATGGACATCGGCCGTTCCTACCAGCGCAGCGGCAAATGGCTGGCCTCGGCGCTGCGCTTCCGCAACGTGGTCGACAACTACCAGACCACCAGCCACGCGCCGGAGGCACTTTACCGCCTCGTCGAAAGCTACCTGACGATGGGACTGGTGGAAGAGGCGCAGAAGGCCGCTTCGGTGCTGGGCAGCAACTACCCCAATACCAATTGGTATACCCGTGCGTTCGAACTGATGCAGCGTCACGCCCCGGGCACGCAGGCCAGCTAAATCTTCGATTCGTGGCTGATGCAGCCGAGCGGGTCGCTTCTGGCTGGCCAGTCGCCGCGCCTGGCTTTGTTCCCGCCCCGCTGTTCGGGCTGGTATTTCCGGTGCATGACGGACCGTGCCGCGCGTGACGAGCGGTTCGCATTCGGTTATCTGGATGGCTCACGTTCCCTGACCGGCAAGCATGCTTAACCGACTGTCCATCCGCAACATCGTCCTCATCGAAGCGCTCGATCTGGAATTTCCGGGCGGCCTTGGCGTGCTGACGGGCGAGACCGGTGCGGGCAAGTCGATCCTGCTCGACGCGCTCGGCCTGGTGCTGGGCAACCGGGCGGACAGCGCGCTGCTGCGCGCGGGCGAGGACCGGGCCAGCGTTACAGCCAGCTTCGAGTTTGCCCGGCTGCCCACACCTGTCGCCGCGCTGCTTTCCGATGCCGGGGTTGAGGTTGAACCTGGCGAGCCGCTGATCCTGAAACGTCAACTTCGCGGCGGCGAGGACGGGTCGGGCGGATCGAAGGCTTTCGTCAACGACCAACCGGTTGGCGTCGCGTTGCTGCGCGAACTGGGCGGATATCTTGTCGAACTCCACGGGCAGCACGATGACCGGGGCCTCGTCAACGCGCGCGGCCACCGGCTGCTGCTCGATCGCTATGCAGAGGCCGACACCGCCGGGATCGAAGTCTGCTGGCGGGCCTGGCGCGCGGCCGAGGAGGCTCTTGCGGGCGCGCGCCGCCGCATCGAAAGCGCAGCTGCCGAACAGGATCTGCTGCTCGCCCACCTTGCCGAGCTCAACGCGTTGTCGCCCGAGGAAGGTGAGGAACTCCAGCTGGCCGAGGCCCGCGCCGCCATGCAGAAAGGCGAGAGGCTGGCGGACGACCTCGAGGCGCTGCGCCATTTGTGGGCCGGCTCCGATTCGGCGCTCGCCACCTTGCGCGGCGCGGCGCGGCGGCTTGACCGGATTGCCGAGGAACACCCCCTTCTGGCCGAGGCGCTGGCCGCGCTTGACCGGGCGGTGATCGAGGCGACCGAGGCCGAGGACCGGCTGGAGCGGGCCGCCGAAGCCCTCATGCACGATCCCGCCGCTCTTGACCGCATCGAGACTCGCCTGTTCGATCTGCGCGCCGCCGCCCGCAAGCACGGCGTGACCGTGGACGAACTGCCCGAGACGATGCGTACAATGCGCGCCGCGCTCGATGCCATCGAAAGCGGCGAGGCGGAGCTGGCCGGCCTTGAACGCGCCGCGCGTGAGGCGGGGGAGCGCTACGCCGACGCGGCCCGCGCGCTGTCGGCCGCGCGAAGCGAGGCGGCCGGGAGGCTTGACAAGGCAGTGGCGGGAGAACTCGCGCCGCTCAAGCTCGACGCCGCGCAGTTCCGCACCGCCGTGACCCCGCTGCCCGACGATCGCTGGGGACCATCGGGCATGGACAGTGTCGAGTTTCTCATTTCGACCAACCCCGGCGCGCCCTTCGCGCCGCTCGCCAAGATCGCCAGCGGGGGCGAGCTTTCGCGCTTCATCCTCGCGCTCAAGGTCGCGCTTGCGGAGCAGGGCGGGGCCGCGACTGTGATCTTCGACGAGATCGACCGGGGCGTCGGCGGCGCGGTTGCCAGCGCCATTGGCGAGCGTCTGGCGAGGCTGGCAAGCGGCGGGCAGCTTCTCGCCGTCACGCACAGCCCGCAAGTCGCGGCGCGTGGCAGCGCGCACTACGTCATTGCCAAGTCGTCCCAGGGCGTGGTCACGCGCACCAGCGTCCACCTGCTCGACGCGGAAGGCCGGCGGCAGGAAATCGCGCGAATGCTCTCGGGTGCGGAAGTGACCGACGAGGCCCGCGCGCAGGCTGACAGGCTGCTGGAGGGGGTGTGAGTCAGATTACCGAAGCTGAAGCAGCCAACGAACTGATGCGGCTTGCAAAAGCCATCGCGCGGCATGACCGGCTCTATCACGCCGAGGATACGCCGGAGATTTCCGACGCCGAGTACGACGCGCTGGTGCGCCGCAATGCCGAACTCGAAGCCGCGTTTCCCGATCTGGTCCGGCCGGACAGCCCGAGCCGCAAGGTCGGCGCTGCGGTCGCTGCCTCGCCCTTGTCGAAGGTGCGCCACGAAGTCCGCATGATGAGCCTCGACAACGCGTTCTCGGACGAGGAAGTGGCAGAATTCGCCGCGCGGGTGCGGCGCTTCCTCAACCTTGCGGCGGACGAGCCAGTCTCGTTCACGGCTGAGGACAAGATCGACGGGCTGTCCTGTTCCTTGCGCTACGAGAACGGCAGGCTCGTTCGCGCCGCAACGCGCGGGGACGGCGAAACGGGCGAGGACGTGACGGCCAACGTCGCGCACATTTCCGACATCCCGCAGCAACTGGCCGGCAATCCGCCCGCGGTGTTCGAGGTGCGCGGCGAAGTCTACATGGACAAGGACGCCTTTGCCGCGCTCAACGCCGCGCAGGAGGAGGCCGGGGCGCGGCTCTTCGCCACGCCAAGGAACGCGGCAGCGGGTTCACTTCGCCAGAAGGACCCGGCGGTCACTGCGAAACGACCCTTGCGGTTCCTTGCCCACGGCTGGGGCGCGGCGAGCGCGGCTCCGGCGGCGACGCAGCTTGGCGTCATGCAGCAAATCCTGGATTGGGGGATTCCGGTTTCGCCCATGCTGGTTCGCTGCGGCGATGTCGCCGAGATGCTCGATCATTACCGCCAGATCGGCGCGATGCGGGCGGACCTTCGCTATGATATCGACGGCGTGGTCTACAAGGTGGACCGGCTTGACTGGCAGGAGCGGCTGGGCTTTGTCGCCAAGGCGCCGCGCTGGGGGCTGGCGCACAAGTTCCCCGCCGAACGCGCCGAGACGGTGCTTGAGGCCATCGACATCCAGGTCGGCCGCACCGGCAAGCTGACCCCAGTCGGGCGGCTGCGCCCGGTGCTGGTGGGCGGCGTGACCGTCACCAACGTCACGCTGCACAACCGCGACGAGATCGGCCGGCTTGGCCTGCGGGTCGGCGACGCGATCCTGATGCAGCGCGCTGGGGACGTCATCCCGCAAGTGGTGGAAAACCTGACCCGCGACGAGCAGCGCGAGCCCTACCGTTTCCCCGACCACTGCCCCGAATGCGGCAGCGAGGCCGTGGCCGAAGACGGCGAGGTCGACGTGCGCTGCACCGGCGGGCTGGTGTGCCCGGCGCAGCGGACCGAGCGATTGAAGCATTTCGTCAGCCGGGGCGCGCTCGATATCGAGGGGCTGGGGGAAAAGAGCATCGCCCGGTTTTTCGAACTGGGATGGCTGGAAAGCCCAGCTGACATCTTCCGCCTGCGCCGCCGCCGCGAGGCCATGCTTACGCTGGGCAAGGATGTGGAAACCTCTGTGGATAACCTGTTGGCGGCCATCGAGGCGAAGCGCTCGCCCGATGCCGCGCGGCTGCTGTTCGGACTCGGCATCCGTCACGTCGGGGCTGTGACTGCCCGCGACCTGATGAAGCGCTTCGTCACGCTGGAAGCCCTGCGCGATGCGGCGCAAAAGGCGCACGGCGGCGATGCGGAAGCGCTTGGCGAACTCACCTCGATAGACGGCGTCGGCCCCGCCGTGGTCGAGGCGCTGGGTGACTTCTTCCATGAGCCGCACAACGTCGCGGTATGGGACGATCTGATCGGCACGAAAGAGGTACGGGGCGAAGTCTCCCCGCCGGCCTATGTGGTGGAAACGCTCGACAGCGAAGTTGCGGGCAAGACCGTGGTGTTCACCGGCAAGCTTGAAACCATGAGCCGCGACGAGGCCAAGGCGCAGGCCGAACGGCTCGGCGCGCGCTCGGCGGGCACGGTATCGGCCAAAACCGATCTTGTCGTCGCAGGCCCGGGCGCGGGGTCGAAGCTCAAGCAGGCCGAGAAGTTTGGCATTCGGGTGATTGGCGAGGCCGAGTGGGCCGAGATCGTGAAGGTTGCCGGATGATCGAAGAGCTGCACCCGATGGCGCTGCGGATCGCCGCCGCGCTCATCGCGCGGGGCGAGAGCGTGGCCGTTGCCGACGGGGCGACCGGCGGGCTGGTTTCTGCCGCGCTGCTGACGGTGCCTGGCGCGACGGCGTTCTTCGCGGGCGGAGGGATCGTCTATTCGATCCACTCCCGATCGGTCCTTCTGGGGCTGCCAAGAGAGGCATTTCGCGGCCAGCGCTCGGCCACCGAAAGCTATGCGCTGCTTCAGGCCCGCGCCATCCGGGATCAGTTCGGCGCGCAGTGGGGCGTTGCGGAGACCGGCTCGGCCGGCGGCAGCGCGCACCCGATGGGCGTGACCTCGGGCATCAGCATGGCGGCCGTGGTCGGACCGGGTGTGGAAATGACCCGAAAGACCGAAACCGGCAGCGACGACCGCATTGCCAACATGGGTGCCTTCACCACTTCGGCGCTGCGACTGCTGGAGCATGCGCTGAGCGAAAGCTAGCGGACCGTGCGCTTCCTCAGCCACAAGGCCGACCGGTCACCGCGTACCATCCGCGCGGCAAGGCGCGGGCCCGTGCGGGTTGTTGCGCGCTCTGCCGGTACGGTTCCGGCAAAGACCGACCTTTTGGTCGCGGGGGCGGGCGCCGGATCGAAGCGCCAGCAGGCGAAAAAGAAGGGAGGCCGAAGCCTCCCTTCCTCTCGGGGGACTGAATACGGCGATCAAGCGCCGAAAGCGAAGTTCCCGTTGGAGAAATCCAGCGCGAAGGTGTTGTTGTACACCTCGATGTCGGTCACCGGTGTTGTCCCACCGAGATCGACAAGCGGCCCGGCCGAGAAGCTACCGGAATCGACCTCGACGTCGTACCCGAATTCCACGCTAAGGATATCAAGATTGTAGCCCACGTTGAATTGCAGCAACGTCTCGTTGGAAAGGTTGGCGGCCGGCGATACCGTGAATACGAAATCCACGATCCCGTTCGGGCCACCCACATCGAGAGTGTTCGCATCAATCGCTTGCGCGTCGAACACCTGGATGCTGTCTCCAACGGTGAAGGACTGGGAAGTGCCGTCCTCGAATTCAAAGGTTCCGACCAGATCGCCGAGGGCCAGATCGAAGTTCTGGATAAAGTTCATTGAACCAAGAAGATCGAAGTCAAGCAGTTCCAGGCCGAAGGTGACGACGCCGTCGAACAGATCCCAACTGATATCGAACGGATTTACGCCGCCGAACAGGAGGGTCGACAGAAGCTGGTCCATGTCCAGCGTCATGGTGAAGAAGTCGTTGCTTTCACCAGTCGATGAGCCAGTGGGCACGGTGCCGTTCGTCGTGATGTTCGGCCAGGCGAAATCGAGAGAGACAGAATCGAATGGCGCCGGGAAGGCGAAGCCGAACTCCAGGTCATCGCTATTGAGGTTGATCAGGTTCTCCGATCCCGCCTCATCGATCGCGGTGAAGTTGAATTCGTCCTGCCAGCCTACCTCGGTGACGAACAGGTCGACAGTGATGTCAACGCCGACATAGGCCGCGAGATAAAGATCGTACAGGAAATCGAGCGTATAGGAGCCCTGCGGGCCAACGGTGTCGAAAATGGCTCCGTTGAGCAGCTTGCCAGTGTCGATCAGCAACGTATCGACGGTCTTGTTGTAATTGGTTTCGACTGTGATGTCATAATCCGCATCGGCATCAATATCGCCGCCCGTGAAATCAAGATCGGACTGGAAACCCGCCATGAAATCTCCTTCAATGCCGGCGTAGAGCCAACTTGGCCCGATCTGCCCGCCAAATGGCCCTGTATCGACACCGAAGAAGCGTGTATCATTGAAGGTAAACTGATTGCCGTTGTCCCAGATCGATTGATCGACCGCGCTGAAATCGGCATCGACGGTCGTCGAATTGTATTCGTAGAGTATCGGAACAACATATGTTCCGGTCTGGGTGTCGCCATTGACCGTTTCTTTGGCTGTGCCGGTGAAGGTCAGGTCGAAATCCCAGTCCTGGTCCATCGGCAAGGTCAGCAGGAACTGCTGGACGATCTGATCAGGTTCAATGGCAGGATTGACGCTGACCGGACTGATCGTGACTCCACCCGGCAGCGCGGACGTGCCGAGGCTGTCCATGAACTCCGAACTGTCGGCGTCGTCCTGATCGACCGTCACTGTCAGCAGGACTTCGTTGACGTTGTCGGTGGCCTCCACCAGCACGTCGAACAGCGGAATGTCGGCCACGGGCGTGATGTTCAGCGTGACTGTCGCATTGTCCTGCCCGCCATTGCCGTCGCTGACGCAGTACTCAAAGGTGACCTCGCCGGCAAAGTCGGTGTCGGGCGTGAAGGTCAGCGTCGTGCCACCGTCCGTGATCGACACCGTCCCGCCGTCAGGTTGTTCGTGAATCGACGTGATGAAGAGCGTGTCGCCGTCGGCGTCGGTGTCGTTGGCGAGCACCAGCATGACGTAATCTTCGGGTGTCTTCGACGGATCGTCGAGGCCATCCGAGTTGTCTTCGAAGATGGTGTATTCGTCATCGTTGGCATCGGGTGCCGCCGGGGCGATGGTGATGATCTTTTCAGAATCAGTGCGCCTGCCTCCATCCGTTCCGATGGACGTCACGCGCGCGCCGAAGCGCTGGTGCGCGAGATCGTCAAGCGTCAAGTTGTCGGCGGTGTTGGTGAGCGTAAAGTGAACCGTATCGACATCGGCCTTGCCCTTGCCGATCCCTTCCTTGCCCCATTCGATGCCGACATCGAATCCGGCGGTGGTCGCTCCCAACATGTTCGCGCCATCGCCAAGGTCGAGGACCTTGTTAGCATTGACTTTCATCTCGGTGAAAAAGCCGTCGCCGCCAGTGAGGGTCAGGCCGGGCAGCTTCGATTCCACGATATCGAAGAACAGTCCACGCAAGTCACCGACTTTGCCGCCGCTATTGTCGACATCGAGTATGAAATCGATGCCACCCGAGCCGTCTTCGGTTGCGGTAACAGTGACACTGGGATTGCCAGGGATGTCGAATACAATCTGTCTTGGACAAAATTCGTCAGACATGGCTTCCTCCATAATGCATACGTGCCGAAGACCCGTTCTTCGACAGCGGAGAGACCCCCCGGTCCTGATTTAGCAATGTATGGACTTGTCCCATGTCAAGGGACGCGAAAAACTATGACTTGACGATACTGGAGTCAAATCAAAAATCTAACTGCGAAAAGAATCTTTTTTAGCTCTTGTATGCCTGTTTTTATAATGGAGAAGGCATGTCAATATCAAAAGTAACTTTCTGTTTATACTAATGTAAATTAGAGGTAATTCAGAGGAATAGCAGCCTATTCTCGTCAAAACCTGGAAAACGCGATCTGCTGATTGAAAGTCAGAGGCGAGTCGAATTTTGCCGCCGCCTCAGCCAAAGGATCGACCAGTCGCCGCGCAACATCCGCGCGGCGAGGCGCAGGCCTGCGCGGCGGCAGGCAGCGCGCACCTGCGCTTCCTGCGTTTCCAGCAGTCCCGCCAGCAGCAGGTTCCCGCCCGGCACCATGGCGCGGGCAAAGTGGGGCGCAAGGCCGATCAGCGGCCCGGCGAGAATGTTGGCGATGACAAGGTCATACGGTCCGCGTGCCTTCAGCAGCGGATGCGCCATGCCATCGGCGACGAGCATGGTCAGCGCGCCGTTGCCGCTGCCCATCGCAACGCCATTGGCGCGCGCGTTCTCCTCCACCACGTCGGCGCAGACCTCGTCGATGTCGCTCGCCGTGGCGACCGCGCGCGGCCACAGATGAAGCGCGGCAAAGGCAAGCAGGCCGGTGCCGGTGCCGATGTCGGCGAGATTGCGCACCATCACGCCGCGCTGCTTCATGGCGCTGAGCATGGCGAGGCAGCCCGCGGTCGTGGCGTGCTGGCCGGTGCCGAAGGCCTGGCTCGCGGGAATGGTGAAATCCCGCACGCCGGGTTCGTCGACCGGCGGATATTCCGGTGTGTGGACATGGAACCGGCCGGCACGGATCGGTTCGACCCCCTGCTGGCTCTGCGTCAGCCAGTCGGTGTCGGGCAGTTGCTCGGTCGCGATCGCGGGGGCAGGGCCGGGCGCAAACAGGCCCGCCACGGCTGCGAGGTCGGCCTTGCGCGGCTTGCGCCCCAGCCAGGCCTCGAGCTGCCAGTCGTCAGGGCGGTCCTCGGCAATTTCGCTCCCAGCGATCACGATGCCGGCGTCCCAGTCAACTGCGTCCTCGTGTGCGAGGAGCGCTGCCTTGACCTGGGCGCGCGGGGCAAGGACTGTCATTTTCCACACTTTGGCCATGCGTTGCTTCTAGGGACAACGCGGCCGATAGCCAAGCGGCGCACGGCCCGGCTTGCACAGGCCGCCGTTTTGGCTAAGGGGTCAAGCCGAGGGCAGCGCGTGGGCGCTGCGGCCATGCATGGGGATTCGCGATATGGCTCAGGCCGGCACGAATGGACGCGGTCGTCCGCTTTCGCCGCACTTGCAGATCTGGCGCTGGGGGCCGGCAATGCTCTCCTCGATCCTGCACCGCATCACCGGTGTTGGCGCGGTGGTTGGCATCGCGGTGGCCTTGTGGTGGCTCGGCGCGCTGGTTTCGGGACCGGAAGCGTACGCCACCTTCACCGCGCTGGCGACCAGTCCGCTGGGCTATGTCGTGCTGATCGGCATCAGCTGGGCCGTGATCGCGCATACGCTGACCGGCATCCGGCACTTCGTGCTCGATATCGGCGCGGGCTACGAGCTTGAGGCCAACAACATGTGGGCCAACATCACCACGGTGCTAGGCGTCGTCTTCACGGCGGCGCTGTGGGCCTTCATCTTTCTGCGCTGACAAGGTCGGGAACACCAAACATGGGCAACGGAACTTCCATCGGCCGCGTGCGCGGTCTCGGATCGGCGCACAGCGGTTCGCACCACTGGCTGGTCTTTCGCTATACTTCGATCGGCAGTCTGTTCCTGACGCTGTGGTTCGGCATCTCGCTACTGCTTCTGCCTGACCTTGGCTACGCCTCGGTGCGCGAGTGGCTGGTGAAGCCCATCCCGGCAACGGCGCTGGCGCTGTTCCTGCTGGTCAACATCTGGCACGGCAAGATGGGCCTGCAGGTCGTGATCGAAGACTACGTCCACGAGCAGGCGAGCAAGTTCGCCGCATTGATGGCGCTCAATCTCGTTGCTGTCGGTTCGGCCGCGTTCGGCCTGTTCTGCATTCTCCGCCTCGCGCTGGGAGGCGCTGCGTAATGACTGCTCCTGCATACAAGATCATCGACCATACTTATGATACGGTCGTCGTCGGCGCCGGCGGCTCGGGCCTGCGTGCCACGATGGGGAGCGCCGAGGCGGGCCTCAAGACGGCCTGCATCACCAAGGTGTTCCCGACGCGCAGCCACACCGTTGCGGCGCAGGGCGGCATCGCGGCCTCGCTGTGCAACAACACGCCCGACCACTGGACCTGGCACATGTACGACACCGTCAAGGGGTCTGACTGGCTGGGCGATCAGGACGCCATCGAATACATGGTGCGCGAGGCGCCCCAGGCCGTCTACGAACTGGAACACGCCGGCGTGCCGTTCTCGCGCAACGCGGATGGCACAATCTACCAGCGCCCGTTCGGCGGCCACATGCAGAACATGGGCGAGGGTCCTCCGGTGCAGCGCACCTGCGCCGCGGCTGACCGTACCGGCCACGCCATGCTGCACGCGCTCTATCAGCAGAGCCTGAAGTACGCGGCGGACTTCTTCATCGAATACTTCGCGATCGACCTGATCATGAAGGACGGCAAGTGCGTCGGCGTGATCGCACTGTGCATGGACGATGGCACCATCCACCGCTTCAAGGCGCATGCCGTTGTGCTCGCGACGGGCGGCTATGGCCGTTCATATTATACTGCCACCTCCGCCCACACCTGCACCGGCGACGGCGGCGGCATGGTGCTGCGCGCCGGCCTGCCGCTCCAGGACATGGAATTCGTGCAGTTCCACCCCACCGGCATCTACGGGGCGGGCGTGCTCATCACCGAAGGCGCGCGGGGCGAGGGCGGTTATCTCACCAACTCCGAAGGCGAGCGGTTCATGGAACGCTATGCCCCTTCGGCCAAGGATCTCGCCTCACGCGACGTTGTGTCGCGTTCGATGGCGCTCGAAATCCGCGAAGGGCGCGGTGTCGGCCCGCATAAGGACCACATCTTCCTCCACCTCGATCACATCGATCCCAAGGTGCTGGCAGAGCGGCTTCCCGGCATCACCGAAAGCGGCAAGATCTTTGCGGGCGTTGATCTTACCCGCCAGCCGCTGCCCGTGGTGCCGACGGTGCACTACAACATGGGCGGCATCCCGTGCGACTTTAACGGCCGAGTCATGACCATCGGTTCCGACGGCAATCCCGAAACCGAAGTGCCGGGCCTGTTCGCGGTGGGCGAGGCGGCCTGCGTCTCTGTCCACGGCGCCAACCGCCTCGGCTCCAACTCGCTGATCGATCTTGTCGTGTTCGGGCGCGCCACCGGGCATTATCTCAAGAACAACATCAAACCCAATTCCGCGCACGACGAACTCCCGAAGGACTCGGCCGATCTGGCGCTGACGCGGCTTGACCGTTTCCGAAATGCCGGTGGCGGCTCTCCCACCGCGGAAATCCGTACCGAGATGCAGCGCACGATGAGCCTTCACGCCGCCGTGTTCCGTAACGACGAGCTGATGGCCGAAGGCAAGGAGAAGCTGGCGGCAACCTACAAGCGGATGGAAGACATCCACGTTTCGGACAAGGGCTTGATCTGGAACTCCGACCTTGTCGAGACGCTGGAGCTCGACAACCTGATCAGTCAGGCGACTGTCACGCTGCACGGCGCCCACAACCGCAAGGAAAGCCGAGGCGCCCACGCGCACGAGGACTTCCCCGATCGCAACGACGCCGAATGGATGAAGCACACCGCCGCCTGGTTCGATGGCTGGGGCGGCAAGGGCGGCGCGGTGAAGATCGACTACCGCCCGGTTCACGAATTCACGCTGACCGACGACGTGGAGTACATCAAGCCGAAGAAGCGGGTGTATTGAGGGTCTTTATTTCGTGCCTCTTCGGCCAATGGGCCAGAGGCGGGAAGTCGGCAACTTGTAATTCGGACTATCGGGTGGGCATCGAAATGACCATACGATCGCTGGAATAGTGCGCCCTACGAACGCAGCTGATGCTAAAACCTGCGCCCATTCCGAAGGGTCTATCTGCTCAAAAGGGAATGACATCGTCAGGATCATCCCTTGTTTCTTTCCAGACGGGGAGACTGCTCGGCGGCAGTTCTTCTCGAGCCACCTGTTGAAATGTTGACCAGTGGTTGCGAAGCCGATCTCGAATCAAGGATTCTTCATTGGTACTCCATGACCATTCACCTTTTGAGAGATATTTTCCTTTCCAGATGAATCCGTTTTCGCGAAGAAGCTTCCAAATAACCTGTTCTTCGTGATTTAGGAGCGCAGGCGCTTCAAGAGCTAGGGCGACTACGCGATCGGGCTCGTCAACGTGCCATAGTTTGCCAGCACGCTCACTAATTGAGACTTCTCGATAATCGTCGGAATCTACATATTCTCGAACTTCCGGGAGTAGAACTTTTCCCATTGCCTCAGCGACAGCCCATTCAATAAAACTGCTCTTGGTTCTCCGCTGTGCACGGGCAGCTAATTCACAAAGGTAGTTCAACTTGGGATCAAGTCGAACTGTAACCGTCTCGCTACGGTTCAGCTTTCCGCCGCCCGCTCGGCCAGAATCTGTGCGTTTGATGATTTCCATGGAAATGTAATGACAGATAACACATGATGTGTCAACGACCTCACGTGGTACATTAGCCGCCGTTGCCAATCGACCGGGACCACTTTAGACGGTTGAGCCAAGCCGTCCTCCCGCATAATCCGCCCCCATGCGCCTCGCCCTTTACGAACCCGAGATTGCCGGAAACGTCGGCGCCGTGCTTCGGCTTGGGGCGTGTCTGGGCGTGGGCGTCGATCTGATCGAGCCGATGGGCTTCGTCTGGGACGACCGGCGCGTGCGGCGCGCGGCGATGGATTATATCGATCACGTTTCCATCACGCGCTATGCCAGCTTCAAGGCATTTCGGGCCAGCACCGGCGCTGCTCGGCTCGTGCTGTTCACCACCAAGGCCGCGCAGTCCGCCTATGATTTTGCGTTCCGCCCGGGCGATGTGCTGCTGTTCGGCAAGGAAAGCGCTGGCGTCGCTGCCGATGTGGCCGATGCCTGCGAAGAACGCGTGCGCCTGCCGATCCGGGCCGAGGTCCGCTCGATGAACCTTGCCATGGCCGCCGGCCTCGCGCTGGGCGAGGCGCTGCGCCAGACGGGCGGGCTTCCTCCCATCTCGCCAGGCAGCCCATCGTCCGCCTGAGCGGCCCGGCTTTCCTAATGTCCGGGCGCATGCCAGGGTGAGGGTATGGTGAACCCGCCCCGCCTTTTGCTCGCCGCATCGCCATTGATTTTCCCTTGTCGCCGTCTTGTCACTTTCGGCGTCATTTCCATTTCGTTTCAAGCCCATGAATTACCGGACAGGTCGGCGCCCACCTGTCACTTGTGTCACTCTCGTCCAGCCCCGCCCTGCGCTTGCCAATACCCCGCATTGCAGGCACTCTGCGCGGTGGACTGGTTAGATAAGGGGCGGGCATGATGGAACAGCCAAGGCGCGAACGTTCGCCCGGCATGAAGCTGCTGCTTGCCTCGCTGGTTGGGCTCGTCCTGATGATCCCGCTCATGCTGGTCTATGCCCTCGTCTGGGACCGGCAGAGCCAGTCGCAGACCGCGCAGGAAGCGATCAACGCCGGGTGGGGCGGCCCGCAGGTGGTCGCTGGGCCGGTCGTCGTCGTGCCCTTCCGCACCACGCAGGTCCAGAATGAGCAGATCGACGGCAAGGCGGTGTCGCGCACCGTAGAAGTTGAGCGGCTGCTTTACATCTCGCCGGTCGACAACCGGGTGAAGTCGACCGTCCGGCCCGAGGAGCGCACCAAGTCGATCTACCGCAGCGTGCTTTATGAAGCGCAGGTCAGCGGCACGGCGCAGTTCACGCTGCCGGCAGACCTGCCGCGCTTTGGCGTGACGCGCGAGCGCCTTTTGTGGGACCGCGCCGAGCTTCGCATGGGTGCCTCCGATTCGCGCGGGCTGACCAAGGGCGGCACGCTGTCCGCCAATGGCAACGCGCTGGCGGTGCAGCCGGGCAAGGGGCCGGGCGCGACGGGCGGGCAGGGCTTCTTTGCTTTCCTGCCGTGGGACGGTGCCGAGCCGCTGCGCATCGATTATGCCTTCGGGCTGCGCGGCAGCCGCTCGCTCAGCATGGTGCCGCGCGGCGGGCACACGCGCTGGGAAGTGTCCTCGACATGGGCGAGCCCGAGCTTCAGCGGCGCGTTCCTGCCCGAAAAGCCGAAAATCTCGGACAAGGGCTTTGCGGCGAGTTATACGGTCGACAAGCTGGCGCTAGGCCAGGCGCCGGTCTCCACCGATGATCCCGGTCCGCCCGCGATCGAGGACGGCAGCGGCGTTTATATCGCGCGGGAGACAAGCGCGGTGAGCGCGCCCTCGTCGGGCGATACGGCATCGGGCGGTGCGGTCGAATCGATCAGCGGGCAGGCCCGCGCCGTCACCGTCGGCCTGATCGAACCGGTGAACCTCTATTCCAAGGTCGATCGTTCGGTGAAGTACGGCTTCCTGTTCATCGGCTTCACCTTCCTTGCCTTCCTGTTGTTCGACGTGGTCGGCGGGGCGCGGGTGGCGGCGGCGGAGTACCTGCTCACCGGCGCGGGGCTGGTGCTGTTCTTCGTGCTGCTTCTGGCCCTTGCGGAAGTGATCGGCTTCACGCCAGCCTATCTTCTGGCGAGCGCGGCGGTGATCGGCCTGCTGTCGGCCTATAGCGCGGCGGTACTGAAAAGCTGGAAGCGCGGGCGGTTCATTGGCGCGATGCTCGTCGGGCTCTATGCGCTGCTGTTCGTGCTGCTCAACCTTGAGGCATGGTCGCTGCTGATCGGCTCTGTGCTGCTGTTCGCGGCGCTGGCAGGCGTGATGTATGCAACCCGCAACGTTGACTGGGGCAGCGTCGGCAAGCGCGACGAAGCGCCTGCGCGATAAATCTCACCGGCCGCGGATGATCGCGCCGATGGGATCGTTGGGCAGGGGGGCGGTCAAGGCGCGCGGTTTGGGCTTTGCCTTGGCTTCAGGTTTGCGCGTTCCCGACGGCAGATCCTTGCCGGTGCGCTCAGCGAGGTTGACGGTGTCGCCGAGGGAAGGCTTTTTCGCCTTGCCCCTCCTGCCCGGCTTTTCGTTGTAGATGAAACCATAGAGCGGCCAGCTCGACGCGCCGAGCCGCTTGCCGGGGCCGTACCAGACGCGAACCCGGCTCCAGTCGTTGTCCTCGGAAACATCAATGGCGCGCACGTCGTTCTCGATCCCGCCGCGCACCGACCAGTTGGCGTGCCGCAGCAGGACGGTGCGCGCATCGACGATCCGGCTGACTGCCGCCACATGGCCAAGCCGCGAATTTCCATGCGAGCGGAAGTTCATGACCGCGCCAACCTTGGGCAACTCGCCGCGCGCGTACTTGCCTTCCGCCTGTCCCCACCAGGTATGCGCGTCGCCGAAAATCTTGATGCCTGTGACAGCCCGCGCATAGGGAACGCACTGGAGATAGCCGCCCTGACGCGTGAGGCCCCGCTGCGGCTGCGCGGTCTGGACCTGGGTCGCGGCGCGCAAGGGAACGCCTGCAGCGAAGCCGCCGACGAGGACACTTGCGGCGGCTACGCCAAGGATCAGGGGAACGCGCATGGCGGCTTCGTGGCCCGGGTCTGGTTAGAGCGGCCCTGCAAAGTCTGGTTAACAGGGCGGCAAGAATTTGCCGTTTCGCTTGCCAAGCAGCGAAAGGGCCGCCACTTGGGGCGAAATCATGCTTCCCAACGTCATCATCATCGGCCGGCCCAACGTCGGAAAGTCCACGCTGTTCAACCGGCTCGTTGGCAAGAAGCTGGCATTGGTGGACGATCAGCCGGGCGTGACGCGTGACCGCCGCTTTGGCGACGTCCACTTGATCGGCCTCGATTTCACAGTGGTCGATACGGCGGGATGGGAAGACGAGGACCCGGCCAGTCTGCCCGGCCGAATGCGCGCGCAGACCGAAGCCTCGCTCAAGGGCGCCGACCTTGCACTATTCGTGATCGATGCACGGGCCGGCGTCACCCCGCTCGACGAGGAAATCGCGCGGTGGCTGCACGCAAGCCCGGTGCCGGTCGTGCTTGTGGCCAACAAGGCGGAAGGCAAGGCGGGCGACAGCGGCCTGTTCGAATCCTATGCGCTCGGTTTCGGCGATCCGGTGGCGCTGTCAGCAGAGCACGGGCAAGGCATGGCCGATCTGTTCGAGGCAGTCCTGCCGCATCTCGATCCGCTTCAGCCGCAACCTGCGGATGAGGATGCCGAAGGTGAGGATGACGAGGATGGGCCGCCGCGCGGCCCGCTCAAGCTGGCCATCGTCGGGCGGCCCAATGCGGGCAAGTCCACGCTCATCAACCGGCTGCTTGGCGAAGACCGGCTTCTGACCGGGCCGGAAGCCGGCATCACGCGCGACTCCATCGCGACCGACTGGTTGTGGACCGATCCGAAGACCGGCGAGGCGCGCGAGGTCCGGCTGATCGATACTGCCGGGATGCGAAAGAAGGCCCGGGTGGTCGAAAAGCTGGAGAAGCTGTCGGTCGCCGATGCGCGCCATGCGATCGATTTTGCCGAGGTTGTGGTGTTGCTGCTGGATGCAACGCTGGGGCTTGAACATCAGGACCTCAAGATCGCTTCGATGGTGCTGGAAGAGGGCCGCGCGCTGATCATTGCGATCAACAAGTGGGACGTCGCGCAAGACGCTTCCGGGCTCTACAACGGCGTGCGAGCAGCGCTGGAAGACGGGCTGGCTCAGGTGCGCGGCGTGCCGCTGCTGGCGGTTTCGGCGCGCACAGGCAAGGGTCTGGATGAGGTGCTCTCGGCCGGCTTCCAGATCCGCGAGGCATGGTCGAAGCGCGTGCCGACTGCTGCGCTCAACCGCTGGTTCGACGATGCACTGTCCGCCAATCCACCACCGGCGCCGGGCGGGCGGCGGATCAAGCTGCGCTATATCACGCAGGCCAAGACCAGGCCTCCGGGCTTCGTGCTGTTCGGCACCCGGCTTGACCAGCTGCCGGAAAGCTACCGCCGATATCTCATCAATGGCATCCGGCGTGAGCTGGGCTTCGATGCCGTGCCGATCCGGCTGACCCTGCGCAGCGCGAAAAACCCGTTCAAGAAGGACTGAGCGGGGGCGCTACTTTACCCAGTCAAGCCGGATTTCCTCGTAGATGTCCCTGGCCTCGGCCCAATCCTCCTCGACCTTGACGTGCAGGAACAGGTGCACCGGGTGGCCCAGCATCTCGGAAAGCTCCTTGCGGGCCGCCTCGCCAATGGCCTTGATTTTCGCCCCGCGCTTGCCGAGCACGATCGACTTCTGGCTGTCGCGAGCGATGACGATCTGCTGGCGGATTTCCACCGAGCCGTCCTTGCGCCGCGTATAGCTTTCGGGCCGGACCGCGCTGTCATAGGGCAGTTCGTCATGCAACTGGCGGTAGATCTGCTCGCGCGTGATCTCGCAGGCCATCAACCGCTCGCTGGCGTCGGAAACCTGGTCCTCGGGATAGTGCCACGGCCCTTCGGGCATGAGAGCGGCGAGGCGGTCCTTCAGTTCGGACACGCCGTCGCCCGTGAGGGCGGAAACGAAGAACACTTCGTCGAAGCTGACGGCGGCGAGCATCTCCTCGGCTAGCTTAAGCAAGGCTTCCTTGGGTGAGGCATCGACCTTGTTAAGGACCAGCAGCTTGCGTTCGGGACGCTCCTTCAGCGTTTCGAGCAGCGGCTCCAGTTCGTGCCGGCGCAGCTTGACGCTGTCGACCACCAGCAGGATGGCGTCGGCCTGCTGAGCGCCGTCCCATGCGGCGGCGACCATCGCGCGGTCGAGCCGGCGCTTGGGCGCGAAAATGCCCGGCGTATCGACGAGGATGATCTGGGTTTCGGCGCCGCCGCCCTCGGCAAGGGCAATGCCCATCAGTCTCGCGCGCGTCGTTTGCGCCTTGGCCGAGACAATGGCCACTTTCTGGCCGACCAGCGCATTGACGAGCGTGGACTTGCCCGCGTTCGGTGCGCCGATCACTGCCACGAGGCCGCAATGTTGTGTCATAGGGGCTGTGTCATAGGTGTTGTGTCATCCGTATTGCCTCATGAATTCGCTGGCGGCCTGCGTCTCCGCGTCCTGCTTGCTGCCCGCCGTGGCCTGCGCTGAACCCACGCCGTTCACCGAAACCTCGACCGTGAAGCGCGAGGCGTGATCGGGGCCCGAGCGCTCGACAAGGCGGTATTCGGGCATCTTGCGGTTGTTGCCCGCCGCCCATTCCTGAAGCGCCGACTTGGGATGCTTGGCCTTGCCGACTTTGCCCGACATGGCATTCGCCCAGAGCCGTCTGACCATGGCTCGTGCCTCGTCGAAGCCGAAGTCGAGGAAGCTGGCGCCGATAAGCGCCTCGATCACATCGCCAAGAATGTTGTCGCTGTCGCGCCCGCCGTCGTCGCGCGCCTGCTTGCCCAGTTTCATGTGCGGACCAAGCCCGATGGTGCGGGCGATTCCGGCACAGGTGGCCCCGCTGACGAGGGCATTGAGCCGCTGCGAGAGCCGGCCCTCGCTGGCGTCGCTGGTCTCGTGCAGCCACTCGGCAATGACAAGGCCCAGCACGCGGTCGCCAAGGAACTCCATGCGCTGGTAGTCCATGCCCGACCCCATGCTGCCGTGGGTCAGTGCCTCAAGCCAGAGGCCCTCGTTCGCCGGATCGCGGCAAACAAGGGTCCGGACGAACTGGCGTGTGTCCTCGTCCATCGCAGGCGCGGTCAGAACGTGCCGCCGATGCGGCTCCAGCGCGCGGCGGTGAACCAGGTCCACGGCTTGAGCCATTCGGCCGAACCGTCGGTCGAGAACATCATCAGGCTGGCGCGGCCGACGAGATTGGCCTGAGGCACGATGCCGATCCCCTGTCCGGGCACGGCGGGAAAGCGGCTGTCGAGCGAGTTGTCGCGGTTGTCGCCCATCAGGAACATGTGCCCGTCGGGTACGAGGATGGGCGGCGTATCGTCCTGCGGCGTGGTGCCATAGTCGAGCACGTCATAACTGCGGCCGCCGGGCAGTGTTTCGCGGAAGCGGGGATAGCGGCACACGGCGGTGCCATCGGTGCGGCGGCCACTGAACTGCTCAAGATAGCAGTGGGTGTTGGGCGTGACCGGCAGCTCGAAGTCGGCAATCCGCTGCTTCGGCACGGGTTTGCCGTTCAGGAAAAGCTGTCCCCCGATGACCTGCACCTGATCGCCAGGCAGGCCAATGACGCGCTTGATGTAATCGGTGTCGTTGCCGGGCGGCGCCTTGAAGATGACGATATCGCCGCGCGTTGGCTGATCGGCCAGAATCCGGCCCGGGATCAGAGGCAGGCTGAACGGCAGCGAATACTTCGAAAAGCCGTAGGGCCACTTCGCCGCGAGCAGATAGTCGCCGTTCTGAAGGCGCGGCAGCATCGATTCGCTGGGGATGTTGAAGGGCGAGAACAGGAAGCTGCGGAAAATCGCCACAACCAGCACCAGCTTGAACAGGAAGACAAAGAAATTTTCCTCCTTCTCCTTTTCCGGCGGCTGATTTGCATTGCCGCCCTCGATTTCGGCGTTCACGGGGGTCTGGGCATCCATGCGGCCGATCCTTGTTGCGGCTGAGGCCGTGCGTCAAGGTCGATGCAGGCTCAATGGGGAAATCTTAAGGCTGAGGGGTTAGGATCGGGGCATGGCAAGTCACGAGCGTCTTGATTACATCCACGGACTGCGCGGCCTTGCAGCACTGGTCGTCGTGGCGCAGCATGCGATGCAGATCCCGAACGACGCCGGCAACACGCTGTTCCGTCCCATTCTCGACACCGTCAATTTCGGCCGCTTTGGTGTGGTCCTGTTCTTCCTGATCAGCGGCTTTGTCATTCCGTTCAGTTTCAAGTCTGGTTCGCCGCAGCCGATGCGCCAGTTCTGGCTGGGCCGCTTCTTCCGGCTCTATCCCGCCTACTGGCTTTCGCTGATCGCCACGGTCTCGATCTTCGCCATGTGGGGGCGCCCGTTTTCAGCAAGCCTGATCGCGGAGAACGTGACCATGCTGCAGGGCTTCTGGGGATCGGCCAACATCGGCCCCGGTTACTGGACCCTGACACTGGAAATGATGTTCTATGCAATGTGCGCGCTGATGTTCGCGCGGGGCCAATTGCGTAATGTGGACCTTATCGGCTTTGGCATCTTGCTCGGCCTTGCGCTCGTGTGCGGGCCTTACGTGACGAAGCTGTACCTCGGGGCGCCGGACTATCTGCCGCTGGAATCGTTCTTTCTGGTGTTCTTCTTTCTAGGAATGGTGCTGCGCATGGCGGTCATCGACGGCGACGAGCAGGCACGGCGCTGGGCCATGGTGCTGGTCCCGGCGATCATGCTGGGCACGCTTGTTCACGGCGGCGGGTTCTTCCCCGTTCCTGTGAACGCCAACCCCTATCTAAGGCCGCTTCCGGTCATATCGGCCACATTTGCCGCCGTGCTGTTCTTCCTCGCAGTCCTGCGCTGGCAGCCGAGGTTCTCGGCCATGTTCATGTACTTCGGCACGATCTCTTACTCGGTCTATCTGTTCCAGGACGTGGGATTGCACCTGCTTCCGCGCTGGGTGCCAGCGGCGACATATCCTGCCGCATTCTGTCTCGCCGTGCTGGGCATGACCGTCGCTATCGCAGCGCTTGTGTATGCATTGGTCGAAAAACCGATGCTTGACCTTGGACGCCGGGTCACCGCGCGGAGCCTCCGGCCGTCCCCGGCTCCTCTCGCCGCGTAAACTGGCCAGTGGGCCTTGGCCTGCGCTGCGCCGCGCGTCATAGTCGGACTCTCCTGTCAGTCCCTTGCGAGTGCGCCACCTGCCATGACCGATCAATCAGCCCTCTGGAATCAGCTTGCCGGCCTGCCTCGTCCGAGCCTGTCCGATCTGTTTGCAGCCGAGCCGAACCGACTTGACCGGCTCTCGACCCGGCTTGACCTGCCGGGCGGAGCGATCCTGTTCGACTGGAGCAAGACCCACCTTGATGGTGTAAATCTCACAGCGTTCAAGGAACTCGCCCGCACCTGCGACTTTGCCGGACATCGGTCCCGGTTACTGGCCGGCGAGATCGTCAATCCGACCGAAAACCGCTCCGCCGAGCACACCGCGCAGCGCGGCACCGGCGCGCCGGACAGCGTGGAGCTCGCGGACAGGCTTCACTCCCGCATGGCGGCGCTCGTTGCAGCGATCCACCAGGGCGCGCTTGGCGAGGTGCGTCATCTCATCCACATCGGCATTGGCGGATCGGCGCTGGGCCCGGCATTGGCGATCGACGCGCTTGCACGAGATGCGGCGCTGGTGGACGTCCATGTCGTCTCGAATATCGACGGTTGCGCGCTGGAAGCCGCGATGGCTGCTTGCGATCCGGCAGCGACCCTGATCGCGGTTGCATCCAAGACTTTCACCACCACCGAGACGATAACCAATGCGCAGAGCGCGCTGGCCTGGCTTTCCGAAAACGGCGTTGCCGATCCCTATGGCCGGGTAGTTGCTCTGACCGCCAATCCGGACAAGGCGGTTGAATGGGGCGTCGACGAAACGCGCGTGCTGCCGTTCCCCGAAAGCGTAGGTGGGCGTTATTCGCTGTGGTCCTCGATCGGATTTCCCATTGCGCTCGCGCTCGGCTGGCCTGATTTCGCCGAGATGCTCGAAGGCGCGGCGGCCATGGATCGCCATTTTTCCGAGGCCGAGGGCGCCGCCAACCTGTGCCTACGCGCGGCCTTCGCCGATCAGCTCTATGCCCGGCTGCGCGGCTGCCAGACGCGGGCGGTGTTCGCCTATGACGAGCGGCTGGCGCTGCTGCCCTCCTATCTCCAGCAGCTTGAGATGGAATCGAACGGCAAGTCCGTCACCAGCGACGGCGCGACCGTTTCTGGCCCCACCGCGCCGATCACGTGGGGCGGCGTGGGGACCGATGCGCAGCATGCGGTGTTCCAGTTGCTGCATCAGGGCACGCATCTGGTACCTGTCGAATTCGTCGCGGCGATCCAGCCCGGCGACGAGCTCGATCCCGCGCATCACCGCATCCTGCTGGCCAACTGCTTCGCGCAAGGCGCGGCACTGATGGCGGGCAAGGCCAGCGACGATCCGGCGCGCGCCTATCCCGGCAACCGGCCGAGCGCGACGATCCTGCTCGACGACCTCACGCCGGGCACTCTCGGCGCCCTGATCGCCTTCCACGAACACCGGACGTTCTGCAACGCCGTGCTGATGGGCATCAATCCGTTCGACCAGTTCGGCGTCGAGCTCGGCAAGCAGATCGCCAATGCCATCAGCGAGGGAGCCGGACGTGAAGAGATGGGTGGTTTCGACGCCGGAACCCGCGCGTTGCTCGAAGCGGCGGGGATCGGCTGAGACGGGGATTTCCTCCCGTCGTTCACACTCACCGGCAATTCCGATTGGCAATGGTGGACGCGCCCGCCATATCGCCGGCTCGACCCTGAAGGAACGCGCGAATGACCAGTTACGACTATGATCTCTTCGTCATCGGGGCAGGCTCCGGCGGCGTCAGGGCAAGCCGGGTGGCGGCGGCGCACGGCGCGAAAGTTGCCGTGGCCGAGGAGTTCCGCATCGGGGGCACCTGCGTCATCCGGGGCTGCGTGCCCAAGAAGCTTCTCGTCTACGGTTCGCACTTCGCCGAAGAACTTGCCGATGCCGCTCACTATGGCTGGTCGATCAAAGGCATGAGCTTCGACTGGGCCACGCTGCGCGACACGGTGCTGCGCGATGTCGATCGGCTGGAGGCGGCCTATACGACGACGCTCGACACCAACAAGGTCGAGCACTTTCACGAACGAGCGACCATCGCCGGGCCGAACGCGGTGCGGTTTGCCTCGGGCCGGGAAATCACCGCGCACTACATTCTCGTCGCCACAGGTGCGCGTCCGGTCATGCCCGATTTCCCAGGCAACGATCTGTGCATCACTTCCAACGAAGTGTTCCACTTGCCCGAACTGCCCCGCAAGGTCGTGATCCAGGGCGCGGGCTACATCGCGATGGAGTTTGCCGGCATCTTCAACGCCCTTGGCTGCGAGGTCACGGTGGTCAACCGCAGTGACGTGATCCTGCGCGGTTATGACGAGGCGCTGCGCGACCGCCTGCTCCAGATCACCATGGCGCGCGGCATCCAGTACCGCTTCAATTGCCCGATCAGCAAAGTGGAAAAGCAGGCAGACGGCCGGCTCGCCGTGTCGGTCGGCAGCCATGAGCCAATCGCGGCCGACGTCGTGCTGATCGCCACCGGACGGCGACCCAACACGGACGGCCTCGGACTGGAGAACGCCGGACTTGCGCTGGGCGAAAAGGGCGAGATCCTGGTCGACGAATTCAGCCAGACTGCCTGCGACAGCATTTACGCGGTAGGCGACGTGACCGACCGGGTGCAGCTCACCCCCATCGCCATTCGCGAGGGCCATGCCGTTGCCGATGCCCTGTTCGGCGGGGAGAAGCGGGCGATTGCCTATGACTGCATCCCCAGCGCCGTGTTCTCGCAGCCGCCGATTGCCTCTGTCGGCCTGACCGAGGGTGAGGCGCGCAACACTTACGGCAACATCAAGGTCTATTCCTCCGACTTTCGTCCGATGAAGAACGTGTTCGCCGGGCGGCACGAGCGCGGGCTTTACAAGCTGGTGGTCGATGCGAATACCGGCAAGGTGCTGGGCGTCCACATGATCGGGCCTGATTCGCCCGAAATCCTCCAGGCGGCGGCCATCGCGGTGCGCGCCGGACTGACCAAGGCCGATTTCGACGCGACCGTGGCATTGCATCCCTCGATGGCGGAAGAACTCGTTCTCATGCGCTGAATTGTCGCTGCGCGTAACGAGACGGCTCCGGCGGGCGTCGCACTATTGACGCACCTGCGAAGAAATGCCTTAGGCATCCATCCGGATTGGGGCCAAAAGGAAGCCGTGCGCATGTCTGCCAATATCGCCGAAATGGAAAGGCGCCGCGCCGCTGCCAAGCTGGGCGGCGGCCAGAAGCGGATCGATGCGCAGCATGCCAAGGGCAAGCTGACCGCGCGCGACCGGCTAGACATCCTGCTCGACGAAGACAGCTTCGAGGAAATGGACGCCTACGTCGAGCATAATTGCGTCGATTTCGGCATGCCCGAAACGACGGTGCCCGGCGACGGCGTCGTCACCGGATCGGGCACGATCAATGGCCGTCTGGTCTATGTCTTCAGTCAGGATTTCACGGTGTTCGGCGGTGCGGTGTCCGAACGCCACGCGATGAAGATCTGCAAGATCATGGACGCGGTGATGAAAGTCGGCGCCCCGGTCATCGGGCTCAACGATTCGGGCGGTGCGCGCATCCAGGAAGGCGTTGCCTCGCTCGCGGGTTATGCCGAAATCTTCCAGCGCAATGTCCTGGCCTCGGGCGTGGTGCCGCAGCTCTCGCTGATCATGGGGCCTTGTGCGGGCGGCGCGGTCTACTCGCCCGCGATGACCGACTTCATCTTCATGGTGAAGGACAGCTCCTACATGTTCGTGACAGGCCCCGACGTGGTCAAGACCGTCACCAACGAAGTCGTCACGCAGGAGGAACTGGGCGGCGCCATCACGCACTCGACCAAGACCTCGGTTGCCGATCTCGCACTCGAAAACGATATCGAGGCGCTTCTGACGGCGCGCGACTTCTTCGATTTCCTGCCGCTGTCCAATCGCGAGGAAGTTCCGCAGCGCCCCTGTGCCGATCCGTGGGACCGCGCGGAGATGAGCCTCGACACGCTGGTGCCGGCTTCCGCCAACCAGCCTTACGACATGCACGAGCTGATCCGCAAAGTGCTCGATGAAAGCGATTTCTTCGAAGTCCAGCCAGGCCATGCGGGCAACATCATTTGCGGGTTCGGGCGGATCGAGGGGCGCACTGTGGGCGTCGTCGCCAACCAGCCAATGGTGCTGGCCGGCGTTCTGGACATCAACTCGTCCAAGAAGGCGGCGCGGTTCGTGCGCTTTTGCGATGCTTTCAACATCCCGATCCTGACCTTCGTCGATGTGCCTGGCTTCCTTCCGGGCACCGATCAGGAACACAACGGCATCATCAAGCATGGCGCCAAGCTGCTCTACGCCTATGCCGAGGCGACGGTGCCCAAGATCACCGTCATCACCCGCAAGGCCTATGGCGGGGCATACGATGTCATGGCCTCGAAGCACCTGCGCGGGGATTACAACTATGCCTGGCCAACCGCCGAGATCGCGGTGATGGGCGCCAAGGGCGCGGTCGAAATCATCTTCCGCGGGCTTTCGGCCGAAGACATGGCGGCCAAGTCAAAGGAATACGAGGACCGCTTCGCCAATCCCTTCGTCGCTGCGTCCAAGGGCTTCATCGATGAAGTGATCTACCCGCACTCCACAAGGCGGCGCATCGCGCAGGGCCTGCGCAGGCTGCGCGGCAAGGACATCCACAACCCGTGGAAAAAGCACGGCAACATTCCGCTGTGAGCCCGCCAGACCCATTCATTCAAGGAGTGATCCTTTTTTTAGCAATCGGATTTTTTGCGACCCATATCGCATTGTCCATTGTCCGGCAGCAATTGACAGCCTTTCCATTATTTGGCCGGAGGTTTCTTTGGTTGACAAAAGACACGATCCGAAAGTCGGAATCACGCTGGGCCTTTTGGGCTTGCATTGGCGCATACGCATTCTTTCTAATTGAGTTTTTCGTTCTTCTGATTGCCTTTTTCGTGGGGAAGCTATGACTGCCTTGGAAGACATCTACATTGTTGCCGGCGCACGCACGGCCATTGGCGATTTCGGCGGCGCGCTGAAAAGCTTCTCGCCGTCCGATCTGGGCGCCATCGTCATTTCTGAAGCGATGAAGCGCGCGGGCGTCTCCCCGGACGAGGTTGAGCATGTCGTGCTCGGCCAGGTCATGGTCAACGGACCGGAAGACGAGGGTACGAGCCGCGTTGCCGCACTCAAGGCGGGTATTCCGTTTGGCGTTCCGGCGCTCAACCTCAACCGCCTCTGCGGCTCGGGCGTGCAGGCCATCGTATCCTGCGCTCAGATGATGAAGCTGGGCGAAGCCTCGATCACGGTTGCCGGCGGCGCCGAATCCATGACCAACGTGCCCTATTATGACAAGTCGATGCGCTGGGGCGCCCGCATGGGGCCGGTCACGATTGTTGACGGGCTGACGGCGGGCCTGTCCGATCCCAAGGACGGCTACCACATGGGCATCACGGCAGAGAACGTGGCAGAGCGCCACCAGATCACGCGCCAGGACATGGACAGCCTCGCCGTAACCAGCCACCAGCGCGCGACGAAGGCGATTGCGGAAGGCCGCTTCAAGGAGCAGATTGTCCCGGTCGAGGTCAAGAGCCGCAAGGGCACAACCGTGTTCGACACCGACGAGCATCCCCGCGCCGATACCAGCATGGAAACGCTTGGCGCGATGCGCACCGCCTTCAAGAAGGACGGCCGGGTTACGGCGGGCAACGCCTCGGGCATCAACGATGGCGCGGCTGCCGTGGTGCTCGCCACGGCCAGCGAGATCGAGAAGCGGGGCATGAAGCCGCTGGCGCGCATCGTCTCCTGGGGCCACGCGGGGGTCGAGCCCGAATACATGGGCGAGGGGCCGATCAAGGCTGTTCCCATCGCGCTAAAGCGGGCCGGGCTCGCGCTCGAACAGATGGACGTGATCGAGAGCAACGAGGCTTTCGCGGCTCAGGCCTGTGCCGTTGCCAAGGTGCTTGGTTTCGCTCCGGACAAGGTCAATCCGAACGGATCGGGCGTCTCGCTCGGTCACCCGGTCGGCGCGACGGGGTGCATCCTCACGCTCAAGGCGGCTTATGAACTCAGGCGCACGGGCGGCAAGTATGGCCTCATCACGATGTGCATCGGCGGCGGGCAGGGCATTGCGATGGTCATCGAGAATGCTGCGTGACGGACATTCACGAAGCGACGGTTGAATGGCGGGCAGGGGAAGGCGAGCCTTTCACGACCCGCCGCTACAAGCGTGCGTTCACATGGGGCTTCGACGGCGGGGCGTTACTGACCGGCTCGGCCGCGCCGTCAGTCGTGCCGCCGCCGCTGTCGGACCCGGCCGGCGTCGATCCCGAAGAGGCGCTGGTCGCCGCGATTGCCGGCTGCCACATGCTGTTCTTCCTCGACCTTGCGTCGCGCAAGGGCCTCGATATCGCGGCCTATACCGACAAGGCCTTCGGAACGATGGCCAAGCGCGATGACGGCCGCACCGCGATGGTTTCCGCCACGCTGCGGCCCGATGTCGCATTCGTGGGCGAAGCCGATCCCGCACTTGTCGACGAGCTGCACCACCGCGCGCACGAGCTGTGCTATATTGCCAATTCAGTGAACTTCCCCGTTGCCGTGGAGCCGGTTCGATGAAGCTGGGCCGAATGAACCACATCGGCGTCGCCACGCCCGATCTCGACGCCTCGATCGCGTTCTATCGCAATGTCATGGGCGCGAGCGACATTACCGAGCCGTTCGTGCTGGAAAGCCAGCAAGTGCGCGTCTGCTTCGTCAACACGCCGGGCGATGGCGGGACAGCGGGCACGCAAGTCGAGCTGCTTCAGCCGACGTCAGCTGACAGTGCGGTTGGGAAATGGCTTGAAAAGAACCCCTTGGGCGGTCAGCATCATATCTGTTACGAAGTGCCGGACATCCATGCCGCCAAGGCCTGGTTCGAAAGCCTGGGCAAGCGCGTGCTGGGCGAACCCCGCATCGGCGCGCACGGTACGCTGATCTTCTTCGTCCATCCAAAGGACATGGGCGGACAGCTCACCGAAATCATGGAAACGCCGAAAGAGGCGCATTGAACCAGACCTCCTCGTGCTGGCGCGAGGGGCAAGGCAGGGAACGATTGATGGCAGATATCAGCAAGTGGCAGGCCGCGGCGGCGAAAGAAGTCAAGGGGAAGGACCTGACCTGGAACACGCCTGAAGGTTTCGCGATCAAGCCGCTCTATACCGGCGAGGACGTGACTGCCGATGCAGGCCTGCCCGGCTTCGCGCCCTTCACGCGCGGCGTGCGCGCCAGCATGTATGCCGGAAGGCCATGGACGATCCGCCAGTACGCCGGCTTCTCGACAGCCGAGGAATCGAACGCATTCTATCGCCGCAATCTCGCCGCAGGGCAGAAGGGCCTCTCGGTCGCCTTCGATCTGGCCACGCACCGCGGCTATGACAGCGATCACCCGCGCGTGGTGGGCGACGTTGGCAAGGCGGGCGTCGCGATCGACAGTGTCGAGGACATGAAGATCCTGTTCGACGGCATTCCGCTCGACAAGATGTCGGTCTCGATGACCATGAACGGCGCCGTGATCCCGATCATGGCGTTCTTCATCGTCGCCGGCGAAGAGCAGGGCGTTCCGACCGAGCAGCTTGACGGGACCATCCAGAACGACATCCTCAAGGAGTTCATGGTCCGCAATACCTATATCTATCCGCCTGAGCCTTCGATGCGGATCGTTTCGGACATCATCGCCTATACCAGCGCCAAGATGCCGAAATTCAACAGCATTTCGATTTCCGGCTATCACATGCACGAGGCCGGAGCGACCGCCGTGCAGGAACTGGCCTTCACCATTGCCGACGGCAAGGAATACGCCAAGCGGGCGATGGAGGCTGGGCTCGACATCGATGCCTTCGCCGGACGCCTGAGCTTCTTCTTCGGCATCGGCATGAACTTCTTCATGGAAATCGCCAAGCTGCGCGCCGCGCGCACGCTGTGGTGGCGGGTCATGGACGGACTTGGCGCCAAGGAAGAACGCTCCAAGATGCTGCGCACGCACTGCCAGACCTCGGGTGTGTCGCTCCAGGAGCAGGATCCCTACAACAACGTCATCCGCACCACGGTCGAGGCGATGGCGGCAGTGCTGGGCGGCACGCAGTCGCTTCACACCAACGCGCTGGACGAGGCGATCGCCCTGCCGACCGACTTTTCCGCGCGCATCGCTCGCAACACCCAGATCGTGCTGGCCGAGGAAAGCGGCATCACCCGCGTCGTCGATCCGCTCGGCGGCTCATACTATGTCGAGGCACTGACGCAGCAGCTGGTCGATGATGCCTGGAAGCTGATCGAGGAAGTCGACAGCCTTGGCGGCATGACCCGCGCGGTCGATTCCGGCATGCCCAAAAGCCTGATCGAGCAGGCCGCCGCCGCGCGGCAGGCCCGCGTCGACAAGGCTGAGGACGTCATTGTCGGGGTCAACAAGTACCGGCTTGCCCAGGAAGAACACCTCGACACGCTCGAGGTCGATAACCACGCCGTCCGCGAGGCGCAGATCGCGCGCCTCCAGAAGATGCGCGCCAGCCGCGACGAAGCGAAATGCCGCGCTGCACTTGAGGCGCTCACCGAAGGCGCGACAGGCGGCGGCAATCTGCTCGAACTGGCGGTCGAAGCGGCGCGCCACCGGGCTTCGCTGGGCGAGATTTCGGACGCCATGGAAACCGCATTCGGGCGATATGGCACGCAGCCCGTCCCCGTCACCGGCATTTACGGCAAGGCCTATGCGGCTGATGCCCGCTATGCCCAGGTCATCGAGGGCGTCGAGGCAGTGACCCGTCGACTTGGCCGCGCGCCGCGCCTGCTCGTGGCCAAGATGGGTCAGGACGGTCACGATCGCGGCGCCAACGTGATTGCCTCGGCCTTCACCGACATGGGCTTCGATGTCACGAGCGGCCCCTTGTTCCAGACGCCGGAAGAAGCCTGCGCGCTGGCGCTTGAGAAGGACGTCGACGCGGTGGGCGCCAGCAGCCTCGCGGCCGGGCACAAGACCCTGATCCCCGAGCTGATCGGGCATCTCAAGTCAGCCGGCCGGGCGGATATCAAGGTCGTTGCGGGCGGCGTCATCCCGCCGCAGGATTATGACTTCCTCAAGAACGCGGGCGTCCAGGGCATCTTTGGACCCGGCACCAACGTGGTCGAGGCAGCCGCCGACATGCTGCGCCTGCTTGGGCACAACATGCCGCCGGTCGGCAGCGAACTGGAGATTGCGGAATGAGCACGGAACCCGTTCGCAACGACTGGACCCGGCCCGAGATTGCGGCGCTGTTTGATCTGCCGTTCACCGAGCTGGTGTTCCGCGCGGCCGAAGTGCACCGCGCCCATCACGCGGCGGGCGAAGTGCAGCTGGCCACCCTGCTTTCGATCAAGACCGGCGGCTGCGCCGAGGATTGCGGCTATTGCTCGCAGTCGGCGAGCGCCAGTGCGGGCGTCAAGGCGACCAAGCTGATGGACGTGCGCGACGTGCTGCAAACGGCGGCCCGCGCCCGCGACAACGGCAGCCAGCGCTTCTGCATGGGCGCCGCCTGGCGCAACCCCAAGGACCGCGACATGCCCGCGATCGTGGAGATCGTGAAGGGCGTTCGCGCCATGGGCCTTGAAACCTGCATGACCCTCGGCATGCTGACGCCTTCGCAGGCCGATATGCTCGCCGAGGCGGGGCTCGATTACTACAACCACAACATCGACACCTCGCCCGAGCGTTACGCCGACGTCATCACCACGCGCACCATGGACGACCGGCTTGAAACGCTGGACCACGTTCGCAATGCCGGGATCAACGTCTGTTCGGGCGGCATCGTCGGCATGGGCGAAACGCGCGAGGACCGCGTCGGCTTTCTTCACACGCTGGCCACGCTGCCGCAGCACCCTGAAAGCGTGCCGGTCAACGCGCTGGTGCCGGTAAGGGGTACGGTGCTGGGCGACATGCTGGCCGATACGCCGCTTGCCCGGATCGACGACGTCGAGTTCGTCCGCACCATTGCCGTTGCCCGCATCACGATGCCGATGAGCATGGTCCGCCTGTCTGCGGGCCGCGAATCGATGTCCGAGATCACGCAGGCGATGTGCTTCCTTGCGGGGGCCAACTCGATCTTTACCGGCGACACGCTGCTCACCGCGCCCAACGCGGGCGATGATGCCGATGCCGCCATGTTTGCGCGTCTGGGGCTCAAGGCGCTGTCGGGCGAAGAGCCGATGCGTGCTGCGTCCGCGCGGGGCTGCGCTGCGCGGGAAGCGGCGGCGTAAACACACAACATGTGCCTTCCCGGCACCGGGCGGGCATCAGGGGTTTCGAGGGGTTAGCGCGTGTTCAGGAAAATTCTCATCGCCAATCGCGGCGAAATCGCGTGCCGCATCATCAAGACCGCGCGCCGGATGGGCATCCAGACAGTGGCGGTCTATTCCGACGCCGATGCGCGCGCGCCCTTTGTGCAAATGGCGGACGAGGCGGTTCACATCGGCCCGTCGCCGGCCTCCGAAAGCTATCTCATCGCGGACAAGATCATTGCCGCTGCCAAGCAGACCGGGGCCGAGGCCGTGCATCCGGGCTATGGTTTCCTGTCCGAGCGCACCAGCTTTGCCGAGGCACTGGCGGCCGAGGGCATCGAGTTCATCGGGCCGCCTGTCGGCGCGATCGGCGCGATGGGCGACAAGATCGAATCCAAGAAGCTCGCCAAGGCGGCCGGGGTCAATGTCGTGCCCGGCTTCGTCGGCGAGATCGAGGATACCGAACATGCCGTCCGTATTTCGAGCGAGATCGGCTATCCGGTGATGATGAAGGCTTCGGCCGGCGGCGGAGGCAAGGGCATGCGCCTTGCCTATAGTGAACAGGACGTTCGCGAAGGCTTCGAGGCGGTCAAGCGCGAAGGCCTCAACTCCTTCGGCGACGACCGTGTCTTCATCGAGAAGTTCATCCTCAATCCGCGGCACATCGAGATCCAGATCCTCGGCGACAAGCACGGCAACATTCTCTACCTCAACGAGCGCGAATGCAGCATCCAGCGCCGCCACCAGAAAGTGGTCGAGGAAGCGCCTTCGCCGTTCGTTACGCCGAAAATGCGCAAGGCCATGGGCGAGCAATGCGTCGCCCTGTCGCGGGCGGTGGGCTATTACAGTGCGGGTACGGTCGAACTGATCGTCTCGGGCGCGGACCCGAGCGGGGAGAGCTTCTACTTCCTTGAAATGAACACCCGGCTTCAGGTCGAGCATCCGGTGACCGAGTGCATCACCGGGGTCGATCTGGTCGAGCAGATGATCCGCGTTGCGGCCGGCGAGAAGCTGGCCATGACGCAGGATGACATCGGGATCGATGGCTGGGCCATCGAAAACCGCGTCTATGCGGAAGACCCCTATCGCGGCTTCCTGCCATCGACCGGGCGGCTTGTCCGCTACAACCCGCCAGTGCCGGGCTGGGCGGGCGACATTCGCGGCGTGGACGGCGTTCGCGTCGATGACGGCGTGATGGAAGGCGGCGAAGTCTCGATGTTTTACGATCCGATGATCGCCAAGCTGGTGACGTGGGGCGAAACGCGCGACGAGGCGGCCGACCGGCAGATCGCCGCGCTCGACAGCTTCGAGATCGAAGGGCTTGGGCACAACATCGATTTCGTCTCCGCCATCATGCAGCACCCGCGCTTCCGCTCGGGCGAACTGACCACGGGCTTCATTGCCGAGGAATACCCCGAAGGCTTCACCGGCGCGAAGCCCTCGGCCGATCTGGTGCGCAAACTTGCCGCGATTGCGGGGTTCATCGTGACCGCGCGAGTCGACCGCGCGCGCCAGGTCGATGGCCAATTGATGGATGATCTGCCGACCCCGTCCGACTGGAGCGTCAAGCTTGGGGGGACGGTGCACGCGGTTGCCGTTTCCGAAGACGAAGTGACGGTCGATGGCCAGCCGGTCGAACTCGAGATGGAATACACGCCGGGCGATCGCATTGTCCATGCCGAAGCGGGCGGCGAGGCGATCAGTCTCAAGGTCGAGCCGCTGCGCTCGGGCCTGAAGCTCACCGCGCGCGGCGCGGCGCACAAGTTCGACATTCTGCCGCAGCGCTTCGCGGATCTGCGCCATCACATGATCGAGAAGGTGCCGCCCGATCTCTCCCGGTTCCTGATCTGTCCGATGCCGGGTCTTCTCGTCGCGCTTCACGTGGGCGAGGGCGACAAGGTCGAGGCCGGCCAGCCGCTCGCTGTGGTCGAGGCGATGAAGATGGAGAACATCCTGCGCGCCGAAAAGTCGGGCACGGTCAAGAAGGTCAATACGGCCGCCGGCGCGAGCCTTGCGGTCGATGCAATCATACTCGAAATGGAATAGGCGTCAGGCAGCCGGCTCTGGCGCCAGCAGCCTTGGCGCCAGTACCAGCTTGTAGATCACGAAAGCGACGAGCGACACGCCCGAGGCGGCGACGTGGAGCAGCCAGAACTGCACCGTGTCCATGCTTGAATACCAGCCGCCGATGACGCCGGTGATCTTGTTGGCCGCGAAGAACGCGAGATAATAGATCCCGATCACCGTCGCCATGATCGCCTTTGGCGCCAGCCGCGAGAACAGCGCAAGGCTGACCGGCAGGACGTGGCCGAAGCCGATCGAGTTGAGGATGTGGAACAGGATCGGCCAGAACAGGCCGATCTTGCCATCCCCTTGCGTCGTGGCGGCAATGACGAGGCACAGCCCGCCGGCGATGGTGAAGACGCTGCCGATGATCATCTTGCCCAGCTCGTCCGGCTCCTGCCAGCGCGCGCCATACCACTTCCAGAACGCCGTGACCGCGACCAGCATGGTGAACGAGAAGAACGCGTCGACCGTGATCATCCAGCTGGTCGGCAGCGTTTCGCCGAAGAAAGTCAGCTGGAAGTGCTGGTCTGCCCAGACGAGGTAGGCGTTGAAGATCTCCTGGTTCTGGAGCAGGCCTATGGCAATGATCGGGATCAGCGCGATCAGGGCAGCAAGCCGGCCCCAGTCTTTCCGTTCCAGGCGCTGGCGCGGTTCCGAGCCCTCTCGCTTGGCGGGCCGTCCACCGGGTGGAAGGAAACGCTGTCCGGTGATGTAGATCAGAAGGCCGACGACCATCACCACGCCTGCGGTGCCGAAGCCCCAGTGCCAGCCGACTTTTTCGCCCAGCGTGCCCGAAACCAGGGGCGCGGCGATCACGCTGACCTGGATGGCGATGTAGAAGATCTGGTAGGCCATGGCGCGGCGAAGGTCATTGGGACCGTAAAGCTCGCCCACCTGGCTGGCGATGTTGCCCTTGAACAGCCCGACGCCGACAACAAGCGTGATCAGCGCGAGCAGGAACGTGCTCTCGAACGCCATCAGGAAATGGCCCAGCGCCATGACCAGCCCGCCAAGGATCAAAGTCGCGCGGCGGCCCAGCAGGCGGTCAGCCACGACGCCGCCCAGGATCGGGGTGAGATAGATCAGCGCGGTGTAATCGCCGAAGATCGCAGAGGCGAGGGGTTGGCCCGCCATGCCGCCGTACCAGTTATTCTGGAGCCACTGCAGGCCCGCGACTGTCTCCAGCTTGCCAGGCAGCAGCAGGTAGTTGACCATGTAGAGCACGAGGAGCGTCTGCATGGAATAATAGGAAAACCGCTCGCACCCTTCCACCACGGCCAGATAGCCGAGGCCCTTGGGATGGCCCCAGAACGCCCGATCCGGATCGCGCGTGCGCCGGGAGGGAAGATCGAGTTCCGGTGTCGCTTCGGCGGTACTCATGGCCATCCTCCCGACTTTTGCTTACATCACTGTTAGCAATCCTGCAGGGAACGGCAAGGGTTTGCCTCAGCCCGAGAGTTGCTCGTCAAGGAAAGCCGCGACATCGGACAGTTCAACGTCCTTGGCGAGGAAGGCCTGCCCGATATCGTTCATGAGCAGGAAGGGGAGAGTGCCTGCATCCATCTTCTTGTCATGCAGCATGTGCGCGGCAAGTGCCTCACCGTCGCAGGCAAGGCGCAACTGCGAAAGCTCGGACGGCAAACCTGCAGCGGCCAGATGCGACGCGACGTGTTCGGCGCTTGCCTTCGGCATCAGCCCGCGCCGCGCGGAATAGCGCGCGGCCAGCACCATGCCGAGTGCGACAGCTTCGCCGTGCAGCAACCGGTCTGAAAAGCCCGTCTCTGCCTCGAGCGCATGGCCGAAGGTATGGCCAAGGTTGAGCAGCGCGCGCGTGCCGGTGGTCTCGCGCTCGTCGGCGGCAACGATGCGCGCCTTGGCCGCCACCGAATAAGCGACGGCATATTCGCGCAGGCCTGCGTCTCCCGCCAGCATCGCTGCGCCATTGGCATCGCACCACGCGAAGAAATCGGCGTCGCCGATCAGGGCGTATTTGACGACTTCTGCATAGCCGGCACGCAGTTCGCGGATCGGCAGAGTGTCGAGCACGGCGAGGTCGGCCAGCACAAGCGCGGGCTGGTGGAACGCACCGACAAGATTTTTGCCCGCCGCCGTGTTGATCGCGGTCTTGCCGCCAACGCTCGAATCGACTTGCGCCAGCAGGGTTGTCGGCAGCTGGATGAAGTTGCAGCCGCGCTTGACAACAGATGCGGCGAAGCCGGTCAGATCTCCGATCACCCCGCCGCCAAGCGCCATGATGTGATCGCCGCGCTCGACCTCGAGGGCGAGCAGCCAGTCGACCGTGGCGCTGAGATGTTCCCAGCTCTTCGTGGCTTCGCCGGCGGGAAGGATGCGCCAGTGCGGCTCGTGGCCGCCAGTGCGCAGGGCATTCTCGACGACCTCGCCCCACGCAGCGTGAACGTTGGCGTCCGTCACGATCGGTACGCCGCACTTGCGCAGGCGGCCCTGGCAGTGCGTCAACAGGTCGGCCAGGAGCCCGGCACCGACGCGGACCTCATAGGGCCTGCTCGCAATATCGACCCGGATTAAAGCCACGCTTCGATGCCTTTCAGGACCTGCGCCACGGTCTTGCCGTGCGGCCCGTTGCCGCTGGTGACATGGACGGGTGCTTTCGCATAGTCAGCCCGTCTCTCCGCCGCGAGCCGGGTCAGCGTTTCACGCGGATTGCTGCCACGCAGCAAGGGGCGGTTGTCCTTGCGCGAGGTACGTTCGACCAGGGTGTCAATGTCGGTATCGAGCCAGACGGCGATGCAGCGTTCAAGGATGAGCGCGCGGGTCTCCGGATTGCAGAACGCTCCGCCCCCGGTCGCGATCACGGTACGGCCTTTCGCCAGTTCGGTGAGGCGGGCGATTACTCGCCGCTCGCCATCACGGAACACGGGTTCGCCGTATCGTTCGAAGATCTCCGGGATCGTCATGCGCGCCGCCTTTTCGATCTCCTCGTCAGCGTCGTAAAAAGGGCAATGCAGGATCGCGGCGAGGCGCTTGCCCACGCTGGATTTGCCGACGCCCATCAGGCCCACCAGCACGACCGGCCGGTCGATCCGGTGGACGAGCGCCTCAAGCTGCTGCGGGGACAGCGGGGTGTCGTCGACTTCCATTGCAGCGACGCCTATAGTTGGGCTAACCCGCAGTGCAAGTGCGGCAGACAATGGATCCGGCGTGGGAAAGAGACGTGACGTGAGCGATGCAAACCCGATTGCGGGCCGGAGGTCGCTCTGGATTCTGGCTTTTGTTCGGGTCGCTGTCGCGGCGTTGGTGGTCTGGGCCGGGATGGACGCCGGGCGCGAGCCGGTGCACACGATCATTCAACCGGTCGCACTTCCGGGGACGGCGCGATGAAGCTGATGCCGCTGCTTGCCGGCACTGCTCTGGCGATGACGTCTGTCTGGGCGATCGCACAGGACGCGCCCGAATCGCTGCTGCCCCCTGGATTTGACCGGCCCGCGCCGCCGCCAGCCTCCGCGCCGCCCAAGGCCGCGCCCAGATCGGCCCCGGCTGCGCCCTCAAGGCCTGCCGCTACCACTGACGGCCGGACCGTT
Organism: Novosphingobium sp.; assembly: GCA_040377095.1. Lineage (GTDB taxonomy): Bacteria > Pseudomonadota > Alphaproteobacteria > Sphingomonadales > Sphingomonadaceae > Novosphingobium. The sequence continues at coordinate 109,419 of JBEIPK010000003.1, forward strand.
TCGGCTCCCGTCGTCCAGCCGCTGCCCGAAAGACCGGCAACGCAGACGGGGAGCGTGGCGCCGGTTGCGGCCGATCCCAAGGCGAGGATCTTTTCGCTCGACGAGCTTGCGCGGATGACGCCGGAAGAGCTCGAAATTGCCCTCGATCTCAAGCCCAAGACCGACATCCCTCCCGCCGCGCGCCGCTCCATGCGCGAAGTCGGCATTCTCGCGAGTGACGAGGGCGGACTTTCCGCCCATGCGCTTGCGGCGCAGGATGCAGGGCTGGTGCGGGCTTTGCTCTCCCGCAATCAAGGACGGCTTGTCTCGCGCTGGGGACACATCCTCCTGCGCCGTGCTCTGGTCTCGCGCCTCGATGCGCCGCGGGGCATGAACCCGGCTGATTTTGCCGCTTTGCGTGCAGCGCTCTTGCTGCGGATGGGCGAAGGGGCCGCCGCCCGCGGTTTGATACAGGACGTTGATACGGGCAACTTCTCCCCGCTGCTGTCGCAAACCGCATTCCAAAGCTATGTCGCGACCGCTGATTTCACCGGTATGTGTCCGATGCTGCTCATTCAGGGCAACACCGCGAAAGATCCACGCTGGGATGCGGCAAATTCGATCTGCGCGGCGTTCCGGGGGGAAGGGAATGCCGCGCTCTCGCAGCTTGACCGGCAGCTTTCCAGGGGAACCATGCCCCGGATCGACCTGCTCCTCGCCCAGAAATACGCAGGCGCCGCCGGCAAGGCGCGGCGCGCAGTCAAGATCGAGTGGGACGACGTCAAGGAACTGACACCCTGGCGCTATTCGCTCGCGCTCGCCGTCGGGCTTGAGCCACCAGCCGGGCTGATGAAGGGCGCCAAGGGGCAGTACGACGCCTTTGCGGCCACTGCGCCAATGCTGGGGCTGGCATCGCGCGCTGCTGCGTCTGACCGCGCGGCGTCGTGGGGCATCCTGTCCAGCGCGGCGATGGTCGATCTCTATAGCCAGATTTATGCACAGCAAGGGATGCCGGCGGAGTGGTCCGAGCGGGCCGGCACGCTTCGCGAGGCCTATACCGGAAGCGATCCGCAGGCGCGCCTTCAGGCCATTCAGCGCCTGTGGGAGACTGAAGACGAGACGGGCCGTTACGCCCGGAAAGTGCTGACGGCCTATGCTGCCGCCCGCATGCCGCCCGAGGCCGGCCTGTCGTCCGATGCGGGCGGCCTTATTGCCTCCATGCTGGCGGCGGGGCTTGATCGCAATGCCTTGCGCTGGAGCGGGGTGGTCGAGCCGGGAAGCGAGGGCTGGGCGCTGCTCGCGCTGGCAGCGCCGCAGGGCGGCGGGATCGATGCAGGGCAGGTCTCATCCTTTTTTGGCGATGACGACAGCACCGATGCGCGCAAGTCAGGGTTCCTGCTGGCTGGGCTGGCCGGGCTGGGACGCCTTTCTGCCGCTCAGGTGAAGGACCTCTCGGGCGATCTGGACCTCGATCTTGTCCGACAGACCAAATGGAGCCGGATGATCGACCGGGCGGCCGAAGTCGACAACACCGTGCTCGTCGCGCTGCTCGCGGGTGCCGGGATGCAGGGCGAGGATTGGCAACTGATGACGCCCGTGCACCTCTTTCACATCGTCTCCGCGTTGCGAAACGTCGGGCTTGAGGCCGAGGCCCGGATGATCGCGGCCGAAGCGGTGGCGCGGGGATAGCGGGCAGGACAACGTGGACATCGGCGCGTTCCTCGCGATGATGGCGGCGGAACGCGGCGCTTCAGCAAACACGCTGGCAGCCTATCGCCGCGATCTGGCCGATGCGGAAGGCGTCGTTGGCGATCTTGCCGGTGCAACGCCTGACAGTCTGGGCGCGCTCGGCCCGGCATGGTCGAACCTTGCCCCGTCGAGTCTGGCGCGCCGATGTTCGGCCCTGCGCCAGTTCTACGGATTTCTCGTCGATGAAGGTGAGCGCCCGGACGATCCATCGCACGCGCTGCCTCGGCCAAGGCCCCGCCGTCCGCTGCCGCGCCTGCTCGGCCATGGCGAAATCGAGTCCATGTTCCGCCTTGCCGAAGAGGATGCGGCAGGCGACCGGCCCGAAGCTGTGCGGATACTGGTCGTGCTCGAACTGCTCTACGGTTCCGGCCTGCGGGCGACCGAACTCGTCTCCCTGCCGGTCTCGGCGGTGCCGCGCGATGCGCCGTTCCTGACCATTACCGGCAAGGGCGGCCAGCAGCGGCTCGTTCCCGTCAGCACGCGGGCGCGTAAGGCCTTGTCGCGCTGGATGGCGCTGCGGCCGAGCGGCGCCAGACACCTGTTCCCCTCTCGCAGCGCCAGCGGGCACCTTTCGCGAGTTCGGCTGTTTCAGCTGCTGCGCGCGCTTGCCGCACGTGCCGGCATCGACCCAGGGAAGGTTTCACCGCATGTCCTTCGCCACGCTTTCGCGACGCATCTGCTGGAAGGCGGCGCGGACCTTCGCGCATTGCAAATGATGCTGGGTCATGCAGATATATCTACCACCCAGATTTACACGCATGTCGACAGTGCAAGGCTTGTGGCGCTGGTCAACGAACGTCATCCTCTGGCACATGCCGGGCAGGCCTGAGGCAACAAGGAGAGACGCGATGAGAACATTCATGACCGGCAAACAGGCGGGTCTTGTTGCCGGCTCGGCTGCGGCGCTTGCTGCGCTCGCCGTGATGCCGGGGTTGGATGCAAGGCTCGATGCCAAGGCCGCGAACACCACGTCGGCCATCAGCGCCAAGGATAAAGGTGAAGGCGCGAAGGCGCATCCCCAGCTCCTCGCGGAATTCGGCGGCGCCATGACCGGGCGGCAGGCTGACTATGTCGGCACTGTTGGCAAGAATGTCGCGGTCCAGTCAGGCCTAAGCAACGCGCGCGGCGATTTCACGGTGACCTTGCTCAATTCGCCGGTCAACAACGCGTTCGCGATCCCGGGTGGATATGTCTACACGACGCGCCAGCTCGTCGCGCTGATGAGCAACGAGGCGGAACTCGCCGCCGTTCTGGGCCACGAGGTGGGTCATGTCGCCGCCCGCCACGGCGCCAAGCGGCAGAAGGCAGCGACTCGCAACTCGGTGATCGGCGTCCTTGGCGCGGTCCTTTCGGGCGTGGTGCTCGGTAATAGCGAGCTTGGCAAGCTGGGCCAGCAGGTGTTCACGCAAGGCTCGCAACTCCTGACCCTGCGCTATTCGCGCACGCAGGAAACGCAGGCCGATAATCTTGGCGTTACCTATCTCAAGCGAGCGGGATACGATCCGCGCGCGATGTCGACCGTGCTTCAGGCGCTCGCCAATCAGAACGCGCTCGAGGCGCGGCTGATGGGAACCCAGAACCGTGTGCCGGAGTGGGCCTCGACTCACCCCGACCCGGCCTCGCGCGTCCGTGCGGCCCTTGCGCAGGCAGGGGCGAACGCTTCGGGCAACACCGGCCGCGATACGTTCCTGGGCGCTATCGACGGCATTCTCTATGGCGACGATCCGCGGCAGGGAATCGTGGAAGGCCGCAACTTCCTTCACCCGGACCTCAAGCTCGGCTTCGAGGCGCCGCAGGGCTATTTCATGCTGAACGGCACCCGCTCAGTTTCGATCAATGGGCAGTCGGGGAAGGGCGAGTTTACCGGAGCAGCCTATTCGGGTGACCTTGACGCATACGTCAAGGCGGCGTTCACCGGTCTCACGCAGAGCGGGCAGCCGGCGGTGACGCCGGGAGCGCTTCAGCGCACCACGGTCAACGGCATTCCCGCCGCCTATGCGACGGCGCGCGTCCAGCAGAGCAATGGCCAGATCGACGTGACAGTGTTCGCCTATGAATTCGCACGCGATCAGGCGTTTCACTTCATCACCGTGGTGCCTGCTGGGCAGGCGGCGGTGTTCAATCCGATGTACGCGTCGATGCGGCGCCTGAGCGCGAACGAATCGGCAGCCGTCAAGCCGCGAAAGGTTCAGGTGGTGACTGTCAGGTCTGGCGACACGCTTCAGTCGCTGGCACAGCGCATGGCCTATACGGATGCGCAGCTTGACCGCTTCCTGGTGCTCAACAGCCTGACATCGGCGAGCACGTTGCGGGCGGGTCAGAAGGTCAAGATCGTCACAAATTAGGCGCGCTGTCCTTCAGGGCGTGGTGCGCCAGAACGAAAAGAGGCGGCAGGTTGCCCTGCCGCCTCAATTTCCCAATCAGATGAACTGATTAGTTGCCGACGGCCATGGCCGAAGACGTCGTGCCAAAGGTGGCAGTCAGCTCGGTGCCGAGACCCTGCATCGCGCTGATGGCGGCGATGGCGATAAGTGCAGCGATCAGGCCATATTCGATAGCCGTGGCGCCTTCTTCCTCACGGAAAAACTTCTTGATGAACTTCATAACAGTCTCCTGGTTTTGCAGTCTACAGTACCCGGTCCGATATGCGGTTCGCTGTCCGGACCCTTTCTGACTAGGGGATAATTCTTGATAAATACTTAAGGGCCCGTCATCACTTCCGAGGATTTGCTGCTGACCAGATCCCACTTTTTGATGATCTCAGTCGCCATGTTCTGCAGCCCGACCATCATCGCCAGAACGATGAACGCGCAAAGCATTGCGTATTCAACGCTTGTAGCGGCATCCTTGCTGGCCAATAGCCGTTTCAGTTTCGACATGGTGCGCTTCGAACTTTCAAATCAGGCGATCATGCACACGTATTCACGGAGTCTGGGTTAAGATTTGGTATAGAAAGACTTATAACTTGAAAAATTCTTCGACAGTCACGCTCGTTGTCGCCCTTGCGCTTGCGGATGATCGCAGCAGGGTGCTGATGCAGCAAAGGCCTGAGGACCGGGTTCATGGCGGCCTATGGGAATTTCCGGGCGGCAAGGTGGAAGCCGGAGAATCCCCGGAATCCGCGCTTGTCCGCGAGATCGGGGAGGAACTGGGGATCACTGTCGGCGCACAAGACCTGCATCCTGCGGGATTCGCTTCGTCGGCCGGCGGGGTTGGCGGGGTAGGAGAGCGGCTTGTCATCCTTCTTTACAGTTGCTCGGTCTGGATGGGCGAGCCAAAGCCGCTCGATGCGGCGTCGATCGAATGGGTCGATCTAGCGCTGATCGGCGACTTGGCGATGCCTCCACTGGACTATCCGCTCTGGGAGATGCTTATGGTGCGAAACAAGACGCTTGCCATCGAGAGGTGACACACTTATGTGCGCCCTTCCAACGCGCCCGTAGCTCAGCTGGATAGAGCATCAGACTACGAATCTGAGGGTCGGACGTTCGAATCGTTCCGGGCGCGCCATTACCAAACGGCTCACCGCAAGGTGGGCCTTTTTGTTATTCCGGTTCATGCGCCGGATTTGAGGTTCGGACCAGAAGCCCGCGGCAAGTCCATCCCGGTGATCGTAGGCCAGGGCGCCGTACGTCACACCGGATCCGAGTATTATGGATTGCCGTTACGAAAACCCTTGAATCCAAATCATTCCTGTGATTCTATGACTGTCATGAAGCGTTCACGTTCCCGTCTGGTCCTTCCGCGCGAAAGCCTTACCCAAGGGGTTGCTCTGGCATGCCTGCTTGTCATGGGCGGTTTTGCGGTTGTCGGTCCCAGCGGCCTCCTCGCATTGAGCGAGAACCAGTCCCTGCTGGAACAGCGCCGGACCGAAGTGGGGCGGCTTCAAGCTGAACGGGTTGAACTTCGCAACCGGGTCGCGCTGCTCGATCCGTCGCATGCCGATCCGGACCTGACGGGAGAGCTTCTGCGCAGCAGCCTCAACGTTCTGCATCCCGATGAGATGGTGATGATCCTTAAGTAAGCCTCGCAACAGATTGCGGGCGCTGCTCCGCGTTTGTGCAAAGACGCCGGAAATCATTATTCTTGCGGTTCCTTCGCGGGCGGGATGGGCCTATATGGTGCTCATTCCTTTCCCCAGGGGACCATGATTGACTGACAACGCCAGAAAGAAGGCAGCGCCTCGCCGTGCCGCCAACGCCAGCAAGTCCGCGACATCCGCCAGTCCTGACTCCGCGCCGGGTGCGACTGCTGACGAGACATTTGCACTCAGAAGCTTGCAGCAATCCTTCGAGGCAAGTCCGCGCCACGCGGCGAGCGACGACGAGTTGTTTGGATTCTACAAGCAGATGCTGCTGATCCGCCGGTTCGAGGAAAAGGCCGGTCAGCTATACGGATTCGGCCTTATTGGCGGTTTCTGCCACCTCTATATCGGTCAAGAGGCAGTTGCCGTGGGCGTGCAGTCGTCGCTCGCGGCCGGCAAGGACAGTGTCATCACCGGCTACCGCGACCATGGCCACATGCTGGCCTATGGCATCGATCCGAAGATCATCATGGCAGAACTGACCGGCCGCGAATCCGGCATTTCGCGGGGCAAGGGCGGCTCGATGCATATGTTCAGCGTCGAGCACCGTTTCTATGGCGGGCACGGCATCGTCGGCGCGCAGGTGCCGCTCGGCTCGGGTCTCGCCTTCGCACATAAGTACCGGGAGGATGGCGGCGTCTGCGTCGCCTATTTTGGCGACGGCGCGGCCAACCAGGGCCAGGTCTACGAAAGCTTCAACATGGCATCGTTGTGGAAGCTGCCGATCCTCTTCGTGATCGAGAACAACCAGTATGCCATGGGAACGGCCGTCAGCCGCTCATCGGCTGAAACGCATTTTCATCGGCGGGGCACTGCGTTCCGAATTCCCGGCATGGTGGCGGACGGCATGGACGTGCTTCAGGTCAGGCAGGCGACCGAGATCGCCTTGCAGCACATCCGTGCAGGAAACGGCCCGGTCCTGCTCGAACTCAACACCTATCGTTACCGGGGCCACTCGATGTCCGATCCCGCGAAATACCGCACCCGCGAGGAAGTGCAGGACGTGAGCACGCGGCACGATCCGATCGAGGCGGCGAAGGCTGAACTGATCGAACGCGGCATGGACGAGGCGCGCCTCAAGGAGCTTGACCGGCAGGTCAGGTCGGTCGTTTCCGAAGCGGCGGACTTTGCCGAGAATTCGCCGGAGCCCGCGGCTTCCGAGCTTGCGACCGACGTTCTGGTGGAGCGCTACTGATGGGCATCGAAATCAGGATGCCGGCGCTTTCGCCGACGATGGAAGAAGGCAAGCTGGCACGCTGGCTGGTCAAGGAAGGCGACAGCGTCCAGTCGGGCGATCTCCTTGCCGAGATCGAGACCGACAAGGCGACCATGGAGTTCGAGGCTGTCGACGAAGGCACCATCGGCACGATCCTCGTTCCCGAGGGCAGCGAAGGCGTGAAGGTCGGCACGGTAATCGCCACGATGGGCGAGGGGGGCAGCAACCCCGCGCCGGAAAAGGCCACTGCCGCAGCCAGTCAGACTCTGGTGGCCGGGCAGGAGGCCGCCGAGCCGCAAGCCCCCGCACCGATGGTCCAGCCTGCCGAAGCCGCGGCCTCGTTGGGAACTGTCACCGTCCGCGAGGCGCTGCGTGACGCGATGGCGGAAGAGATGCGGCGCGATGACCGTGTCTTCGTGATGGGCGAGGAAGTCGCCCAGTATCAGGGCGCATACAAGGTCACACAGGGCCTGCTCGACGAGTTCGGCCCGCGCCGGGTGGTCGATACGCCGATCACCGAATACGGCTTTGCCGGTCTTGGCACCGGTGCCGCCATGGGCGGCCTGCGGCCCATCGTCGAGTTCATGACCTTCAACTTCGCGATGCAGGCCATCGACCATATTATCAACTCGGCCGCCAAAACCAATTACATGTCGGGCGGTCAGATGCGCTGCCCGGTCGTGTTTCGCGGTCCGAACGGTGCAGCGTCGCGGGTCGGCGCGCAGCATAGCCAGAACTTCGCCCCGTGGTATGCGAGCGTACCGGGACTTGTGGTCATCGCGCCCTACGATGCCGCCGATGCAAAGGGACTGCTCAAATCCGCAATCCGCAGCGAAGACCCGGTGGTCTTCCTCGAGAACGAGCTGGTCTATGGCCGCGCCTTCACGGTTCCGGACGATGACGATCATCTGGTGCCGATCGGCAAGGCGCGGATCGTGCGGCCCGGTGCAGACGTCACCATCGTCAGCTATTCGATCGGCGTCGGTTTGGCCCTCGAAGCTGCCGAGAGGCTGGCGGGCGAGGGGATCGAGGCTGAAGTGCTCGATCTGCGCACTTTGCGTCCGCTCGATACCGCGGCGGTTCTGGAGAGCCTTGCCAAGACCCACCGCCTCGTCGTGGTCGAGGAAGGCTGGCCGGTTTGCTCGATCGCATCCGAGATCGTAACGGTCTGCATGGAACAGGGCTTCGACGATCTCGACGCCCCGGTGCTGCGCGTCTGCAACGAGGATGTGCCGCTTCCTTACGCCGCTAATCTGGAGAAGCTGGCCATTGTCAATGCCGCCCGGATCGTCGAGGCGGTCAAGGCAGTGTGCTACCGCTGACGTTCAGGTAGCGGGCGTGAAACTGTCGTAGACATTACAGGCTGACACCGGATCGGGCGAACCGGGATTACGCTGCTTGATCCCGGTCAGGTCGCGGCTGTCGCGAACGACGAATGCGGCGACCGCGCGAATCGTGGTGTTGTTGATGAAACGATCGGACACCAGCGGCTGGTAGTCGTAGTGCACTTCTGCAAAGATCACGGCGCTGTCCGACGGCGCCATGACTTCGCGGCCGGTGGGGCCAATGCCGTCGGGCAGGGCCACATTGAGCGCGCCGTAAACGGGCGGGATGTTCTTCTCGCCTTTGCAACGCTGCCAGTGGATGAATTGGTCGCCTTCCGCCAGACCGGCCGGGCAGCCGCTTCCCGCCACGCAGTTTGTGGTCTCGTCGTACTGCTCGACGCTGCTGATGATGGCCCGGCCATTCTCGAAAAACTCGAGCCGCCCGCCCTGGATGTCCGCGCCGCGAAGCAAGTCTTCGATGTCTGTCTCGTAGATCTTGCGGTCTTCAAGCTCCGACGTGTCGCCGATGCGCGATGCATTGTCCGCCAGGTGAAACGCCAGCTGGCTCACCCGCATGTTGACGATGGCGAAGTTCGCCGTCTCGATCCCCCACAGCCCGAAGAACAGCAGGAACGGCATCGACAGCGCGAACTCGACCGCCGCGACGCCCGATACGCTGGACTTCAGCCGCGAGAAGAGAGGGAAGGGGCGCTTCATGCGCAGTTCGCCACTGTGTTGCGCAGGGGCTGGAAATTGTACGGTTGATTGCGCAGCACAGTCGAGGCGACAAGCGTGAAGTTGGGGTCCTGGCCGATCAGCTTTGCGATGGGGAAAGCGCGCGGATAAGTCGTCGTCACGGTATAGAGGACGGCGTCCCGGGCTCCGCCAGTGCTGTCCTGCCCGCGATCGTTGTCCCAGACGCCATTGCCATTGGCGTCCTCGAAAGATTCGCCGGCGTCGCAAGTCCCGTTGGTATTGGTATCAGTGAAGTCTTCCGGCTTGCTGACATCGCTGAACGTCGAATAGGCCATGCGGGTAAACGTCAGCGTCGATTGCGGCGCAATGATCTTGACCGCAGCCTCGACCCGGTCATCGAGCGTCTCGGCCAGCACATTCGCGCCTTCGATCGTGGAATCGCGCGCGGCCTTCTGGATCGCGCCTTGCAGCTGGGCGTCGGTGTACACGTTGTAGGCAAGGTCGAGCAGGCCCATCAGCGCGATCATCAGTACGGGCGCGATCAGCCCGAATTCGACTGCTGTCACGCCGTCCTTGCTGCGGGCTAGAGTGGCTATCGGCCGCGTCATTTCGTGACCCGCAGTTCGCCCATGGCCTTCGCAATCTTGAAGAAGGACTGGTTGAGCTGCTCTGAATTGCTGGCCTCGAAGACATGCTGGGGGTCGCCCGCGCAATCAGTCATCAACTGCGTGGTGGAAAGGCCGAAGCTGATGACCCACACCGTAACATTGTGCCGTCGGACTTCTTCGCAGGCAAATCTGAAGCGGTTCTCGACAGTGGTCACCAGATCGTCTGGATCTCCGGGCTCCCAGCGACGCTTGTCGAGTGGCTCGACGCCGTAAGCGCCATAGGCAATGTCATGCGGCATAGTCTCGCCATCGGTCAGAAAGATGAGATGGCGGCTGGTTGCCTTTCCGTCGATGTCGACATTTTCCGAAGCGAACAAGCCGGTCTTCGAGATCAGGCGCCCGCCCCATATCATGCCGATATCGTGATAGGTGGAGCCCGACGCCGAGATGGACGCAAGATAGCTGTCGAGCACCCCGACGTCCTCGATCGCAATTTCCTCGAGCTTGCGCGCGGGCGCCGGACATGTCGTGAGTGCCGAATTGTTCGTCGGCTTGAAGAACCACGCGTCGGTCGTGGTGACTGGGTCGGACGTGAAAGAGCCGTTACCATACCAGTTGAGAGACCGTTCCCAGATGATGTCGGGATACATGGGACGCCACTGGGTGTCCGGATTGCCGGCGGTTGGCACGAGATCAAGATTGAGATCGAGCGCGGCATTCAGATCAACGTCGGCATAATCCGTGATCTTGTAGGTGGAGCGTTCCTCCATGCAGCCGGCCGTTTCCGTTCGCCAGTTCGAAACGTTCTTCGGCAGCTGGTCGTAGAGGTAGTTCGTCGTCGTTTCGTATACGGGTATGGTGATCCTGTCGTATTCCTCGACATAAGCGTTGTATTTGGTGACGTAAGAATGGCAGGTGCTGCCCGAACGGCTCGTCCAGTAATTGTCGCCATTCAGTGTGTGCGTGTAATGTACCGTCGTCTTGGTTCCCGCAGGTGGGCCTGCGTAGGCTTCCGAGGTGGTCGACAATTCGACCGGGGCTGACCAGCTGGTCGTATCGGCGGGGTCTGCCTGGTCGCAGGACCAGTACGCCGGCGTGGATTCGTTCACGGCGGGGTGGTAAGTGGCGGGATAGCTCCCCTGGGCAATGGTCGGATTGGCGCCTGAAATTTTCACCCAATTGTCGTTGTAAGTCCGGGTTCCTTCGTCCGCAGTTTCAGACACGACCTGCCGCGACTGGTATTGCCAGTCGCTGACGACCCAGTCGTCTTCGAGCAGGCCACCCACATTGACGTTGGTCGCATAGGGTACAAACCCGTAACGAATGCGGGTTCCGGGAGCCTTGACGGATTCAAGCTGAGCGTGAAAATTCTTGACGACCTGTTTGAGGACCGCGATTTTCGGAGCGGAATCGCCAGCGTTGGTCTCGTTCATCGAACCCGTGGTGTCGAGCACCATCATGATGTCCGTATTCGAGAAGTTGAGGTTGGCGGTGCATTCGACGCTCAGCGGAATTTCCGTGCTGCCGAAGATCTTCATGATCGTGGTCGGCACGGTCACGGTGGCAACGCCGGAAACCGAAAAATCGTCTTCGAGGGTCATTTCGAACGTGCGGTCTTCGGTGCCATAGGCCCCGTCAGCGAAGTTCAGGTTGAAATAGTTGTGGCCGATAGTGTCGACAGCAGCGGGGAGCACGCCGTCGGGCGCATTGCTCGATCCAAGCTCCTTGCGCGCGGCAAGGACGCCCGCGTCGCAGGCCTGCTGGAGGCGGGCCTCGGAAAGGTAGCTGCGGCCCAGGTCGACCCCGCCGCCGACCAGCGCCAGCAGCGGCGCAAGCACGGCTGCCACGATCGGCAGGGTACTGCCCGCGCGGTTCGCCGCAATGCGGGACAGGACGCCGCCCTTATGGCTACTGTGACTGGTCCTGGCGATGATTTGCGCCATGCGCACCGACCTTCCGGCTGAACGTTCCGCGTTGGCTTAGCGACCAAGGCGTAACGGCTTGGCAAATGCACGTGGTTAAGAAAGGATGAGGGAGCGTGGAATCCAGCAGCTCTTGGCGCGGCGTTTTTTAACCTGACATCAAAGAACTTGGAAGATCGGGCGCGTGAACGTGATGGTCACGTCGTTGACGCCCAGCAGCGAAAGCACGCTGTCGACGGTATAAGTAAGGGTGATGGTCTTTTCAGCCACTGTCGCGATGCGGGGCGTGTTGTCAGTCGCGACATCCACGGTTAGGTTCGCAGTGTGCAGCGAATAGGGCGCACCCGTGGCGCGGGTCCGGACCCAGGTTTCAAGCTGCTCATCGGTTTTCCGCGTTCCCGATCTCTGCGCATCGACCATTGCGAAACGCGCCGTATCGGCGGAGATTGCCCGCAGTGCGTTGTAGTTCTGCATGCCGATGCCGACCTGGAACACGCCCAGCATCAGGCCCAGCAGGAACGGCGCAATGAGGGCGAATTCGACGGCGACTGCGCCGTCGCTGCATGCCTTGAGGGTTCGGAGCATCCGTTTCATCGCTCAGGTCTGCTTGAACAGCACATAGCGCGTGATGCTGTAGTTGATCGCGCCGCCAACCCCGTATTCGGCCCAGATCGGCTGGTAGTTCTGGGTCAGGTCGATCTTGAGGTACTTGGAAACCTTGGACGAGCCGCAAGTATCTGTTGACGTTACCAGAGCGTCCGCGTTTCCGCAGCGGTACATCGCGGTGACAGTGACGTGCTCTTCGTCAAGGCCGGTGGATTCGCTGATGATCTCCGCCAGGGCGTTGCGCGTGTCCTCCGTTTCCGGCGCCGCCGCCAGGGCAATCGCTGCTGCCTCGGCCGCAGCGGACTGAAGCTCCGACTGGCGGGCGATCATCTGGCTGACCTGGAAGCTGCCGATGCTGAGCAGCACGAGAACCGGGCCCACCAGTGCCGCCTCGACGGCGATCGCACCGCCTTCATGGCGCACAAGGTCGCGAAGGAGGGACCGCAGCGACATGGGTTCAGGCCACAAGCTTGATCGCTGCCGTCGAGGTGCCGGAAATAGGCACCGTCGAACCTTCAGGCAGACAGAAGGCATTGAGATCGAGATTGCCGGTAAAGGTGATCGTATTGCCGACCAGCATCATGCACTGACCGGATACCGACGCCGTACCGTTGAACAGGAGCGGCCGCTGCGGGGTGTAGATGATGCCGTTGAGGTGAACGTCCGAATTGCCGTTGATCCTGATTTCTTCGGTCGAGGTGGTGTCGTAGAACAGCATTCCGGCCATCCTCGTCGCATAGTCCGACGTATACCCGTAGGTCCCCGTCAGCGTGGTCTGTGTGATGCCGCTGAGCGTGATGTTGGAGTTCGAGTTGATGTGCATGCCGTTCGCGTTCTTGACGACGAACAGCACGTCGGTTCCGGTCACGACCATATTCTGCCCGAAGTCGATATCGTCGACCACGTAGATGCCAGGGGCAAACCGGGTCTCGCAGGTGATGTTGATCGTGGTGTAACGGCCAGGCTGAGGACGCGCGATGCCGTCGTTTGCCGGCGTGCCCACGGTCACGATATTGCTGTACGTCGTCTTCACGACGGTCTTCTTGACTTCGTGAACCTTGGGAGAATTCCTCACCTGCCGCACCCAGGTGTAGGTGGGCGTGCCGTCGACTGTCCCGGCCACGGTCGTACTGGGAACCACCACGTTGTTCGTGGTCGAACCCGGCGTGGTCGATCCGGTCGTGACCGGTGTGTAGTTGTACGACCCCGTCCCGTTGAGCGCATTGCTGCGGGCCTGGTTGGCGTTGTTGCCCGTGACATAGACGTAGCTGACCACCGTCGATGTCGCCACGGTGGCGGTCGTCGCGCTCGATGCGGCTTGCGCGACGGGGCACGAATAGGTCTGGGCCGGACTGGAAGATGGTTCCGGCGAATCCACCGTTGAGAAAGGATCGCCCAGCCCGGTGGTATACGCCCGCAGGATGGCGTTATCGAGCAGATCGGCATCGATGCCGCCTGCCGCCACGATCGTGCCGAACTGGGCATCGGAACTGCCGTTCTGCGTGGCGGCTTCGGCCGCATCCGACAGCACGATGACGCCGCAGGTTGCGCTGCCCGAAGCACTGCCGCCCAGCGTGAAGGCGCCGCTGGCGTGCGGGTTGATTGCGGTCAGGCAGCCCGAATAGGTCTCGCTGTACGAATAGCTGGCGGTGGCGGAAACGATGATCCTTACGGCTCGCCCGGTCAGCAGATTGGAGAAGGGCAGTCGCTTCAAGCCCACGGCCGTGACCCTGACAGCATTGCCGACGCCGACGCCGTAGTTGACAAGGGAGACGTTCGGCTCGCTTGCGAAATCCTCGGTGACCTGGAGGTTGACGCCATATTCCTGGGCGGCGCGCGAGGCATAAGTGGATTCAGTCGTCGATTCCGAACGCGCCCAGGCTCCGGCCAGCGCCGCCTGATCGACCGCGAACTGCATTTCGCGTTTCCAGAGATACCACTGCGATGTATCCACCGCGAGGCCACTGCCGCCGATGAGTGCGGGCATGCCAAGCGCCACCATCAGCATGGCGTTGCCGCTTTTGCATGACCGGAGCTTGGAGAAGGCCTGGCGAATCCTGGCAAACATCGGGTTTTCCTGCATATTGTTCCAAGATGATGGA
>JBEIPK010000018.1:0-40966 GCA_040377095.1 Novosphingobium sp.
AGGAAGGCTCGCACTATGACCTGCCGATCGAGCTGGCGCTGCTGGCGGCGATGGGCGTCGCCGATGCAGAACTGCTGGCCGATTACGTCGCGGTGGGCGAACTTGCGCTCGACGGGCGCATCGTGCCTTCGCCGGGCGTACTGCTCGCCGCGCTCCATGCCAGTGCTGCCGAAAAGGGCCTGATCTGCCCCGCCGCGCAAGGCACCGAGGCGCGCTGGGCGAGCGGCATTCCGATTGTTGCCGCACCCGATCTCGTCAGCCTGCTCAATCACCTGAAAGGCACGCAAGTGCTGCCTGGGCCCCAGCCCGGGAAGGCCGAGCCTGCCCCGCCCGGACCAGACCTTCGGCAGGTCAAGGGACAGGAAGTCGCCAAGCGGGCGCTGGAGATCGCGGCGGCGGGCGGGCACAACCTGCTGATGATCGGGCCGCCCGGCGCTGGCAAATCGCTGCTCGCGAGCTGCCTGCCCGGTATCCTGCCCGAACTGACGCCGGCCGAGGCGCTGGAGACATCCATGGTCGCCTCGGTCGCCGGTACGCTCGAGGACGGCCGCGTGAGCCGCGCCCGGCCGTTCCGCAGCCCGCACCACTCCGCCTCGATGGCGGCGCTCACCGGCGGCGGCATGAAAGTGAAGCCCGGCGAGGTCAGCCTCGCGCATCTGGGTGTGCTGTTCCTCGACGAACTGCCCGAATTCCAGCGCGCCGTGCTCGATTCGCTGCGCCAGCCGCTGGAAACCGGGGAAGTCACGGTCGCGCGCGCAAGCGCCCATGTCACCTTTCCGGCGCGGGTCCAGCTGATCGCCGCGATGAACCCCTGCCGCTGCGGCCATCTAGGCGATCCGGCGCTGGGGTGCAGCCGCGCGCCGCGCTGTGCCGCCGATTACCAGTCGAAAGTGTCAGGTCCGCTGCTCGACCGAATCGATCTTCATGTCGAGGTCGATCCAGTCAGCGCTGCCGACCTTGCCCTGCCGCCGCCGGCCGAGGGATCGGCGCAAGTCGGCGCTCGTGTTGCCGCCGCAAGGGCCGTGCAGACGGCGAGGCTGGCAGGCACGGGCCGGCGCACCAACGCGGAGCTTGACGGAGACTTGCTGGAAAACCACGCTACGCCCGATGAGGCCGGACGCAAGCTGCTGCTGCAGGCAGCGGACGCCATGCGGCTCTCGGCGCGAGGCTATACCCGGATGCTGCGGGTGGCGCGCACGATTGCCGATCTGGCGGGAGCCGACACGATTGGCCGCATCCATGTCGCCGAGGCGCTCAGCTATCGCCGCGTCGCGCCCCGCGCTTGACGGCTAGTCGAGAAGGTCGATCTGGCGGAGCACTTCGGCAAAGACGCGTGGATCGGTGTTAAAGCCAAGGTGCGTGCAGCGCAGCGCCACGGCCCGGTCGCGCTCGCCCGGCCGGCCGCAGGCGGAGCGAGGATGAATGACGCCGTCGCGCGGACTCCACAGCGCAACGGTCGGCACCGGCGGTTTGACCGAGACCTCGCATTCCACGGGCGGCTCATCGACCTTGTGTCCGGTGATGAACTGATAGGCGCGCCAGGCATTGTTGGCGCGCGGGTTGCCGGAAAACGGCGTGCCCATCGTGATGACCTGAGCGACGTCATCGGGCAGGCGCCGGGCGATCTCGCGCGCGAAGAGGCCGCCTAGGCTCCATCCCACCAGCACGACCGGCTCGCGGTGCAGCCGCGCCAGATCGTGGACGCGGCGGATCAGGAAGGCAAAATTGTCGGCCGTCGGGCCTAGGTTGAACCCCAGCCCCCAGTGGTGGACTGTATGGCCTGCTTCGGCCAATGCGCGCTCCATCCGGCGCATACGGTTCGGGTGCGCGCCAAAGCCGGGCAGCAGCATGACCGGACGCGGCCGGCGTGCGCGGTGGCGAAGCGGCGAGTGCCTTGCCGGGGAACTGCGTGCGAGCAGTTCGCCCAGCATAAGCTTCCATTGCGGACCGCGGATACCTTCTGGCTGCGGCTCGCGCGCCAGAGCGGTGCGGCGGGCCAGTTCCTGCCGCGCCAGTTCGGCGCGCGAGCCAGCCCCGCGCAAGGCATCGAGCCCCGCCGAAACCGCCTGCCTGCCGCCCGAACCAACCACGTCGTCCTCCGCCTCGCGGCCGGCGCCATCGGGCGCGGCCATCTGGTTCTTATCGGAAGGAGGGGCTGACCGGGGGATGAATGTGCTCCCTCAGCTTTCCTTGCCGGTGCAGTCACCCGTGCGGCGCGAACTTATCGACATCGCCATCTTCATCGGCATGCCGGGCTGCAATTCGCCTTCCGACTGCATCCGCATCGAATACTGGTCGGAACCATAGGTTCCCTGCATCGCCATGTGTGTCGGCCCGGAGCCGGGTCTACAGGACATTTCAGCGTCGATCTTGCCGTCCGCCATGTTGAAGTGCTTGTAGGTGCAGCCCTCAGCGCCGTTCTGGAAGAATGACGCGTCGGGCTTTGCCGCTTGCTCGGGTGTCAGGCAAGTTGCGAAGGTCTGCGCCTTGCCTTTCTGCTCCTCCATCGCGGCCTTCGCGGCGGCGGGGAGGTTGCCGATCTCGATCCTTTCCAGCGTCATGGTCGATTCCCAGCGGCCCGGCTCGAGCCGGATCTGGGCATCCGCCACCTTGCGCGCCACCGATTGGGCGCTTTCATTCTCGGCCTTGACGTCTGCCTTGTCGCAGGCGGCAAGCATCAGGGCCGCTGCTGCAAAAGGCGCGAGCCTGGCCAGTCGCACTGCATTCATCCTGGATCTCCCCGTATTGCACAGCCTTGCCTATCAGCAGCAGGCCCGTGCCACCAGCCGCATCACGCCAGTTCCAGTCGTCCCTCCGCATCGAAGCGCACCGTCACCGGCACATCGACTTGCGGCGCGGGCGGATGCTCGCCGCGCTTCAGCGACAGCACGAAGGCGAGCAGCGCCGCGACGGCGCCGTAAAGCTCCTCGCGGATCACCTGCCGCTCGCGCGTGGTGTAGTAGAGCGAGCGGGCCAGCGGCGGGTATTCCAGCACCGGAAGCGCGTATTCGGCGGCCAGCTCGCGCATGGCAAGCGCCTTGTCGCCGCGCCCCTTGGCCAGAACGATCGGCGCTGCGGCCTTCGTAGGATCATAGGCCAGCGCCACCGCGAAATGAGTCGGGTTTGTCACGACGAACTGCGCGTCGCGCATCGCGCCCGCGACGCCGCCCATCGCGATCTGGCGCTGGCGGTGGCGCTGCGCCGCGCGCCGTTCGGGCGAGCCTTCGGCTTCCTTCTGTTCGTCGCGCACGTCCTGCAGCGTCATCTTGAGGCGCAGGATGCGGCGGATCAGCTGGATCGGAAAATCGATCCCGGCAATCACCACCAGCCCGGCGGACAGCGCGAAAAGCAGCGAGGTCAGCGCCTGCCAGCCGGCAGCGAGCTGCGCGTTGAGGCTGGCGTTGGACAGCCCGGCAAAGTCATCCGCGTGGGATTTGGCCCAGAACCAGGCAATCGCGCCGAGAAGGCCGATCTTGAGCAGTCCCTTGGCGATCTCGATCCAGCCTTGCGGGCCGAACATGCGTTTGAGCCCGGCCAGAGGATCGAGGCGCGAGGCCTTGGGCGCGGCATTGCCCGCCACCCAGCGCCCCTCTCCGAACGCCATCTGAGAGACGAGCGAGGCGACCAGCACGGCAGAGCCGAGCAGCAGCACCGGGACCAGGGCGGCCATGAGCAGCGAGGTCATGATCTGCCCGGGTTCGAAGCGATCGATGGCGGCGCGGTCCCAGCTGAGACCCGAAATGATCCCCCGCCGCATGACATCCAGCACCCATGGCCCAGCGAATTGGAGCCACGCCGCTCCGATCAGTACGGCAACGGCAGTCGAAAGCTCGCGGCTGCGGACAACGTCGCCCTTCTTGGCGGCGTCCTGTTTACGCTTTGCACTTGGCGCAAAGCTCTTTTCGCCGGCGCTTTCGCTCATCTGGCGAGCAGTCCGGCAGCCTGCGTCAGTGCGAGGCCGGTGAGGTCGGTCATCTGGTCGGCAAGCAGCGGCGCGGCCACGATCAGCGCGGCAAGGCCCGCCAGCACGCCCGCAGGAAGCCCCAGCGCGAAGAGGTTCAGCGCCGGCGCCGAGCGGCTGAGCACGCCCGTCACCAGCTGGACGAGCAGCAGGATCAGCGTAACCGGCAGCGCCATGGCGACGGCGGCAGTGAACATCTCCCCTGCAAAGCTGGTCAGTTGACGGATGCGGTCCGCGCCGAGCCATGTCTCGCCCGGCGGGAACACGCGGTAACTTTCAATGACAAGGTCGATCCAGATGAGGTGTGCGCCAAGGCCCAGGAACACCAGCGTCAGCACGACCATGAAATATTGCCCAAGTGCGGGCGAATGCGCGCCGCTGACCGGATCGACCGAGGTCGCGAGGCTCATGCCCATGGCCCCGCCGATCACTTCGGCCGCGATGATCGGCGCGGCAAATGCCAGTTGCAGCACGAAACCGAGCGACAGCCCGACCAGCACTTCGCCAAGCACAACGATTATGCCTTCCAGCGAGAACAGCGCCGGGGGCGCGGCGACCGGCAGCCAGTTGCACACGAGCGCGGCAATCGCGCCGCTGGCAATGACACGCAGCTGCGGCGGCACCCCGCCCGCCCCGAACAGCGGCGCGGCGACCATCGCCGCGCCGATCCGGGTCATGACAAAGAGCAGCCGCCAGAATTCCGCTTCGAGCGCTCCGAAACCGAAGGAAAGCGCGATCAAGCGCCGCTCCCGCCCGTGGTCGTACCAGCGCCTGTCTCGGCGATCCGGGTGAAGATGTCCTGCATGAAATCGCCGACAAGCGCCATCATCGAGGCACCGAACACAACCAGCACCAACGCGGTAATGGCCAGCTTTGGCACGAAGGTCAGCGTTTGTTCGTTGACGGATGTCGCGGCCTGGATGATGCCGACGACGAGACCGACGGCAAGCGAGGCGAGCAGCACGGGGGCGGCGACCAGCGCAGTCACCCACAGCATGCGGTCAGCGAGCGCAAGAAGCGATGCGGTATCGTCCATCTCGTCTACCCGAAGCTCGCCGCAAGGCTGCCCATGAGCAGGGCCCACCCATCAACCAGCACGAACAGAAGCAGCTTGAACGGGAGTGAGACGATCGTCGGGCTCATCATCATCATGCCAAGGCTCATCAGCACCGAGGAGACGACAAGGTCGATGATCAGGAACGGCAGGAACAGCATGAAGCCGATCTGGAACGCCGTTTTAAGCTCACTCGTGACGAAGGCCGGCAGCAGGATCGAGAATGGCACGTCGGCGGCTTTCGCGAATTTGGGCGCGTTTGCCATTTCGGCGAACATCGCAAGATCGTGCTCGCGCGTCTGGCGGATCATGAAGGCATGGAACTCCTGTCCCGCGGCGCCAATGGCCTGCTCGGCATTGATCGTGCCGGCGGAATAGGGCTGAATCGCGGAGGCGTTCACGCGTTCCAGCGTGGGCGCCATCACGAACAGCGAGAGGAACAGCGACAACCCGATAAGCACCTGGTTCGGCGGCGATTGCTGCAAACCCAAAGCCTGCCGCAGGATCGAAAGGACGATGAGAATTCGCGTGAAGCTTGTCATCATCAGGATGAGACTGGGCAGGATCGTCAGCAGGCCCATGACCAGCAGCAGCTGGAGCGACGGCGACAGGCCCGAACCCTGACCGCCCGCCATCGCGCCGAAGGCCCGGTCGAGCGCACCGGGAATCGCCAGCGGCGGCGCTGTCTGGGCCGCCTGGGCCAGCGCGGGAAGCGGCGTCAAAAGCAGCACTGCGCCAAGAACGGATACAAGGCGCCTCATTCCGCCCGCTCCCGTGCAGGCGCCTCGGCCAGCCGGGTCAGTCCGCTGCGCGAGGCGGAGACAAGAATCTCGCGGCCGTGGAATTCGATGACGGCGAGCTTCAGCGTGGGCGACAGCATCGTCGTCTCGATCACGCGAACCGACTTGCCGCCCGACGCGCCCGCCGCCTTGGCCTGCATCTTCTGCGCCAGCTTGAGACAGCCCCAGGCGAGCGCCGCGATCAGCGGCAGCAGGACCAGCAGCTTGACGATGTACCACAGCATCAGGCGGCGTCCTCGCTCACCGCATCGGGTGCTGCGCCCGCTGATCCGCCTGCCAGTTCGACGATGCGCAGGCCGAAGCGGTTGCCCTGCGCGACGATCTCGCCGCGCGCGATGATCTTGCCGTTGACCATGACGTCGAGCAGCTCATCGGTCAGCCGGTCGAGCACGACCACGCTTTCCTCGCCGATCGTCAGCACATCGCGAAGCTTCATGTCGGTGCGGCCAAGTTCGACCGAGAGGCGGACATCGACGTCGCCGAGGAAATCGAGGCCGCGGGGCTGGAAAGTCATGGATAGGGGTCCTTGTTAGCCGGAATGTCAGGGAAGCTGGTTGATCTGGAGCGCGACGCGGTCATCCAGCGCGCCGACGGCGCCGTGCGCAATCACGCGCTCGGCAAGGCACAGCGGCACATTGCGCGCGACGGCGACGGGGATGACCTGGCCGATCCGCAGCGCAGAGAGGGCAGAGAATGGCATCCGCATGTCGACCAGCACCGCGCGCAGAGTCAGCGGCACCTCGGCGATCGGGCCGGACAGAGGATCAGCTGGTGCTTCCGGACTTGACGGCACGCCGCCGGCTTCGGGCTTTTGATGGGGGCGGGCCGCGCTCCACTGAGAAAGCAAGGCAAGCGGCACCGCCAGCGTGATCCGCCATGCGGCGCCGTCAGCCTCGGCAAGCGAGAGCGTCACCGAGGCGAGCGGCTCGGCAGCCGGGAATGGCGCGAGGCGCGACAGGCTGGCATCGCGGCGCAGCGGCGGGAACGGCGCGGCGGCGGGAACGGCCTCGGCCAGCGCAGCGCTCAGCACGCTTTCCAGCCGCGCGATCATCAGCTCTGCGGTCAGCGGAAACGTGGCCGGCAGGGGCTCGGGCACACGGCCCGCACCGCCGAACGCGAGGTCGATCATGCGGAAAACCGCCTCGGCCTCGATCGAGACGAGCATGGCCGGTGCCTGGTCGCCAAATAGGCAGTTGGCGGCAAGCGGTGCCATAGTGCCCGAAAGCGCAGACGCGTCGCACTCCTCCGCCTCGCCCGGCTGGATCACCGGCGGCTCACCGCCCGAGAGGCCCGCCAGACGCGGCGGCAGCACATCGGCCAGCCGCCGGGCGAGGGCCCGCAGCAATTCCGGTCCGGACGGGACCGCCGCGCCCGCCGTCGCGCAAAGCAGCTCGGCGCAGTGGTTGGCCAGCGGCCGGGCGGCAAGGAAGGATCGTTCGGGCTTCACCGGCGCCTACTGGACAATGAAGGACTTGAAGTAGACGGCATCGACCCCGCCGAAGCCTTCGGCCTGGACCAAGACGTCGTTGATCGCCTTGGTCAGGCGCTTTTGCAGGCGGGTCTTGCCCTCGACGCTCTGGACGTCGAATTCGGGCGTATCTGCTACCACCGCCAGCATCGCCGAGCGGATCGCCAGCTCGTGCTTTTTGAGCCAGATCAGCACGCGGCCGTCCCGCCGGGTCGAGCAAGCGAGGCTGACTTGCAACAGCGCGTCCGAATTGCTCAGGTTCGAGGTGAAATCCTCGGTGAACACATAGTAGCTGGTGCGGTATTCGCTGCCGCCGTCGCCGTGGACGTCGGCCATCCCCTCGCCCTCCTTTTCCTTGGTTGGCGGCGCGTAGGGATCCTCGTCGCCCTTGCGGACAAGTTTGGGGCTGTTGTCTTCCTTCTCGTGCTCGCCGCCGCCCATCAGTCCGGCCTGCATCGCGCCGAACGCGCCGCCGCCGCCCACGCCGAGCAGGCCGACTCCCATCAGCAGCTTGACCAGCATGCCCTTGCCCTTCTTCGGCGCGGCCTCGGTTTCGGGTTTATCCTTGCTCATTCGCGTGTCCTTGATTGGCTTGGTTCAGATGGCCGGCTTCGCCGGTTCAGGCGTAGATGCTGCCGTCGGCCCGGCGGGGATCGGCGGCCGATGGGTGCTGGTCCTCGTTGGCGCCGGTTTGGACATTGCCGCGCGACGGTGAGGGCTGTGACTGTGACTGTGACTGTGACTGGGTCTGCGTTTGGGCCTGCGAGCCGGTTGCGTTCTGGCCTGCGTTCTGATTGCCCGGTGCGCCAGCCTGCTGCTCCTGCCGGGAAGCGTTGCCGCGATCCTCGTTCGCCGCGGTACCGGGCGGGGTGGCCGCCATCTGCACGGCAGGCGCAAAGCCGGGGTCGCTGCTCGCCATCGAGACCGACAACGCACCGTCGTCCTGCCGGAATTGCATCGAAACGCGGCCGAACTCGGCATGGGCGAGCGTGGCACCGATGGTCGCCGCCCCGCCGCTCTGGAGGCCGGCAGCATCGCGCGCCTCGACCAGACGGTCGATCAGGCCGGCGAAGTCAGTGCTGGTGGGCGCTGCTGATTGGGGCGCGGAGATGGCGGTCTGCGCCGGCACCGGCTGGGCCGGTGCGGCAAGCGGCATGATCAGATCGGCCGCGAGGACCGGCAGCACTGGCGCGGCGAGCGGGTCGCGGCCAGCGGAAGGGTCTGGCGTAGCGGCCGCGCTGGCAGCAAGTTGGGGCGTCTCCGGCGCGGCCTTCGCAGATTTGGTGCCCGACCGGACCGGCGCTGGCGATGTTGCCTCAGGCGCGGCAACTTGCGGCGCTGCGGTGAGCGCTGGCGCTGCGACCGGAATCGGGCCAGCGGCCGGCTGCAACAAGGGGGAAGCCGCCGCAACCGGCGCAGCCCGATCATGGACTGGCGAAGGCTGGTCCGTGGTCGCTGTTCCGCCTGCCACCAGGCGCAGGTTTGCCAGCGCCTGCGCCACTGCCGGGGCCGGGACCGGGGTCGGAGACGCTGGCATGGCAGGAGCCGCAACTGGCAGCCGCTGGGTGTCGGTCGCAAGATCGACGGTCTCGGGCGCCGCTTTCGGCCTGTTAGAAGCGCGTCCATCCGGAACAACCGGCGCTGCACGGGGGGCCGCATCACCCCCAACGCCGGGCGTGGCGGCCGCTTCGGGCGGAACGGGCATCGTTCCCATGGCGGGCGGAATGGGTAGAACGAGCGGGAAGGCGTCGGGCATTGCCGCGTCCTTGGGGTGGTCTTCTGCGGTGTTGCCATCTGCAGCAAGGGAAAGAAGCGAGGCGTTCAGGGTAACCGGGGCCACGACATCAAGCGGAGCGACAGGCGCTGCGAGCGCGGGAGCGGGAGGCGGAGGTACGGGCGGCAGCGTCACCGGCAAAGTCTTGCCGGAAGACTTGCCGGGTTTGCCGTCCACCGGCAGCATCGCTGCGTCGGGTTCGCCGGCCCCGGACAGCTGCGGCGCGATCGTCAGGGCTAGGCCGGCGGAGGCTGGCAGAGGAGCGGGCGTGGCGACAGGCGCCCCCGCATCGGGCATCCCGAGACCAAGCAAGTGCGCGAAATCGGGGGTTTCCGACGAGGTGGCGGCGTCAGCCGATGGCAGCCCGTTCACCGAAAGGACCGGTCCCGCCGCCGGAACAATGCGGGTCAGCGAGGTCGAAACTGGAACAGCGGCATCGGTCGAAAGCATGGCGGCGAAAATCCCAGGGTTGCGTTACCCAGGTCTATTCACGATCCGTGCCAACTGTCCTGCGAGCGCCCAGCACCGGCTGCTGCGATCCGCGCGCTATGTCGGAAGCGTGGCGTCCGGCCCGGTCTTCCACGGCCGCGCGGCGGCGTTCGGCGCGGGCCAGCTCGATCATCTTGGTATCGGCCAGGTCGCGGGCGCGGCCTGCATCGCTCAGCGTCGTTTCGTGGACGCGTTGCAGGCTACCCGAAAAGCTGCGCCGCTGCCGAAGCGACCAGCCGTCGCTGGCACCGCCATGCCCGGCATATTCGCCGGCCAGCTGAGCGGTGCGGTCTGCCAGTGCCTGGAGCCTGGACAGGGTGCTTTCGGCCTTGGCCGCCTCGAGCACCGCGTCCTGCTTGGCAATGGCGCGGATACGTTCCAGACGGTTCAGCCGGACGAGCCGGGCGCGTTCAGGCTTCATGGCCGATCAGCGCAGCAAGCTGAGCGGCGCTGTCGGCCATCGAGACGCATACGCGCGCGTCCTGCGCCAGGAATCCGCTCAGCGCCTCGTGCATGGCAATCGCGCGGTCAAGCTGGAGGTCGGCCCCTGCGCGATACGCGCCCATCAGCACGAGGTCGCGGTTGGCCTCGTAAGTGGCGACTAGCGCGCGGAAGTGGCGCGCGCGGTGCTGGTGCTCGTCGCTGACGATATCATTCATCACGCGGCTCAATGAGGCGGCAATGTCGATGGCGGGATACTGCCCGCGCTGCGCCAGCTCGCGTGACAGCACGACGTGTCCGTCAAGGATCGAGCGCGCGGTATCGACCACCGGATCGTCCTGGTTGTCGCCGTCGGCAAGCACGGTGTAGAGTCCGGTGACCGAGCCCCCGCTCGCCGCCGAATTGCCGGCGCGTTCGACCAGCTTGGTGATCGTGGCCAGCGCCGATGGCGGATAGCCGCGCGCCGCGCCCGGCTCGCCCAGCAAGAGGCCGATCTCCCTCGCCGCGTGCGCGACTCGGGTCAGGCTATCCATGATAAGAAGCACCTTGCGCCCTTGCGCGCGAAAGTACTCGGCCATCGCGGTCGCCAGCATCGCGCCGCGCAGCCGCAAATTGGGCGCGTGATCGGCGGGTACTGCGACGATGACGGTGCGCTCGCGCTTGCCCTCGCCCATGTGTCGCATGACAAAGTCCGAGACCTCGCGCGCGCGTTCGCCGATCAGGCCGACAATGACGATTTCAGCCGAAGCGCCGTGCGCGATCATATCGATCAGCACCGACTTGCCGACGCCCGATCCCGCCATGATGCCGACGCGCTGGCCGACGCCGAAGGTGGTCAGCGCATTGAGCGCGCGCACGCCGGTATCGAATGTCTCGTTAACCGGGCTGCGGTCAAGCGCGGAGCCACGTATGCCGCCCGAAGGCCATTCTGCGCGCGCATGGGTTGGCCCGCCGCCGTCGATGGGCAGGCCTTCGCCGTCCACCGCGCGGCCGAGATAGGCCTCGCCCACGCCGATAAGGCCCGGCCGGCCCTCCGGCCAGACGCGGGCGCCGGGGCGCAGCATCACCGAATCACCCAGCAGCATGGCGAGGGTGCGTCCGTTGCGAAAGCCGATGACTTCGGCCGCCAGGGTCACGTGTTGGCCGTGCGCGACGCGGCACAGACTGCCGACCGGCACCGAAAGCCCGCTCACTTCAAGCAGGCCGCCATCGCAGGCGGCGACCAGGCCGAAGCGGCGCGGCGCGAGGCTGAGCGGCTCGGACGCAAGGTCAGTCAGGATGGGATCGAACAGATTCAGCACTGGTGGAGCGCCTCGGCGATGGCGCGGCGCCACTGCTCCGGCCCATCCTCCACCCCGCCGGTCGCCGTTTCGACGCGCAGACTGCCGCGCGGCAGGGCCGGATCGGGCAAGACGTTCCAGTCGGCCACGATTCGCTCGCTGACCAGTGCAATGTCTTCGGGATTGAGCCGGATGATCCGATCGTCGTCGGCACGGGTCAGCATCGAGACTGCCTTCTCGACCCGGCGTGCCAGGGCATCGGCATCAAGCGCCAGCGGCGTGATCGCGCCCTCGCACAGCGCCGCGACAGTCTCGTGCAAGCGGAGGCGCAGTTCCTCCTCGAGCGCGGCGTCGAGCCGGGCGAATGACAGGGCGAGTTTGTCCCGCGCCGCCTCTGCCTGCGCGGCAATAGCTGCGGCCTCGTCACGTGCTTCGGCAAGACCGGCATTGAAACCTTCCTGCCAGGCAAGACCGACCGGATCGACCGGCTCGGGCGGAGGAGCCGGAGGCGGTGGTTGCGGCGCGGGCACATCGCAGAACCGCGCGTCGGCCTGGAAGCCGCCCGGCCCGGCCAGTACGGTCCAGCTGAACGGCTCCGCACCGGCGAGCGATGGGCGGGGATCAGACATATTCCTCGTCGCCCGATCCGAACACGATCACGCCTTCCGCCGAGAGCCGCCGTGCGGCGACGACGACCTGCTTCTGCGCAGCGACGACTTCGGCGATCTTGACCCGGCCGCGCGCGGCGATCTCGTCGCGCACGCCGTCTGCCGCGCGGCTGGACATGGCGCGGAAGAAGCATTCGCGCTCGTCCTCGGCAATGCCTTTCAGCGCGTCGATCAGGGTGTCGTTGTCGACTTCGCGCAGCAGTGCGCCCATTGACTGCGGATCGAGCACGAAGAGATGCTCGAACTTGAACATCTCGTTCTCGATTTCCTTGGCCAGCGCTTTGTCCAGCTTGGCGATCTCGGGCATCACATGTTTTTCCATGGCCTTGCCCGAGTTGTTGATGATTTCCGCTGCCTCGCGCGGGCCGCCGATGGTCAGCGCCGCCTGTCCGTGCTGTTCGCCGATGCGGCGGTTGAGCAGTTCCTCCAGCATGAGCAGCGCATCGGGTGAGACCGGGCCGAGCGTGGCGATGCGGTGGACCACTTCGGGCTGAACCGGCGCCGGGAGCGAATGCAGCACCTCGGCGGCAACTTCGGGATCGAGCTGGACCAGCAGCACGGCAATGGCCTGCGGATGCTCGCCCTTGATCAGCGGCACCAGAGCCTGCGGAGCAAGCCAACGTGCCAGCTCCAGCGGCGAAGCCTGCTGCCGGCCCGGCAGGATGCGCTGCATCAGGTTCTCGGCCTTAACGTCGCCGATGGCGCGGGTCATCATCGAATGGACCTGGCCAACCCGGTCATGCGCGACGAGACCGAGCCGTTCCGCCTTGCCGACGAACCCGGCGATGGCATGGGCGATGACCTCTGGACCGATCTCGCCCAGTGCACACATCTTTTCGCCCAGCAGGCGCAGTTCGGCCGGCTCCAGCCGCGCCAGAATGGCGCTCGCCTGGTCGTCCTCGAGCAGCATGACCATCACCGCGGCGCGGTCGGCATCGTCGATTGCGGGTTCATGCGTGGCTTGCTGTGTCATGACGCGGCTTCCGTTCCGGGCTGGGCCAACATCTGGCGCAGCGCGACGAGGGCATTATCGGGCTGTTCTGCGACGATGCGCTGGGCAAGGCCCACCTGCTGGCTGAGCAGGGCCGGATCGAGCTGCGCGGCCTTGCGAGCCGCGTGCGGGGCGCCGTCACCGCCGGCTCCGTCCTCGCCGTCCTCTCCGGCCATGGCGAGGCCAGGCACGTCCCCGGCCGCAGGGTTTGCCGGTTCGCGTTTGAAAGCACGGATCAGCGGGCGTACGCCAAGCAGGAGGACCAGCAGCACCGCCAGCAGTCCGGCGCCGTAGCGCACCACCATGGCAAACCACGGTGTCTCATAGAAGGGTATGCCCTCGTCGCTCGGCGGCTCGAAGCTGCGGGCGACGACGGCGACCTGATCGCCGCGCGCTGCATCCGCGCCGACAGCGGCCGAGACAAGCTGCTTGATCTGTTCCATGTCTGCGGGCTTGCCGCCTTTCATGGCCTTCGCGCTGATTGCCACGGCGACCGACAGGCGCTTGACCTTGCCCGGCGCGGCATTGGCGACGGATACCTCCCGACCAAGTTCGTAATTGCGCGAGGTGCTCGTCTCGCCGTTTGTGGCGGGGGCTGCAGCTGCTGGGGCAGTCCCTTGCGGCGCGCCGGCAACCGGCGTTGCCGCGGGCGGCGGGGTATTCGACAGGGCGCCCGGTATCCCGGCCGCCTGCCCCGCCGCGCTGCTTTGCGACTGGGCCTGCGTCTCGGAGCGGACGGCGCCTTCCTTTTCATAGGATTCGCGCGCCGAGGTGACTTGGTCCATGTCGAGTTCGAGCTGTATCTCGCTGGTGAAGTTGCCTTCGCCCAGCATCGGCGTGAGCAGCTGCGCCACCTGATCGCGAAGCTTGGCCTCCATACGGGTCTGGAGTTCCAGCCGGTCGGAATCGTGCGATGTCTTGTCTGACAGCAGCCGGCCGCGCTGGTCGATGACGCGCACGGCTTCCGGCGTCAAACCGGGCACCGAGCCCGCAACAAGGTTCACGATGGCCGAAACCTGGCTTTCCGAAAGCTGCCGACCGCGTGCAAGACGGACCATGACCGACGCCGTCGGCGCGACATTGTCGCGCACGAAAACCGATTTCTCGCCCTCGGCAAGATGGACGCGGACCGATTCGACGCCGTCGATCTCGAGGATCGAGAGCATGAGATCGTGCTCCCGCGCGGATCGGACACGTTCGCCCTCCAGCGTGCGGCTCGCGCCCATCGGCATGGCGTCGAGGATCTGGTCGCCGCTTTCGGGCGCGGCGAGATTGCCTTCCGAGGCAACCAGCATCCGCGCCCGGTAATAATCGTCCTCGGCCACGGTCAGGGCACCGGAGGTATTGTTGATGGAATAGGCGATCGCCGCCGTATCGAGCGCGGAAACGACGCTGGAGCGCTCGCTGTCGGAAAGCTGGCTGTAGAGCGTGCGCTGCGGCGCAGGCGCGAAGGAACTCCACGCCAGCGCCGCGCCGCCCAGCGCGCTGAGGCCGATGAACCACGGCAGCATGCGCCTCACCGGCTCCTGCGCCGTGAAGCTGCGCAGCCGGGTCAGCGCCGGGCCGCCGGCCGGATCGGTCAGCGGAGCAAGAAGCGAGGGTGGTCTGGCGCCTGACGGGCCTGCGGGAACGAGGTCATCCATCTATCACACTCCCATCCGCATGATGTCCTGATAGGCGGACAACAGGCGGTTCCTGACTTGCAGCGTGGCTTCGAAGGCGACGCCTGCTTCCTGGCGGGCGAGCATGACGCTGGCGACATCGGTCACTTCGCCGCGCTGGTAGGCGTCGCTCAGGCCCTCCGATTTCGCCTGGGTTGCACTGACGCTGTCGAGGGCGGACTTGAGCGCGCCGGAAAAGCCGCCTGCGGGTTCGCTGGTCGCGGCCGGCGCTTCAGCGCCGGCCTGCGGGGCGTGAAGCTGCTGGAGCAGCTGCGAGCGGTCGAGGATCTGCTGGCGCAGCGCCATGATGTCACGGATGCCAGAGGCTCCCCCGCCGACACCGCCAATCGCGCTCACCGTCCGGCTCCGGCCGCGAGCGCGGCGGCGGCAGGCCGGCCGACGGCAATGCCGGCCTCGCGGAACGCCGCGAGCCGGTAGCGCAGCGTGCGCTCGGAGATGCCGAGCCGGCGTGCCGCTTCGATGCGGTTGCCGCCGACGGCGTCGAGCGCTTCCATGATGGCGCGTGCTTCGGACAGCTGGACGATGTTGGAGAGCTTGCCGCCTGCGGCGGGCGCGGACAGCTCGGCCAGCGGCTCTGTCACCGGAGCAGCCGCCGTGACGAGCCGGGCGGGCTGATCAAACACGATGTGTTCGACGAGGATCGTGTCGCTTCCATTGGCGAGCAGCAACGCGCGGCGCACCACGTTTTCCAACTCGCGCACGTTGCCCGGCCAGCCGTGCAGCTTGAGCGTCACCAGCGCCGCCTCGGAGAACCACGGCAGCTTGCGGGCCTGTCCGGCATGGCGCAGCGCCATCGCGAAGGCGAGCGGGGCAATGTCCTCTGGCCGCTCCCGCAGGGGGCGCAAGGACAGCGGGAAGACATTGAGACGGTAGAACAGGTCGGCGCGGAAGCGACCCTCGGCCACTTCGGTCGGAAGATCGCGGTTGGCGCAGGCAATCACCCGAACGTCAACCGGGACCGGCTTCGTTGATCCAATGGGGACGACTTCGCCCTCCTGCAGCGCGCGGAGCAGCTTGGCCTGGAGGGCAAGCGGCATTTCTGCGATCTCGTCGAGCAGCAGCGTGCCGCCGTCGGCCGCGCGGAAAAAGCCTTCGCTCGCCTGCATTGCGCCGGTGAACGCGCCCTTCTGGTGGCCGAACAGCAGGGCCTCGAGCATGGCATCGGGCATCGCGGCGCAGTTGACGGCAATGAACGGACCGGCGCGGCGCGCGCTGCGGTTATGAATGAAGCGGCTGAGCACTTCCTTGCCGGTGCCCGTCGGACCATTGATGAGCACCGGAATGTCGCTGGCGGCGAGCCGCTCGGCCAGCGCGAGAACGGACAGGCTTTCGGGATCGGCGGCAATCGGCTCGCCCGGTGCGGCCATGGCAGCAAGCAGCGCGGCGAGCGGGGCTTCGCCGGCCCCGTCGCGGTAGACAAGGTCGAGCCGGCCGGCATCGCGCCGCGACAGCGAGGGCGCAGCGCCGCGTTCAAGCGTGACGATCTGCGTGCGCGGCGCGGCCGGAGAGCGGTCCGATGCGTCCCTGACGACAACGGCGGCCCCAATACCTGCCACGCCAGAGGTGCCTGCCGAGCCATAGGTTCCAGCGATTGCCGCCGCGCGTTGTACGAGCGGTGCGTGGCGCTGGCCGAGCTCGCCTGCGAATTGCGTCCGGTTCATGAATTCAACCCCCGAGTTAACCATTCCTCGAAGGCAGTCATGCCGCGCCAACGGCAAAGGCTCCGGTAATTTAAGGCCTCGTGTTAACCCCTAGATCGAGCGGTTTTCAGGGCTTCGGCACGCATATTGAGAAAATCGCGGTGCTTAATTTCCCGGCGCGCCGGTCGCTCTTGGCTTTGGCAGCCGCGCCGGATGGGCCGGACGGCACCCCCTTTCGGGACAGTCATACGGGAGTAACATCATGGCAGTCATCAACACCAACATCAGCGCCATCAAGGCGGCGAATGCTTCGAACTCGGCCAGCAAGATGCTCGGCACGGCAATGGAACGCCTGTCGACCGGCAAGCGCATCAACTCGGCCAAGGACGACGCCGCCGGCCTCGCCATCGCCACCAGCATGACTGCGCAAGTTCGCGGCATGAGCCAGGCGATCCGCAACTCGAACGACGGCATCAGCCTTGCGCAGACGGCGGAAGGCTCGCTTTCAGAAGTCAGCAACATGCTTCAGCGCGTTCGTGAGCTGGCCACGCAGTCGGCTTCGGGCACTTATCAGGACGCCACTGACCGAGCCTACATGCAGACGGAAGTCGACGAGCTGACTGCTCAGATTGACCAGGTCATCACCAATAGCACCTTTAACGGCGTCCAGCTGTTCGACGGCACGACGGCGGCTGTCACGGTCCAGACCGGTGCCAACTCCGCCGATACGGTCGACCTCGTCATGGCCGACCTCACCACGCTGGCGGCCAGCGGCGGCGCGGCAGGATCGTATGACGTATCGACGGCGGCGACCGCGAATGCACTGCTCGATCCGGTGACCGGCATCGGCGCCGAGCTCGATGCGATCTCCAACGCCCGTTCGGCGCTGGGTGCGGGCCAGAACCGCCTGGAATCGGTCGTCAACAACCTGAGCAGCAACGTCACCAACCTTTCGGACGCCCGTTCGCGGATCGAGGACACCGACTATTCGCAGGAAACCACGGCGATGGCCAAGGCCCAGATCCTGAGCCAGGCGTCGACGGCGATGATCGCGCAGGCCAACCAGAGCCAGCAGAACGTGCTGTCGCTGCTGCGTTAAGCCAATCAACCGAACATCCACTCGCTTCGGCGCGTGGAACCGGCCCGGTGGTCTCCCCCGACCACCGGGTCTTTCTTTATCTTCGGGTAAGGCTCAGCCCGGGCGGTCCAGCCTTGAAAGCACGCGCGCGGTGCTGATGGTCTGAATTACGAACAGCACGATCAGGATCACGCCCACCCCGCCGACGAACCAGTCGAAACCGTTCAATGCGTTCTGACGGCGCTCATCGTCGCCCAGCACGAGCATGGCCATGGTCAGCGCAATCAGCACAATGCGCAGCTCGGTCGGCCCTGCTGCTAGATAGGACAGGCGCATCTCGCCCAACGCCTTGACCGCAAGGAAGGCGTGGATCGCAAGCAAAAGGTATCCTGCCAGCGCCACCAGCGCCACGTCGAGCCGGACATAGGGGCTGAGCCCGATGCCGAGCAGGATGCAGAAGATGGCGATCCCGTCGCAGCTGTGGTCGAGGAAATAGCCGTAGCGCGGCCGCTCGATCCCACGATGACGGGCGAGGCTGCCATCCATCGAATCGCCGAACCAGTGAACGACGTAGCCCACGACGCAGAGCCAAAGCCAGCGCTCGTCGAGCAGGCTCGCCGCATAGCCGCCCAGCACCACGAACCCGCCCACCAGCCCCAGCCATGTCAGCACATCGGGCGTGACCCAGCCAGGCATTCGCGCGCACAGCCAGTCGAGCGCCTTGCGCTCTGGCCCGGCAAGCATGTTCTGCTGGATACGGCGGAGCCGCGCCGTGCGTTGGGGGGCATCGTACATGACGCCCTTTTGTTACAACACGGTGACGGGAGCAAGGGAAAGCGGCAGGCGCGTGGCATGCGGGCCTGCCGGACCGGAGGCAGTTGGCCTTGACAGCCTAACGCCGCAGTGATGATGCTCACCCTCGATGCTGGAGTACAGTTCATGCCACGCCTGATAATCAACGAACCGCAAGTTGAACCCCTACCCGAACCGGGGCACGGCTTCGATCTCTATGTGGGCAATTCGTTTGACGAGATTCAAATCGGCGGCGCCGGACGCATCCACGGCAACCGGGAGTGGAGGAACGAGGTGACGGTGCTGGGCGCGCCGGGCACGATCACTTTTGATGCATCCTTCAACGCCGGAAATGACGTGATCGCCCTCAGCGGAACCATGCAGGAATGGACCATCCGCGTAAGCGGTTCCAACGCGGTGTTCGAACGCCCGGGACGCGATGTGTGGATACCGATGGGACAATTGACCTGGGTCGAGTTCCAGAACGGCTTTGGCGCTCTCCAGTTCGATCAAGCCAAGGGAGCCTTCACCTTCGGAGGCCAGGTTCTCGGTGCCGACGCCGTTGTTCCGGTCAGCAGCGGGACAGGAGATCCAGTTTTCGATCCGGCATTCGGGGATGCTCCAACCTATCTCTATACCAACGGTTCGCCGGTTACGGTATTCGGAATTGGCGACGCTAATTCGTTTGATATGGCCAGGGTGATTCATGTCGTCGGAACAGACGGCCCCGATCATGTCGTTACTGGCACAACACGCGGCCTGACTTTTTTCGATGCATCCTTCAACCGCGGCGGGGACACGATCGAATTGCCATCAAACTTGCCTGTCAGCCTGTCAGGCTCGCTGGTGCATTTTGGGCTGGGTCTCAACGGCGTTTTGATTCCCTTCGGCCCGAACGGCCTTGAGCTGGAATTTGCGAACGGCGACGCCACGCTGATCTACGATACGGCGAGCGGCCATGTCCTGATCGGCGATCAGGTGATCACCGTCGATCCGGCGCCGCTCCACATCTTCGGCTGAGGCATCAGTCCGCAACCACGATCGAGATCCGCCGGTTGCGCGGATCTCCCGGCTTGTCCGCCACCAGCAGCTCGCGGTCGGCCACGCCTTCGATGCGGCGGAAGCGGGCGTCGGCCACGCCGCCGCGCAGCAGGGCCTGGCGGGTCGCCTCGGCGCGCCCGGCCGAGAGTGACCAGTTGTTGGCCGGCGCGCCCGGCTTCCACGGCAGCGCATCGGTATGGCCGCGGATCATCAGCGAATTCGCCTCGGGGCCGACGGTGGCGGCAATGGCGCGAACCAGCTGCGTTGCCTGCGGGGTGAGTAGCGTGGTGCCCAGGTGGAACATCGTGAAGTCGGCATCATCCACCATGTCGATGCGGATGCCCTCGGTCGTGTCCACCATGCGCACCTGCTTGGCCAGCGCGCGCATTTCGGCGGACGACTGGAGACGGGCGGCGAGCCGTTCCTGCATGCGTTCCATGCGCTTGATCCGGCCGGCACCTTCCTTGGGCCCGCCAGTGGCATCGCGCGGGATGCTGATCGTCCGCGTGCCCGTTTGGCCGGCGCGGTGGGGATAATCGTCGGCATCGGTCAGCGACGATCCGCCAAGCAGCCCGTTCGATCCGGCGCTGCCTTCCTTGATCTTGACGAGCGTGGGCGTGAAATAGTCGGCAATGCCCTTGCGCTGCTTTTCGGTCGTCGCGCCCAGCAGCCAGAGCAGCAGGAAGAACGCCATCATCGCAGTGACGAAGTCGGCGTAGGCGACTTTCCAGGCGCCTCCGTGATGCCCGGCGGCAACCATCGTGATCTTCTTGACGATGATCGGGGGAAGCGGCTCGTTCTTCCCTTTCCTGGTGCCGGCCATCTTACCGGCCCCGCATCGCGTCGAGCAGTTCGGACAGGCCGGGCCGGAAGGCATGGCCCAAGCCCGAGCGAGCGCTTTCGACAACCAGCGGCTGCGGCCAGCCGTGCAGGCTTGCGATGACCACCTGCTTCACGGCATGGAAGATCTGTTCGTCCTGCTCGATCACCTGCTTGAGACGGCCCGCCATCGGCGCGACGATGCCGTAGGCGAGCAGGACGCCCATGAAGGTGCCGACCAGCGCCGAGCCGATCATGCCGCCCAGCACGCTCGGCGGCTCGTCGATCGAGCCCATCGTCTTCACAACGCCAAGCACGGCGGCGACAATGCCGAGCGCGGGCAGCGCATCGGCGAGGTTCTGGAGCGCGTGCTGCGGCTCGTGTAGTTCGTGGAAGTGTGTCTTCATGGCGTTGTCCATGACGTCTTCCACCGCGTGAACCTCGAGCGTACCCGAGGAGACCACGATCAGCGTCAGTGTGTCGCAGATCAGCGAAACCAGCGCATGGTTGGCCAGCAGACGCGGAAATTCAGCAAAAATGGCCGAGCTGGACGGGTCCTGGACATGGCTTTCCAGCGCGACCGGACCTTCCGAACGCAGCAGCTTCATCAGGCGCGTCGTCAGGATGATGACGTCGATGTGATCCTGCTTGGTGTGCTTGGGGCCCTTGAAGATCTTGCCGAACGAACTCGCCAGCGCCTTCAGCTCATGCATCGAGTTGCCGGTGACGATGGCCCCCAGCGCGGCGCCGCCGATGATCAGCATTTCGTGCGGGATGGCATGCATGACCGGACCAAGGGCGCCGCCGGTAAGAGCAAAGCCCCCGAACACCATGACCAGCAGAATGACGACACCGATGCCAGCGAACATGCTTCAAACCCCCAGATAACGGACTTTGACCGCGCGCATCAGCGCAGCTGGTCGAACAGGCTGAGCCCGGACAGCTTCGAGAAACTGGCCTGGCTCGCTTCGAGCACGAGCATCAGCTGCTGGAGATTGGCGATGGTGGACGCGATATCAGTCGCGCCCAGATCGGATTCCTCGCTGCTGCGCATTTCCGAAAGCTCGGTGCGGCGTTCGGCAGTGAGATCAATCCACGCCAGACGGCTGCCGATCACGGTCTGCGACGAGGTCACCTTGTCGAGGCCTTCACCCAGTGCACCGAGCGCATCGCGCGCTGCCTGCGCCGGATCGGCGACCGCGCCTTGCAGCGCATCGCCCAGGTTCTTGATCACGGCCATGAGGTTGGTGGACGAGAAATTCAGAAATTCCGGCCCGGTCAACCCGCGCGCGACGGTCTGCCCCTCGCCCAGCGAAAGCTCGCCGGCGCTGGCCGTGCCTGCATAGACTGCGTTGCCCGCGCCATCGAGCATATAGGCCTGCCCTGCCGTCTCGCCGCCGAACAGTGCATGCCCGGCCGAATCGCGTGAATTGGCGAGCGCCACGAGGTTGCCGTGGATCTGCTCCAGTTCGGTGCCGATGCCCGCGCGCTGCGCCGCGTTCAGCGTGCCGTTGGCGGCCTGGGTCGCCAGTTCCTGCGCGCGCACGATGAAGCTTGAGAACGAGGACAGCGCCGTATCGGTCAGCTGCAGGTCGGACATGGCCCGGTTGGCATTGCTGGTATCGACGGTGGCCATGCGCTCGGCGCGGGCCAGCGAACGCAGCCGCGAGGCCGCGACGGGGTTGTCCGACGAGCGCGAGAGCTTTTCCCCGCTGCCGAGCTTGGCCTGCAAGTCCTCGAGCTGGGCGCGCAGGCCGGTCATGTCCTGCGTGGCGCGGTCGAAGAAGGCGCTGGTGCTGGTGCCGATCAGTGTCATGGCGTTGGTCCCTGAAGCCTCACCGGATGCCGAGAAGCGTGTCGAAAATGTTGCTGGCGACTTGCATGACGCGGCCCGAGGCCTGGAATGCCTGCTGGAAGCGGATGAGGTTGACCGCCTCATGGTCGAGATCGACCCCGGCCTGCGTGGCGAGCGCGATGTGCGCGGTGTCGGCAATCGAGCGCAGCGCGTCGCGCGTGATGGTCCGTCCCGCAACGGTGCCCGAGATGTCGAAGATCAGCGCGTCGGTGGCGCCCGCTGGATCGGCCGCTGCCAGGGCCTGGCGAATGACATCGAGATTGCCGGGATCGCGGCTGCCCGCAGGCGAGCCGGCGGGCGCTGTGGCGATCTTGGCGCCGTCCGATGTGGCGAGCGCAATGTCAGCCGCGCCTGTTCCAGTGAACAGCGGCTGGCCCGCCGCTCCGTTCAGGTCGGCCCCGCTCGTCTGCGCAGTGTTGATCGCGCCCATGATGCTGGTCGCGATGGCATCGAGGTCAACCCGCACGTCGGCCAGCTTGGTCAGCGCCTGCGCCTTGCCGGCAAGCAATCCGGCAAGAGGCGTGGCGGGATTGCCGTCAAGCGTGAAGCCGATGGTGCCGTTGGCAGCCGTGGTCATCGAAAGCGTGGAAGGCGTGCCGCCCGTTACCATCTGCGGCCCCGCCGGACCGCCGAGCCGCACTTCGACGGTCTGGTCGGAGGCGATGGTCACGCTGGTGTCGACATAGCCGCTCAGCTTCTGGAGCAGCAGGTCGCGCTGGTCGAGCAGCGCGGTTTGGTCGCTCGACGCATCGGCCGCGCGCGCCAGCCGCAGGTTGACCCGCGCCAGCTCGCCGGTCAACAGATTGACCTGGCTCACCCCGTCATTCGCCTCGAATCGCAGGCTGGTGCCTGCGGCGTCGAGGCCGCTGGCGGCAAGGTTGAGCGTGCGGGTCAGCGTGCGCGCGTCCTCGATCACCGAGGCGCGCAGGCTTGTGTCGACCGGATCGGACGCCAGCTGCTGGAGCGAGGCCTCGAACTGGACGACGCCGGAAAAGGCATTGGACTGCTCGATAGCAGCCTCGATATTCTCAAGCCCAGCCACTTCGGCATCGGCGCGTGCGGCGTCCGCCCCGGTGCGCCGCACTTCGGACTGGCGGAACACGTCGGCATTGCGCACCACGCTGTCGAGCCGCACGCCGGAAAGCGACACGTCGCCAATGCGGCCGAGCCCGCCCGATGCGGCGACTTCCTGCAAGCTGACGCTGCGCCGGACATAGCCTTCGCTCGAAGCGTTGGCGATGTTCTGGGCCGTCACGTCGAGCGCGATGCGCGCCGCGTTGGCGCCGCTCTTCGCGATGGAGAGGAGGTCGGAAGCCATCAGTCGCTGACCTTGGCTTCAGGCGGCACGAACCGGACCATCTGCGCCTCGATCATTTTCGCAAGCCCGAACGAACCACGCTGCGACGCGATGTCGGCCAGTCGCTCGTCCTGCATCTGGCGGAAGGTGTCCATGCCCTGGCTGGAGAACAGGCCGTCCCCCTCGGAATTGGTGTCGAAGCTGGTCTGGCGCGCGGAGGCGAGCATTTGCCGCACGAAGATCGCCTCGAACTGCCGGGCTGCCTCGGCCAGCTTCTCGCGCTCCGGCTTCGCCGTCGGGGTAAGCGACAGGGCGGGCGAGCCAGTCGGGGCGACAGGCGCGCTCATATCACCACCATTTCCGCTTTCAAAGCACCCGCCTGCTTGAGAGCTTCAAGGATCGCGACGAGGTCTGATGGACTGACGCCAAGGAGGTTGAGCGCATCGACGATTTTGGACAGCGAGGCGCCGCCCTTGAACAGCGCGACACGGTCGCCGCCCTCCTCGGTAGAAATCGTGCTGCTTTCCTGCACGGCGGTCTGGCCGCGGCTGAACGGTGCGGGCTGGACGACCTGCGGCTTCTCGTCGATGCGCACGGTTAGCTTGCCGTGGCTGATCGCGGCGGGCGACAGGCGCACCGCGCTGTTGATGACGACTGTGCCGGTACGGCTGTTGACGATGACGCGCGCGGCGGTTTCCGCCGGCGTCACGTCGATCATCTCGATGGCAGCGATCAGGCTGCCGCGCCGGTCCGCGCCCTGCGGCAACGTAAAGGCCAGCGTCACGCCGTCCTCGATCTGGGCCGTGCCGGGCAAGTAGCCGTTTACTGCATCGCGCACGCGCGCAGCGGTGAGGAAATCGGCGGCAAACAGATTCCAGCGCAGCGTTGTCCCGCTGTCGAATCCGGTGGCGACGGCGCGTTCCACGCTGGCGCCTTCGGCAATTCGGCCAACTGTCGGCACGTTGACCGTCAACTGAGAGCCGTCCTTGGCCGAAATGCCAAGGCCGCCAATCGCGAGATTGCCTTGCGCCATGGCATAAATCTGGCCGTCCGCACCATAGAGCGGCGCCATGATCAGCGCGCCGCCGCGAAGCGATTTGGCCTTGCCGATTGTGGAAACCGTCACGTCGATCCGCTGGCCGGGCTTGGCGAAAGCAGGCAAATCAGCCGTAACGATGACGGCGGCCGCATTCTTGAGGCCGGGCGCGATGCCGGGCGGCAGCTGCACGCCCATCCGGCCCGATACCCCGCGCATGGCCTGCGTCAGGTATTCGAGGTTGTCGTCGCCCGTGCCGGCCAGGCCGACGACAATGCCGTAGCCGGTCAGCTGGTTGGTGCGCACCCCCTGGAACGCGCCCAGATCGCGCACACGCTCTGCATTCGCCGGGACGGCGGCGAGAAGGGCGAGGATGAGTAAAACAAGCTTTCGCATAGCGGCTCTCAGAACGGACTGATCATGTTGAAGAACCGCCCGAACCACCCCTGGCGGCTGGCGCGCTGCAAGGCGCCGCGTCCAGAATAGTCGATGCGGGCATCGGCGACGCGCTGGCTGGAAATGCGGTTGTCCTGGTCGATGTCGGCAAGGCGCACGATGCCGGAAAACCGGACCCATTCGTCTCCCTGGCTCAGCAACATGCGTTTTTCCCCGCGAACAAGCGCGGTCCCACCGGGCCGCACTTCGGCAATCGTGACGGAAAGCGTGGCGTCGAGCGTGCTCGATTGCCCTGCATTTCCCTGTCCCTTGAACGACGAATCGCTGCCGAGGTTAAGCGCGTCGGCCTTGAGGAAATCGAGCGGGCCGGACTTTGGCGGCGTAATCGAGGCATTGCCGTTCTTCTCGCTTTTCGAGCTGACAGCTTTCGAGGCCGTGGTCGATTCGGACAGCAGGATCGTCACCGGATCGCCGACGCGGCGTGCGCGAAGCCCCTCGTAGAGCGAGGCATAGCCTGCCGAAGCGCTGAAGATGCTGCCATCGGGCACGCGCGGTGCGGACTCGGGAGCTGGAAGCGCCGGCTCGAAGCCCGAGGGCTTCGGAGTTTTTGCCTCCCCGCCGTTCGAGAGCAGCAGCCCGAGTACCACGGCAAAGCCGAACATGCGGGTGCGGTCGATCATGGTCAGTGGGTTTGGCATGGTCAAAGGGTTTAGTATGGTCACAGCGTTTGGTTCGCGTTCTTGAGCATCTCGTCGACGGCTGAGATCATCTTGGAATTGATCTCGTAGGCGCGCTGCGCCTCGATCATGTCGACGAGTTCCTCGACGATGTTGACGTTCGAGCCTTCGAGCATGCCCTGGCGGATGTTGCCGCGCCCGCCCTCACCGGCGGGGCCAAGCTGCGCCGGGCCGGAAGCGCCGGTTTCAAGTAGGAAGTTGTCGCCCGTTGCCTGAAGTCCGCCGGGGTTGGCGAAGCTGGCAATCGTGATCTGGCCAAGCTGGGCGGCGTCGGTCTGCCCCGCGATCGCCGCCGAGACCGTGCCGTCCGCCGAGACGCTGATCGAAGTGGTGCCTTCGGGGATCGAGATCGCTGGCTGGACCACATAGCCCTGCGTCGTCACCAGCTGGCCTTCCGCCGAGCGCGTGAAGTTGCCCGCGCGGGTATAGCCGAGTTGGCCGCCGGGCAGCTGTACCTGGAAATAGCCATCGCCATCGAGGGCCAGGTCGAGCGAATTGCCGGTCGTCTCCAACGTCCCTTGCGTCTCGACCCGCGTCGTCGACTGCACCGAAACGCCCGTGCCGAGGTTGAGGCCGCTCGCATAGGCGGTCTCGTTCGAGGACTGCTGTCCGGCGACGCGCGCGTCCTGATAGGCCAACGTCGCGAAGTTGGCGCGGTCGCGCTTGAAGCCGGTTGTGCCGACGTTGGCGAGGTTGTTGGCAATGACGCGCATGCGGGCGTCCTGAGCCTCAAGCCCCGTGCGGGCGACGTGAAGGGCGGAAGAGGGCATGGAATTTACTCCTTCAGGAATTGATGCGCATCAGCCCGGCGCCGCTCTCGTCGAGGTCGCGGGCGGTGGCGATGACCTTGCTGCGGATGTCGAACAGGCGCTGCGCCTCGACCATTTCGACCAGCACCTGGCTGGGATCGACGTTCGACTGCTCCAGCGCACCGGGAATGACGCGGGCGTTTTCGTCGGTGGGAAGCACGCCGAAGGCGCCATCCTCGCCGGGGACGCGGAACAGGCCGGTGAGGTCCTTCTCGATGCGCGATCCCTGCCAGCTTGTCAGCTTGAGTCGCTCGACCTGCGCGGGAGGCTGGTCTGGCGTCGCGGGATTGGAGACCATCACCGCCCCGTCGGGAGCGATCGTCACGCGCGATCCCGGCGGCAGGGTGATAGGACCATTCTCGCCGATCACGGGAAGGCCGTCCCCGTTCTGGAGCACGCCCGTCGCCGTGATCGAAAGATCGCCGCGCCGGGTATAGGCTTCGCTGCCATCGGGGGCCTGGACGGTGAGCAGGCCGGTTCCCGACAGCGCGAGGTCAAGCTCGCGCCCGGTCTGGGTCAGCGAGCCTTCCTTCATCGAGGCGCCCTTGACTGCGGCCTGACTTAGCGCCCGCACGTCGAGCGACTGCCCGTCCAGCGTGATCGGCGTGAACGTCATTGTCTCGGCGCGAAAGCCGATGGTCTGTGCGTTGGCCATGTTGCTGGCGATCACGCGCTGGCGCGTCATCGAGGCGGATAGGCCAGAGGCAGCCGTATAGATCAGCCGGTCCATGTCAGGGTCAGCCTTTTATCAGGTCCGCATGTTGATGATGGTCTGCGAGATCTGCGTGGCGGTATCGATGGCCTTGGCATTGGCCTGGAAATAGCGCTGCGCGGTGATCAGGCTGACCAATTCTTCGGAGATGTCGACATTGGCCCGCTCAAGCGCGCCCGAAAGCAGGCCACCATAGGGGCCATTGCCCGGCACGCCGTAACTCGCGGTTCCCGAAAGACCAGTGGGGGTCCAGTTGGACGAGCCGAGCTGTTTGAGGCCGGAGGGTGAGATAAAAGAAGCGAGCGCGACCTGACCGATGATATCGTTGGTGCCGTCCGCATAGGAAGCAGTCACCGTGCCGTCCGTGGCGATAGTTACGCCGGCAAAGGCCGCGCCGCCGCCATTGGTTGCAGGGATCAGCGCATCGATGGGCGGATCGACCAGCGGGTCGGCACCGGGCGCAAAGATCTGGAGCCGGTTGTTCGATCCGTCCTGAACATAGCCTCCATCGTCCATCGTGAAGCTGCCGTTGCGGGTATAGAGCACGTCCCCGGTGACCGAGGACTTCGTCGTGAAGAAGCCGTCGCCGTTGACCGCGACGTCGAGTGCCGAGCCGGTCTGCTCGATCGGGCCGACCGCGAAGTTCTGCGTGACGGATTCGACGGTCGAGCCGATGCCCTGGATGAGGCGCGGGTTGGTGTAGGCCGAACCCGCGACGATATCGGCAAAGTCGACCCGGCTCTTCTTGAAGCCGGTTGTTTCCGAGTTGGCGATGTTGTGGGCAATGGTGTTGAGATCGGTCTGGGCGTTCTTGAGCCCGGAAAGAGAAGTGTAGAACGACATGGCGTCAGCCCTCCTGCGTGGATGCGGGTGTGGTGGTGGTTACGATCGGATTTGTCGCTTCGGCGTTCTGGCCGGCGAGCACGGCGTCGAGCCGCGCGCTGATCTGCTTGAGTGTCTGATTGACCTCTGCGGTCTCGGACAGCGCTGAAAACTGAGCCATCTGGGCCAGCATCTCTTTCTGGTCGACCGGGTTGAACGGGTCCTGTTGCTGCATCTGCACGGTCATCATCTTGAGGAAATCGCTGCTGCCCAGCGCGGCGAAGCCGTATTTCTTCGGTTCGGTGGCGGCCGGACTGGCGGCACTGGTTGCGGAAACGCTCATTGTTTCGTCCTCCTGATTCACTTGATTCTGAGGGTTTCAAGCATCAGCTGCTTGGCGGTGGAAAGCGCCTCGACCAGATTCTGGTACTGGCGGGAGGCATCGAGAATCTCGACCATCTCGGCGTTCTCATCGACCGGAGCGGCCCAGACGTTGCCGTCGGCGTCCGCAAGCGGGTGCCCAGGCATGTGCTGCGCCACCGGCTGCGCGTCCTCGCGCACGATGGCATCGACGCGGACGCTGGAAAGGCCAGTCGAGCGGTCCAGCTCTTCCGCAAAGACAGTGCGGATCGGGCGATAGGCCGTCTCCTTGCTGGCCGCGACACTGCCCGCGTTGGCAAGGTTTGAGGCAGCCGCGTTCATCCGCACGAGCTGGGCGGACATGCCGCGGCGCGCGAGATCGAACAGGGTTCCCGTAGGGTTTGCAGCGCCGGGCATCGTCAATCGCCCTTCAGCGCACGGGTCAGCGTATCGACGCGGCCGCGAATGAAGGACAGCGTGGCCGAATATCCGACAGCGTTCTCGGAGAAGGCAAGCTGTTCGGTCGGCAATTCGACCGTGTTGCCGTCGAGCGTGGGCATGACGGGCACGCGGAAGTGCGTGGCGGATGCTCCGGCATGGCTGGCATCGGCTCCCGCCATGCGCGCCTTGAGCGCCGCGGAAAAATCGATGTCGCGCGCTTTGTAGCCGGGCGTGCCGGCGTTCGCGATGTTCGAGGCGAGAAGCCCCATGCGCTGAGAGCGCAGTTCGAGCGCCGCGGCGTGAATACCGAATAGGCCGGGACCTGATGCGTTGCTGCTACTGGGGCTGCTCATGGACGGACTTTCTCTCGTCTGTTGACATGGAGGTCACAGCAAGGGGCGTGCCAGATGGCCGGGGCACGGCATTCAGCCAGTTCTCGGCCTTAGCTGCCGGCAAGCCCTTGCCGCCGCCCGGCAAAGTGCCGCCGCCCCTGAATTTGCGCGGGCCGGCGGTCGTTCTCTCTTGCAAAGGAGACACCGGACCATGGACCCGATGAGCCTGCTCGATGCCCCGTCCGCCGCAATCGTCGTCGGCGGGACCCTGATCGCGACATGGCTGCGCAGCGGCCAAGCGGATTGCCGCCAGACCCTGCGCGCCATCGCGAACCTAGGGGCTTCGCCGTTCGATGCCGATGGCGCGCGGGCCGAACTTGCCGTGCAGATCCGCGAGATACGGCAGGACGGCCTGCTGCGCGCGACCCCTCACCATTTCGGAGACCGCGAGTTCGACGAAGTGACTGACGCGCTGATCGGACATCGTTCCATCCCTGCGCTGCTCGAAGCGCACGAGGCGCACAAGAGCCGCCGGGTTGAGGCCAACAACCGCGCTGTCCGGACGCTGGCGCAGGCCGCGGAGCTGGCCCCGGTGTTCGGGCTTGCCGGCACGCTCGTCTCGCTGAGCCAGCTTCCCGCCGCCGGGATCGCGCGCGGCGCGTTCACTGGCGCGATCAGCATGGCCGTGCTCACCACGCTCTACGGCTTGCTGCTGGCCAACTTTCTGCTCGCCCCGCTCTCACGCAAGGTGGAGCGCGGCGCCGCCGAGGAGGAAGCCGAGCGCCAGAAGCTGGTCGACTGGCTGGCCGGGCAGGTTTCGAGCGCGATCCCCCACACCGGGCGGCCTCCGGCACGGCCCCAATCCCAGAACGCCGCCGCATGATCGCGCGGGCCGGCTCGGGCTGGCAGACGGTGCTCGCCGACCTCTCGCTGATCCTTTTCATGAGCACGGCAGCGGCACTGTCCGCCGCGCCCGAGGATGGTGGGCCGCCCTCGCGCGCTGCGCAACCGCTTTCGCCAGCATCGGAACCTCTCGCCATCTACCGCCCCGCATCCGACGCGCCGCCGCTGTCTCAATGGCTGGCAGAGCAGGCGCCCGACCAGCGCCAGCGCCTTACCATTTCCGGGCAATATGCACCGGGCGGGCAAGCGGAGCTGCTGGGCCGGATCGCAGCGCTCGCGGCCGAGGCAGGCAGCATGGCGGAGGCGATGCGCATCGTGGCCGAGCCCGGAGCGCCGGATCTCGTCGCAACGCTCGCGTACGACGCACCGCCAATTCGCGCTGTGGCACGCGGCTTGCAGGACAAGACACCGAACCCACCCGGTCCGGAGACCAGACCATGAGCCCTGCACTTCTTCTCGCCCCATTTCTGGCAGCCGCCGCACCAATTGCCGACCTTGCCGAGATCGACCGCGCCGTCGCCGCCTTCACGCAGGCCCCGGCAGGAACGTCCGGCGGTCCGGTCGGCGCGTTGGACCGGCGACTCAGGCTCAATCCCTGCGCCGCGCCGCTGGCAATTTCCTGGCACACCCAGCGCCGCGAAAGCGTGTTGGTGCAGTGCCCGCTGCCCGGCGGCTGGCGGCTCTTCGTGCCGGTCCTGTCGGCAGGAACCGGTCCGGAAAGCTTGCCTGCCATCGAGCGCGGCGATGCCGTGGTCATCGCGGTCGAGGGCGACGGTTTCAGCGTATCGCAGGGCGGCGAGGCGCTCGAAGCTGGCGCCGTGGGCCA
The DNA here is from genome assembly GCA_040377095.1 of Novosphingobium sp. Taxonomy (GTDB): domain Bacteria; phylum Pseudomonadota; class Alphaproteobacteria; order Sphingomonadales; family Sphingomonadaceae; genus Novosphingobium. The sequence continues at coordinate 30,505 of JBEIPK010000018.1, forward strand.
GTGGATCAAGGTGCGCGGCACTGGCGCGTCAGCGCAGCGGGCCTCGCCCAATCAGGTCATGCGCGCGCAAGTGACGCGGCCGGGCCTCGTCACTGTACCCCTCCCCTGACCGGCTAACCGGCCAAACCCCGGATCGATTTTGCCGGCGGCCTGAAGAGTTTTGCCACCCCTGCGGCAGGGTTTCGCCGTAGCCACCCTTAAAACGCCAGCGCCATTGCCGTTCTTCCTCCTGAGACGAACAGTCCGTGACGAGGAAGGAACGGAAGATGTCCAGGATCGAAGGCGGTTTCGAACCGGGCCCGGCGCGAGCGATCAGCCGGATCGAGGCCCGGATCGCCCGGAAAAGCACAGACAGGGAAGACAGGTTTCCCTCGGTAAAAGCGTCGCCCGTAGCAACGGTCGCGCGCAGCGAAGCGCTCGACCCCGGCAAGCCGCCGGTGGACGCCGAGCGGGTGGCGACCATTCGCAAGGCCATTGAATCGGGCGATTACCCCGTGATCCCCACGACCGTGGCCGACGCCGTCATTGCCGCAGGCATGCTGTGGAGGAGCCCCGAGTGAGCAAGTTCGACACCGCGTCTCCCGCCGAAGGACTGGCCCACACCTTGCGGCAGATGCTTGCCGTGCTGGAACTGGAACGGCAGGCGCTTGCCGCGCTTGACCTCGACGCCATCCTCGGCGCCTCGGTGGACAAGAACGTTCTGTGCGGCACGCTCGACCGGTCTGGCGAACTCGCTATCGACGAGGAATGCCGCGGCATGCTCGATGCGGCGCGGCGGATGAACGATGTCAACCGGCAGGTGCGTAACCTGCTGGCGGCAAACGTTTCTGCGCGGCTCGATGCCCTGACCGGCAGCCCTCAGCTCTATCGCACGCAAGGTCACGGCTTCAAGGGCGCGACCTATTCCTACGCAGGCGCGCGGCGCTGATCGCGACTGTGCCGGCGGCGAACTGGCACGGCTCTTGCTGAACGGCATCCGGTTGAACTGAAACCGGGAGCTGTCCTTGAGCGAGCCATTACCGATCGGCCCCCAGCCTGTCAGCCCGGGCTTGCCTGCGGGCAGGAGCGATCCGCGCGCCGCAATCGCCCGCGCCGCACAGGCGACGGGCGTAGACTTTTCCTATCTCCTCGCGCAGGCCCGCATTGAATCGAGCCTCGATCCCTCCGCACGAGCTTCAACCTCGAGCGCCGCCGGGCTTTATCAGTTCACGCGAGGCACCTGGGAGGCGACGCTTGGCCGCCACGGCAGCGAGCACGGTCTCGGCTGGGCGCAGGACGCGGTCACCAGCGGCGGCATGCGCGATCCGGCCACTCGCGATCGTATCATGGCGCTGCGCTTCGATCCCGAGGCGTCGGCGCTGATGGCGGCGGAACTTGCCGAAGACAACCGCGCCGACCTGTCCGCCAGGCTGGGCCGCGAGCCCGATGCCAGCGAGCTTTACCTCGCCCATTTCCTCGGCAGTGCCGGTGCGGGGAAGTTCCTGGAAGCCTTGGCCGCCAACCCCGATCAGAGCGCGGCCGCGATCCTTCCTGCCGCCGCCGCGGCCAATCGCGGCATTTTCTATGCCAGCGGCAGCCCCCGCTCGGTGAGCGGCGTCATGGACCTCGTCCGCGCCAAGGTGAACAATGCAATGGAAGGCGCTGGCTCGCCTCCGGCCCACGACTTCACCCGGCCATGGCCGCCTGCCTCCTGGCAGAGCGCGTCGGCGTCGTTCCCTTCGGCACCGAACGCGCCCGCCCCCTCGCAGCGCCCCTCGATGGCCGAAACCCTGCGCACCACCTTCGCGCTGGGTGAGCCGAATGCCGTGCCCGGCCATGTCCGCGCCGCCTATGGCCAGCTCAGGAGCCTTGGGCTGTGAGCTTTATGGACCGCATGCCAAGCGTTTCGTCGCTGGCGCTGCCCGGCGGCATCCTTGCGCTGATCGTGCTGATGATCGTGCCGGTGCCGGCAGTGCTTCTCGACGTCTCCTTCGTGCTCAACATCGCGCTGTCGGTTGCCATCCTGATGGCGGCGATGAATGCGGAAAAGCCGCTCGATTTCTCGTCGTTTCCCTCCGTCCTCCTGTTCGCCACGCTGCTGCGGCTTGCCCTCAACGTCGCTTCGACCCGCGTCGTGCTGGTCCACGGCCATGAAGGCGAAGCGGCGGCGGGCCACGTCATCGAGGCGTTCGGCGCCTTCCTCATCGGCGGCAATTTTGCGGTCGGCCTGTTCGTGTTCATGATTCTGATGATCATCAACCTCGTCGTCGTGACCAAGGGCGCCGGCCGCGTTTCCGAAGTCTCGGCGCGCTTTACCCTCGATGCCCTGCCCGGCAAGCAGATGGCCATCGATTCCGACCTCGCAGCCGGGCTGATGACCGCCGAGGAAGCGAAGGCCAAGCGGCGCGAGGTTTCCACCGAAGCCGATTTCTACGGCTCGATGGACGGTGCCTCCAAGTTCGTGAAGGGTGACGCGATCGCCGCGCTCCTCATCCTCGGCGTCAACATCATCGCCGGCTTTTGCCTTGGCATGATCAGCCACGGCCTGTCCGCCGGAGAGGCGGCACAGCTCTATGTCACACTGGCCGTCGGCGACGCACTGGTGGCGCAGGTGCCGTCTCTGCTGCTGTCCATCGCGGCGGCCGTCATCGTCACCCGCGTGTCGGACAGCCGCGATCTTGCGGGGCAAATCGGTGGCCAGTTCGCCGATCCGCGCACCTGGCTCCCGGTCGCGATGATCCTTCTCGCCTTCGGGTGCATCCCGGCTATGCCGCAGAGCATCTTCCTGCCTGCGGCTGCCATGGCCTTCGCGCTGTGGCGAGGGATGCGCCAGCGGCAGGCACGGCTTGCCCGTCCGGCACCTGAGGCCGCGTCCGCCCCGACCGACCCCTCGCGCATCACGCTGGAGGACGTGTCCGACCACACCCTCGTCACCATCGAGCTTGGCTACGGCCTCGTCCAGCTGGTCGACGACCGGCGCGGTTCGCCGCTGGTGGCGCGCATCACGGGCGTGCGCAAGCAGCTATCGCAGATCTTCGGCTTCGTCGTGCCACAGTTCCGGGTGCGCGACGCGCTCGACCTGCCGCCCGACATGTACCGCATCCTCTTGGGCGGGGTGCCGCTCGGCGGTGCGTCCCTGCGCGCCGACCGCGTGCTTGCCATCGACGCGGGCGAGGCGCGGCCACAGCATTCGCTGACCGGCGAGGCGACGCGCGATCCCAGCTTCGGCTGCCCGGCGCTGTGGATCGACCCCGCCGCGCGCGACCATGCCGTCGCAGAAGGGTTCCTGACGGTCGACGCAAGCACCGTCATCGCCACGCATCTCAACCAGTTGCTGGCCGAACGGCCGCAGGCACTGCTCGGGCCTGACGAAGTGCACGAACTGATCGATTCGGTGAAGCTGCACTCGGCCGCGCTGGTGGAGACCGTGACGCCGCAGCCCCTGCCGCTTGCCCAGCTGACCCGCCTGCTGCGCGCGCTGCTGGAGGACGGCATTCCCATTGCCCACCCCCTCCCGATTCTTGCCAGTCTCAGTCAGGCCGTACAGCTGACGCTTGACCACGACCGCATGCTCGAACTGGTGCGGGCGGACCTCGGCGCGCTGATCGTCGGGCGCATCTGCGCTCCGGACGAACGCCTCCCCGTCCTTACCCTCGATGCCGCACTCGAAGGCAGCATCGTCCAGGGGCTGCACGATCCCACCACCGGGCAGCCAGTGATCGAGCCCGACCTTGCCCGGATGATCGGAGAGCGGATTGCTGAGATCGTCACAGGCCGCGGCCCTGCCTCGCAGCCGCTGGCGCTGGTCGTCCAGCCGCGCGCGCGCCGCACATTGGCCGCATTGCTGCGCCTTCGCGCACCGTCGGTCCTCGTTCTGTCGATCTCGGAACTGCCACCCGCGCAGCCGATCGAAGTAATCGAAGTCATCGGCGCGCCACCTGCTCCCGCAGCGGGCCTGCCTTCCCCGGCCACCGATCCATCCCATCCCTTGCAGGAAAGCATCGCTGCATGAAACACGATCATTCCTCATTTTCCGGCGCGCCCGCCTCGCCCGGCATAACCCCGCGCCGAGTGACCGGCGCCTATGCCGGCGACGTTGCCGACCGCGTCCGCCGCTTCCTGCCCATGGTGAGGAGGCTGGCATGGCACGTCCAGGGCAGCGGCCGGCCTGGCATCGAGATAGAGGACCTCATCCAGGCGGGTCTCGTCGCGCTGACCGAATGCGCCCAGCGCCACGACGGCCCCGGCGAAGACGGCTTTGCCGCCTATGCTAAAATGCGCGTGCGCGGCGCCATGGTCGACCTGGTGCGTCGCGCCCTGCCATTGTCGCGCGGCGCGTCCGACCGCCGAAAGCAGCTGCGCGCGGCCGAAGATACGCTCCGCACCCGGCTGGGCCGCGATCCCGATTCAGCAGAAATGGCAGCAGAACTTGGCATTGCGCAGGAAGACCTGGCGGCGAGGCGAGCATCGAGCCAGCCGCTCCATTTCGAATCGATCGACGAGGTCTATTCCGACAGCGACATTGCCTTTGCCGAGACCGGCCCGAATCCGCTCGAACTCGTCGCGGACGAGGAAATGCGCGGCGCCTTGCGCGATGCGGTGGCTGACCTTCCCGAACGGCTCCAGCTCGTCGTCCAGCTCTATTTCGTCGAAGAGCTCAACTTGTCGGAGATCGCCGAGGTGCTGGGAGTCAGCGTACCGCGCGTCCACCAACTGAAGGCGCAGGCGCTAGGGCACCTGCGCAAGGCAATGGAAGGCATGGCGGAGATCCTTTGAGCGGTATCAATGCGAGGTGCGCCATTATGCGCATTGCGGCGTTGCTCCCCCCTCCGGCCCCTGTTAGGGGCGGGACATGTCCAGTTGCGACCTTTGCGTTGTCCGGAACCGCGCCATCTGTGCCGCGCTCGATTCGACCGAGGTCGAGGCGCTCAATGCCATCGGCCGCAAGCGCATGCTCAAGGCCGGCGAATCGCTGATCTGGGAAGGGGACGAATCGGTCCTCGTCGCCAACGTGATCGAAGGCGTTCTCAAGCTGTCGACCGGTACGGAAGATGGGCGCGAGCAGATCGTTGGCGTGGTCTATCCCTCCGACTTCATCGGCCGGCCCTTTGGCACGACGTCCGGTCACGGCGTCACGGCCTTGACCGACGCGCGCGTGTGCCTGTTCAATCGCCGCGATTTCGACGCCTTCTCGCGCGAGCATCCCGCGCTGGAACACAAGCTGCTGCAACGCACGCTGGCCGAGCTTGACCGGACGCGGCGCTGGATGCTGCTGCTGGGCCGCAAGTCCGCGCCGGAGAAGCTGGCAAGCTTCCTGCTCGAAATGTCGGAGCGCCTGGCGGAACCGGGCTGCGAAACGCCGGAAGGACCGACGCAGCGTTTCGCCCTGCCCTTCTCCCGCCAGCAAATCGCCGATGTGCTCGGTCTCACCATCGAGACGGTCAGCCGGCAATTCACCCGCCTCAAGGATGAAGGCGTGATCGCAGTGCCCTCGCGCCGCGAGGTCGATATTCTCGACCGTCCGGCACTGATGGCCGAAGCGGGCTAACGTTCCACCAGCTGGGTCAGGCTGTCCGGACCGAGCACCTGAGGCAGCTGCCGGGGCGCTCCGCCACCTGCCGGATACCACAGATAAAGTGGCACCCCGGCGGCGCCTTGCGCGGTCAGGAAGCGCGTGATGGCGGGATCACGCCGGGTCCAGTCGCCCTTGAGCGCAACGACGCCCGCCTTCCCGAAAGCCTGTCGCACCGGCTCCCGCTCGATCGCCACGTTTTCGTTGACCTTGCAGGTCAGGCACCAGTCAGCCGTGAACCACACGAACACGGGTTTCCCCGATGACCGCGCCGTCGCCAGCGCCGCCTCGCTGAACGGCTGGGCGGGAAGCACGTTTTCGGCGAAATTGCCGGCCGGTTTCGCTGCGGTGTCGCGCAGCCCGAGGAGCGGCGTGGTCGCAATAAGCATGGCAATCAGCGCAGTGACCTTGGCCGATTCACCGCGCCGCTGCTGGACTCCGACTGCCGCCAGTGCCGCCGCAAGAATTGCCGCAATGGCAAGTGTCTCGAACGCGAAGTCCCAACCGCCTAGCCTGCTCGCAAGCCACACCAGCGCAGCAGCCGTCAGTGCCATCGGGAGCGCCATCCATCGCTTGAAGCGCACCATCCAGGGACCAGGCTTCGGTAACGCCCGTCTGAAGCCGGGGATCAAGGCGATGAGCAGAAAGGGAAGGGCAATGCCAAGACCAAGCGCCGCAAACAGGGCCATGGCCTGCGCGACGGGCAAGAGCAGCGCCGCGCCCATGGCCGCGGCCATGAACGGTCCGGTGCACGGCGTGGCGACGAAGGCCGCGAGCAGTCCCGTGGCAAAGGCTCCCTGGGGCGATCCTTCCCGTGCAAATCCGGGGATCGCAAGCTCGTACCAACCGACCAGATTCGTGGTGATCGCCACGGTGAGAAGCAGGAGCGCTGCCACGATCAGCGGGTCCTGCAACTGGAAGGCCCAGCCCACTTCGCTTCCAGCCGCGCGCAGGACGAGCAGCAATCCGCCGAGCGCGACGCAGGCCAGGATCACGCCCGCCGTATAGGCCAGTCCTTCTCTGCGCGCCTGTGCCTCGCTCTCTCCGGCGCGGGCCAGGCTTATCGCCTTGAGGCTGAGGATCGGGAAAACGCAGGGCATCACGTTGAGCAGGAGGCCTCCCGCCAGCGCCGCCGCAAGCAGCCAGCCGAGCGAGGGCCGCTGCGGCGCGGTTTCATCTGCCAGCGGCGTGCCGCCGGTCGGCACATCTCCGGGCAAGGCGACCACGTCGACACCATCCCCGGCCCGGTTGAGCCGCAGCACCCCGGTCACGCCCGCCGGGCTTGCAGCGGCCATCGCGGGGCGCGCCATGTCGATGATGAGAAGGTCGCCCTTGCGGCTGAAACGCTGCGCCGCCGCATAGTCCAGCGTCTTGTCCTCGCTCACGAAGAAGTGCGGCGATTCCAGCGGGAGGTTTGCCGGAAGCGGAATGCCGAGCCGGATGCGGCCCTCGGACAGCGCAAAGCGGGCCTGCGCTCCCAGCGGTGCGGGAAGCGCGGCACGCCAGGAATCGAAGCGCTCGTCCAGTGCATAAGGGCGATTGATCTCGACCAGCGTTTCCAGCCGGCCGCTTTCAGGCACGCAGATCTCGTCAGTGCAGGCGAGCCAGCGCGCGTCCACGGCGATAGGCACCCGGGCACCGTGACTGAACCCAGGCGGCATCGTCAGCGGCACGAGCACGGCATAGTCGCTTTCGTAGACGTGGTTCATCAGGCCTGAGACGATGAGCGTATGCGGCACCGGATAGCGCGGCTCGCCCACCTTGACGCCGGGCGGCAGCGCCCAGTCGAGCGTCATGCCCAGCCCCGCATCGCCCGGATTGCGCCAATATCCGTGCCAGCCGGATTGCGGCTTCATCAGGATGGCGAGCGTGACCGTTCCGCCCGGCGGCACCGGACTTTCGGCGATCAGCTCTGCCTCGATATGGTTGGGCGCGGCCCGCGCTGGCTGAAACGCCAGCGCGGTGAACGTTGCCAGAAAGAGGAAGAAGGCGCGGATCAATTGCACCGTCCTGCTGTGGATGCTTGCCCCGGCGAATTCAAGCGCGCGCTTGCCATGGGAATCGGTGGACACTGCCGCCCGCCTTGCGGCAAGAGTGGTTCCATGAGCGAAAGACGCGATCTCGTCATTCTCGGCGGCGGGCTGGTCGGCATGACCCTGGCCCTTGCCGCGGCCCGGTCCGGCCTCACCAGCCATGTCGTCGACAAGGCTGACCCTGACGACCTGACGGCGCAGGGCGCCGATGGGCGCGCCACCGCGATCTCCACCGCGAGCTGGAACCTCATTGGCAACATCGGGCTGGCGGATCGGCTGGAGCCGCTCGGCTGCCCGATCGAGGCCATTGCCGTGTCCGACGGCATGAAGCCGGGTCGGCTCGACTTCCGGCCAGAGCCGCACGAAGGATCGCTCGGCCGCATGTTCGCCAATCGCGACCTGCGCCTTGCCCTGTTCGATGCAGCGCGCGCCGAACCGGCGATTGCATGGCATGTGCGCTCCGACGTGATTTCCCGCGAGCGCGGGCAGCACGGCGTCTCCGTCGCGCTCGATGGGGGGCGCGTCATCGAAGGGAGCCTGCTTGTCGCAGCCGAGGGGCGGCGCTCGCCGACGCGGGACGAGGCCGGCTTCACGCTTGCCCGCTGGGACTATTCGCACCGGGCGATGGTGACGATGCTGTTCCACGAGAAGCCGCACGGCAACGTCGCCTGGGAAATCTTCTACCCTGCCGGCCCTTTCGCACTGCTGCCGATGCTTGACGATGCCGATGGACGCCACCGAAGCGCCCTTGTCTGGACCGTGGCCGAGCGCGACGCAGCGGGTGTCTCCGCCATGCCTGACGCGATGTTCCTCGGCGAAGTGCACCGCCACATGCATGGCATGTTCGGCAAGATCGAACTGGCCGCGCCGCGCATGTCCTACCCGCTCGATTTCCATCACGCGGGCCGCGTGGTCGATCACCGGCTGGCACTGATCGGCGATGCCGCGCACGGCATGCACCCGATTGCCGGACAGGGGCTCAACCTTGGCCTGCGCGATGTCGGCGCGCTGGTCGAAGTGCTTTCCGACGGCATGCGGCTGGGGCTTGAGCCGGGCGATGCGCAGCTTCTCGCGCGTTACGAACGCTGGCGCAGCCTCGACAGTTTTGCGGTCATGTCGGTGACGGACGGCATCAACCGCCTGTTCAGCGTGCCCGGCCGGCTGCCCAGCGCCGTACGGCGGCTGGGGCTTGGCGCGGTTCAACGGATCGCCCCGCTCAAGACTTTCTTCATGGACGAAGCGCGCGGCGTCTCGGGCAACCTGCCGCGGCTGCTGCGGCCGGCCTGAAAGCGATCAGCGCGCGGCAGGCGCACCTGATGCGACTGCGCGGGCCGCATCGGCGGGCGGCGCAAGCGGGCTGGCCTGACCCAGTTGCTGCCCGCCAGCGTCCTGCATCAGGCGCGGTTGCAGCATTGCTGCGGTCTCGATCACGTCTAGAGCCTGCTGCGCCCCATCGTAACGCCGCGCCTGTTCGAGCCATTCGGTTGCACCTTCGGCGCCGGGCATCCGGCTGACGTCGGCGATTGCCTCCCCCGTCCGGCCCGAGGCGAGCAGGAGCCTTGCGCGTTCCACCCGGCCCTGTGCGCGGACAGACCGCGAGGCGGCGCGGCGTACGATGAACAGGCTGGCGAGTTCGCCGCGAAGCCGGGCCCAGCCGCTTTCGCTCTCGGGCCGCGCGGCCAGCGTTTCCGCAAGCGCATCGAGCCCGCCGGAGAGCTGGTCGATGGTCACCGGATCGCGCGAGAAGGCAATAACTGTCGCCACGGCATCGGGCTGGGCGCCGCCAAACCGCAGCTTGAGCTGGTTTTCCAGATAGCCGAGCGGTTGCCCCCTGGCGATCACGCGCCGCGCGGCAAAGGCCACCAGCAGCCCCTCGGCGCGCGCGGCATTGCCCGACGCGGCGCTTGCCTGCTGGTCGATACGGGTAAGCCGGTCCTCGAGCAGGGCAAGCCGGGTCTCGACGCTGCCCACCATCATCGAGGCCTGTTCCTGCGCCGCATCCCGCCGCGCCAGTACCAGCGCCGGATCGGCGGCGGCCTGCTGGCCGGCGGCAACGGCCGGTGCCTCACGCGTCCCGGGCATGAGAAAATCGAGCTTGCCATCCAGCGCCAGCCAGCCGGCGACGAGGACGCCGACCACGAACGCGGCAAGCGCGACGGGCACCAGCACGCGGCTGCGGCGGGGCACAGAGGGCGCGGGGCTGGACACGGGGTCGCCCTGCACGATTGGCGTATCGCTCTCCATAAGGTCATGATTGGCACATCCGCGCGGCCAAAGCCAGCAGCGCCGCGTCATCAGGACGATCGGCTGCGCAAAGCTCCGCCCAGCCGGTCCCGGCCTGCTCGATGACACGCGGTCCGATGGCGGCAATCCGAATGGGTTTGCGCGCCAACCCGGCCGCATCGACAAGCGCAGCGAAGTGGCGCGCCGCCTCGCCCGAGTGGAGCAGGACAAGAGCGGGCGCGCGAAGCAATTCGGCCAGCGCGGGCTGGAAGTCCAAAGGCTCGCTGGCATAAACGACGCGTTCGGTGAGCGTGACGCCGGCCGGCGGCGCAAGGGCGACGCGCTCCCGCCCGGCGAGCCGCAGCAGCCGGCCCCTTGCTGGATCGACCGTGTCGAGAACCGCCTGCAAGCCGCCCTCGCCGACGCTTTCGACCCGCAGTCCGGCTGCCTGCGCCGCTTCCGCCGTCGCCGCGCCGACGACATGCGCGGGAAAGCCGCGAAACTTCTCAAGCTCCGCGCCCCCATGGCGCAGGGCGTTGGTGCTGCCGATCAGCAGGGCGTCGATGGTCAAAGGATCGGGCGACGACCATGCCGCCGGCCGCACGGCGAAGAGCGGAAAGCCATGCGCCTCCATGCCCGCCGCGCGCGCCGCCGC
>JBEIPK010000027.1:0-33769 GCA_040377095.1 Novosphingobium sp.
CGGCGTCCAGCCCGAAATTCGCCCAGAACGATGCGCACATGGGCGCGTGGATCGGCACCGACGTGTCCGGCTCGACGCAAACCGACCTTGGCAACAGCCGCGCCGCGATCACCAGCAGGGCAACCGCGAACCTCAACGCCCGGCCCTGCACCGCAACCACGGTCGCCAAGGCGCTGGGCGTCTCGACGTCCATCGGCCACCCGCTCTGGGTCCGCACCGGCTCGGCCGCCTGCGAAGTGTTCAAGAACGGCGCGACGCTCGGCACCAGTACGCAGGCGAGCCAGACCTTCGAGAGCAGCACGTTCCTGATCTGCGCGTTCAGGAACAGCGGAACCCCTGCCAACTTTTCAACCCGGCGCGTGCAGGCGGCGCACTGGGGCGCGGCGCTGACCAGCGGCGAGGCGGCGGCGCTTTATTCGAGGCTGGCGACGTACATGACGGCGGTGGGGGCATGACTTTCCTCGCCCCGCTCATCCCCGGCCTGATCCTGCTCGCCCTGCCGGTGATCGGCCTGTTCCCGCGCGTACGCAAAGGCCGGGCGTTCAACGGCGCTTTCGTGCTGAACATGCCCGCCGCGCCGATCTATGGCGCGCGCTGGCGTTCGGTCCTGGCGCAGGAGTATGCCGAATGGTGGGCCGCCTGGGCGGGCGCACTGCTGATCGCGGCGGGGCCTGCTCTGCTGATCGCATGGGCGCTGCCGTTCGGGTGGGCGCTGGGGCCGCTGCTACTGATAGCCGCGTGGAACTGGCGCGTCACGCCCTGGGGCCGCCGCCAGCTCGAATACATCGGATGGGCGGCGGAATGGGTGCATGGCCGCCGCCACGCGCCCGCGCTGTTCGACGATCTGGAGGACTACGCCCGGCGCATGACCGGCGGCTATGCCGTGTTCCTCGGCATCACGCCCGAAACCGCTGCCGGCGCGCTGCGCCGCCGCATGGGCATCGCGCGCGTGCTGACGGCGTTGCTCTCGATCCCGATTGCCAGAGCGAAGGTGCCAGCATGACAGCGACGATGTTCGAATCCCTGCTGGCGGGCTTGCCGGCGTTCTTCACCATCGGTGCCGGGGGCGGCGCCGGGTTCTTCGGCATCAAGTGGTTTATCGAGTGGCTGGGCGGCCGGGTGGACAAGCGCGAGGAATCAATAGAACGGCGCGCGGCAGGCGTAGACAGGGCGCAGGCGGCTCTCAATGACCGGCTCGAAAAGCGCGTCTGTCTGCTGGAAAAACGGCTTGACCGCACGGAAGACGAGCTCGCCGAATGCAGCCGCAAGCACGCCGAGAGCGAGGCCGAAGTTGCCCGCCTTCGCGCGCAGATCATGGGCATGGGCGACGCGCGCCAGGTGGCGCAGTCGATCGTCGCGGCTGACCGTATTTCCGACCGCGAAGGGAACAGGCAATGAAGATGATCGAAGGATGGTGCCGCAACTGGTGGCGTTACTGGAGCGTCAAGATCCAGCTGGTCTGCGCCGCGCTGACCGGGTGGCTGTGGTTTGATCCCGCCAGCCTGCTCGGCGTGTTCAACATGATGCCCGCGCACTTCCGGGGGCTGGTGCCTGCCAGCGCGCTTTCGGTGATCGGCGGGGTGATCTTCGCGCTGAACGTCGCGACGATCCTTGCCCGCAACGTGCATCAGCCCAAGCTTGAACAAAAGGACGGCGCACCATGAGTTTGCTCGATTTCTTCCGCTGGCGCAGCGATGGCCGCGCCGAGCCGGTCGCGCCGCCGAGGATCGAGCCGATGGAACCACCGGCCCCGCTCGGCCGCAAGACGATCACGGCAGCGGCTGCGATAGCGATTGCTATGGCGGCGGTCTATGCCGACGAAGGCGGCTACGTTGATCACCCGGCGGATCGCGGCGGCAAGACCCGCTATGGCATCACTGAAAGCGTGGCGCGTGCCAATGGCTATGCCGGGCACATGCGGGCTTTTCCCAAGCACTGCGACGCCGGGAACCGCGTCTGTGCCGATGCGATCTATGGCCGTTTCTACATCGCCAATCCGGGCTTCAAGCCTCTCGCCTCGATCGAGCCTGCGCTCCTGTGGGAAGCCTTCGACAGCGCCGTGCTGCATGGCCCGCCAGTGCCGAGCCGCTGGCTACAACAGGCCATCAACGCCGAGTGCGGCGCCGGCCTTGCGGTTGACGGAAAAGTCGGCCCGCGCACGATTGCGGCGTACCAGTCCTGCCAGCGAAGACTGGGCCGCCTGCCCGCCTGCGTCGCGGTGCTTGACCGGATGGAAGCGGCGCAGCTCGCCTATTTCAAGGGCATCGTGGCCCGCCGTCCATCGCAAAAGGCGTTCTACAAGGGATGGACCAGCCACCGGATCGGAAATGTCGATCGCAAGGCTTGCGGACAGGGCGCGGTTTGATGGCCTGGAGCATCCCCGCCCTGCCTCAGTCTGGCCTTGCGCGCATCGCCCTGACCGCGCTGGCCGGCCTGATCGCGGGCGCCCTGTTTTACGCGGCGCTGTCGTGGATCGTCGCGCGCTGGACCGAAGGCCCGCGCCAGAAAGCAGCCGCCGCCAGCGCCGAGGAAAGCGCCAAAGGCCTTGCCACCGCCGCCGCCGACGCGGTGACGATCATCAATGAACGGACGACCGAACATGTCAGGATCGAGGACATCACCCGCGCGAACGAGCGCGCGATTCGCGGTGCAGCGGACGCCGGCACTCCTGTTCCTGGCGTTGCTGGTGCTTTGCGCGCCGGGCTGTGTAGGCGGGCCGCGTATCACGCTGACCCAGCCTGCGCTGCCATGCTGGGAGATTCTGAAAGCCTCGGGCCTGCTCGACCCGACGATGGGCGCCCCGCTCCCGGCGAATGACACGGCGGGCGAGATCGCCGCATTCGGCGACCGCCAGACCGGCCAGCTCGACAAGGCGAATTCGGACAAGGGCGCCTCGGCGCGGATCATGCAAACCTGCCAGGCCGCGCAGGAACGGGCGCTCGAGGCCGCGCGGAAGCGCAACGCGCCGTGGTGGCGGCGGGTGTTTTAAGGGGTGGTCTCGCCCGGCCGAATTGCAGCCAGGATCTCGATCAAGCGATCAACTGCCGACCACGGCACAAAGGCGCAGCACGTGAAATCCTCATTATAGCTATCGACCGCCTGCTCCTGATCAGCGACCTTGAAATGAGCGGCGGAAAGGCGCATTTAGCGTAAATGGCGAGTGCTCCGCCCTTTCGCGCGCCTGTGACTCGGGCGCAACTGATCCACTGGATCAAGCTCGCCGCTGGCGGCTTAGCCGCCGCAATTGCTGGGGGGCTTTTCGCCGCATATTTTACTTATCTGTTCACCGCGAAGCTTAACAACGAAGCTGCTTTGCAGCAACAGTATCTCGTTGCCGTCCAGGATTTTAATTCCACAGGTGCCCGCGTTGATGCGAGCATCACCGAACTTGCGGACAACGTCATTGACAGCAATGGAATCGCCGAAGGCCGTAAGGAAGCTAGGCAGGCAATTGCCGCTCATGTGGCCGCAACCCAGTCGCTTTCACCCCGTATGGGCACGGGGAATGTGAAAGCCTATATGGGCGGATTAGCGACGTTGAGGCGGTTGGTCGATCAAACATCAGATCCTGGCGCAGCTCTACGAACGTCACGCGCACGCTTCGACTTGATGGAAAACCGCGCGATCATGGTCGCGGAAGCCCGGCGAAGGATTTATGGACACTCTTAGGCAAGCCCGTAAACAGGGGAAACTCGACCAGTTCGCCAAGGATCATGAGGCCGACGCCCCCGGCGACGAAGCCGCATTCAACCGCGCTTTGCAGTCAATGGCCGGAAAGTCGAAAGCAGTTCCGGCAACATCGAAGCCGGATCGTTCCGACGATTGAAGCGGTATTCGAATTCCTTGGCATAGCGGCCAAGATACTTCGCGCTGACGCTGGTGTGCGTCCCTTGGATCGAGCATTTCAGGTGCCGCCAGAAACCCTCAATCGCGTTCACTGACACCGTGGCGGCAAGCCGGTAATCGTAGATCGCATATTCTTCCGCGCCGTGGTTCACAGTGGCATGGCGATAGCCCGCCGCGCCAAGGCCGCGATAGCTGTTCAGTTCGTCAGTGTGAATCACGCCGCCCGTTGCCACGTTGCTTTCGACGAAGGGTTGCAGGGTTGCCTTGCGCTGGTTCGGGACAACTGCCGTCACCACTTCGCCGCCACGTTCCATCGCGCCGATCAGGACCGTCTTTGCCGCACTGCCCCGGTTGTGCTTCCCCTTCTTGACGCCGCCGATCAGCGTTTCGTCAATCTCGACATGGGTGCCAGCACCGCCAAGCATATCGTCTCCGTCAACGTCTGCCATGTGCTGCCGGATCAAGCTGGCCATGCGCCATGCGGTCTTGTAGGTCACGCCAAGTTGGCGCTCCAGTTCCTTGGCGCTGACGCCATGCCGCGTCGTCGTGAACAGGTGGATTGCGTAGAACCAGAGTTGCAGCGGAGTGCGCGTCTGCTCGAACGGGGTTCCAACCGTGGGATGCAGGTGATGCCCGCACCACTGACAGGAATATGCGCGCTCTGCTTTGATCCGATACCAGTTCGAAGGGCGCTCGCATGACGGGCAGGTGAAGCCCTGTCCGAACCGCACGTTGAAAAGGTGATTGAGGCAGGTTTCGTCGTCAGGAAACTGGCGGAAAAACTGCGTTGTGGTGAGGGGCTTCGTGCTCATGCACCATTCTATACCCCATTCGTTCTACGTATGCAAGGGGGATAGACGCCCAAATGTGAACCGATAAGGCTTTCTATGTCTTGAGAAACGCCACAAAATATGAACTTTATATCTAAGTCTTGATCTGATACTTGTTTTAAAAAATCAGCGAATCTAGTTTTTTGCTCAATTGATGTTATCCGGTCAAACTCGTCAATAATAACCCCTCTGGCAAACACCCTCGTCTTACGGATGTACTTCAGGACGTATATGGCTTGATTAACATCGACTATCTCAGGGACTCTTCCTTCCGAAACCTGCTTTTCGATTTCCGCATTTAGCGGTCCAACCTTCATTCCAACTTTACCCTTCCATCCCGATCCCGTTCGAGTGGGAGACGATTGCAGCCCCTTCTCAACAACGGCACGCAAGATCGAAGAAAACGAACTCGTTTCCTCACAACCTACAATCAGGGGTTCGACAACTTCGGGAAAGTTCTGTTTATATGCAGTCTTAGCAAGAGAGGTTTTACCGACTCCGCGCTCACCAAAAATGAAGCATTGCCGTCCGGGACTTTCGAGAGCCTTTTCAACGCTTTCCAACTCACGCTGACGGCCACGCAGCTTGTGAACGTCAGAAATAGCCTTCGCGGGGAAGAAGTAATCTGACTTCGCAGCTTTGAAGTTATCCCGATCTTCGAGACCTCGAATGGGCATATTTTGTTACTCCGCCGCGATCCCCTTCGCGCCGAACATGTCGGGCGTCCCCTCGCCCTCGGCGCCAGCCTCGTCCGCGCCGTCACCGTCGTTGGCGCCGCGTGCCTTGCGGCGCTGGTCGAAGTTGGACCACACGTTCTGCCAGTCGCCGCGGGTGGCGCCCTTGGAATACTCCGTCGCGCGGGTTTCGAAGAAGTTGGCGTGCTCCACGCCGTTGAGCAGCGGGGTCAGCCAGGGCAGCGGGTGATCCTCGATCATGTAGACGGCGGGCAGGCCAAGCTGGCCCAGACGCCAATCGGCGATGTAGCGGATGTAGCGCTTGATTTCCTTGGCGCTCATCCCCGGCACCGGGCCTTGCTCGAACGCCAGGTCGATGAAGGCGTCTTCAAGGCGCACCGTCTTCTGGCAGCAATCGATGATGTCTTCGCGCACGGACTTCGTCAGGCAGCCGCGTTCCTTGACGAACGTATGGAACAGCTTGGTAATGCCTTCGCAGTGCAGCGATTCGTCGCGGACCGACCATGTCACGATCTGGCCCATGCCCTTCATCTTGTTGAAGCGCGGGAAGTTCATCAGCATGGCAAAGCTGGCGAACAGTTGCAGCCCCTCGGTAAAGCCGCCGAACATGGCGAGCGTGCGGGCGATGTCCTGGTCGGTGTCGACGCCGAAGGTGTGCAGGTAATCGTGCTTGGCCTTCAGCTCCTCGTACTCAAGGAACATGCCGTATTCGCTTTCGGGCATGCCGATGGTGTCAAGCAGGTGAGAGTACGCCGCGATGTGCACCGTCTCCATGTTGGAGAAGGCGGCAAGCATCATCTTGATCTCGGTCGGCTTGAAGACGCGGGCGTATTTCTCGTGGTAGCAATCCTGCACCTCGACGTCGGCCTGCGTGAAGAAGCGGAAGATCTGCGTGAGCAGGTTGCGCTCGTGGTCAGAGAGGTTCTGCGCCCAGTCGCGGCAATCCTCGCCCAGCGGCACTTCCTCGGGCATCCAGTGGATCTGCTGCTGGCGCTTCCAGAAATCATAGGCCCAGGGATATTCGAAGGGCTTGTAGGTCTTGCGGGCTTCGAGAAGGGGCATGGGTCTTGTCCTGGGAAAACTGTGTCGAATGCGGCGCGATTGATCCCGCGCGGCTACTGGCAGGCGAGGCATTCCTCGTAATCAGTCTGTCCGGCGAGCTCGAAGCGGGGTGCCTCGGCGGTGTTGTCGGCCTCCACGCCGCCGGCAAAGCCTGCGCGCTGCACCGATTTCGAGCGCAGGTAGTAGAGCGACTTGATGCCCTTTTCCCACGCCTGGAAGTGGAGCATCATCAGGTCCCACTTGTCGACATCGGCGGGGATGTAGAGGTTAAGACTCTGCGCCTGGTCGATGAACGGCGTGCGATCGGCCGCGAATTCGAGCAGCCAGCGCTGGTCGATCTCGAAGCTGGTCTTGTAGACGGCCTTTTCCTCAGGGCTGAGGAAATCGAGGTGCGCCACCGAACCGCCGTGTTCGAGGATCGAGTTCCAGACGTTGTTGGAATCCTTCGATTTCGATTGCAGCAGCTTTTCAAGGTAGGGATTCTTGACCACGAAACTGCCCGACAGCGTCTTGTGGGTATAGATGTTGGCCGGGATCGGCTCGATGCAGGCGGAGGTGCCGCCGCAGATGATGCTGATCGAGGCTGTGGGCGCGATCGCCATCTTGCAGGAAAACCGCTGCATCACGCCCATGTCGGCGGCATCGGGGCAGGCGCCGCGTTCCTGCGCGAGCACGAGGCTGGCTTCGTCGGCGCGTGCCGCGACGTGCTGGAACATCTTCATGTTCCACGCCTTGGCCATCGCGCTTTCGAAGGCGATGCCCTTCATTTGCAGGAACGAGTGGAAGCCCATCACGCCCATGCCCACCGAGCGTTCGCGCATCGCCGAATAGCGGGCACGCGCCATTTCTTCCGGCGCGCGGTCGATATAGTCCTGAAGCACATTGTCGAGGAAGCGCATGACATCCTCGATGAACATGCGGTCCTCGTGCCACTCGTCCCAGGTTTCCAGGTTGAGCGAGGACAGGCAGCACACCGCCGTCCGGTCATTGCCGAGGTGGTCGCGGCCCGTGGGCAGCGTGATTTCACTGCACAGGTTCGAGGTCGAGACCTTGAGGCCGAGATCGCGGTGATGCTTGGGCATCATGCGGTTTACGGTGTCGGAGAAGACGATATAGGGCTCGCCGGTGGCAAGGCGGGTTTCCACCAGCTTCTGGAACAGCGAGCGCGCATCGACCGTGGCGCGCACCGATCCGTCCTTGGGGCTGCGCAGGTGGAATTCCGCCCCGTCCCGCACGGCTTCCATGAACTCGTCCGTCAGCAGCACGCCGTGGTGGAGGTTGAGCGCCTTGCGATTGAAATCGCCCGAAGGCTTGCGGATTTCGAGGAACTCCTCGATCTCGGGGTGCGAGACATCGAGATAGCAGGCGGCGGAACCGCGCCGCAGCGAGCCTTGGCTGATCGCCAGCGTCAGACTGTCCATGACGCGCACGAACGGAATGATGCCGCTGGTCTTGCCGTTGAGGCCAACCGGCTCGCCAATGCCGCGCACCTGGCCCCAATAGGTGCCGATGCCGCCGCCCCGGCTCGCCAGCCAGACGTTCTCGTTCCAGGTGTTGACGATGCCTTCGAGGCTGTCGTCCACCGAATTGAGGTAGCAGCTGATCGGCAGGCCGCGCCCGGTGCCGCCATTGGACAGCACAGGCGTTGCCGGCATGAACCACAGCCGTGAGATATAGTCATAGAGCCGCTGGGCATGGCCCTCGTCATCCGCATAAGCATCGGCGACCCGGGCAAAAAGGTCCTGATAGGTCTCGCCCGGCAGCAGGTAGCGGTCGTCCAGCGTCTCCTTGCCGAAATCGGTGAGCAGCGCGTCGCGCGCCGGATCGGTGAGAATCGCGAAGCGCCGCGCATTGATCGACTTGGAATCGCCCTGCTCCGCTGAAGCGCTCACCGCCGCGGTCGTCGCGGCAGCCCCCATTGCCTCAAGCGCCGCGCCCGAAAGCGAGGTGACCAGATCGGCGGTGGCAGCGTCAGACTCGGTCATGACAATTGCCGGCGCATCCGGCACGGCCGGCTGAACATTGTCGGCCGCGCGCGCCATGGGCGCATCGGCAGTTCCGGCCGGAAACAGCCCTGCATCACTATCCGCTTCCACTGCATCTGACTCACTGTTCCTGAAATCCATCCGGCTTGCCCCCATGCCCGCGCGCCGCCCTGGTCCTTAACGTCCATGACACGCGCAAAATCCGGGGCGCTCTTGCGGCCCCGATGTTCCATTTTCGTTCGACTCGGCCCGCGTGACAGCGAACCTAGCAGAACGGCGGCGCGATGGAGAAAAATTTATCCCCAATCGCTCCACAGGTCCGGACCTTTCCCGACCCTCCACCAGGTTTACCGGCTGGCAGCACTTGCCCCGTCAACCAGTTCCCGAGACTAGGTCTTGATAGGCCAATGTCCCTGCGACCACTACCTATAGTGCCTGATCGTGATTCGAGCGCAAGTGGTTAAAAATGTCTTCGGGCGGCAAGCGCTGCCCGAAGAACGGGGGACGCCCCATGTTGCAGCGCAGCGACGCGCCGAAATCCCACACCCGGAATCGTGCGCAAGAGTCTAAAACGGGAACCCCAGAAATATTTTTGCCCGGAATCTTTTTGCGCACCTCCGGCCGCCGTGCCAGATTGCCTCTTGGCCATCCGGAACACCGCCGGCCCGGCCGCGTTCCATGTCCGCCAACAGCCGGGATCCCGCATTCACATGATCAACATCATCGGCGCCATCGTGACCGGGCTTTTCATCGGCGTGCTTGCCCGCTTCTTCTATCCGGGCGCCGTGGAGATGGGCTGGATTGCCACTATCCTGCTCGGCATTGCAGGCTCGCTTCTGGCAGGCCTCATCACCACGCGCGGGCGGCAGGGCTTCGAACGTGCGGGCTGCCTTGCCTCGGTCCTCGGCGCGATCGTGCTGATTTTCGTCGGCCGAATGATCGGCTGGGGATGAACGGCTGAGGATGACTGGCGCCGAGGCGCTCGGCCGGGTGCTGCGCCCACCGGTCGTTACACGTTCGCTGCTGGTGGCGCTTGTCATCGGCAGCCTGCTCAACGCCATCAACCAGGGCCCCGACATTTGGCGCGGCGAACCCGTCGTCGTCTGGAAGCTGGCGCTGACCTGGTGCGTGCCGTTCCTTGTCGCCAGCTATGGAGCCTGGTCGGCGCTGCGCTCGGCCTGACTCTCGCCCACGATCTCTTCGCCTAGAGCATCCATCTGCCGCCGCAGCCAGGGACGAAGAGCCAGCAGGAGGACCACGCCGACGAGCGGAAACAGCCCGTTGCCCAGCCAGAACTGCCAGCCCGGCAACGTCTCGTAAAAGCGGGAATAGAAGCCCCCGCCCACACCGCTGACGAAGGCGGTGAGATAAACGGCAGCCATCATGAATGCATTGACCTTTCGGGGCGCCCGGCGAGAAACCAGCGCGAGCATGGTCGGCCACGCCGCGATGAAGCCGACGCCGGTCAGCAAGGCGTTGAGGACCGGGATGGCGACCGGGATTGTGCCTGCCGGCCAGGCCCAGTCGCCCCACGCCATCACGACGCTCGCCAGCAGGAACAACAGGGCGCCAAGCGAAATCCGCACGATGTCGTCGGCGCTTTGCCCCTTCGCCTCACGGCGCTGCCACAGCCAGATGAGCAGCGGGACCGAGAGGATCGACCCCAGCGGATCGATGGCATTAAACCAGGCCGGCGGAACGTCGCCCCACGGCGTCGAGAGGTCGACCTTCTCGGCGATCCAGATCATGCCGGCGTTCGCTGCCTGATCGTAGGCGAAGAACGGGATCGTGGCGAGGGCAAGCACCAGAACGACCAGAGCGAGCATCTGCCGCTCGGCCGCCGTCAGCGGCACGGCCGGTTCATGCGCGCCTGGGGGCGTGTCGTCCGCGAAGTCGCGCAGGCCGGCGAGATAGACCAGCGCGGCGACCAGCATCATGATGCCGGCAAGGCCGAAGCCTGCGTGCCAGCCGAACACTTGCGCGACAGTGCCGCAAACTACCGGCCCGGCCACCGCGCCGATGTTGATGCCAGTGCTGAAAATGGCAAAGCCGTTCGACCGGCGGCCTTCGTCGGCCACGGGATAAAGGTGCCCGACCTGCGCCGCGATATTGCCCTTGAGGCAGCCCGAGCCGAGAATCAGCAGCAGCAGCGCAAGAAGGAAGCTAGCATCGAACGTCATCGCTGCGTGGCCGGCGGTCATCAGGGCGATGCCGATCATCACCGTCTTGCGCGCGCCGAGCCAGCGATCGGCCATCAGCCCGCCGATCAGCGGGGTCAGGTAGACGAGGCCTGCGTAGAACCCGAATGTCTGGGTGGCCAGCACCTGCGGCGACATCGGACCCAGCATGCTTTCGAGCGCGGCACGGTAGGCCGCCATGCCGGTGACATGCTCGACGCGGCCCGGGAGCAGGAGCTCCTGCACCATGTAGAGCACCAAAAGCGCCCGCATCCCGTAGAAGGAAAAACGCTCCCAGGTTTCGGTAAAGGCCAGGAAATAGAGCCCGCGCGGATGACGTCTCTCCCGGACTCCGGGATTGTCCGGCCCCGTATCAACGCTTGCCGCCGTCGCCATGCCCCTGCCCCTTCGCCCGTGCCCCCTGCGCCCGTGCCCGTGCCCGTGCCCGTGCAAGTCGCAGCGTCCGTTCAATCCCGCACCGATGCAAGCCAATTCAGGAAAGGCGCTTCAAGGCACCAGCACGGTATCCCGCGCGGGGTCGATCGTCTCGGGATAGTCGAGCGTATAGTGCAGGCCCCGGCTTTCCTTGCGGGCGAGCGCCGAGCGCACGATCAGTTCCGCCGTCTGCAAGAGATTGCGAAGCTCGACGAGGTCCGAGGTCACGCGGAAGTGGCCGTAGTAGTCGTTCACTTCGCCCGTCAGCAGCTTGATCCGGTGCTGCGCGCGTTCCAGCCGCTTGGTGGTGCGCACGATGCCGACATAGTTCCACATGAAGCGGCGGATTTCGGTCCAGTTCTGCTTGATTACGACTTCCTCGTCCGAATCGGTCACCCGGCTTTCGTCCCAGCCGCGCACTTCGGGCGGCGCCTCGAAACGGTCCCACTTCGCAAGGATGTCGGACGCGGCCGCCTCGCCGAAAACGAGGCATTCGAGCAGCGAATTCGAGGCAAGGCGGTTGGCGCCGTGAAGGCCGCTTTCGGTGCATTCCCCTGCCGCGTAAAGGCCTGGCAGGTCGGTCCGGCCGGCAAGATCGACCATGATGCCGCCGCAGGTATAGTGCTGCGCCGGCACGACGGGGATCGGCTGCGCCGTCATGTCGATGCCGAGGCCGAGCAGCTTTTCGTGGATGTTGGGAAAGTGCCCGCGGACGAAGTCGGCCGGCATATGGCTGATGTCGAGGTGGACATAGTCGAGCCCGAAGCGCTTGATCTCGGCATCGATGGCGCGCGCCACCACGTCGCGCGGGGCCAGTTCCAGGCGCTTGTCGTAAAACTCCATGAAGCGCTTGCCGGTGCGCGGGTTGACCAGCCGCCCACCCTCGCCGCGCACCGCCTCGGTGACGAGGAAGTTCTTGACCTCCAGATTGTAGAGGCAGGTCGGGTGGAACTGCATCATTTCCATGTTCGAGACCCGCCCGCCCGCCCGCCAGGCCATGGCGATGCCGTCGCCGGTCGCGCCCCTTGGGGCGGTCGAGAACTGATAGACGCGCCCCGCCCCGCCCGTCGCCAGCACCGTTGCGCGCGCGACATGAGCCTCGACCTGTCCGGTCGCCTCGTCGAGCGCATAGACGCCCCAGACCCGGCCCGAACCCGAATAGCGTTGCTCGTGCCGACCGGTCACCAGATCAATGCATACACGGCCAGGCAAGAGGGTAATGTTGGCATTGGCCTCAGCCGCGCGCAGCAACGCCGATTGCACCGCCCACCCGGTCGCGTCATCGACATGGACGATGCGGCGGTGCGAATGCCCGCCTTCGCGGGTGAGGTGGAGGTCCGCGCCGCGGGTGTTGAACGGAACGCCGAGCGCGATCAGCCGGTCGATGGCGAGCGGCGCGCGTTCGACCACAAATTCCACGGTTTCCTTGCGGTTGAGCCCGGCGCCGGCGACCATGGTGTCGCGGATATGATCCTCGAACGTGTCGCCCGCATCGAGCACGGCGGCGATCCCGCCTTGCGCCCAGGCCGTGGAGCCGCCGGTCAGCGAGCCCTTGGCCAGCACCAGCACCTTGAGCTTTTCAGCCAGCGCCAGCGCGGCAGTCAGCCCGGCGGCGCCCGAACCTATCACGATAACGTCATGGTCCGCGTGATAGGGTGCGGCGGGCGGATTGGTCGATGTGCTCATTCTGCCACTGTGCCGGGCGGCGGCCCTCGCTTCAAGCGCGATGCGAATGTCTCATGCCTGCCTGAGCTTTCGCGTTGCCGGCGAGGCACGCCTGCGATAAGATCGCTGTCAGGCATTACTCGGTGTAAACGCTGGGCGGGGAACCTGGGGCACAATAGGCACTTCGGGCGCGGACGGACGTCGCTCGGACTGTCGATACCGGGAACCTGCGATGCAAAGACTGCTGTGTCTTTTGAACTTCCATCGGCCAGATCGCCGTTCGGCGCGCTGGGACGGCTTCCACTATGTCGGCACCTGCCGCCGCTGCGGCGTGACGATCCGGCGGCGCGGACACAACCGCTGGCGCTCGGACTGGATGAAGGGCGACACGGCCGCCTGAACCGGCGCCCGAAAAACGTCCGGTCAGGCGGCGGCCTTGCCCGCACTGGTCAGGCTGACGAAGACGTCCTCAAGATCGGCTTCCCGTGTCGTCACGTCGATGATGCCGAATCCCTGATCCTGCACCAGCGCCAGCACGCGGCCGGCATTGGTGCGGTCCTTGTCGTAGGTCAGCTCCACCGTGCGCTCGCCGGTCTTCTCGCACCTGAGGATGGTCGGATCGGAGGGCAGCGTGGCAGGATCGCGGTCGAGCGTGAGGACGACAACCTTTTCGCGCGCCATGCCGACCAGTTCCTGCGTGGTCCGGTTGGCGATGAGCTTGCCGTGATTGATGATGGCGATCCGGTCGCACAGTTCCTCGGCTTCTTCGAGGTAGTGCGTGGTCAGCACCACGGTCACCCCCTCGGCGTTCATTTCGCCGACCAGCTGCCACAGCTGGCGCCGCAGTTCGACGTCGACGCCCGCTGTTGGCTCATCGAGCACCAGCACCGGCGGCGAATGAACCATGGCCTTGGCAATTAGCATCCGACGCTTCATGCCGCCGGACAGCGTGCGGGCATAAGCGGCGCTCTTGTCCTCCAGATGGACGGCGCGGAGCAGTTCCATGCTGCGCCTCAGCGGCTTGGCGACACCATACAGCCCGGCCTGGTTCTCCAGCACCTCGAACGGCGTGAAAAACGGATCGAAGACGATTTCCTGCGGCACGATGCCAATGGCGCGCTTGGCATTGCGCATGGCGGAATCGATGTCGAAGCCCCAGATGCTTACGTTGCCCGAGGTCTTCATGACCAGCCCGGCAAGGATGTTGATCAGCGTGGACTTGCCCGCCCCGTTTGGTCCGAGCAGGCCGAAGATGCCGCCCTGCGGCACGTCGAAGCTGACACCCTCCAGCGCAAGCTTTCCCGGCGATCTGCCAGTGCCGGCATAACATTTGACGAGATCGCGGATCGAGATGGCGGGTGGCAGGGACATGTCCGGTCCATGCGGGAATCGCGCCGTCAGGTAAAGCCTAGTCTCAACCCGGCCCGCCGCCCTGTCAGCGTCGGCGAAACGGCCACCGTTCCGACGATGTCGGCCGCGACAAGGAATTCGAGACCGAGCAGGATGACGCGCCCAAGACTGGCTCGGAAATCGAGAACAGCTTGCCCGATCGCCGCCGGTCGCGCGCGGCGATCAGCAGGAACCGGATAAGTGTGCCAAGCGCACCGAGCGCTATGATCCCGACGCCGACAGTCTCGGCGGACTTCGCGACGATGTTCGCGATTTCAGCAGCAGAAGTCTGGAGCACGGTCGTCCTCCGGGGCTTGCCCGGAACGGAACGACCCGCCGCCCTGCGTGTTCCTTTGGTGGGGCGGGGGATTGGTCCGACACAGAACCGGCGCCATTTCGTCTGGCAAAAGCGGCGGAGCGTTGTTAGATCGCCTCCATGAACAATCCGCCCGAAACAGTCCTGACCTCGTCCACCCGCGTCATGTGCGACGGATCGAGCGGCATCCGCGCCGCCGGTCCGGTCACGCCATCGGCGCTTGGCCACCCGCGCGTCTGGCTGGAGATCGACGAGCACGGCTATGTCGATTGCGGCTATTGCGACCGGCGCTTCGTGCTGGAAGGCGGCCCGGCCTATGGGGCCGATCAGTCAGTGCTTCGCGACATCGCATCGGGCGCAAGCTGAGACCGCAAGGCAGTATTACCGGGTCGGTTCGATCAGAACGGAATATCGTCGTCGAGATCGTCGGCAAACCCGCCCTTCTGGCCGCCGCCTGACTGGCCGCCATCCGACTGGCCGCCGCCCCAATCGCTGCCCCCACCTGAACGCGAACCGCCGCCGGAACTTCCGCCGCCCCAGTCATTGCCGCCGCCGCCACGAGAGCCACCACCGCCCGGTGCGCCGTCGAGCATGGTGAGAACACCGCCAATGCCGCCCACCGAAACCTCGGTCGTGTAGCGATCGTTACCCGACTGGTCCTGCCACTTGCGGGTGCGCAGCTGGCCTTCGATATAAACCTTGCTGCCCTTGCGCAGATACTTCTCTGCGACGCCGACAAGACCGTCGGACTGGAGCACGACCGAATGCCATTCGGTGCGCTCCTTGCGCTCACCCGTGGCGCGGTCCTTCCAGTTTTCCGACGTCGCGATGCGAAGGTTGGCGATGCGGCCGCCGTTCTGGAAGCTCTTGACCTCTGGGTCGGCCCCAAGATTTCCGATCAGGATGACCTTGTTGACGCTGCCTGCCATGAAATCCTCTTCGCTAAAGCCCGAGCGCCACCGCGCCCCAGTAGGTGATACCGGCAAAGACATAGGCGAGAGCGAAGAGGTAGGCCAGCATGAAGGCCGGCCATTTCCACCCATTCGTTTCGCGGCGAGTGACGGCGATCGTGCTCATGCACTGGGGCGCGAAGACGAACCACGCGAGGAAAGCGAGCGCGGTCGGCAGGCTCCAGTCTGCCTTGAGCCGGTCGCCCAGCGCCAGTGCCTGTCCCTCCTCGTCAGTCGCGGCAACGGCATAGCTGGTGGCGAGCGAGCTCACCGCCACTTCGCGCGCGGCCATCGCCGGGATCAGCGACAGCGCAATGTCGCGGTTGAAGCCGATGGGTTCGACCACCACGGCAAGCCCGTTGGCGAGCTTGCCGGCGATCGAAGCGTCGATCTGGTCCTCGCCCGGCGCGGCGCGCGGGAAGTTGAGCAGCAGCCACAGAATGACCGTGACCATGAAGATGATGGTGCCGGCCCGCCGCAGGAAGATCCATGCGCGCTGAAACAGCCCGATGAGGAGATCGGAGAGGCGCGGCAGCTGGTACTTGGGCAGTTCCATGATGAAGCCGCTGGCCGCGCCTTTCGTGATCGAACGGCGCAGCAGCAGCGCAACGATCATCGCGCCGACGATGCCAGCCCCATAGAGCGCGAACAGCACAAGTCCCTGAAGTCCGATGCCTCCACCCACCGAGCGGTTCGGGATGAACGCGGCAATGATGACGGCATAGACCGGCAACCGCGCCGAACAGGTCATCAGCGGGGCGACGAGGATCGTCGTCAGCCGATCGCGCGGATCGGAAATGCTGCGCGTCGCCATGATGCCTGGAATGGCGCAGGCAAAGCTCGACAGAAGCGGGATGAAGCTGCGCCCCGAGAGGCCGACGCGGGCCATCATCCGGTCCATCAGGAAAGCGGCGCGCGCCATGTAGCCCGATGCTTCCATGGCAAGGATGAAGAAGAACAGGATCACGATCTGCGGCAGGAACACCACGACAGAACCGACGCCCGAGAGGATGCCGTCGGTCAGCAGGTCGCGCGGCAGTCCGGCGGGCAGGACGCTCCGGGCGAGTTCCGTCAGCCAGCCAACGCCGCCTTCAAGCGCGTCGGCAAAGGGCGCGGCCCAGGCGAACACGGCCTGAAACACCACGAAAAGCAGTGCGAAAAGCACCAGCGGGCCGATCCACGGATGGAGAAACAGCCGGTCGAGCCGCGAATGCAGCCGGTGCTTTGCGGTCTCCGAAACGATCGCCGCCTCGGCAATGGCATGAGCGCTGACGCGCCTTTCGGTAAGGTCAATATGTGGCCGGTGCGCGCCGGGCTCGCGCGCCTGCGCCTCTGCAATCGCGGCGGTGAGTTGGGACAGGCCCTTGCGGCGCACCGCGACCGTGGCGATCACCGGCACGCCCAATGCTTCCTGCAAAGCAATCGGATCAATGATGAGGCCGTCGCGCTCGGCAAGGTCGAGCATGTTGAGTGCCACCACCGCCGGCTTGCCGAGTTCGAGCACTTCGAGGGCGAAAACGAGGTGTTGCTCGAGATTGGAGGCATCGAGCACCAGCACCAGTACGTCGGGAGAGGCTTCGCCCGGATAGTGGCCGAGCACGACCTTGCTGGTCACTTCCTCGTCGAGGCTGGTGGGGTGAAGCCCGTAGCTGCCCGGCAGATCGGTCAGCTCCACCGGCTCCCCGCTGGGCAGGATCAAACGCCCCGACTTGCGCTCGACCGTCACGCCCGGATAATTCGCGATCTTCTGCCGCGCGCCCGTCAGCGCATTGAACAGCGCGCTTTTTCCGGCATTGGGATTTCCGACCAGGGCGGCCGAACGATGACGCGCCATCAGACCGCCTCGACCTCCATGGCAAGGGCATGCGCGCGGCGGAGTGCCACCGTCATCCGCCCGACCATCACTGCAATCGGATCGCGTCCACCCATCACGCCGCGGTGCGACACCGCGATTCGCGAGCCGACATCGATACCGAGCGCGCGCAGGCGCCGCGCTTCCTCATCGACCAGCCCCGACCAGTCGATGGCAACGATCTGCGCCCGCTGGCCGACGGGAAGTGCGTCAAGTGTCATGGTCATGCGCTGCCAGATCGTCCCACCAATTGCAACTGGTTCGCAATAGTGGCTCGATCGGCGCGCGATCATTGCGGTGGGTCAATTCGCCGAAATTATCGGCTGGACCGTTTTCAGGTGCTTCGGGCGGGGTAGCGCAGCCGGCCGAGGAACCGGCTCAGGCTGAAACGCTCGTCGCGGCGGGACAGCAGCAGCGACTTGGCCTTTTCGAATCGCATGATGCCCTCGATCCGCCGATCGAGGAAAGCGCATGTCTCCGCCTTGCCCTCGCTCTCGTCATCGACGATGACCGCCAGCGTCGCGGCGTAGACACCGGCGAGAATGGTGCGCTTGGTGTAGTGGTTGAAATCCGCCGCGCTGTCGCCCGCAAGGCGCCACATCGCATCGGCGCTGTGCCAGCCGAGCCGCAGGGCAGCGGCGGCGTTCTGCGGCATCGCCATGACGGCGAGCGCCCGGCGCAGCGCCTCTTTCTGATCCGCGACCGCATCCAGCCGCGCCAGTACGAGTCGGCGGATTCGGGTGCGGACTGGCAGCGCCGCCAAGATCTCGGCCGGCTCGGTCCGTGCCATTGCCGCGTCCACGCTTCGGGTCCATGCGCCGATCATCGCCATTGCGCCATCGCGGAAGGCGTAGGCGGCGAGCGCCGGATCGACGCCCGTCTCGCTCGCCGCTGCCGCCACGGCAGCGCGGCTCCAGCCGTCGAATGCAGCGGCCCGGGCGATTGCGGGAGCCAGTGCCGCGCGCAGCTCATCAAGCGTCAGGTCTTCCGCACCGGCGATCTCACCGGTCATTTCAGAAGCTCGGACCATAGACCTTGCCCGCTCCCGGACGGTTGGCGGTCGGCCTCGCGCTTGTGCGGATCTCGGCGAGCATCGGGCTGTCCTCGCCGTCGAGCGCAGCATAATCACGCGCCGAGCGGCCCGAATTGTCCCTGCGGTCCGGGTTGGCGCCGGCCTTGAGCAGAAGCCGCATCATCGCAAGGTTGCGCTGGTGGACGGCGGCGATCAGCGGCGTTTCACCCGTGATGCTGGGATCGTCGATCAGCGCGCGGTTGCTGACCAGTTCGGCGACACCCTCTGCCCAGTTGAGCCCGGCCGCCACCTGCAACGCCGTGACGCCCCGATTGTCGCGCGCGTTGACGTTGGCGCCTTTCGAAATGAGATAGGTCAACCAGGCAAGATCGCGGCGCTCGGTCACTGTGTGTAGCGCGGTGCGGCCCGTCGTCACGTCCTTGGTGTTGATGAGCGTGCTGCCCGGCTCGCTCAGCGCCGTCTCGACCGCGGCGCCGTCCTTTTTCTTCACCGCTTCGAGGAACTTGTACCCGGCCGACATCTGCGCCTGCGCCGGAGCGGCCACCACAAGCGCCGCGCCCGGCAGCAGCGCGCCCAGCAGGAGCGGTGCGCAGGCGCGCATGGTCATGTCCCGTGCCTTGCCGCCATTCAACGTCACGTCGCGCTTCTCCTGTTATCGCCAAATTGCCCTGGCGCGCATCGCTGGACCGCCTCGCTTCTTGCGCAGCGCGGTTTAGCAGAGCATGAACCGGCGCGCCATGACCAACAAAATTGCCACGCCGCTCCTCCTCGCCCTCGCCGTCCTGCTTGCCGGCTGCGGCAGCGGCGGAACGAGTGGCCCGGCCGAAAGCCCCCCGCTTGCCGGCGCCGCAATCGGCGGCCCGTTCACGCTGCTCGACAAGGCCGGCAACACCGTGCGTTGGCAGGATTTCGAAGGCCGCTACCGTATCGTCTATTTCGGCTATGCCTTCTGTCCCGATGCCTGCCCGATGGACGTTGGCGTGATGATGCGGGGCTTTGCGGCCTTCGAGAAGACGCATCCCGCGCTTGCCCAGGCAGTCCAGCCGATCTTCATCTCGATTGATCCGGCGCGCGATACACCCGCTGTCGTGGGCGAATTCACGGCCGCGTTCTCGCCCCGCCTGCTGGGGCTGACCGGCTCGGCCGAAGCAGTCGATCAGGCAGCCAAGGCCTTCCGCGCCTATTACGCCAAAGGCAAGGCCACGTCGGGCGGCTATCTCATGGATCACAGCCGCATTGCCTACCTGATGGGCCGCAGCGGTGAGCCGATTGCCATGCTCCCGGTCGACAAGGGCGCCGATGCAGTGGCCGCCGAGCTGGCGCGCTGGGTCCGCTGAGAGCCGGACATGCGCGCACGCTTCTGGGAACTGCCGCTCGGCAAGCTTGACCGCGAGGAGTGGGAAGCGCTGTGCGACGGCTGCGGCAAATGCTGCCTGCTGAAGGTCGAGGATGAGGACAACGGCGACGTCTACCAGACCAACGTCGCCTGCAAGCTGCTCGACATCGGAACGGGGCGCTGCTCCGACTACAGGAACCGCCGCGCCGCCGTGCCCGATTGCGTGAAGCTGACACCCGACAAGGCGGCGAGCCTGCCTTGGCTGCCCGAGACCTGCGCCTACCGCCTGCGCGCCGAGGGCGATCTGCTGCCTCACTGGCACTACCTCATCTGCGGAGACCGCGAGGCCGTCCACGCCGCCGGAGCCTCGGTGCGGGGCAAGGCGGTCGGCGAGCAGTTCGCCGGGCCGATCGATCAGCACATTATCTGGCCCGAGGGCATGGACCCAATGCGCCTCGAACTGCTCGATGACGACGAGGACGAGGACGAGGACGAGGACGAGGAAGACAGGGGCCAAGCCCATGGCTGACTGGCTGGACCGGTTGACCGGCCGCAATGGCGAAGCCCCGCCGGTGGTCTCGCTCGCCGGTCGCGAAGTGCCAGTGGTGATCCGGCGGCTTGAGCGGGCCCGGCGCATGACCTTGCGGCTGGCGCCCGATGGCGGCGAGGTCCGACTCTCGATGCCGCGCTGGGCGAGGCGCGCCGACGCCATCGCATTCGTGCGGGGGCAGCAGGGCTGGCTCGAAGCGCAGGCGAGCGCGCTGCCGGCGCGCAGTCCGCCCGGCCACGGCGGCTCGCTGCCCTATTGCGGCGAGCCGCACGCCATTGTCCACGCCCCGTCGGCCCCGCGAAAGGTCGCGCTCGAAGCCGCGACGATCCGCATCGGCGGCCCCGCAGAAACGATGGCAGCGCGCCTGCGGCGCTGGCTGGAAGCGCAGGCGCGCGAAACGCTGAGGGCCGACCTTGCGCACTATTGCGCGCTGGCCGGATGCGCACCCCCTGCCCTCGCGCTCTCCAACGCGCAGCGGCGCTGGGGAAGCTGCGCGGCGAGCGGCGCGATCCGCATCAACTGGCGGCTCATCATGGCGCCGGAGGCAGTCCGCCGCTCGGTTGTGGCGCACGAAGTGACTCACCTCGTCCATTTCGATCACAGCCCGCGCTTTCACGCCCTGCTGGGCGAGCTGTTCGAAGGCGACATTGGCGCGGCCAACCGCTGGCTGCGCGCGCATGGCCGTTTACTTTATTCGCCATTCGGCTGACCCATCGCGGCACTTGGCGGGGCGAAACGCTGGCGCTTGCGCCTTCCAGCCCTTATCTGTGCCTCCATGCCCCTGATCCGTCCTTCCTCGTTCTTGCGCCAGGTCTCGCCGCGCGGTGCGATCGCCGATTTCGTCACTGTGTTCCAGCAGGCCGGCGAGCACCGCTGGCGCATCGGCTTTTTCTCTGCCGCGGCAACCATCGGCCTGTTCTCGATCATGTGGAACGAAGGGGAAGTCGGCCCGCCGCCCCGCCCCGAAGTGACGTTCATCACCAGCTGGGCCGAACCGCGCAGCGACGCCGAGATTGCCGCATCGAACCTTGCCAACCAGAAACGCAAGGACCGGCTCGCTGCCGAGCAGGCGCGGCGCGAGGAAGAAGTGCGCCAGACCTACAAGAAGCTCGGCCGCGCCACCGGGCTCGATGTCGATGCGATGGAGCGCAAGGCCAATGAGGAGCGAAAGGCGCAGGGCCTGCCGCCGCTGCCCGGTGTCCAAGCCGCGCCTGCACCTGAGACCGATCCTGAATGAACGACGAAGACGCGCGCTGGCTTGACGCAGCGGCCGCGCTGGCTGCGCGCGGCATTCCGCTCAGTCGGCCCAACCCCGCCGTCGGCGCAGTTGTCGTCGAGGCGGGGAAGGTCGTGGGGCGCGGCTGGACCATGCCGGGGGGACGGCCGCATGCCGAGGCGATCGCGCTCGATCAGGCGGGCGGCGAGGCAAAAGGTGCAACGCTTTACGTCACGCTGGAACCTTGCGCGCACCAGAGCACGCGCGGCCCAGCCTGCGCCGATCTGGTTGCTGCCTCGGGCGTCGCGCGCGTCGTCGTGGGCTGCGCCGATCCCGATCCGCGCACCGCCGGCGCCGGCATCGCGCGGCTGCGGGCCGCCGGCGTGCAGGTTGACCTGATTGCCTCGCCTGCATCGCAGGCCAGCCTTTCGGGCTACCTTTGCCGCGCGCGGCTTGGCCGGCCGGAAATCACGCTCAAGCTCGCGATGTCGATCGACGGGCGGATCGCGCTGGCGAGCGGCGAGAGTCAGTGGATCACGGGCGAGGCGGCGCGTGCGCACTGCCATGTCATGCGCAGCCGGTCAGACGCGATCGTTGTCGGCGGCGGCACCCTGCGCGCCGACGAGCCCCGGCTCGACGTGCGGCTGCCGGGTCTGGAGATCCGCAGGCCGCGCCGATTCGTACTCAGCCGCTCGCCCGCGCCGGAGGGTTGGCCCGATGGTTGGGGGTTGCTGACTTCACCGCAGGACGTCTTCGGCATGACGGACATACAGTACCTGTTCGTCGAAGGCGGAGCGCAGGCCGCTGCCTCCTTCCTTGCCGCAGACCTTGTCGACCGGCTTTTGGTTTACCGCGCGCCCATCGTGATCGGCGATGGTCTGGCAGCCGTCGGCGACATCGGCCTGCAATCCCTCCCGGACGCGCACGGCCGCTGGCAACTTGCTGCCCGCCGGACGCTTGGCAGC
This sequence comes from Novosphingobium sp., assembly GCA_040377095.1. Taxonomy (GTDB): domain Bacteria; phylum Pseudomonadota; class Alphaproteobacteria; order Sphingomonadales; family Sphingomonadaceae; genus Novosphingobium. The sequence goes on from JBEIPK010000027.1 coordinate 22,303, forward strand.
GACGCGCTTGAAGTCTACGAGGCTCGGCGATGTTTACCGGAATCATAACTGCCATCGGCACTGTCCGCGAAGCTCGTCAACTGGGCGATCTGCGCCTCGTCATCGGCTGCCCCTACGATCCGGCAGGGATCGACATCGGCGCATCGATCGCCTGTTCGGGTGTCTGCCTGACGGTGGTCGAACGGGGCGGCACGGCGGGCGACGCGTGGTTCGCGGTCGATATTTCAGGCGAATCGGTGGCGCGCACGGTCCCGGGACGATGGCAGCAGGGCTCAAGGCTCAACCTCGAAGGCGCGATGCGGCTTGGCGACGAACTGGGCGGCCATATTGTGACGGGGCATGTCGACGGCGTCGGCACGGTGGTCCTGGTCGATCCCGTTGGCGATTCGCGCAAGATCGTCTTCGCCGCGCTCCGCGATCTGGCGCCATGCCTTGCCGGTAAGGGCTCGATCACCGTGGACGGCGTTTCGCTGACAGTGAACGAGGTGTCCGACCGGCCGGACGGCACATGCCATTTCTCGATCAACGTGATCCCGCACACTTCCGAAGTGACGACGCTGGGCGCGCTGAAGCAGGGAGACCGCGTCAACCTCGAGATCGACGTGCTGGCCCGCTATCTCCAGCGCATGCAATCGCTGCGGGGCTGAACCCGGAGCGAGGCTATCGAAGTTCAGCCCGTAACGTCAGCGACGGCGGCAATGAACGTGTCGATGTTGTCCGCCGTCAGGCCCGCCACGTTGATCCGTCCCGATCCGGCGAAATAGATGCCGTGACGATCCCGCATCGCCTGCACTTGCTCGGGCGTGAAGGGAATGATCGAGAACAGGCCGTTCTGCCCGCCGATGGGGGTGAGGTCGACGCCGCCGGTCTTGCCCGCTTCGGCCAGCCGCGCCCGCATCTGGCGGATGCGGGTGCGCATGGTGTCGAGCTCGTCGAGCCACTGCGCGGTGAGGCCCGCGTCTTCCAGCACCAGCCGGGCGGCGGCCGCGCCGTGATCGGGCGGCTGCGACCAGTTGGCCCGCGCCAGCGCATGGGCGTTGGAAATCGGCGCCCCCAGCTGCGCCGCCTCGGCCACCATGACATAGAGTGCGCCGGTCCGGTCGCGATAAAGCCCGAAGTTCTTGTCGCACGAATAGGCAAGCAGCGCCTCGGGCACGGCGGACAGCACGCGGCGCACGCCGTAGGCATCCTCGTCCATGCCCCAGCCCAGCCCCTGATAGGCAAGGTCGAGCACGGGAAGCAGCTTCTTGCCGGCGACCAGTCCGGCAATCTCGTCCCACTGCTCGGGCGAATAGTCGATGCCGGTCGGATTGTGGCAGCAGCCGTGCAGCAGGATGGCGTCGCCTTCCTCGGCAGCGGCAACCGCGCCGCGCAGGCCATCCATGTCGGCGGTGCCTTCGGCGCTGGCATGGCTGAAAGTCTTGAGCTCAAGCCCAAGGTCAGCGCAGATCTGCGCGTGGTTGGGCCAGCTTGGCGTGCCCATCCACAACCGCGCCACCTTCGCCTTGTGGACCATCGCCAGCGCGAGGCGAAGCGAGCCGGTGCCGCCCGGCGTCTGCATGCCCTCGATCCGGCCGCTCGACACGATGCCCGCCGTGAGCGGATCGTTCCTGCCAAGGATGTGCGGGATCAGGGCATTGACGAAGCCCATGTCGCCCTCAGGCCCGAGATAGGCCTTGGAATCCTGCGTCTCGACCAGCTTGCGCTCCGCTGCCTTGACGGCTGCGAACACAGGCGTGGCACCCTGCCCGGTCTTGTAGACGCCCACGCCCAGGTCGATCTTGCCGGGGCGCGGATCGTTGTCGTGAAGCTTGATCAGCGCAAGAAGCGCGTCGGCGGGTTGCTGTTGCAGGTTGGTAAGCATGGCGGCGCGCCTCTAGACCGCCCGGCGCCCGCGGGCAAGGTGCGAGTTGCGCCTTGCCCCCCGATCACCCAATCACCCGATTACCGGTTCAGAACGGCATCCACTTCTGCTTCTGCGAAAACTTCATGTAGCCCACGTTCGCGCCCAGCCGCAGGCCCGCGCCCATGCGGACCGGGATCAGCACCACGTCGCCGCGCCGCAGGTAGCTGACATTGAAGCCGCCCACGAAATAGGCCTGCCCCTCGCCCGCGCCGAAGCGCTTGTAGATGTCCTGGCTGTCATAGAGATTGTAGACCAGCACGAAAGCGTTGCCCGCGTTGGCCCCGGCGTCGAAGCCGACCGAGGGCCCGGTCCAGTAAACCGGCCGCTCGCCCTCCACCTTGTGATGCAGCGTGCCAGAACCATAGCGCAGCCCGACGACCAGCGCGCCGCCGCCTTCGCGCCCGACGATATAGCCGTTTGGCTCGCCCTGTTTCTTGAGCAGGTCCTGGATCATGCTGGCGAGGCCCTGCGCGCCCTTGCCGAACACGCCCTCGGCCGCGCCGATGAGGTCGTCTTCCTTGTAAGTGGTGGACGGTGCGGCCTGGGTCGTCGAGGCCGTGGTCGCCGTCGGCGCCGGTGCGCTGTCGACCGGCGTCCCATTGCCCGGAAGCGCGCCCGCCGCGGGCGTGGCTGCGGGGGTGCCGGGCGCCGAGGGCGCGGCAGATGCGGTCGTCCACGTGGCAACACCCGGCCTCGCGAGGTCGCCATCGATAGCCTTGTCGGGATCGACATTCCTTACCTGCGCCAGCGCGGGCAGGGCGTGGGCAGCGATCACGGCGCAGACGGACAATGCAGCGGCAAGTAGTCGAGCGGGTTTGCTAACAATCATGGCGTCCCTCCTGTCCCCCGATACGGGAAGCTGCGGATGTGCCGGAAAATCTGCGCTGAACATGGTTAACGTCCGGTTACCAAGGCCTTGGGCTTATCTGGGGGATGGGCGCAAACGCACGGCGACGGACCGAGTCCTGCACGCGGCAGACCGCACCCGGACCGAAAACCGCGCGCAAAAAGCAGGCCGCTTTGACACTTGCCGCCCCCCCCGCCCCTCGCTATAGCGCCCCTCGCCGCTGCGATCCGGAGACGTGGGTGAGTGGCTGAAACCAACGGTTTGCTAAACCGTCGTACTGGTAAATCCGGTACCGAGGGTTCGAATCCCTCCGTCTCCGCCACCTTGCGTTCCGCAAGCATCCCATAAGCGCTTATTTCTCTTGCATTTCTGCCGACTTTCGGACATTATTGTTCCCTGTTTGTTTCATGGCTTCCGCCTGTTTCCACATCGATCCGGGGGCACGGCTGGGGGCAGCGATCCGGAAATTCGGGGGCATCGATGCTGACCGAGATGCAAGTGAAGAACGCCAAGGCGAAGGAGCGGGACTACAAGCTCGCCGATTCCGAGGGGCTGTATCTATACGTCACCGCCAAAGGCCATCGCAGCTGGCGGATGAAGTATCGCTTTGCGGGCAAGGAACGCCGACTGGTGCTGGGTGCCTATCCTGATCTGGGCCTGCGCGAAGCGCGGGACCGCAAGGCCGATGCGCGGAAGTTGCTGCGCGATGGCCGCGATCCGGGGATCGAGGCGGCCAAGGCGCGAGTAGAACGCACGGTCGCCTCGGCCAACACCTTCGAGGCACTGGCGCGGGGCTGGTACGCCCTACAGGAGTCTCGCTGGACACCGATCCATGCCAGCGATGTGATCGGCAGCCTCGAGAAGGAGGTCTTCCCCTGGCTCGGCAAGCTGCCGGTGCGGGAGATCGACGAACCGCTGGTGCTTTCGGTGCTGCGCAAGATCGAGAAGCGCGGTGCGATCGAGACCGCGCACCGGGTGCGTCAGCGGATCTCGGCGGTCTTTGTTCACGCCATTGCCGAAGGCGCGGGATCGCGCGATCCGGCTGCTGTGGTGACCAGGGCGCTGAAGCCCGTGCCGCGCGCCCGCAAGCGTCCGGCGTTGTTGTCGATCGAAGCCCTGCACGACATGATCCGCAAGACCGAGGCCGAACCGGCCTCACCGCTGACCAAGCTTGCTTCGCGGTTCCTCGCGCTGACCGCCCAGCGGCCAGGGATGATCCGCGCGCTGCCCTGGCAAGAGATCGAGGGGGTCGACTGGCAGGATGACGGGCCAGCACCCGATGCGCTGTGGCGGGTGCCGCCAGCGCGGATGAAGCTGATGCTCGATCTGAAGCACGATGCCGGGTTCGAGCACCTCGTACCCCTGAGCGGAGAAGCGATAGCGGTGCTGCGCGCGGCCCATGTGCTCACGGGGCGCGGGCCGTTGGTATTTCCATCTAACCGCAATGCCCGCGTCGCGATAAGCGAGAACACGCTTTCCTACTTCTACAACCGCTGCGGCTACCAGGGGCGGCACGTGCCGCACGGCTGGCGCGCCTCGTTCTCGACGATCATGAACGAATGGGCCGAACGGCAGGGCAACGCCGGTGACCGGCACGTGATCGACCTGATCCTTGCGCATGTGCCCGAAGGGATCTCGGGGTCCGAAGGTGCCTACAATCGCGCCGCCTATATGGAGCGCCGCAAGGAACTGTTGGGTACATGGGCGACAATGCTTTTGGAGCCGTTTCCCAAGCCGCACAAGATGCTGGGCTGGCCGAGCCGATAATCATATCCCGATCTCGAACGGCCGGACCCGTTCGATGGAACGCTCGAGCTCGGGCTTGAGCTGCGCTTCCTCTTTCGGCAGTCCGGCTTGTTGCCCCTTGGCTGCGGCGGCACCGAGCCGTTCGGTGGCCTCGAGCGCCGAGGTCTTGTCGCCCGGGTTGCGATCGAGCCCGACCGCGACTTTGTCGCGATTATCAAGGATCAGGGTCAGTTCGTCGCGCAGGCGGGTTACCGTGACCAGGAAGTTGCGGCCCGAGAGGAGCTTGCGCTCACGGCTGTCCATCACCGCGATGCCTTTGTCCGAGGTCAGGCCCTGGGCCATGTGGGCGTTGAGCGCATAGGCAAGATCGATCCGGGCGAGCATGGGATCGCCGCCTTCTAGTCGGTGCTCCATGCCGTTCGCGCTGCGCACTGCGATGCCGTCCTTGTCAATCGCGGTCACGCTCGCCCGATCGGCGTTGATCAGCCCGCGCTCGTGGTCATTGGCGGTCCAGCGGATCGTGTCGCCGGTGTAGATCCTGAGCGCCTTGCGCTCGAACAGTTGCAGGGCCTGGCTGTCGCCATGGAGCCCGATCCTGGCCGGGATCAGGCGCTGGGCACGCCCGCGCTCGTCGGTGAGGGTGATTTGCCCCTTGCCGGCGTCAACGCCGGTCACGGCGTAACGCCCGAGCGCAAGGCCTTGTCGCGCCTGACGCGACCCGACCTCAAGCATCATGCCAGGCTCATATGTCCGGACATGGCGCAGTTCCTCGCGCGTGGCGTTGACCCGCGAGAGCACGGTCAGCTCGCGGCGATCAGGTCCGATCTCGCCATTGGCGGCCAGCCCGGTCTGGACCGCGGCGTTGATCTCAGCGCGCAGCAGCCGCCCAGAGGCATAGATTGCGGTTGCCGCACGCTCGCTTGGTGGCAGGGCAAGCCAGCGCTCGGCGGCGAGCAGTGCGCCGTTCTCGCTGGCCTCGACAATATGCTCCTTGAGGTGCCCGAGCGCCACACCGGTGCGCCCTTGCTGTGCTGCGCCTTGGGCGCGTTTCAAGGTATCGGAACGCGCCCGAAGGTTCGTGCCCATCCGCGCGGTCTCGGTGCCCGAGGCGAGCGCCAGCGCGAAAGGCTTGCCTGCCTCGACCGCGCCGAGCTGCCTTGCATCGCCCATCAGCACCAGCCGGTCGACCTCGAGCAGATTGGCAAGCCTGACCAGTCGGTCCTGATCGCGGGTCGAGACCATCGAGGCCTCGTCGAGTACCAGCACGGTGTTGCGGTAGCTTGCGCGAGCGTCGCCCAGCTGGCTCTTGCTCGCGCTCCCATCGAGCAGTTTCCGGTGCTGACCGAGGAACCGGTGCAGGGTCATCGAGGGGATCCCGGTCTCGCGCTCGAGCATGCGCACCAGGGTGTTCTGAACGCCAAGGCCAATGATGGTCTTGCCGTGCTCCCCCAGGATCTGTGCCGTCGGGCGCAGCAGGCTCGACTTGCCCGCGCCTGCCACCCCGTGGACAGCGACCACGCGGTTGGTGGAAGAGAGGATCATCCGCCCGGCCGCTTCCTGTCCGGCATTGAGCGTCATACCGAAGCTGAGGTTGGCGCTGGCCTGCAACTGGGGACCTGCTTCGTCTGCGGGAACGATGCTCGGGGCGGCACCTTTGCCCTTCTCGATCTCGGCCAGCATGCGGGCTTCAAGGGCAAGCGCATCGGCGCTGGTCAGCCAACCCTGCATGGTCCCGCGTCCCTTGTGCAGCGCCCCTTGCTCGGTCAGCTGCGTGATCCGCTTCTCGATCTTGTCCATGGTTGCGGGCAGACCAAAGTCGAGAGCAGCCTTGGCCAGGTCGGTCACCTTGAACGCGGCCTCGCGTTCCGAGAGATGGCGCACCGCTGCAGCCACTGCATGAGCCGCGGCGATCTCTTCACGGCCCCTCAGATGGATCCGAGCCGGGACCAGCGGATCGCGCTCCTTGAGGCCCAGTCGCTCGCCAAGTTCCTGCACCATGATCCGCCCGCGCGCGACAAACGAAGGGCGGTCATGAGCGAGCCTGACTTCGCTTCTGGTCAGCGCCGAACTTCGCGTCCGAACGTCCTTTGCCATACCGACAAGGTCGAGCCCTATGGCCCAGGCCTGATCCTGCCACCGGTCCAGCAAAACATCGCGATCAATCGCGCTGACCTTGGCCGAACGGGTCTCCAGCGTCGCCATGATCCCGGCTTCAAGACCTTCGCCACGCCGGGCATCCAGCACCTCCTGCCGCCGCGTCGAGAAGGCCATGATCGCCTCGCGGTCGATCCCCTTCGCCTCGAAGTTGCCGTGCTTGCCGAGTTCGCCGATCGCATAGCCGAGCTTCTCCACCGCAACCCGGAAACGGGCCATGGTCATGGAGTTGAGCAGGGTGTTCAATTGCCACAACCGGTCGTTGCGAAGCGCCTTCCATGACCCGTCCTTCGCCTGCGTCATGTTGGCGACCACAGCGTGGAAGTGGAGGTTCGGTTCCTGGTTGCGGTTGGTATCGTGCTGGAACAGGGCAACGGTCAGGTTGTCGGTCTGTAGCAGCTGCTCCTTGCCGCCCCGTTCCACCCGCATGAATGCGGCATTGGCCTCAGCCCACTGCAGGGTCTCGATCACCGACGCACGGTACGCAGCTATGATCCGTTCGTCCTTGCCGACCAGCGCCAATAGCGACCAGGACTTGGGAAGGGAAAAGGTCAGATCGGTCCCCGCACGGTGCTGCGCCCCTTCGCGCCCGATGCGCCCGCCCTGGGGCAGTTCGCCTCGCAGGATTGCTTCGAAAATGCGGGGCTCTACCGTCCCCGACAGCCCCAGCCGTTCGGCCCCCTTGCCGACCCACACGCCCGATCGATCAGCATCGGCTTGAGCATAATAGTTGTCCTTGGCAAAGTACCCTGCTGCGCCCCCTGCTGAGCGGACATTGGCCATCGACAGCATGGCTCAGTCGCCCCCTCTGGAGGGACCAAAGCGCTCGCGATACTCGCGCAGTCGCTTGCCGTGCGCGACCTGGACCCGCGCCCTGATCTCCTTGTCAGCCTGGGCCATCAGCAGCCCGTCGGCCGCCGCCGAGGTGAACAGCACATGGGACATCAGGCGGTCCCGGAAAGCCGCCTCGTCCTGCCCTTCGATCGTTGCGATGACCGCAAGTTTAAGCCACTGGCTGACGCTCATGTGCGCCGCCTCGGCGGCCGCCTTCACTGCCTCGTATAGCTCCTGGTCGACATAGCATTGCAGCGCAAAGCGCATGGGGCGTTCTCACATTGGCCGCCCCCCTGGGCCGGAAACCCCTCAGCCACGAGACATCACGCTACTGTCAATGTGAGGCTGTAGGAAAGTTGTTTTTATTGATGCAGGATCAATGCCTTAGGCATACTTACGTTGGCATGATTTGAGCAATCTGACCTGACATCAGATGACATCAGACGGCGACATAGCGGCGAACCTCTAGCGAATGGCGGAATTGCGCCTATCCCCAACACCGGGCTCCCGGGTACGGTGTGCTTGTAAACCAACTGCCGAGTCAGGTTCTAACGCTTCACCTGTAACTCGGTCGACGAGATGGAATTTACACCCAGAGAGGTAGCAGCCTGGCGGCGAATGAGCGGTCTGCCAATCCTGACGGTCTATGATTTGCAGGCCATTTGGACTTCAGGCCACCCTGAAGGACACGAAACAGGCAGCAGGGCACTTCGGTCGGGTTAGAGCGGTTTTCGACCGCTATGAATCGCGTTGGGATTCCCACCGGGCCTGATTTCTGATTCAGAATCCGTGCTGGTGAAGGAGGCCGGCATGGATGGGCCAACCTCTATCGATGGATTTGCGTTCGCGGCTTCTGGCAGCGATTGAAGACGGGATGAGTTGCCGTGCGGCAGCGGCCCGGTTTGGCGTTGCGCCTTCGACGGCGATCCGCTGGCAGGCGCAGTGGCGAGAGACGGGCAACTATGCCCCCAAGCCTCAAGGCGGCGACATGCGTTCGCGTATGGTCGAAGAGCGGCGGGATGACATCCTCGCCCTTTGGGAAGCCCGCAAGGACATCTCGCTTGAAGAACTGCGCGCGGGCCTGATTGAGATCGGCCTGAACGTGTCTGTTGCCGGTCTCCACCGCTTCTTCGTGCGTCGCGGCATGACGCGTAAAAAAAGACTGGCCATGCCATCGAGCAGGACCGCCCCGATGTCCTGAGCCAGCGCCGTAGCTGGTTCAACGGCCAACTCGATCTGGAACCGGAGCGCCTCGTGTTCATCGACGAGACGTGGACCGCGACCAACATGACCCGCAGCCATGGCCGCTGCGCCAAGGGCGAGCGGCTGCGCATGGGCTTCCCGCATGGGCACCGCAAAACCACCACGCTGGTCGCCGGATTGCGCATGTCGGGCATGATCGCGCCGATGGTGCTCGATGGACCGATCAACGGCGACTGGTTCGAGGCCTATGTCACTCAGGTTCTCGTGCCCGAACTGCGGCCCGGCGACGTCGTCATCATGGACAACCTCTCAAGTCACAAGCGGGCATCGGTGCGCGAACGGATCGAAGCGGCAGGCGCAACCTTGCACTTCCTCCCGCCCTACAGTCCAGACTTCAATCCCATCGAGAAGGCCTTCTCTCGCCTCAAGGCCATGCTCAGAAAGATCGGCGAGCGGACCGTGACCGGCCTCTGGGACTTGATCGGCCAGCTCGTCGATATCTTCCAGCCTCACGAATGCGCCAACTACTTCAGCTCATGCGGCTATGATCCAGAATGATCGAAAAACGCTCTAGAAAACGCAATTTCGTCAATGGCTGGCCGCCTTCAAGCGATCAACGTCACGCCATTCTTGAGCCTGGGCTGCTGGCAAGAATTTTTCACCGTTTGCAACAAAATTGCGCTGCGGCATTCTCAAGTCGGTCAATTCGTTCGAAGGGATGGCTGGACTGAAGAAGTATCCCTGACCAATCATGCAACCCTCAGACTTCAGCCTACTCAGTTGCTCCTTTCGCTCCACGCCTTCAGCTGTCGTCTTCATGCCAAGCTGTAAGGTCAACGATCTCGCGGGACATCGACTGGTTGAGATTATAGCCTTTCGCGGAGGGCTTCATAGGGTGTTTTGCCATTGAAGGCGCCGTGGGGTCTGTTGAAGTTGTAGAAGTTCTCCCACTCGCTGAGCTTGGCCTCGAGATCGACGTCGCCCTTGTAGGATAGAAGCTGATAGAACTCCTGCTGGTCAGAGCGATGGGAGCGTTCGACCTTGCCGTTGAGCTGGGGAGTTCCGCGCTTGATGTAGGCATGGCGGATGCCCTGATCTTCGACGTGCCAGTGGAACTTGGCCTGGAACTCATGACCATTGTCGGTCCTGATTTCCTTGATGCGGAACGGGAACTTTCCGATGATGTGATCGACGAAGTCGATCGCGTTGGCTTGCGTGTGTTTGTCGTAGACCTTGAGGGCCCTGACACGCGTTGCGTCATCAATAGCAGTATATTGGAAGCGCCTGATCTTCTCGCCGCACTTGCCAGTGAAGGTGAGGAACTTGACGTCCATCTGGATGTGATGGCCCGGCACCTGCTTGTTGTAACGCTTGGTGTGGACTTTGCGCATGCGCGTTCCGCGCGGCAGTCGGCCAACACCGTTGCGGCGCAGAATGCGCGTTACGCCAGCGTCAGAGATTTTGATGTCGTGGTAACGCGCCAGATACCAGACGATCCTGATCGACCCGAGGTGATATTTGCTTCGCAGGTAGAGGACCTTGTCGACGATCTCGGGCGGGGTCTGGTTGGCTGGGTTCTTCGGAATGGGCTTGGCATTGACCAGACCGGCTTCGCCGCGCTGCGCGTAGGCTGTCCTCCAGCGATAGAAGCTCGATCGCCCCACGCCGAAGTATCGGCAGGTCCTGACCACATCACCGATCTTCTCAGCGTGGCGCAGCACCTTGAGCTTGCGCTGAATATCGCGGTCTTGCTTGGTCATTGGATCCATCCTCCTGGCTGCCAATCAGCAGCATGAAAGATGTCCCGCGAGTCCGTACAGTCCTACAAGGAAGACAGTCGTCCCATGACCAGCCTTGGTTGCCCAGCTGCGCCCAGTGATCATAGTCGCCCGGGTTGCCGCGCGACACGACCAGTCCGTTGATCGAACTCGAGCCACCCAGAACCTTGCCGCGCGGGAAGTACATGGTCCGGCCATTGAGGCTTGGCTGAGGGACGGTCTCGAAGTTCCAGTTCCCCTTGCCAGCCTTCATCAGCGGGAAGAACCCGGCAGGCATCCGGTAGAGCAGATTGCCGTTTCCGCCACCTGCTTCGAGCAGGACGACATTGGCTCCTGGATCGGCGCTGAGCCGGTTCGCCAGAACGCAACCGGCGGAGCCGGCGCCCACTATGATGAAATCTGCCATTTGCCCTTCCCTGACTGACTTTGGTCAGATCAATCCTCGAGTGCGAAATCTTGCCGGTCAGAGCCGCACTGCGGGCAGAGCCAGTCATCGGGCAAGCCCTCCCACGCCGTCCCCGCAGCGACATCCAGCTCGGGACAACCTTCGGCCTCATCGTAATGATAGCCGCAGTTGAGGCACTTGTAGCGCTTGGGGGACGGGTCAGTCATGGTGCCGGCTCATCGTGACCAGCATGTGCTCATAGCCATTGGTGAAGCACGAGGGCAAACGCTCGGGTTCGCCCACCAGTTTCACGTCCATGCCGCGCTGGGCCATTTCATCGATCAGCGTGGTGAGCTGCAGTTCGGCGAGGCGGGCGCCCAGACAGCGGTGGATGCCGTATCCGAACGAGAGGTGGCGGCGTGAATTCTCGCGCTCGGGATCCCAGCGGTCGCCATCGGGGAAGATGTCCTCGTCGCGGTTGCCCGAATTGTACCACAGCACGACCTTGTCACCCTTGCGGATGGTCTTGCCGCCAAATTCGACATCGCGGGTCGCGGTGCGGCGCATGTGGGCAATCGGGGTCTGAAGACGGATCGTCTCGGTCGCCGCGCCCG
>JBEIPK010000048.1:0-16961 GCA_040377095.1 Novosphingobium sp.
AGTGCGAACATCAGGCTGCTCGTTCCCAGCGCGACGGCCAGTCCGAAAGCCTTGTGAGCGTAACGCTGTGCATAGCGTTCCATAAAGTCCTCCTGTTATGTTGCAAACGCGATCATATCTCGCAGTTGCAACATAGTGCGCTGCAAACATTTCGCACTCGCAAAAGAGACACAACGTGTTGCAAGAAATGCAACAGAGTCGGTGGTCGCAAGGCGCCCGGGCTGGACAGGGCGGGCGCGCGTGCTTAGGTGCCGGCCATGAGCGCTCAGCCTTCCGATTCCATCCTGATCGTCGACTTCGGCAGCCAGGTCACCCAGCTAATCGCCCGCCGCGTACGCGAGGCCGGGGTCTATTCCGAAATCGCGCCTTTCGGCAGCGCCGAGGCGGCCTTCGCCCGCATGCAGCCAAGCGGCGTGATCCTCTCCGGCTCGCCCGCGTCGGTCCTCGATGCGGACGGGCCGCGCATTCCGCAGGCGATCCTGGGGAGCGGTTTGCCGATCCTGGGCATCTGCTATGGCCAGCAGGCGCTGATGCATCAACTGGGCGGAGAGGTTTCGGCCGGCGACACCGGCGAGTTCGGGCGCGCGTTCATCGAGATTTCCGATTCCTGCGCGCTGTTCGACGGCCTGTGGGGCGAGGGCGAGAGCCATCAGGTCTGGATGAGCCACGGCGACAAGGTCACCAGCCTCGCACCCGGTTTCCGCCCGGTCGCGGCCAGCAGCGGCGCGCCTTTCGCGGTCATCGCGAACGACGAGCACCGAATCTATGCGATGCAGTTCCACCCGGAAGTGATCCACACGCCCGACGGCGGCAAGCTGCTCAAGAACTTCGTGCGCCATGTCTGCGGCCTCGCCGGGGACTGGACGATGGCCGAATTCCGCAAGACCAAGATCGCCGAAATCCGAGCGGCCGTGGGTTCGGGCCGCGTCATTTGCGGGCTATCGGGCGGCGTCGATTCGGCGGTCGCGGCAGTCCTCATCCACGAAGCGATCGGCGAGCAGCTGACCTGTGTCTTCGTCGATCACGGGCTTATGCGGATGGGCGAGAGTGAGCAGGTTGTCAGCTTGTTTCGCGGGCATTATAATATCCCACTGGTCCACGTCGATGCGAGCACGCTGTTCCTCAAGGGGCTGGAAGGCGTCACCGATCCGGAAGCCAAGCGCAAGTTCATCGGCAAGACCTTCATCGACGTGTTCGAGGGCGAGGCGCGCAAGATCGGCGGGGCGGAGTTCCTCGCGCAGGGCACGCTTTATCCCGACGTGATCGAGAGCGTGTCGTTCACTGGCGGTCCATCGGTGACGATCAAGAGCCATCACAACGTCGGCGGACTGCCCGCGCGCATGAACATGAAGCTGGTTGAACCCTTGCGCGAACTGTTCAAGGACGAAGTTCGCGAGCTGGGCCGCGAGCTTGGCCTTCCGGATGTATTTGTCGGCCGCCATCCGTTCCCCGGCCCCGGCCTTGCCATCCGCATCCCGGGCAAAGTGAGCCGCGAACGCTGCGACATCCTGCGCAAGGCCGACGCGATCTACCTCGAGGAAATCCGCAACGCCGGGCTTTATGACGCGATCTGGCAGGCCTTCGCGGTTCTGCTGCCGGTTCGTACCGTCGGCGTCATGGGCGACGGGCGCACTTACGATTTCGTCTGCGCGCTGCGCGCCGTGACCAGCACCGATGGCATGACGGCCGATATCTATCCCTTCGATTCGGCGTTCCTCAGCCGGGTCTCGACACGGATCATCAACGAAGTGAAGGGCATCAATCGCGTAGTCTACGACTATACGTCAAAGCCGCCCGGCACGATCGAGTGGGAGTAAGCGGTGGAACCCTGGGCCTGACTGTGCGTTTGTGAGCGCAGTTCCGGGAACAGGAGACATCCCATGATTGCATTGCACAAGACTCTGGCGCTGGGCGTTTCTGCGGCCGCCTTTGGCCTTGCCGGCTGCGCCACGGTTGAAGAGGCCGTGGTCGAGAAAACCGGCAAGACCTATAACGCCGATCTGACTGGCGCGCAGGAGCCAGGCGGCGGGGATGCGGATGGCAGCGGGCGCGCCGAAGTCACGGTGGCCGACCGGCTCGACCAGATCTGCTATGATGTCGGCGGTATCCGCAACATCGGGACCATCACCGCGGCGCACATCCACCGGGGCGCGCCGGGTGTTAACGGGCCGCCGGTGCTCACGCTCAAGCCCGCCAACGAAGGCGGCTTCAAGGGTTGCGAATCGGCACCCGAATGGCTTCAGAACGCGGTTCAGGAAAACTTCGCCAGCTATTACGTGAACATCCATACGACCGATTTCCCGAATGGCGCGATCCGGGGCCAGTTGCACAACTGACGCGGGGGCTTGCGGTTACCAGTGGTTGCCGTTGGCGATGGCGCGAAGCTCGGCTGGCGAGGATCGCCGGCCGAGCACCGCGTTGCGATGCGGAAATCGGCCGAAGCGGGCGATCATCCTGGCATGCGCCCGCGCAAACCCGGTGATGAACGGGCTGCCAAGTGACGTGAACAAGCGAAGCGCCAAGCGCTGGTCGGCAATTGATTCGCTGTGCATCATCGGCATGTAAAGAAACTGCCTGCCCGCTCGGCCAAGCGGACGATGCCAACCGCGTCGAAGCGCGCCGCGCGTGATCTGGCGGGCAAGGCGGTCGGTGGCGAAAGCAAGCGCGCGCTCACGGTGGATGTTGCGCGGTACTTGATCGAACAGCAGGATTGCGGCGCGCGCGGTGAGGGGATCGGTCAGGAAGCGAGCGGGCGACTGGCGCCGCAGCGCGCAGTGGAGCCGCCCGTAGCGGCGGCGCAATTCGACATCGACCTTGTCGCTGCGGCCGAACCATTGGCCCGCGTCAAGAACGTGGAACCAGTGGTGCAGGATGTCCGCCGCCCATGGGCGGATCGCCGCGCTCACCGATCTTAATTGTAGCGCGAACCGCTGTCAGCGCGCGGCCGCGTATATGGCACGAACTCGCCCAAGCCGACGAAACCGCGCCAGAATTGCGAACCCTGATCGTGGATCTGCACGGTATCGACGCTGCACAGCTGCGATCCGGTCGGCCTGGTCACCATGATGTCGCGGTCATCAAGACGGTCGGCGCCCGTTACCGGACGGTTCACATAGATCGTGCTGCCCGCGCGATAAACGATGGCCGTCTTGTCGATGATGCGGGTCTCGCGGATGCGTGGCAGGTAGATGCAGTCCACAGGCTCGCCCGCGACGCGGCCGTCGAGAATCTTGGCGAGGCGCGCTTCAGGCCCCATCCTGTCGCGCGCATTGGCCGCTGCGCCGGAAACGAGCGTCGCGGCGGCTGCCCCCAAGGCGAGAGTGAGGGCGAGAGCAATCTTGTTCACGATCGATACTCCCTTGTTCGATTGCCGCGCAGCCTAGCACCTCATTCTGAACGCCCGATGGACGCAAAGGCGAGGCCGGGCAATCAGGCTGTGCCGCCCACCGTCAGCCCTTCGATCAGCAGCGTCGGCTGGCCCACCCCGGCCGGCACGCTCTGCCCGCCCTTGCCGCAGACACCGACGCCTTCGTCGAGGGCCATGTCATTGCCGATGCCAGTGACGCGGGTCAGGACGCTTGGCCCGTCGCCGATCAGCGTCGCACCCTTGATCGGCGCGCCAAGCTTGCCGTTCTCAACTCGGTAAGCCTCGGTGCAGGAAAACACGAACTTGCCCGAGACGATATCGACCTGCCCACCGCCGAAGCTCTTGGCGAAAATGCCGTTCTTGATGCGGCTGAGCAGTTCGGCCGGATCGTCGCTGCCGCCTTTCATGAAGGTGTTGGTCATGCGAGGCATCGGCGCGTGGGCATAGCTTTCGCGGCGGCCATTGCCAGTCGCTGCCACGCCCATCAGCCGCGCATTGAGCCGATCCTGCATGTAACCCCTGAGAATGCCGTCTTCGATCAGCACGGTTTCGCCGGTTGGCGTGCCTTCGTCGTCGATGGAGAGAGATCCTCTGCGTCCGGCAATGGAACCGTCATCAACCACTGTCACGCCCGGCGCGCCGACCCGCTCGCCGATCCGGCCCGAGAAAGCGGACGTGCCCTTGCGGTTGAAATCGCCTTCGAGCCCGTGGCCGACAGCCTCGTGGAGCAGCACGCCTGGCCAGCCCGGGCCGAGCAGAACGGTCATCTCGCCCGCCGGCGCGGCGACGCTCTCAAGATTGACCAGCGCCTGTTCCAGCGCGGTGTCGATGGCGCGGTTCCAGCTTTCGGGCTTGAACAGGTCGTCATAAAGCCAGCGCCCGCCCATGCCGAAACTGCCCGTCTCGCGCCGTCCGTTCGATTCGGCGACGATGCCGACGTTCAGCCGCACCAGGGGTCGGACATCGGTGGCGACGAAGCCGTCGGCGCGCACGATCTCGACCACGGACCAGCTACCTGAAAGACTGGCGCTGACCTGGCTGACGCGCGGATCGCGCGCCCGCGCGGCGGCATCGATCATTTCCAGCAGACGGACTTTCTCGGCGAAGGGCACCAGATCGAGCGGCGAGGCATCGGTATAGAGATGGCGGTTGCTCTGGCGCGGCGCGGCGCTCATCGGCGCGGCGGCGGGATCGAGCAGGCGCAGCGTCTCGCCGGCGCGGCGGATGGCGGCGGCCGAGATATCGTTGGCATGAGCAAAGCCGGTCATCTCGCCCGAGACGCCGCGCAGGCCGAAGCCCGCGTCGCGCGAATAGTCCGCCGTCTTGAGCCGACCGTCGTCGAAGCCGAAGCTTTCGGACGCAATGAACTGAAGATAGAGTTCGCCGTCATCGCAGGCCCCGAGCGTCTCGCGGGCGAGTGCCTGCGCTTCCTGGGGCGAGAGGCGGCCGGGATGATAGATCAGCGAGCGGGGATCGGTGTTTGCGGTCATAGCGCCGATATAGGCGGTTCAGGCACACGCGCCAGTGGCGTTTCTTGCCCTAGTCTTTGAACTTGCCTTTCAGCGCGGCGAATGGATTGTCCGCCTCGTCCCTCAGCAGTGCGCGCGCCGCCTCGGCCTCGGGGCCGGTGGCAAAGGGGTCGATGGCGATGGCAAGGCTCTGCGCAACAGCCTCGCCAAGGTCGAAGGCGGTGCCTTCGTATTCGATCTCGTCGAGGTCGCTTTCGTACAGTTCGATCTCGGCGTCGGGCGCAAGGTCTCCTCGCGCAGGTATGAAGCGGAAGGCGACCTCTTCCCGAATCTCGCTGTGCAAATCCTCGGCCGAGACGGCACAGCTTTGCACAATGTCCGCGCAAAGCGTTCCTGCCGCATCGACAACTTCGCCCGTGCGCGTCACCACAAGTTCCGCTTCTAGACGGTCGATCCGCACCAGATCGAAGCGCCGGGCCAGCGCCTCGCGCTCGGCCGGGCTGGCTGACAGCTGCTCGGTCCGGCCATCGGCCTGCCGGATGTCGAACCGGCGCGAGAATTCGGGCGCCGTCACCGCGCGATGTCCCCTGCCATCACTGCATTGTCATCGGCGGCGTCAATGCGTGCGGCAAGGCCCACCGCGGCACGCGCGGCAAGCACTGGGTCGGTCCCGTCATTGAGAGTCATGTTGCGGGCGATCACTTCGGCCACGGCCGCTTCGCCCTGCGGCAACGCGGCGCGCAGTGCATCGAGCCGTCCCCCAAGCACGCTCATCAGCCGGCCCATGTGCTTGCCGACGACCAGGTCGCCTATCCCCGACTGGCGCAGCTGGCCGTCCATGTCGTCGACGAAGAGTTCGGTCAGCCGCGCGGACGAGGCAATCAGTGCCGGCTCGCGCTCCATGCGAAGCAGGACCAGCGCGAGGACCAGCGTGATGGCATCGAAGCGCCCGGCGACGGTGTCGGCAACGCCGTCACGTGCATACCAGTGCGGTGCGCGCGCAAGCTCGACGACTCGGTGCCACAACGGGCGGACTTCCGCGCGATCATCAGGGCGGGCCTTGAACAGTCGGGAAAAAACAGACACGTCGTCACCTTCCTTTGGACTTGCGTCATTGGTTCATCGGCAATTCAATGGCGCTGCGCCATGGGGGCTTCAAGTGCCGCGACCAGCTGCCGTGATGTGTCGGCATTGCGAAGCGCGGCGCACGGGCCTAAGGCTCAGGCCGTTACACGCGCGGGCAGCACGCTGGCAATGGCCAGCTCGCCCGGCGCAGCACTCGGAGCGATTTCATGCGTAAAGTGATGAACACCCTCTTGAAGACCGGAGCATTGGTCGGACTGGCAGGGCTGATCGGAGGCTGTTCCTCGATCAAGGATCATCGCGGATATCTTGTCGATCCGGTGCTCGTCAGCTCGGTGCAGCCCGGCATCGACAACAAGACCTCCGTCGAGCGCACGCTGGGGCGGCCCACGTTCATCAGCCAGTTCGGCGAGAAGGACTGGTACTATGTCTCGGTAAACACGCGCACGCCGGCTTTCCGCCGCCCGCGCACCTCGGACCAGACTGTGATCCGTGTCAGCTTCGATGACGCCGGGCAAGTCACCGCGGTTGACCGGCGCGGCATGGAGAAGATCGTCCGGCTCGATCCCGATGGCCACTACACCCCAACGCTGGGCCGCAAACGCGGTTTGCTCGAGGACCTGTTCGGCAACATCGGGCAAGTCGGCGCGCCGGGCGGTGGCGGGCCGGCCACAGGCGGGCCGGGCACCGGTCCGAACGGCAGCTAGCCTGTCGCTGGGCTGGCAGTTGAACCTTTCACAGCAGCGCATATATCCCGCCACATGACAGACAGCGGGTATTGGGGCAGCACGGGCCACGGCACCGTCCAGTGGCACGGAACGACGATCATCGGCGTGAAGAAGGGCGGCAAGACCGTCATCGCGGGCGATGGGCAAGTTTCCATGGGCAACACGGTGATGAAGCCAAACGCGCGCAAGGTGCGCCGGATTGGCGAGGGGGGGCCAGATGCAGGCAAGGTCATTGCCGGATTCGCAGGCGCCACGGCTGATGCGTTCACTCTGTTCGAGCGGCTGGAACGCAAGCTGGAGCAGTATCGCGGCCAGCTGATGCGCGCGGCGGTCGAGCTTGCCAAGGACTGGCGTACCGACAAGTACCTGCGCAATCTCGAGGCGCTTATGATCGTCGCCGATGCGGACACCATGCTTGTTCTCACCGGCAACGGTGATGTGCTCGAACCTGAAGCCAACGACGATACCGTCATTGCCGCGATCGGGTCTGGCGGGAACTATGCTCTTGCCGCCGCCCGCGCGCTGACCAATTACGAAGAGGACGCGGAAACCATCGCCCGCCGCGCCATGCAGGTTGCGGCCGATGTCTGCGTCTTCACCAACGACCGCGTGACGGTCGAGACCATCTGAGTTTCCGCAAACATGAACGACAATCTTACGCCAAAGGCCATCGTTGCCGCATTGGACGAGCATATCGTCGGCCAGCAGGACGCCAAGCGCGCGGTCGCGGTGGCGCTGCGCAATCGCTGGCGCCGGCTGCGCCTGTCACCTGAATTGCGCGACGAGGTTACGCCCAAGAACATCCTGATGATCGGGCCGACGGGCTGTGGCAAGACCGAGATCAGCCGCCGGCTGGCGAAACTGGCCGATGCGCCGTTCGTCAAGGTGGAGGCGACCAAGTTCACGGAAGTCGGCTATGTCGGCCGCGATGTCGAGCAGATCGCCCGCGACCTCGTCGAGGATGCAATCCGGCTGGAAAAAGACCGGCGGCGCGAGGCCGTCCGCGAGACTGCGAGCAACGCGGCAATGGAACGCCTGCTCAATGCGCTGGTCGGCGAGGGCGCTTCGGAGGCGACCCGCGAAAGCTTCCGCCAGCGCGTCACCCAGAACGCGATGAACGAGACCGAAGTCGAGATCGAGGTCGAAGAGGCGCCGCAGATGCCATTCGATCTGCCCGGCATGGGCGGTAATGTGGGTATGATCAACCTGTCGGACATGCTCGGCAAGGCGATGGGCCGTGTGCCGATGAAGCGCCGCAAATTGAAAGTGCCCGATGCCTGGGACAAGCTGATCGACGAAGAAGCCGAAAAGCGGATGGACCAGGACGACGTCGCCCGCGTCGCGCTCGCCAACGCCGAGACTAACGGCATCGTCTTCCTCGACGAGATCGACAAGATCGCGGTGAGCGACGTGCGCGGCGGTTCGGTCAGCCGCGAGGGAGTGCAGCGAGATCTGCTGCCGCTGATCGAGGGGACGACTGTTTCAACCAAGTACGGCCCGATGAAGACCGACCATGTGCTGTTCATCGCGTCGGGTGCGTTCCACATCGCGAAGCCGAGCGACATGCTGCCCGAGCTTCAAGGCCGCCTGCCGATCCGGGTGGAACTGAAGGCGCTTTCGGAAGAGGACTTTGTCCGCATCCTGTCCGAAACGCGGGCAAACCTTGTCGAACAGTACCGCGCCCTGATCGGCACCGAGAACGTGACGCTCGATTTCACGCCGGACGCCGTGCGCGAACTGGCGCGGATCGCGGCGCAGGTGAACGAAGCGGTGGAAAACATCGGCGCGCGTCGCTTGCAGACGGTGATGGAAAAGCTGCTCGAGGAATTGAGCTTTTCGGCGGAGGATCGCACCGGCGAGACGGTGACGATCGACGCTGCCTATGTGCAGGACAAGCTTGCGGGGCTTGCGGCGAACAGCGATCTGTCGAAGTACATCTTGTAGGCAGACCAAGTTCCTGCAATGTTCCATGAATGAGACGGCGAGGAGGCGCGGACATGGAACGGATGGGCGGATGCCATTGCGGCGCAGTGCGCTACCGCGTTTCGGGCGAGCCGAAGCATGTCGCGCTGTGCCATTGCAACGATTGCCGCAAGAGCGCAGGCGCCCCGATGGTCAGCTGGGCGGCCTTCGGAGAAGAGCAATTTGCGCTGGAACAGGGCGAAGTCACCACGCGCAATTCCTCGGGCGCATCGATCCGAAGTTTCTGCGCGCACTGCGGAACAGGTCTGTTCTTCCGCAACGAGGAAGCCCTGCCTGGCCTGATCGACATTCAGTCGGCCACGCTTGACAATCCCGATGCACTTGTCCCGCAGGCGCAGATACAGGTGGCCGAACGGATCGCATGGATGACCGATGCGCACCGCCTGCCCGAATTCGCGCGTTTTCCCGGCGGACCCGCTTGTGAGTGACACGACCATGACCGCATACCAGACCCCCGACGAGCGACCGATCTATCGCCTTCTCACCGGCAAGGACGACCGCGCCTTCTGCGAGCGCGTTTCAGAGGCGCTGGAGCAGGGGTGGCGGCTCTATGGCTCGCCCACGATCTCGTGGGACATCGAGAGCAACTGCATGAAGGCGGCGCAGGCCGTGGTGTGGCATGAAGCGGACGTGGTGAAAAGGTAGCGCTCAATTTGCCTTGCCGACGACCAAGAATGATCCCGCGTCTACTTCGGGCGTGTCCTGCCCCAGATCGAAATAGAGGGCATAGGCGCCGACCGGCCGCCAAAACGCGGATGTATCCTCGTCGAGACCATAGCGCCCGCAGGCAGTGCGCGGCTCATCCTCCGGTTCCCTCGCGGCGCGCGTTTCGCTGACGTCTACCACCAGCGCATCCCCGGGCCATCCCGAAATGCCGGCGAGCCTGACCCGGCAATCGGCAGCTTCGGCGGGATCGTCGATTGCCGAGCGGGCGAAGGCGAGAATGGCGGGCTTGGTATCGTGTTCCGCGGGGATCATGCGGAGGATGCTCCATCGTTGCGCGCCGGCAGGCAGGGCGCCGAACGCCGAGGACACCAACGTGAATTCCGCCTGCCGAGCGCCGCCGCCGTACTCCAGCCTTGCCGTTCCCGCCTTGCAGGACAATGCGCGGTAGACCAGCCACTCATCCGCCGGAAGCGCGGTTTCCGTGACCGTCCACTTGCAGTCGTTGCCGTCGTCCCAGATCTTTTCGGGGCGGGGCATGCGCGCTTCCATGGCGGAAACGCACTGGCCAGAACCCGGCAGGCGGCGGGCATCCGCGCCGCAGGGGGAGCCTGCCGACGCTGCCGGTGCCGCGCTCTCGCTTGCCGGGGCAGCGGGCGAGGACTCGCCCTTTGCACAGCCGCCCGCAAGCAGCAGCACTGCCCCAGCCATCGCTCTTGCCCGACCGTTCATAAGCCTCCCTTATTCCGCCGCGACGCCCACCTCTTCGGCTTCCTGCGACTGGCGCGCCCACATCTCAGCATAAAGACCATCGCGGCGCAGCAGCGCGGCGTGGCTGCCCTGTTCTTCCAGCCGGCCTTCGCTCAGCACAAAGATGGTGTCGGAATCAGCCACGGTCGACAACCGGTGCGCGATCGAGATCGAAGTGCGGTTTGCCGAAATGCTGTGCAGCGTGGCGAGAATGTCCTGCTCGGTCCGCGTGTCGAGCGCGCTGGTTGCCTCGTCCAGCAGCAGGATCGGCGGGTTCTTGACCAGCGTGCGGGCAATGGCGACGCGCTGCTTCTCGCCCCCTGAAAGCTTGAGACCGCGCTCGCCCACTTGCGTGTCGAAGCCCTGTGGCAGGCGGCCGATCAGTTCAGTGAGCGCCGCACCGCGCGCCGCAGCCTCAATTTCGGCTCGGTCTGCGACGTCGCCGCACCACGGTTTGCCATAGCCGATGTTGTAGCCGATGCTGTCGTTGAAAAGCACCGAATCCTGCGGCACGATTCCCAACGCGGCGCGGAGCGAGGCCTGTGTCACCTGCGCGATATCCTGCCCGTCGATGAGGATGCGCCCCGCCCACGGATCGTAGAAGCGGAAAAGCAGCCGCGCGATCGTGCTCTTGCCCGCGCCCGATGGCCCAACGATGGCGACATGGTGCCCGGCCGGCACTTCGAGCGACAGGCCGTGCAGGATGGTGCGGTCAGGGTCATAGCCGAACACGACATTGTCGAACACGACCGAGGGCCGGTTCACGATCAGCGCAGGTGCGCCCGGCGCGTCCTGCACTTCGATGTCGGTGTCCATCAGGCTGAACATCGCGGCCATGTCGATCAGGCCCTGCCGAATGGTGCGATAGACCATGCCCAGCATGTCCAGCGGGCGGAAAAGCTGGACGAGGTATGTGTTGACGAAAACAAGGTCGCCCACCGTCAGCTGTCCCTTGGACCAGCCCCACACCGTCCACGCCATCGCGCCCGCCATCAGCAGGTTGACGATCAGCGCCTGGACGATGTTGAGAAGGCCAAGGCTGTTCTCGCTTTTAACCGCGGCTTCGGCATAGGCCCGCGTGGCCTGTGCATAGCGTTCCTGCTCGCGTCCTTCTGCGCCGAAATACTTCACCGTTTCGTAATTGAGCAGCGAGTCGACGGCGCGCGACAATGCCTGGCCATCGAGGCGGTTCATCTTTTCGCGCAGGGCATTGCGCCAGTCGGTGATGATGCGGGTCGCGGCGCCATAGGCGACGACGGCAAGCCCGGTGGCAAGCACCAGCCCCCAACCGAAGTTGAGGTAGAAGATCACTGCCACCGCTACCAGCTCGATCGCCGTGGGCGCGATGTTGAACAGCATGAAATAGAGCATCACATCGATGCTCTTGGTGCCGCGCTCGATGACCTTGGTAACCTCGCCTGTGCGGCGGCTGAGGTGGAAGCGCAGCGAAAGCCGGTGCAGTCGGGCAAACACGTCTTCCGCCAATGCGCGGGTCGCGTCCTGGCCGACGCGCTCGAACACGATGTTGCGCAAGTTGTCGAAGGCGACGCCCGCGAAGCGTCCCAGCGCATAGGCCAGCACCAGCGCGAAGACGACCGTGAAGACTGTCCCGCGTCCCGTCGCTGCGCTGGCGGTCGTCATCGCGTCGATCGCCGCCTTGTAGGCAAAGGGCAGCGCCAGCGTCGTCGCCTTGGCGATCAGGACGAGCAGCGACGCGCCGATGATCCGCCGCCGCAGCGCCGGATTGTCCTTCGGCCAGAGGTAAGGGAGGAAGCGGGCGAGCGTGCGCCAGCCCTCGTGCGAAGCGTTGGGATCGTTGGCGGCTGTATCGGGCGGCATTGCGCCCATGTAGGCGTGCGCGGCGGATTCGGCTAGCTGTGTGTCAGATATCGAACAGCACCTTGCGTGTGGTGAAGTCGATGGCGACCCGGCGGAAGGCGCGCAACTCGCGCATTCCCAGCAGCAGCGCGGGCCTATCCCGAAGGTCGAGCTGCTCGAAGGCGGGTGCGTCGGTAAAGGCGATGCCGACGTTCTGGATGTCGAGATCGCCCAGCTTCAGCACCCGCGCCATGCCGACATCCGCCAGCACACTCTGCCCGGTGACGCTGCTCAGCACGGCGGGCACCGCGTCCACCCGGCGCGACAGCGCGCGCTGGAGCGCGAGGTTGCCCACGGTCGCCTCCGCCCCGGTATCGATCACGACCATGGTGCGCACGCCATCCACATCGGCATTGGTGACGATGAGCTGCCCGCCGCGCCGCTTGGCCCGCACGATGATTTCATAGCCGCTGTCGCCGACAATCGAGCCGGGCTTGTCGACCGCGATCAGGTTGCGCCGGAAATCGAGCAGGACGCGCTGGCCCTGCAGGCTGTCGATCCCCAGGATGCCGTCCGCGCCGATATGTTCGCGCTCCAGCAGCGGGGCAAGCACCGCAGTGCTGCGGCGTCCGAGCAGGATATCGCCCACTT
This sequence comes from Novosphingobium sp., assembly GCA_040377095.1. GTDB lineage: Bacteria > Pseudomonadota > Alphaproteobacteria > Sphingomonadales > Sphingomonadaceae > Novosphingobium. The sequence continues at coordinate 12,513 of JBEIPK010000048.1, forward strand.
CCACAGTCTCGACCGATTGCCGGCCCGCCACGCCGACGACCAATGCGCGCCGACCGGAAGGAAGCAAAAGCTCGCGCGCCAGCGACGAGGCGATGACGGTGTTCTGCGCGCCGGTATCGAGCAGGAAGTGATAAGGACCGTGTCCTTCGATGTGAACGGGCACCGTCATCCGGTCGGCTGCGTCGGCGCGTCCAGTCACGACGTCCGTATCGCCCGCGTCCTGCGCTCCGCTCGATGCGTGGCTGGCCGGGAAGGCGGCGGAAAGGATCAGCGCGGCGGCGGAGAGTAAAGGCGTCATGGTTGGCTTCGGTTTCTTGGCCTTGTAAGCGTGCCAGCAATACTATCACGAAACATCAGGCGGCGGGCAAACTTTCGTGCCGTTCGCGGCCCATGTCGAGAAAGAAATCGTCGTGACGGGCCGAGACCTTGCGCATGAACCAGGCGCCGCTGGCCTCAATGGCGAGAAGGTCCGCTGCGCGCAGCACACGCGGGCTCGATTGCCCCGCGGACCAGTCGATGAAACGCCGGTGGGGCCGGAGCCTTGCGGCGAAATGTGCGGCCATGATTGTCGGAAGCACATGCTCGTCGCTGCACAGCGTACCTCTGAGCCGGCCCGAGGCGAGCAGGCGGGGCAACTCGCCGGCAAGCAGGACAATAGCCTCGCGGGGCAGGCTCCACCACTGCGACCCCTTGTGCCATCGCCCATAGGGTTGGCTGCGATGCAGGTTGAGCGCGTCCGCTGCCCCGTCGATCCAGCGCGACAGGCGGCGCAGCTCCCATGTCGCGGCATAGGCCAGCCGGTCGCGCTTCGGGTCGAGCCTCAGCCAGCGGGTATCGAGCCGGCGGCAGGCCATGCGTTCTTCCTGCTCGCCGGGAACGGCCTCGACGAAGCAGGCGGGCGGCGCTTCGCCGGACACTTGCGCAACCAATTGCTCCCGGGAAACACAGGGCCAGTCCGCGCCGCTGATGAAGTGTGCGTAGTCGCAGCCGGCCTCGTGGGCCGCCTCGACCAGCAGAGCCGTCGCCGCAACCTGGCTCCAGTGGCCCCAGCGCACCAGCACCGGATCGCGGATCAGGCGGAGCGATTTGCTGTCATGCGGCCAGCGCTCGCGCAGCAATGGCCACAAGGCGGAGCCAGCGTCGGCATGGACGATCGCGATATCGGGCGAGCCGGGCGGAACCAGCCGATCGATCAGCCGGGCAAGCTGTTCGGGCTCGTCATGCGCGAGAATGAGGTAGGCCATTCGCATGGCGCCTACTCAGCCGGCTGGGGGCGGGGCATGGGAAGCACGCTCGACACCGCCAGGCGTATTTCCTCGCGCGCGGGGTGCCGGGTCAGCCACAAAGCGGCAAGCCACAGGCCGACGCCCAGCGCAGTCAGCACAAGCAGTTCTGCAAAGCCGATGTCCGCGCCGTCACCCGAGGCCAGCGCCAGCATGAGGGGAAGGCCCGCAGCCAGCGCGCAGGCGGCGCTGCGCAGATAGACAGCGGCGAGGTCCCGCATCCGGAAGGCGAGCAGGCGGCTCTGGAACGGGGCATAGATCGTCCACCATATGGCAGCATAGGCGATGCGGCTGATTGCGGCGGCCTCGATGCTGACAAGGCAGGCGATGGCAAGCAGCGTCACCGCCGCCGCCGTATCGGCGAGGTTGAACCAGATCAGGGTGCGGATGCGGCCCAGCAGGATCGGCACGTCCATCTGCAGGGGCACGGCAATGAACAGGATCTCGGCGAGCGCCATCCAGCGCAGGAGCGGCGCTGCCTCAGCCCAGCGGTCGCCATAAAGGAGCAGGATCAGCGGCTCGGCGGCAAGGGCAAGGCCCACCATCGCCGCCCAGTTGAGCGCTGTGTTGCAGGCGACAAGGTGCAGGTAAGGCGCGGCCAGCGGCTCGCCTGCATCGCGCTTGCGGGCAAAGGCGGAATAGAACACGCTGCTGATCGCGCCGGTCAGCAGCGTGACGAGCTGCCCGGCAAGCGATCCGGCGCGGCTGAACAGTCCGGTCGCGGCAAGTCCCAGCATGCGCCCGACGATGAGGTCCTGCGACCTTTGCCCGATGGCGCCGCTGGCGCTGATCACGAACGAGGCGGAACAGAACGCGATGATGGGACGCAGCACCTCTCGGCTCTTCGGCCAGCGCGGCAGGACGGGCCGCAAGACCAGCGCTATGGCGGTGCGGCCCAGAGCCATGACCAGCACCGCCCAGGCGAGCGACGCGGCGCCGTGGCCTTGCCATGCCAGCACCACCGCCGTCGTATAGCCGACGAGCGCGCTGCCCGCGTTGACCGCGAACAGCGCGCGGAAATCCATGTCGCGCACCAGCAGCGCGGCGGGAACGGTGGCGAAAGGGGCAAGCGCATAAGATGCGGCGATCAGCCATAGCAGGCTTTCGAGCGCCGGCTCATGATAGAAGCGTGCCAGTGCCGGTGCGCCCAGCGCCAGTGCCAGCGCGACCAGCCAGCCCAGTACCAGCGCGACCATGGCATAGTCGCGCACCAGTTCGGGCTGCATGTCCTTCTGGCCCGAGACAAACCGCGTGACGCCCATGTCCTGGAACACTGCGAGCATCATCGCTGCAGCGAGCGCGACCGAGAACAGCCCGACATCGGCAGGCAGCAGGAACCAGCGCGAAATGATGACATTCGCGGCGAACTGGATGACGAACGTCGCGTATTGCGACGCCATGGACCAGACGGCGGCGCGCCGGACAGTCATCGGGTTCCAGGCGCGGCAAGCGCTGCGGCGAGGCGCACGGCGCGCAGCGGCTGGCCAAAGCGCAGAAGGCGCGGCACGGTGCGCCAAAGGTCGCGCCCGCGCCCGCCGTCGCCAACATGTTCGAGAAGAAGATCGAAGCCGGCGGAGCGCATGGCGCTGCGCGAATAGAGCAGGCCGCGCGCCACCTTGGCACGAATCTCGCGCGAGACGGGACGGCCGAACAGCGCATCGAGGCCTTCGATGGGCGGCAGGCTCTCGATGTGCTCGGTGGGATCGGGGCGCCCCGCCATGCGCTCGCGGTAGGCCAGCACCGCAACGGCCGCGCCGTAATGCTGATCGATCGAAAACCGGTTGGAGATCTGGCCTTCGGTGCGGCGATAACGCAGCAGCCGTTCGGGCACATTGGCCATGCGCGTGCGGCTTGCGAGGCGGAGCCACAGGTCATAGTCCTCGCAGTGCCGGAAGGCGCGGTGATAGCCGCCAGCCGCCACCAGCACGTCACGGCGCATCATGGCGGACGGGTGGCAGATCGGCGAGCGCTCCTCGATGACCGAAAGCACTTCGTCATAAGTGACGGGGTGGTTGACGCCGGCGGTGACGCAGGGCTGACCGGTCTCGTCGATGTCGAGGCTCCATGATCCGACCAGGCCATGGTCGGGATTGTCCATCAGGAAGGCGTGCTGCCTAATGAAGCGCTGGGGCTCGCAGATATCGTCGGCGTCCATCCGGGCGAGGATGGGCGCGCGGGCGGTTTCGACAAGCTGGTTGAGACTGGCGATCAGGCCCCGGTTCTCGCGGATGATCGGCACGATACGCGCATCGCGCAAGGCATAGCGTTCGATCATGGCCGGACTCGAATCGCTGGAGCCATCGTCGAGAATCAGGAATTCGAAGTCCCCAAAGCTCTGGCCGAGCACGCTCTCGATCGCCTCGGCAAGGAACTCCCCGCCGTTGTAGACGCTCATCGCGACAGAAATCGCCGGACTGGCCATCTTGCAGTGAAACTCCACTTTTCCGCGACTTCTGGCTTGCGCGCGGCCGGCCTGCGATAGGCGAACAGGGTAAACAAAGCGTCACCCGGGCCGCGGAAGCGTGATCGGGAAACAGACCCACGTGCGAATACCCGCGAGTGGCGCTCCTGCCGACGAGCCGATGGAGATCCGGGACAAACCGTTGTTATCAAACAAATTTGGCAAAACTTGCCACAAAAATGCAAAAAGTCGTTGACCGAATCAACGACCACCCTTAGAGGCCCGTTCACCGGACGGGAAAGCCGCTTCAAACGGCTCGAACGACCCGGTCGCCAACATAAACGGACAGCAAGTCCCCCGGTAGAAAAATCGGGGAGCCTTCGTTGTCCGCCTATTTTGTTCGGCGGCTCTTTGACATTGTTGGTTTTAGATGAAGGGACATGTGGGCGACGGCGCCCGGTCCGGGGGTCTTCGGGCTCCGGGTAACCGGTTTAAATATGCCGATGCCAATGGGTCTTCCTCGAGGCTTGCCTCGATGAGAACTCTTACATGTCCTTCGTATCCATTACGTTTGACAAGTGCAGGTATCGGCTCCCGAAGTTCGATGCTGCGGTTGGCGGGCTTTATGCTCGTGCCGTGGTTTCGTGACACAAACTTGAGAGTTTGATCCTGGCTCAGAACGAACGCTGGCGGCATGCCTAACACATGCAAGTCGAACGAGACCTTCGGGTCTAGTGGCGCACGGGTGCGTAACGCGTGGGAACC
>JBEIPK010000045.1:0-20764 GCA_040377095.1 Novosphingobium sp.
CAGCGCACCGATGTTGTCGCCAGCTTCACCCTGATCGAGCAGCTTGCGGAACATTTCAACGCCGGTCACGACAGTCTTGCGGGTGTCCTTGAGGCCGACGATCTCGACTTCCTCGCCAACCTTGACGATGCCGGTCTCGACGCGGCCGGTGACGACCGTACCGCGACCCGAGATCGAGAACACGTCTTCCACAGGCATCAGGAACGGCTTGTCGGTCGGGCGCGGCGGCTGCGGGATGAATTCGTCGACGGCCTTCATCAGAGCGTAGATCGATTCCTTGCCGATGGCGTCGTCGCGGCCTTCGAGTGCGGCAAGGGCCGAACCCGGAATGACAGGGATGTTGTCGCCGTCAAAGCCATAGGAGCTCAGCAGCTCGCGGATTTCCAGCTCAACCAGCTCGAGGATTTCGGGGTCGTCGACCTGATCGACCTTGTTCATGTAGACGACGAGCTGCGGCACGCCGACCTGGCGGGCGAGCAGGATGTGCTCGCGGGTCTGCGGCATCGGACCGTCGGCGGCGTTCACGACGAGAATCGCGCCGTCCATCTGCGCGGCGCCGGTGATCATGTTCTTCACATAGTCGGCGTGGCCCGGGCAATCGACGTGGGCATAGTGACGGTTTGCCGTCTCGTACTCGACGTGCGCCGTCGAAATCGTGATGCCGCGCTCACGCTCTTCAGGTGCCTTGTCGATGTTGGCATAGTCCGTGAACGTCGCGCCGCCGGTCTCGGCGAGAACCTTGGTGATCGCGGCCGTCAGCGTCGTCTTGCCGTGATCGACGTGACCGATGGTGCCGATGTTGCAGTGCGGCTTCGTCCGCTCGAATTTTGCCTTCGCCATTGTTCAAACCTTCTTTTCGCTACTCGTGAATTCGGGATCTCAGGACGCAGCCCGCAGAATCGAGCGCCGCCCTTAAAGGGAAGTTGGTGACGTGGCAAGCGCAGTGTTTGCGCTTGACGGGATTTGGATCGGAGCGACGTCCGGAAGCGTGCCCCAGAGCCGCCCTTGCGGCATTTGCATGGTCGTTCTCAAGCGGACTCAGACCGCCAACTGCAATCGGCCACCCGGACACGAAGGGGCCGCCAGCTCCCGCCGTTCATGGTTGATCGCCTGTGACAGCGATCGACCGCCGGCAATGAACCGGCGGCCATCAGAGGAAGCCCCGGATGAGGCGACGACTTGCAGCGAGAAGACCGGCCGGAACGTCTCCGGCCGGCCTCACGCATCAGTAACGGAAGCTGACCTGTGCGCCGTAGATGGCCGGACGGCCGGCCATGCTCCACCGTGCATCGCCGTAATAGGTCTGCGAGGTGACGTAGTACTTGTTGAAGACATTGCGGCCATACAGCGAGAGCTTCCACTGCCCCTCGTTGCCGCTCACACCCGCCCGCAGGTCGACAGTCGTGTATGACGGGATGTCGAAGTAGTCAGCCCGCAGCACCGAATTCTTGAAGGTGGCGTTGGACTTGCCCTGATAGACGATAGTGGCGCCGACGAACGGCTTCACGCTGCCCATCTCCCATTCGTACTGAACGTCCGCATTGGCCATGATGTGCGGGGTGTAGGGCAGCTGGGAGTTCTTGAAGTCCCCGGTGAATCCCATGTTGTTGTAGACCGCGAAGTTGCCGGTGCTCGTTTCCAGCTGGGTAAAGGTCTTTGTGACCTTGCTATCCATCCAGGTAAGGTTGCCCGAGAAATTCAGGCCATCGACAGGCTCTGCGAACAGCGAAGCCTCGATGCCGTAGACCTTCGACTTCGGAATGTTCACCAGACGTTCGAGCAGACCCCAGATGTTGTCGAAGATCTTCGCGCGGACCTGCTTGTCGCTGTAGTCATAGTAGAACGCCGAGGCGTTCCTCATATAGCTGCGAAAAATGAGCGCGCATCTCGCTGGGCCATGGCGCCTTGACCTGTGGTCGCGTCAATTCATTGCTGGAGTGCGGCATATTCCCGCGAAGAATTTCGGAAAAGGCACGGCAGGCCAAAGGCAAACACCCAGGGCCCGGAGCGGTGCGGGAACAAAAAAAGGGGGCACAGTCTCCCATGCCCCCTCCCCAATCTCGGCGCTTCGCGCGAGCACGGCTTCCCGTCGCGGTGCGTTGGTTACGCCAGCTTCTCCTTGACCTCGGCCGCGACGTTTGCCGGAACCTCGTCATAGTGGGAGAAGAACATCGAGTAGTTCGCGCGGCCCTGCGTAAACGAGCGCAGCTGGTTGACGTAGCCGAACATGTTCGCCAGCGGCACCATCGCCTCGACGGCCTGGGCGTTGCCCCGGCTGTCGGTGCCCTGGATCTGGCCGCGCCGCGAGTTGATGTCGCCGATCACGTCGCCGAGGTAATCCTCGGGCGTCACGACCTCGACCTTCATGATCGGTTCGAGCAGCTTGATGCCGGCCTTCTGGGCGACTTCACGCATGCACCCGCGGCCGGCGATTTCGAACGCCAGGGCGGACGAGTCGACGTCGTGGTAGGAACCGTCGTACAGAAGGATCTCGAAGTCGATGATCGGGAAGCCAACCAGCGAGCCCGTGGCTGCCGTCTCGCGCATACCCTTTTCGATCGCGGGGATATATTCCTTGGGAATGTTACCGCCCTTGATCTCGTCCTTGAAGATGATGCCGCTGCCGCGTTCGCCTGGCGTGACTTTGACCTTCACGCGGCCGAACTGTCCGGTGCCGCCCGACTGCTTCTTGTGGGTGTAGTCCACATCGACCGGCTTGCCGAGATATTCGCGGTAGGCCACCTGCGGCGCGCCCACGTTGGCCTCGACCTTGAACTCGCGGCGCATGCGATCGACGATGATGTCGAGGTGAAGCTCGCCCATCCCCTTGATGATCGTCTGGCCGGATTCGTGGTCGGTCGAAACGCGGAACGAGGGGTCCTCGGCCGAAAGGCGATTGAGCGCCACGCCCATCTTTTCCTGGTCGGCCTTGGTCTTGGGTTCAACCGACAGCTCGATGACCGGCTCGGGGAATTCCATTCGCTCAAGCACGATCGGAGCGCGTTCGGCGCAGAGCGTGTCGCCCGTGGTGGTTTCCTTCATGCCGGCCAGTGCGACGATGTCGCCGGCGAAGGCCTCGTCGATGTCCTTGCGGTCGTTGGCGTGCATTTCGAGGATGCGGCCGACCTTCTCCTTCTTGTCCTTCACCGAGTTCAGGTAGGTGCCCTTGCTGAGGGTACCCGAATAGATGCGGATGAAGGTGAGGCTGCCGACAAAGGGATCATTCATGACCTTGAAGGCGAGTGCGCTGAACGGCGCGTCGTCCTGCGCGGGACGGCTGTCCTTCTCGTCGCTGTCCATCTTGACGCCCTGGACGTCCTCGATGTCGAGCGGCGAAGGCAGATAGTCGACCACAGCGTCGAGAAGGGGCTGCACGCCCTTGTTCTTGAACGCCGAGCCGCAGACCACCGGCACGAAGGCGTGGCCCAGCGTGCCCTTGCGGATCAGCGCCTTGAGTGTCGCGACATCAGGCTCGGTGCCCTCGAGATAAGCTTCCATCGCCGCATCGTCCTGCTCGACGGCAAGTTCGATCAGGCGGTTGCGGTATTCCGCAGCCTCGTCGGCCATGTCGGCCGGGATGTCTTCGTAGAAGAATTCCGCGCCAAGGCTCTCGTCCTTCCAGATAACTGCGCGGTTCTCGACCAGATCGACGAGACCCTTGAGATCGGCTTCGATCCCGATCGGCAGATAGAGCACCGCCGGCACTGCGCCGAGGCGGTCGATGATCGACTGGACGCAATATTTGAAGTTCGCGCCGGTGCGGTCCAATTTATTGATGAAGCACATGCGCGGCACGCCGTACTTGTCGGCCTGGCGCCACACGGTTTCCGACTGCGGCTCGACCCCGGCGACGCCGTCGAAACAGGCCACCGCGCCATCGAGCACGCGCAGCGAACGTTCCACCTCGATGGTGAAATCGACGTGGCCGGGGGTGTCGATGATGTTGATCCGGTACTCTTCACCCTGGCCGCTGTCGGCCTTCCAGAAGCAGGTCGTCGCGGCGGACGTGATCGTGATGCCGCGCTCCTGCTCCTGCTCCATCCAGTCCATCGTGGCGGCGCCGTCATGGACTTCGCCGATCTTGTAGGACTTGCCGGTGTAGTAGAGGATGCGCTCGGTGGTCGTGGTCTTGCCGGCGTCGATGTGCGCCATGATACCGATGTTGCGGTACCGCTGGAGCGGATGGCTGCGTGCCATGGGGGTCGTTCCTTGATGAGGGCGGGCCGGGACTGTTCCGGCACCGCCCATATGGGCATCTGTGTTACGGTTTTAAGTCCGCCGCAACGCTTACCAGCGGTAGTGCGAGAAGGCGCGGTTGGCGTCGGCCATGCGGTGCGTGTCTTCGCGCTTCTTGACGGCGTTGCCGCGGTTGTTGGCGGCATCCATCAGCTCGGCCGAGAGGCGCGCGGCCATCGTCGTTTCCGAGCGGTTGCGCGCGGCCGTGATCAGCCAGCGGATGGCGAGCGCCTGGGCGCGTTCGGGGCGAACCTCGACCGGCACCTGATAGGTGGCACCGCCGACGCGCCGCGAACGGACCTCGATCTGCGGCTTCACGTTCTCGAGCGCGTTGTGGAACAGGCCGATCGGATCGGCCTTGGCGCGGCTTTCCATGGTTTCCATGGCGCCATAGACGATGCTTTCGGCAGTCGACTTCTTGCCGTCATACATCAGGTTGTTCATAAACTTCGACAGCACCAGATCACCAAACTTGGGATCGGGCAGGATTTCCCGCTTCTCGGGACGACGACGACGTGACATTTCTTATCTCCAAAATGTCCGGAGCATGGCGAAGGTCTTCAAACGTCATCCCTGCGAAGACAGGGACCCATCGAACCTTGCAACTCCAATCAAAACCTCAAGCCCGGCCCGCATCCCCTGAATGGACCCCCACCTGCGCGGGGGTGACGGGATGGGGGCTGCGCGTGCTTACTTGGGACGCTTGGCGCCGTACTTCGAACGGCTCTGCTTGCGGTCCTTGACGCCCTGTGTATCGAGCACGCCGCGAAGCACGTGATAGCGCACGCCCGGCAAATCGCGCACACGCCCGCCGCGGATCAGCACGACCGAGTGCTCCTGCAGGTTGTGGCCCTCGCCCGGAATGTACGAAATGACTTCGCGCTGGTTCGTCAGGCGGATCTTGGCGACCTTGCGAAGCGCCGAGTTCGGCTTCTTCGGCGTCGTCGTGTAAACGCGGGTGCAGACGCCGCGCTTCTGCGGGTTCTGCTCCATCGCAGGAACCTTGCTCTTGGCCTTCTGGGGCACGCGACCCTTGCGGATCAGCTGGTTGATAGTCGGCATGAAGTGCTCTTCACCTTGGTTGTGACCGCATGGGCAAAGGTGAAGAGGATGCCGGATCGCGCGAAGCAGGCCGCCTGCCCTCCCCCGTCATTCCCGCGCAGGCGGGAATCCATTGACGAAGCGAGCGGGCCAGGGCCAACACACGCGAGCCTGAAACGCTCCACCCGGGCACAAGGGCCGGGTTACTTTGACGGATAACCCCCGAAACAGGGACTCACCGGCAATGTTCAGCTCATCACGAAGGGCCGTGAAGCCCCCGGAAGTGGGCGCCGTTAGCGGGGTTTGCGGGCGGGGTCAAGCGGAACAGCCCGGTTCGCCGTGGTTCAATAATACGGCTGGCTCGGCGCCATCCGACTTACTACACCCCGCATCATGACCCCGCAGGACTTTATCGCCAAGTGGCGCGCAGCCGAACTCAAGGAACGGTCCGCCTCGCAAAGCCACTTCAACGATCTGTGCGCGCTGCTTGGAGTTCTCGATCCCATTGCCGCCGATCCGACCGGCGAATGGTTCGCTTTCGAGAAAGGCGCAAGCAAGACCAGCGGCGGCGAAGGTTGGGCCGATGTCTGGCGCAAGGGCTGCTTTGCCTGGGAATACAAGGGCCCGCGCAAGGATCTCGACAAGGCGTTCGCGCAGTTGCTGCAATATGCGGTCGCGCTGGAGAACCCGCCGCTGCTGATCGTGTCCGACATGAACCGCATCCGCATCCACACCAACTGGACCAACACGGTGCAGGAGGTGCACGAATTCACGCTTGAAGACTTGGTCGACGGGCAGGTGCGTGAACGGCTCAAACGCGCCTTCACCGATCCGGAAGACTTCAAGCCGAGCAAGACGAGGCAGGCGCTGACGGAGGAGACGGCGCGCGAGTTTGCCGGCATCGCCCAGCGCCTGCGGGACCGGGGGCATGAGCCGCACAAGGTTGCCCATTTCGTCAACCAGCTGGTCTTCTGCATGTTCGCCGAGGATGTCGGCCTGCTGCCCGACAATCTGTTCACCAAGATGTTGAAGGCCAGCCGCACGCGGCCCGATCGGTTCGAGGTGAACGCGCGCAAGCTGTTCGGGGCCATGGCGACCGGCGGCGATCTGGACTTCACGCCGATCGACTGGTTCAATGGCGGCCTGTTTGCCGACGATTTCGCCCTGCCGGTGGGGGCGAAAGACATTGACGAGCTGTTGTCGGCAGCAGAGCGCGATTGGTCGCAGATCGATCCGTCGATCCTGGGCACCCTGTTCGAGCGCGGGCTGGACCCGGCCAAGCGCAGCCAGCTGGGCGCGCACTATACCGACCGCGAAAAGATCATGATGATCGTGCAGCCAGTGATCATCGATCCGCTGGAGGCCGAGTGGGCGGAGGCGCTGGGACAGATGACCGCGCTGGTCGAAAGCGCGCCCCGGCGCACGGCGGAACGCCTGCTGACCCCGGCGGAGAAGCGCAAGGCGGAAAAGCTGCTGGCCGAGGCGCAAGCGATCCACAGCCAGTTCATCGAACGGCTGGTCAATTTCCGCGTGCTCGACCCGGCCTGCGGATCGGGCAATTTCCTCTATGTCGCGCTGCGCGCCCTCAAGGATATCGAGCACCGCGCCAATCTGGATGCCGAAGCACTCGGCCTGCCGCGCGGCTTCCCGCGCGTTGGCCCGGAATGCGTGCTGGGGATCGAGCTGAACCCTTATGCGGCGGAGCTGGCGCGGGTTTCGGTGTGGATCGGCGAAATCCAGTGGATGCGCCGCAACGGCTTCGATGCGGCGAAGAACCCGATCCTGCGCAATCTGGATACGATCGAGTGCCGGGATGCGGTGCTGGTGACGGACGGTCATGGGAACCCAGTGCTGGATGCTGAGGGCAAGCCCCGGCGTGCCTCATGGCCGGATGCCGATGTGGTGGTCGGGAACCCGCCGTTCCTCGGCGACAAGAAAATGATCCGAGAACTGGGCGAAAAATATGCCACCGAACTTAGGCGGGCGTATTCGGGCAAAGTTCCGGGTGGGGCCAATCTGGTTTGCTACTGGCTAAGCCAAGCAAGCGATTCCATTCGTTCCAGCGGCCTGTTGCGGGCGGGCTTGGTAACCACAAATGCAATCCGAACAGGTGCGGACCGCAGGGTATTAGAAATGCTCTGCAAAACCGCCGAGCTGTACGAGGCGTGGTCGGATGAACCATGGGTCGTTGATGGCGCTTCGGTCCGAGTTTCTATCATATGCGTTTCGGCTGAGCCTTTGCCGAAGCGTCTCGACGGTGCCGAAGTGGCAACAATTACCGCCTCGCTTAGCCAGTTCCAGCAGCCAATGCCGTCGCCCCTAGACGAAAATTCAGGGACTTCTTTTACCGGCACGTTTTTGAATGGTCCTTTTGAAATTCCAGCCGAGACGGCATCGGCCTGGCTGCAAGCTCCTAGAAATGTCGCGGGGCACCACAATCGGGAGGTTTTACGGCTGACCGCAAATGGGCAAGATTTGCTTCAGCGCGGTGAGAGAAAATGGCTTCTAGATTTCGGGACAAGTCTAAGTGAGCCCGATGCGGCACTATATGAAGCGCCTTTCGAATATGCTCGGCAACTAATTAAGCCTTACCGTCAGCGCCGAGACGAGAATGGGGACTTCGAGGTACGACGGCAAAATCACCGCGAACGGTGGTGGATACATGCCGAAGCGCGACCAGGAATGCGGCGCGCGCTAGAGGGTCTATCTCGGTTCATCGTCACCCCCATGGTTTCAAGCACACGAGTTTTCGCGTTTTTGGAGCCGGCATATCTGCCCAACCAAAAGTTGGTTGTGTTTCCAAGAGAGGACGACACCTTTCTTGGCCTGCTGTCGTCTATTTTCCACGAAGCGTGGACTCTTGAATACTGCTCTTGGATCGGTGCGGGAAATGATCCAACTTACGCGACGAAGTCGGTTTACCAGACCTTCCCTTTCCCCGAAGGCCTGACCCCCAACATCCCCGCCGCCGACTACGCCGACGATCCGCAAGCACAGGCCATCGCCAAGGCCGCCGCGCGTCTCAACGAACTTCGTGAGAACTGGCTCAACCCGCCCGACCTCGTGGTGCGCGAGCCGGAAGTGGTGCCCTGCTATCCCGACCGCGTCCTGCCCAAGGACGAGGCTGCGGCGAAGGAACTGGCGAAGCGCACCCTTACCAACCTTTACAACGCGCGCCCCGCCTGGCTGGACCATGCCCACCGCGCCCTCGATGAAGCAGTGGCCGATGCCTATGGCTGGGGCGACGATTTTCGCGCCGGGCTGCTCACCGACGATGAAGTTCTCGCTCGCCTGTTCCGCCTCAATCAGGAACGCGCCTTGCGGCAGTAAGCGGCGTGCGCGTCCACCTTGCCGGGCAAGGCCGCGCGAGTTATTCATCCACACGGATGCGAGCATCAAGCGCCCGTCTGATAAACGGGAAGGCGTTCCGGACGTTAGCGAGGGGCCGCATCCACCTTGCGTGCATCGGCCACCCGGCTGAAACCCGGGGACGTTGCGGACGTTCAGGCCGGGGCACGCATCCACAAACCCCTGTCCTACAGCCCTCCCCCTCTGGTATTCGGGACCTCCAGGGGGAAATCCAACCACAACCATGCAGGTCCCCGCATCCCATGCCTTCCAAACTCACCTGCAAGTCCGCGCGTCCGTCGCGCCGGACCAGCCGAACTGCGTTCACGGACGATCCGCCCGATGCGGACGATCCGCTGCTCGGCTTTGCGCCGTTCATCCACCCCGCCCCTCGCCGCAACTCGATCACGCCGGATCGCCAGCGCGCGTTCATTGCCGCGCTGGCGGCGAGCGGCGTGGTGACGCAGGCGGCGCGCAGCATCGGGGCGAGCCTTGAGGCGCTGTACAAGCTGCGCCACCGTTTGGGCGCCGAGGGGTTTGCGGCGGCGTGGGAGGCCGCGCTCGACCGCGGCATCGCACGGCTTGAGGACTGCGCGCTCGAACGCGCGATCCTGGGCGAGGAGCGTCCGGTGGTGCGCGGCGGCGAAGTGGTCACCACATGGCGGCGCTATGATACGCCGCTCATGCTGTTCCTGCTGCGCCAGAGGCGGCGGCACCGCTATGACCTGCCCGCCGGGTTTGAGCCCGAGCAGCCAAGCGAGGAAGAGATCATCGCCTCGATCGACGCCAAGCTTGACCGCATGATCGCGCGCGACAAGGCAGCCAAGGAACGGCAGGCGGAAAAGCGGGCCGCCGGGGAACGGGAATGGGCGGAACGCGGCGACGAGTAGGCGGCGCGTGCGCCCGCTTTTCTGGCCGTTCAGCCCAGCATCACCACGCTGCCATCGAAGAAGCCGGCCATCGCCGCGTGGCCGCGCGGGGTGAGGCGGACGATGGTGCGGCGATTGTCTCCGCTGTCGCCCTCACGCTCGACCAGGCCGTGCTCCTCGAGGATCTGGATGCGGCGCAGCGCGGTGGTTTGCGGCACGTTGGCGGCAAGGCAGGCACTGGAGACGAAGACCGGCTTGCCCTCGCCCGCGCTGATGAACAGATCGAGCAGGATATCCCAGGCCGGTTCGCCGAACAGCTTGCCGGGCAAGTGCTTTTCACGGCGGCGACGCTCAGCATAATAGATGCGCGCCCGGTCGGCCACGGGGGCTGAACCGCGCCCGGTCATCGGTGGCACTTGCTGGGGGACGGGGACGGGCTGATCACGCCGGCTGACGCTGCCTGTTCGGTGCCGGCCGTGTCATCATCCCTGCGGTTCCTTTGATCGCATCAACTTTCCCCGGAGAGGCACGGGCAGTGCCCCGGCTCCGGGTCCGATCATTAATTGCGTGCTAAGTGTTCAATAGGCAACTCTTGTTGAACGCGAAAACCCGCAGTTTGCCGCCTGTTTGGTCCGATCCGGATTGACTGTCGGTTCAGGCGGGCATTGCTGTCACGGTGCCGCCATTTTGCTGGTATTCGCCGCACCAGTCGTCGGGACCGGTCATCGGCCAGCCTTCGTAAGCTGGCGGACCGCGCCGGCACAGCCCCAGCAGGGTGCCGTCCTCGTCGCGCACGGCGTCCCAGAAACGGCATGATCGGCAATGGCCGCGCGGCAGTGTGGAAGTGGACGTGTTGGCTGGCTTGGACATGGTTCCGGCTCCTCAGCAAACGGGAACAAACGGGCCGCATCACACCTTCTAGGCGGGGAAGGTAAACAGAATGGCAGCACGTGCATACTGGAAGGGTCAGATAAGGCTGGCGCTGGTGTCGATCCCGGTGGAAATCTACCGCGCGACGAAGTCCGGCGCCTCGATCAGCTTTCGCCAGATCCACCAGCCGAGCGGCAAGCCGGTGAAGTACGAGAAAGTCGTCCCCGGCGTCGGCCCGGTCGACCGCGACGAGATCATCAAGGGCTACGAGTTCTCGCGCGGGAACTATGTGCTGCTCGACGAGGACGAGATCGAGGCGGTCAAGCTGGAGAGCAAGCGGACGCTGGAGCTCACCCAGTTCGTCGACGCCGATGCGATCGACGTGCTCTATTACGATACGCCGTTCTATGTCGTGCCCGCGGACGATCTGGCCGAGGAAGCGTACGTCGTGCTGCGCGAGGCGCTGCGCCAGACCCGCAAGGTCGGCATCGGGCAGCTGGCGATCCGGGGGCAGGAATTCCTCGTCAGCCTCAAGCCCTGCGGGCGCGGGATGATCCTCGAGACGCTGCGCTATGCCGACGAAGTCAACAAGGCGGCGAACTTCTTCCGCGACGTGGGCGATGCCAAGCCCGACGGCGAGCTGCTCGAACTCGCCGCGGCGCTGATCGAAAAGCGCTCGGGCGAATTCGACGCGGGCGACTATCACAACCGCTACATCGATGCCCTGCACCGTCTGATCGAAAAGAAGGTCAAGGCCAAGGGCAAGCGCGTGCTGGAGGACGTCGAGGAACCGGCGGACGCAGCGGGCAAGTCCAACGTCATCGATCTGATGGCGGCGCTGCGCCAGTCGGTGGACGGCGGGAGCAGCGCCAAAGCCGCGCCCGAACCCAAGACCCGCTCCGCAAAGGCCCCTGCCCGCAAGCCCGCCGCCAAGCGCCCCGCGCCGCGCAAACGCGCCTGACGCCGCAAGAACGCCATGGCCAAAGCCTCCACCCCCCTCGCCGAGTACAATCGCAAGCGCGATTTCAAGGCGACGCCCGAGCCGGCAGGGACACGCGCGTCCAGCGAAAGCGGCAACCGCTTCATCGTCCAGAAGCACGATGCCACGCGCCTCCACTGGGATTTTCGGCTTGAGGCGGACGGCGTGCTCAAGAGCTGGGCCGTGACCAAAGGTCCAAGCCTCGATCCCGCAGACCGCCGCCTCGCGGTGCGCACCGAGGATCACCCGCTGGGCTATGCCGAGTTCGAGGGGACAATCCCAAAGGGCGAATACGGCGGCGGCACGGTGATGCTGTGGGACCGGGGCACGTGGGAGCCGGTGCCGGGCAAGAGCGCGGCGGACATCGACGAAGGCCACCTTCACTTCATACTCCACGGCGAGCGGATGAACGGCGAGTGGCTGCTGGTCCGCATGAAGCCGCGCGGTAATGAAAAGCGCGAAAACTGGCTGCTGCGCAAGATCGAGGACGCGCATGCCGGAAACTCGTCCGAGCTGGTGGAGCGCGCGCTGACCAGCGTTCTCACTGGCCGCTCGATGGCCGAGATCGCGGCTGACAAGCAGGCCAGCCACTCGCTGGCCGGCAAGAAAGGCAAGGCGTTTGCCGCCGAGATGGCGAGCGCCGCGAGCCACAACAAGGTCAAGGCGAAGGCAAGGCCCCGCCGCGCCTCCCTTGCGAAACCGCCGCCGTTCCGCGGTGTCCAGCTTGCCACGCTGGTGGATACCGTGCCCGAAGGCACCGCCTGGATGCACGAGATCAAGTTCGATGGCTACCGCGCGCTGATCGCCGCATCTGGCGGGCAAGTGCGCGTCTTTACCCGAAGCGGGCTGGACTGGACCGACAAGTTCGCGCCGCTGGCCGCGTCGCTTGCCGCGCTCGACCTGCCGCCCGCGCTGATTGACGGCGAGATCACGGCGCCCGGCGAGGATGGAAACCCCAGCTTTTCCGCGCTGCAAGGCGTTCTCAAGCGCGGCCATGCCGAGCAGAAACCCGGCGACCGGCTGGACTTCC
This sequence comes from Novosphingobium sp., assembly GCA_040377095.1. Taxonomy (GTDB): domain Bacteria; phylum Pseudomonadota; class Alphaproteobacteria; order Sphingomonadales; family Sphingomonadaceae; genus Novosphingobium. The sequence continues at coordinate 12,374 of JBEIPK010000045.1, forward strand.
ACGCCTTCGACGTGCTGTGGCTTGATGGCGAGGACCTTGCCGCCTTGCCCAACCTCGAACGCAAGGAACGCCTCGCCGCCCTGCTTGCCCATGCTCAGCCGCCGATCCACGTGGCCGATCACGTCATCGGTGCGGGCGAGCAGCTTTACGAGGCAATGTGCCGCGCCGGGCAGGAAGGCATCATCTCGAAACGCACCGACGCACCCTATCGCGGCAAGCGCAGCAAGGCGTGGGTCAAGGTCAAGTGCACGCGGCGGCAGGAATTCGTCATTATCGGCTGGACGAAATCGAGCAGCGCGGCTCGCCCCTTTGCCTCGCTGCTGCTCGCGCAGAACGAGGGCGGCGCGCTGGTCTATCGCGGCAAGGTCGGAACCGGCTTCGACGAGGGCACGCTGGCCGATCTGGCGACGCGGTTCGTCAGGCTTCCCCGCAAGCACGCGCCGGCCGAGGTGCCCCGGCTCGAGGCACGCGGCGCACAATGGATCAAGCCGGAACTGGTGGCCGAAGTCGCCTTTGCCGAACTCACGTCGGAGAACCGCGTGCGTCACGCCAGCTACCTTGGCCTGCGCGAGGACAAGACGGCCGCCGACGTGGTGCCCGAGCGCGCCGTGGCCGCGCCCGCCCTGGCGGCCGAGGAAACCGTGAAGATTAGCAACCGCGAGCGGGTGATCTTCCCCGAGAGCGGCCAGACCAAGGGCCAGCTTGCCGATTACTACACCGCCGTTGCGCCCCTCCTGCTCACGCACATGGCGCGCCGCCCGATCAGCCTCGTGCGCTGCCCGCAAGGGCGCGGCAAGAAGTGCTTTTTCCAGAAACATGACAGCGGCGCGTTTGGCGACGGCGTGCATCATGTTCCGATCCGCGAGAAGGACGGCGGCTTCGAGGACTATATCCATGTCGAGGACGCGAGAGGCATTCTCCAGTGCGTGCAGATGGGCACGATCGAGTTTCACGGCTGGGCCAGCCATGCCGACGATGTGGAGCATCCCGACCGGATGGTCTTCGATCTCGATCCGGACGAGGATCTTGGCTTCGCAGCAGTACGGCGGGCCTCGCTCGATTTACGCGACCGGCTCGGCGACCTGGGGATGGTCAGCTTCGCCATGCTGTCGGGCGGAAAGGGGGTGCATGTCGTGGTGCCGCTCATGCCCGGGCACAGCTGGGACGCGCACAAGGACTTCTCGAAACGCTTTGCCGAAGCGTTGAGCCTGGCCGAACCCGAGCGCTTCGTGGCAAACATGGCCAAGGCCAAACGCAAGGGCCGCATTTTCATCGACTATTTGCGAAACCAGCGCGGCAGCACCGCAGTGATGCCATACTCTGTCCGGTCGCGCGCCGATGCCCCAATTGCCGTACCCGTAAGCTGGGACGAACTCGAAAGCATCGAGACGGCCGCGCGCTGGTCAGTCGATGACCTCGCCGAAGTGCTGGAACGCGCCGGATCAAAAGAGCTTGCAGGCTGGGGCTTTGCACAGCAGGCACTTCCTGAGGTTTAAGGTGGAAGACAAGGCCCCAAGAGTAACGCCCCGAGCCTAGGAAGCGTCGGCGTAAATCCCACCCAGCACGGTCTGGAAATGCCGGTCGATGCGCTGGTTGCAGGTGCAGGCGCGCGCCGCCAGTCGTTCCGGATCGAGTATTTCAATACCGCCGCGCCGCGTCCGCAGTAATCCGTCCGCCTTGAGGCGCTGAAGCACCCGGCTGGCATAGCTGCGGCCGATCCCCATCATCGTCGCGATCTGTTCCTGCGTCATGCCGACATAGTTCATGCCCGTCCGCGCAATCGTGGCGCTCAGCCACTTGGCGGCGCGCTGCTCGATGGAATGGGTGGCATTGCAAGCGACGGACTGGAACACCTGAGCCATCAGGCAATCGGCATAGCGGTTGAACAGGTAGCGCAGCTCGACCGAATTCTGTTTAAGCGCTTCCAGCTCCTTGAGCGGAATGCGGTAGAAGCTTCCCGGATGCAGCACGCTGCACCGCGAGTAGGCCGGAAGCCTGCCGTTGCTGACGATCCCGCCAATGGCGCCCTCGCTGCCCACCATCGCCGTTTCCACCGCAATGCCTTCCTCGACCATGGCGGTAAAGCCCGCGACCGCACTCCAGCGGGGGAAGAACGCATGTTCCACGTGCTCACCAGCTTCGAACAGAACGCTGTCCTGATCGAAATTGACCCCCGTCAGAAATGGTTCGACAGCTGCGAGATCGGGCGGCCGCAGGGCGGCAAGCAGATTGTTTCCTTCCAGCATCACTCATCCCGTTTCAAGTTCTCGCGCGCCGGCATCGCTTAAATCGACACGCCTTCAATATGTTCCGAAAAAACCGAGGCTTTCATGAAACGTCGACCCCGCCGAGGAACGCGAGCAGTCCGCGCTCCGTGCGGTCCAGCCATTTACCGCGCCGGGGCAGCCTCTCAGGCAGCGGCAAAGCACCCTCGTCACCCCGCGCTGCGGCAAGCACGGCTGGGTGGATATACGACTTGCGCGCAATGGCGGGAGTGTTGCCCAGGCGCTGCGATACGGTATCGAGGATCGCGGTGAGCGATGGCCGGGGTTCTTCGTGCAGCAACCCGAATGCCAGCGCGGAGGCGGTCCACGTGCGGAAATTGCGGGCCGTGAAGTCCTCGCCCATCGTCTCGCGCAAGTAGGCGTTGACGTCGTCTGACGTGACCGGAACCGGCTCACTGTCGTCGCCCACGTACTGGAAGAGATGCTGGCCGGGCAGGTCCTGCATTTTGCGCACGCAGCGGATCAGGCCGGGGCTGTCGCAATCGATCACGTGGAGCTTGCCCGACTTGCCCTTGAATCTGAGCTTGAGCCGGCCGCGTTCGAGCCGGGCATGGCGGCTTCGCAAGGTCGTTGCGCCAAAGCTCTTGTTGGCCGTGGCATAAGCCTCGTTGCCGACGCGGATCGCCCCGGTATCAAGCAGCGAGACAACCGAGGCGATGGCCCGTTCGCGCGGCAGCCCCCGCCCCTCGATGTCGCGCGCAACCCGTGCGCGCAACTTGGGCAAGGCGTGGCCGAACGGTGCGCACAGCTCGAACTTGCGGGTCTCGCGCTCCTCGCGCCAGTCAGGGTGATAGCGGTACTGCTTGCGTCCACGCGCATCAAACCCGAAGGCCAGCAAGTGCGCGTCGGGCCGGGGCGAAAACCAGCAGTCGCGGTAGGCGGGCGGCAGGGCAATCCGGTTCAGCCGGTCGATCTCGTCGCGGTCGGTGATCCGCGCGCCGCCGGGCGCGAAATAAGCCCACTTGCCGCGCACCAGCCGGCGCGTGATGCCGGCTTGCGTGGAATCGACGAATGTGAGCTTTTTCATCCCGGCCAGAAACGCGCGAATGGTCGTCAGGTTGTCGCGCGCCCCCTCGACATCGGGTTTCATAGAACATATGATGAACATATGAGCGCCATGACCCTGACTCAAAAGCTGGAAATCCTGGCCGATGCGGCAAAGTACGATGCTTCGTGCGCCTCGTCCGGCACGACGAAACGGGATTCGCGCAGTGGCGGCATCGGATCGACCGAAGGGATGGGCATCTGCCATGCCTATGCGCCGGACGGCCGCTGCATTTCGCTGCTCAAGATTCTGCTGACCAACGTCTGCCTGTTCGATTGCCACTACTGCATCAACCGTAAGAGCTCGAACGTGCGGCGCGCCCGCTTTACCGCGGACGAGGTGGTCCGCCTGACGCTGGATTTTTATCGCCGCAACTATATCGAAGGGTTGTTTCTATCATCGGGCATTATCCGCTCGCCCGATTACACGATGGAGCAGCTGGTCGAAGTTGCGCGCGCCCTGCGCGAGGATCATGAATTCAGGGGCTATATCCATATCAAGACCATTCCCGATGCCGATCCGGAAATCGTCGAGCGCGCCGGCCTCTTCGCGGACCGCGTTTCGATCAATGTCGAATTGCCGACCGTCGCGGGACTAAAGCGGCTGGCGCCCGACAAGTCCGACACACGCATCGCGGGCGCCATGGACAGCATGAAAAATGCGATTGCCGAGGCACGCGACGCTGGCCGCAAGTTCAAGTCAGCACCCCGCTTTGCCCCGGCCGGCCAGTCAACCCAGATGATCGTCGGCGCCGATGCCGCGACCGACAGCGACATCATCGAGAGCGCCGCCGGCCTCTACAATCGTTTCGCGCTGCGCCGCGTCTATTATTCAGCCTTTTCGCCGATCCCCGACGCAAGCGCCGTGCTGCCGCTGCGCCGCCCGCCGCTGATGCGTGAGCACCGTCTGTACCAGTCGGACTGGCTGATGCGGTTTTACGGGTTCGAAGCGCGGGAGATCCGCGACGCGACCAGCGACGGCATGCTGCCGCTCGACATTGATCCCAAGCTCGCCTGGGCCATGAAGTCCCGGGATCGCTTCCCGGTCGACATCAACCGGGCCGAGCGCGAAAGCCTGCTTCGCGTTCCAGGCCTTGGCACCCGGGCAGTGAAGGCGATCCTTTCCGCGCGGCGCTACCGCCAGCTTCGTCTGGACGACATCGCGCGTCTGACCCGCTCGGTTGCCAGGCTTCGGCCGTTCATCGTGACGGAAGACTGGCGGCCAACCTTGCTGACCGACCGGGCGAACCTGCGCGCCTTGCTTGCGCCCCCGGCCCGGCAGCTTGAACTCTTCGCGGCGTGAGACGGGCAGGGCAACATGCGGCCGCTTCATCGGTTAGGGGGACAAACCCCTGACGGAGACAGCTCTCATGGCCCCTCAACCTAAGACCAATGCCCGCATTTTTGCCGACCTCAAGCAGGATCATGACCGCCAGCGCAAGCTGCTCGCCCAGGTTGCCAAGGCCGCTGATGACGACCGCCCGGCGCTGTTCGAGGAACTGCGGATCGAGCTTCAGGCCCATGCCGCCGCCGAAGAGGAGGCGCTTTACGCGACGATGCTCGCAAGGCCCGACTTGCGCGAGGATGCGCGCCACTCGGTAAGCGAGCACAAGGAAGTCGACGATCTCCTCGGCGAACTGGTCCAGATGGATATTGAATCGGACGAATGGACCGAGCTGTTTGAGGAACTGCGCGACCGCTATACGCACCACATCGACGAGGAAGAGGAAGATATGTTCCCCGCCGCCTCCGAAGGGCTCGATCCCGAGACCGAGGCGCACATTGCCGCCGTCTTCGAAAAGCGCAAGCCGCGCGAGGCGGCGCGTGCCGAGACCGAACTTCCCGGTGATGCCCGCGAATAGTTCTGCCATTGCCAGTTATCTGGTTCCGCTCGTCAGCGAGGACGATTACGACGGCTGGCGCGATGCGGCGCGCAGGCTTGCGGCGGCCGGCGTTTCGCCCGGCGCGATTGACTGGCAAGTCGGCGCGGCGGGCGGCAGCCTGTTCGCGGACCCCGGCCAGCCGCTGCCGGAAGAACCAAATGGCGAACTGCGCGTCCCCCGCGCCTTTCCCGCGCTGGCGCAAACCGCCCTGCTGCACAGCGATCCCGAACGCTTCGCCCTGCTCTACACGCTGCTGCTGCGGCTCCACAGGGAGCCGGGCCTCCTCGAAGACGCCGCTGATCCGCTTGTCCGCCGCGTCGAAGGGCTGGCCCGCGTGGTGCGGCGCGACATCCACAAGATGCGCGCCTTTGTCCGTTTCCGTGAGATCACGGAGGGGGATGGCACCCCCCGCTTCGTTGCCTGGTTCGAGCCGGAACACCACATCGTGCGCGCCAACGCGGGCTTTTTCGTGCGCCGTTTTGCGGCAATGCGCTGGTCGATCCTCACGCCGCGCCTGTCGATCGACTGGGACGGTGAGACGTTGCGCGAAGGGCCAGGTGCCGACCGCTCGCAAGCGCCCGCCGAGGATGCCGTCGAAGACATGTGGAAGGCCTATTATGCCGCGATCTTCAATCCGGCGCGGCTCAAGATCGATGCCATGGCGCGCGAGATGCCGCGCAAGTACTGGAAAAACCTGCCCGAGGCACAGCTCATCGCGCCTCTCATTGCCGGCGCCCAGGCGCGCGAGAGCGGCATGATCGCTCGCCGGTCACAGGTCGCAGGGCACGGCGCCGCCAACCTCGCCGCACTTGCGGAAGAGGCGCAGGCCTGCCGCCGCTGCCCGCTCTGGCGCGATGCGACGCAGTGTGTCTTCGGCGAAGGCCCGCCGCAAGCTTCGCTGATGATCGTGGGCGAGCAGCCGGGTGACGAGGAGGACCTCGCCGGACGGCCATTCGTGGGACCCGCTGGCCGCGTGCTGACCCGCGCGCTCGGCGACGCCGGACTCGATCGCAATGCCGTCTACGTCACCAATGCGGTCAAGCATTTCAAGTTCGTTCTGCGCGGCAAGCGTCGGTTGCACCAGTCTCCCACTTCGGGCGAGATCGAGGCGTGCCGCTGGTGGCTCGATCAGGAAATCGCGCTGGTCCGGCCCCGCTCGGTCCTCATGCTTGGGGCGAGCGCGGTGCGCGGCGTGACCGGCAGGGCGGGCTCGGTCGGCAGGATGCGCGGGACACCCGTGCCGATCGGTGCGGACGGAGGCGACGCCGTGCAGGCGCTTGCCACCTGGCACCCTGCTTTCATTTTGCGCCAGCCTGATCGCGACGCCTCGGCGCGCAGTTATGACGAGCTGGTCGAGGACTTGCGGCGTGCGGACGAACTGGCGCGCCCGGCCTGACCTGACAGCAGGTTCGGGAACGGCCAATTCTTTCGCGCGTTGAGTGTGATGACAACGCATTGCTGAAAGCAACCCATGACGTTCCAGCAGCTCAAACCGCTCCCGGTCGAAGTGATCGGACAGGGCAAGGGCGTCTCTATCGGCGTGATCGATGAAGGCCCGGACCATTCCCTCATCTGGATCACCGCCCTCGATGCCAGCGGCGAGATCATCCGTGTCCCAAACGATCAGGTTCGCCTGCTTTCTGACCGGCCGGAGCCTGACAGGTTGAAGGATCCCTCCCCGGACGCGGTCCGGGCCCGACCCTTCGAGGCGCCGGGTGGGGACGAAAACGACGCGCCGCACCGCGCCCTCCCCATGCCCGGTGCAGACGCAGAACATTCAGCCTACCCTGACCGAGGAGATTGACCATGGAAAATAATATGAACAAGGAAATACGGGACGAATTCTGGCACGCCTTCGCGGACAGCCCTTTTGTCATGATCCGGCTTGAAGGATCAAGCGAGCATGCCGTTCCGATGACGGCGCAGCTTGATAAGGACGCCCGCCACGAGATCTGGTTCTTCGCTCCGCGCGGCAACCGCATCGCCGCCGCCGGCGAGGCCATGGCGCAGTTCGTGTCCAAGGGCCACGACGTCTTTGCCTGCCTGCACGGCCACCTTATCGAGGACACGCGGCAGGACATTCGCGACAAGCACTGGAACAACGTCGTCGAGGCCTGGTACCCTAACGGCAAGCACGATCCGAACATCCTGCTCTTGCGCTTCGAGATCCACGATGCCGAAGTGTGGACGGCCGACCTGTCAATGATGGGCAAGCTCAAGCTGCTCACTGGCAGCAATATCAAGCCCAGCCAGGCCGGGCAACACGCCGTCGGTAACGTCTGAACCTGACCAGCTTGCCCTCGCCGGGTGGACCACCGGCGGGGGCAACCCTTATCCGCAGGCTGGTTCAGAATTTCAGGTAATCGATCAGATCGGCAATCGAGCTCGTGGCAAAGCCGATCGCGCTGTCCGAGATGCCATAGGGCAGGAACAGCTGGTCGCCCACTTTCATGCCGCCGCAGCTGTAGACGACATTGGGCACATAACCTTCGCGGTCGCTGTCCTTCGCGGACAGTAAGGGGCGCTCGCTGCGTGCGATGACCTTAGAGGGAATGTCGCGATCGAGCAGGATCGCGCCAATCGAATATTTCCGCATCGCGCCCACGCCGTGCGTCAGCACCAGCCAGCCTTCGTCAGTCAGGATGGGGCTGCCGCAATTGCCGAGCTGAATGAATTCCCACGGGAACTTTGGTTCGAGAAGCAGTACGCCTTCGCTGCCCCATTCGTCGATCCGGTCGGACGAGAGCAGATAGAGGTTCTTCCCGTCCTGCCGGCCGAGCATGTAATAGCTCTGCCCGATCTTCTGCGGGAACAGCGCCATGCCCTTGTTGCGCGCGGCGCTGCCCGAGATCGGACCCAGCGTCATTTCGTGGAAATCGCGCGTGCGCAGCAGTTCGGACCGGATGTCGCGGCCGTTATAGGCTGTATAGGTGCCGATCCATTCGTAATCGCCGCCGCCATGATCGAAGCGGACAAGACGCAGGTCCTCAAGCCCGTTGCTCTGCTGGTCGGTCATCGGGAAGATGACAGTCCCCGAAAGCGTGTTCTCGGGATGGCGGTGGATGCATACCGCGCCATCGCCCCGCGGCTGGTCGCAGCCGGTGAGCACGGCGGCGGTCGCCACGCCGGGCTGTGGCCACACGTCGAACTCGCCATCACTCTCGAAGCTGCCCTCGCGA
>JBEIPK010000036.1:0-26581 GCA_040377095.1 Novosphingobium sp.
CACCCTTGGTAAGGGTGAGGTCGGGAGTTCAATCCTCCCCAGCAGCACCACTCTCTCTCGATCAACCCGCCAGGTCGCCCGCCAGCGCGCGCAGGTCTGCCTCGGGCCGCGCGCCATAGTGCGAGATGACCTCGCCCGCGCAGATCGCGCCGAGCCTCAGGCAATCGGCCAGCGGCTTGCCCCGGACGTGGGCATGGAGGAACCCGGCCGCGAAGAGATCGCCCGCGCCCGTGGTGTCGACGACCTTGCCGACCGGCTCGGCCGGCACGCGGACATGTTCCACACCTTGCCAGGCGTGCGCGCCATTTTCGCTGCGGGTGACGACGACAGTGGGCACCTTGCCGCCGAGGTGACGGATGCCCTCCTCGAAGTCCTGAATTCCCGTCAGCGCGGCCAGTTCGTGCTCGTTGGCGAACAGGATGTCGATCAACCCGTCTCCGATGAGCGCGCGGAAATCGTCGCCGTGGCGCGCGATGACGAAACCGTCGGACAGCGTGAAGGCGACCTTTCGTCCAGCGCCCCGGGCCGCGGCAATCGCCCGGCGCATGGCGGAGCGGGGCACTTCCGGATCCCAGAGGTAGCCTTCGAGATAGAGCACGGCGGCGTCGGCGATCACCGCGTCGTCCAGCGCCTCGGGCGGCAGGAACTGCGAGGCGCCAAGGAACGTGTTCATGGTGCGCTGGCCATCGGGCGTCACGAAGATCAGGCAGCGCGCGGTCGGCGGCCCCTCCTCGCCGCCCACGCCGCGCGGCGGGGTGTCGAAGAGAATGCCGCCAGCGCGGATGTCGTGCGCGAAGACCTCGCCCAGTTGGTCATCCGCGACCTGCCCGATGAAGGCGCAGCGCGAGCCGAGCGCGGCGAGGCCAGCCAGCGTATTGGCCGCCGATCCGCCCGACGTCTCGCGCGCCGGACCCATCGCCTCGTAAAGTTCGTGCGCGCGCGGCGTATCGATCAGCATCATGCCGCCGCGCGCCATGCCGAGCCGCTCGATCACCGCCTCCTCGCAAGGCGCGATGACGTCGACAATGGCGCTACCGATGGCGATCACGTCGAAACGGGGGACGTCGAAACGGGGTGCCGACATGCGGGTCTATCCTTGATCTGCGTTGCAGCCGCGCCGCCTAGCCGCCATGCGCCGGGCGGGCAAGCGAATCGCAGGGTCCGGCGAGAAAGGGCGGACGTTGACAGGCCCGCGCGAGCGGCCGATTGACCGGCGGGTGCCGACCACATTCCTCCTCGCGCTGCGCCAGCTGGGCGACCCGGCGATCCTGCGCATTCTGCTGCGCAGCCTGCTCGTCACGCTGGCCGTGTTTGCGCTGCTGGGAGCGGGAGGTTGGTATGCGCTGGACGCGGTGCTGGCACGCTGGAGCGAGGCGGAGGGATTGCGAGGCGGCGCCGCGCTGCTGCTGATCATCGGCGCGGGCTGGCTCTTGTGGCGGATCATTGCCTTTGCCGTGCTTCAATTTCACGCCGACCGCGTGGTCGAGGCAATCGAGGCCCGGCACTATCCCGCCGCATATGCCCGCGCCCGGCCGCTCAGCTGGCAGGCCGAAGTCCGGCTCGCCGGCAAGGGTGCGCTGCGGGCGCTTGTGTGGAACGTTGCCGCGCTGCCGTTTGCGGCAGTGCTACTCATCACGGCAATCGGTCCGGCCGTGATCTTCTGGGCCGTCAACGCCGTGCTCATGGGACGCGAGCTGACCGAGCTGGTCTGGCTCCGACACGCCCCCGATGCAGGCTCGACCGGCCTGCCGCTGCGCACGGCCGAGCGCTTCGTGCTTGGCGGGACGACGGCGGCGCTGTTCTTCGTGCCGTTCGCGGGGCTGCTCGCGCCGGTGCTCGGCGCGGCCATGGCCACACATCTCATCCACCGGAGAGGAGCCGCATCCGATGCGCCGTGAACTCGCAACTGCCTGCCTTGGCGCCATGCTGCTGGCTGGCTGCGGCAGTGCGGGTAACGGCGGCGGCACGGTGCAGAGCGCCAGTTCCGCTGCCGCGCCGCGCAAGCCTTACCTCGCCTCGGTCCGGCAACCCAGCCGCACCCGCCCGCCCGTGGCTCAGGTTCAGGCCGTGCCCGGCCTTGAGGGCGTGATCGGCGCTGGCCCTGCGGAACTCACGCGTCAGTTCGGCACGCCCCGGCTCGACGTGGTGGAAGGCGATGCCCGCAAACTCCAGTTTTCGGGTGAGGCCTGCGTGCTCGATATCTATCTCTATCCGCCCGCGCCCGGCCGCGAACCGCAGGCGACCTACGTCGACGCGCGCCGCGCCTCCGACGGGCAGGACGTCGAGCGAACCGCCTGCGTGCGTGCGCTGAAAGCCACTCGGTAACGCGTATTTAAGCTTGTTGCGCCATACCCTCGCCAACTGCATCGGGGGTCCGTTTACGATGAGCATGCATTTTCGCGACATCGCCGCTCAGGTCGCGGCAGACAGCGCGATCTCGGACGACGAGATTCTGGCGCTGCGCCGGTCGAGTTGGGACGATGGCATCATCGGCATCGATGAGGCCGATGCGATCTTCTCGATCAACGACAGCATCGAAACGCCCACGGCCGAATGGAGCGACTACTTCGTCGAGGCGATCAGCGAATTCCTGATCAACGGCGTCTCGCCAAAAGGCTATGTCGACGAGGCTCAGGCCGAATGGCTGATCGCGCGGATCGACCATAACGGCCGGATCGATTCGCTGACCGAGCTTGAACTCCTGGTCCGCATCTTCGAACGCGCCGAGAGCGTGCCGGCTCCGCTGCGCGCCTACGCGCTGGACCAGATCGAGTTGGCCGTGCTGACCGGCGAAGGCCCGACCCGCCGGGGCGGCAGTCTTGAAAAGGGCAACGTCACGGCTGCCGAGGCCGCGCTGATGCGCCGCATCCTGTACGCCAGTGGCAGCGAGCGGCCCGCAGCGATCAGCCGGGCAGAGGCCGAACTCCTGTTCCGCATCAAGGACGAGACGCTCGGGGCCGACAACGCGCCTGAATGGAAGATCCTGTTCGTGCAGGGCGTGGGCAATTACCTGATGGGTTTTTCGGGGCACGAACCGCTCACCGCCGAGCGCGCCAGCGAGCTCGAAGCCTTCATGAGCGACAGCCGCGTCTCGCTTGGACGCTTTGCGGGCCGCATGGCGCGCGCCGACCTGGATGAGGGTTTTCGCTCGGTGTTCGGACGCAAGAAGCCGGAACCGGACCGCGAAGCCGAGGTCAGCGCGGCGCAAGAAATCGAGGGTTCGGAGCGGCTCTGGCTCGATACTCGGATCAACGCCAACGACCGGATCGACGAGTACGATCAGGCGCTGCTCGAATTCCTCGCGGAGGAACAGGACCTCGCCTGAGCGAGCTGAGTTCTATCAGACGGTAAAGCTCTCGCCGCAGCCGCAGGCGCCCTTGGCATTGGGGTTCTGGAACACGAAACCGGCTGTGAAATCATCTTCCTGCCAGTCCATGGTCGAGCCGATAAGATAGAGGACGCTGGCGCCATCGATGAAGAACAGCCCGCCCGGCGTCTCGATGCGTTCATCCATCGGGTTCGCATCGCTGACATAATCGACCGAATAAGCGAGGCCCGAGCAGCCCCGACGCGGCGTCGAAAGCTTGACGCCGATGGCGTCATCGGGCGCGCTGGCCATCAGTGCGGCAACCCGCGCCTCCGCGGCCGGGGTCAGGATCACGGCGGCAGGCCGCGCGCGGACAGTGGTCTGGCTCATCACAGCATTCCCAGTTCGAGTTTGGCCTCGTCGCTCATCTTGGCCATGTCCCACGGCGGTTCCCAGACGAGGCTGACTTCGCAGTCGCGCACGCCGGGCACCGCGCAGACCCGCATTTCCACTTCGCCCGGCATCGATTCTGCGACCGGGCAGTGCGGAGTGGTCAGCGTCATGGTCACCGCGACGCCCCCGTCTTCCGAGACGTCTACCCCGTATATAAGGCCGAGATCGTAGATATTCACCGGGATTTCCGGATCGTAGATCTCCTTGAGCGCTGCGACCACGCTGTCATAGGTCGCGCCGCCAGGTTCGCCGCCGGGGATACCCGCCGGCTGTGCAGCGAGAAAACCTTCGAGGTAGTCGCGCTTACGCTCCAGTTTTTCCGCTGGCGCTTCCGCGTCATCCACTCTGGCGCGTGGCGGCGGCGATACGCTGTCCACTTCCTCGACGCTGAACTTGGACTCTTCGCTGGCGTTTTCGATAGTCATGAGGCGAAAATCCTCCGGGTGCGTTCGATACCCCGCAGCAGCGCGTCGATATCGCTTTCATCGTTGTAGATGCCGAAGCTGGCGCGCGCCGTGGCGGCAACGCCAAGGTGCTCCATCAGCGGCTGCGCGCAGTGGTGCCCGGCGCGGATCGCGACGTTTTCCTCGTCGAGGATCGTGCCCAGATCGTGCGGATGCACGCCTTCCAGCGCGAAGCTGACGATGCCGGCGCTGTCTTCGGGGCCGAACAAGGTGACTGCATTGACCGACCGGAGCGCATCGCGCGCGCGGGCCACAAGCGCCGCCTCGTGCGCGTGGATCGCCGCGATGCCGATCTCTTCGACAAAGTCGATCGCCGCGCCCAGTCCGATCGCCTCGATGATCGCAGGCGTGCCCGCCTCGAAGCGGGTTGGAGGGGGAGCAAAGGTGGTACGGTCAAAGCTCACCCGGTCGATCATCGCGCCGCCGCCTTGCCAGGGCGGCATGGACTCGAGGATTTCGGCCCCCGCCCACAAGGCGCCGATCCCGGTCGGCCCGTAAAGCTTGTGAGAAGAAAACACGTAGAAATCGCAGCCCATCGCCGTGACGTTGACCGGCAGGCGGGGCACCGCCTGGCAGCCATCGAGCAGCAGCTTCGCACCCACACCCTTCGCGAGCGCAGCGGCGCGGGCCGTGTCGAGCACCGAGCCGAGCACATTGGAAACATGCGCCAGCGCCACAAGCTTGTGAGCCGGGGTCAACATCGCTTCGGCTGCGTCCAGATCGATCCGCCCGTCTTCCGTCAGTGGGCAGACGTCAATCTCGATGCCGGTGCGCTCGCGCAGCAGTTGCCACGGCACGATGTTGGAGTGATGCTCCAGCAGCGAAAGCAGCACGCGGTCGCCGGGCTTCAGATGCGCCGCGCCCCAGCTTTGCGCGACAAGGTTGATCGCCTCGGTCGCGCCGCGCGTGAAGACAATCTCGTTTTCCGCGCCGCCGATGAACGCCGCGACCTTGCGCCGCGCCGCCTCGAATGCCAGCGTCATTTCGGCGGAGCGCGCATAGACCCCGCGGTGAACGGTGGCGTAATCCGAACCCATCGCGCGGACGGTCGCGTCGATCACGGCCTGGGGCTTCTGGGCGGTGGCGGCCGTGTCGAGGTAATGCCATCCGCCTGAGAGGCCGGGAAAAGCCGAGCGCAGTGTAGCCGGGGACAGCGTCGCGGTGCTCATACCAGCGCCTCCAGCCGCGCCAGCGCTGCCTGCGTCAACGCCGCTTCATCAGCCGCACCGGCAAAGGCCTCGGCCACGAAGGCCTGTAGCATCAGCCGCTTGGCCTCGGCCGGCGGCAGCCCGCGCGATTCGAGATAGAACAGGCCGGCCGCATCAAGCTCGCCCACGGCGCAGCCATGCGCGCATTTCACGTCATCGGCATAGATTTCAAGCTCCGGCCGGGCATTGGCCGTCGCGGTGCGCGAGATTAGCATTGCCCGCACCGATTGTTCGGCATCGGTCCCATCCGCCCCGCGCGCCACGGCGACGCGCCCCAGATAGGTTCCGGTGGCCTGCCCAGCGGGGACCGAACGCACGATCTGGCGACTCATCGCGTCGGGCGCGGCATGGGTGACTTCGGTGACAATTTCGAGCGTTTCCGTGCCTGTGCCAAGCTGCGCCGCGCCAAGCGTGAAACTGGCCCGCGCGCCCAGCCGGACATCGACGGCGATCCGTCCGAACGATGGCCCGGCGTTGAGCAGGCGCAAGTCGAACGCGGCATCATCCTCGAGCGTGATGACCAGATGCCGCGCCGCCGCGCCCTCGCCCGTCTGCATCAGGGCAAGCCCGCCTTTCTGCCCGGCCGGAACCACGATCTCCTCACGCTCGACAGGCCACAAGCCTTTCAGCGCGTCGATGTCCGAATAGCGGAAATCCTCGTCGCGGCGCGTCGGAAGGGCAACCGCCTCGCTCATGCGGCGACGGCCTCGTAACCCTGCTCTTCCAGCTCGAGCGCCAGTTCCGGCCCGCCGGTACGTACGATGCGGCCGCCGGCCAGCACGTGGACGAAATCGGGCGTCACGTAATCAAGCAGCCGCTGGTAGTGCGTGATCAGCAGCACCGCCTTGTCCGGCCGCCTCATGATCGCATTGATGCCGTCGCCGACGATCCGCAGCGCGTCGATATCGAGCCCCGAATCAGTCTCGTCGAGAATTGCGAATTTCGGATCGAGGATGCCCATCTGCACCATCTCGGCGCGCTTTTTCTCGCCGCCCGAAAAGCCGACGTTCACCGGACGCTTGAGCATGTCCATGTCCATGCGCAGCAGGCCCGCCTTTTCCCTGGCCAGCTTGAGGAACTCACCGCCCGAGAGCGGCGCCTCGCCGCGGCCTTTTCGCTGTGCGTTCGCCGCCTCGCGCAGAAACTGGACGAAGGACACGCCCGGGATTTCCACCGGGTACTGGAAGCCGAGGAACAGGCCGGCGGCGGCACGCTCGTGCGGTTCGAGAGCAAGCAGGTCCTGCCCCGCGAACGTTACGCTGCCGCCCGTCACCTCATAGCCCGGACGCCCGCCGAGCGTGTAGCCCAGCGTCGACTTGCCGGCGCCGTTTGGCCCCATGATCGCGTGGATTTCGCCAGAATTGATCGTCAGCGACAAGCCCTTGAGGATCGGCTTGTTGGCGACGGTAGCGTGGAGGTCTTCGATATGGAGCATATTCAACGCCTGTAGTTCTGGCGGGACGCGGTGCGGGGACGCGCGCGCTGTTCTTCCCAGCGCAGCTTGAGCTGCGCGACGATATCCTGCGCCACCTTTTCCGCGTCGGCGAGGATGTCCGCCGCAGGAAAGCGCAGCACCTTGATGCCGACATGTTCGAGGCTGGCGTCGCGCCGCCTGTCGAGAACCGGATCGCCGTCCGGCTCGTCTATCTCGACGACGAGCTTCAGTGGCTGACACGCGAAATTGACGATGGCCGAACCGATCACCGCCTGGCTGCGAAAGCGGTACTTGCCGAGATTCGCCGCCGTCAGCGCAGCGCCGAGGCATGTCTGCGCCTCGCTCGGGTTGCGGCGCATCTCGCGGGCGTTCTCATGCAGCGTATCGAGCCGCGATTCGGCAATGTTCCAGCCGCGCCCCTTTTTCTGGAGCTGCGGCTCGCCGCGCTCGGCGCCGGTGCGCAGGGTGAGAGTCTTTGTCATCCAACACTTCCCTCAAGCGAAATGCCGAGCAGCTTTTGCGCCTCGACCGCGAATTCCATCGGCAGCTGCTTGAGCACTTCGCGCGCAAACCCGTTGACGATCAGCGTCACCGCCTCTTCCTGCGCCAGCCCGCGCTGCATGGCGTAGAAGAGCTGGTCATCGGAAATCTTGGACGTCGTTGCCTCGTGCTCGATCTGGGCGGAGGGATTGCGAACCTCGATGTAAGGCACCGTGTGCGCGCCGCAGTCCTTGCCGAGCAGCAACGAATCGCACTGCGTGAAATTGCGCACGTTCTCCGCGCCCGCCGCGACGCGGACCAGACCGCGATAGGTATTGTTAGACTTGCCCGCGCTGATTCCCTTCGACACGATGGTCGACCGGGTGCCGCGCGCGTTGTGGATCATCTTGGTGCCGGTATCGGCCTGCTGGTAATTGTTGGTGACGGCCACCGAATAGAACTCGCCCACCGAATCCTCGCCATTGAGGACGCACGATGGATACTTCCAGGTGATCGCGCTGCCGGTTTCGACCTGCGTCCAGCTGACCTTGCTGCGCTTGCCCTGGCATAGAGCGCGCTTGGTGACGAAGTTGTAGATGCCGCCCTTCCCTTGCGCGTCGCCGGGATACCAGTTCTGCACCGTGGAATACTTGATCTCCGCATCGTCGAGCGCGACCAGTTCGACCACGGCGGCATGAAGCTGGTTCTCGTCGCGCATCGGCGCGGTGCAGCCCTCAAGGTAGGAGACATGGCTGCCCTTGTCGGCCACGATCAGGGTGCGTTCGAACTGGCCGGTATTTTCCGCGTTGATCCGGAAATAGGTGGACAGCTCCATCGGGCAGCGCACGCCTTCGGGGATGTAGACGAACGTGCCATCCGAAAAGACCGCACAGTTGAGCGCGGCAAAATAGTTGTCATGCATCGGCACGACCTTGCCGAGCCATTTGCGTACCAGATCGGGGAACTCCCGGATCGCCTCGGAAATCGAGCGGAAGATGACGCCCGCTTCCTCAAGCTCCTTGCGGAACGTGGTTGCGACGCTGACCGAATCGAACACGGCATCGACCGCGACCCTGCGCGCGCCTTCCACTCCGGCGAGCACTTTCTGCTCCTCCAGCGGAATGCCGAGCTTTTCATAGACGCGCAGGATCTCGGGATCGACCTGGTCGAGGCTTTCGAGCTTCGGCCCGGTCTTGGGCGCGGCCCAGTAATAGGCCTCCTGATAATCGATCGGCGGCACGTTGAGCTTGGCCCAGTCAGGCGGAGTCATCGTCAGCCAGTGGCGATAGGCCTTGAGGCGCCAATCGAGCATCCATTCAGGCTCGTTCTTCTTCGCGGAGACGAAGCGGACCGTGTCTTCGTTCAGCCCCTTGGGACCGAACTCCTGCTCGATGTCGGAGGACCAGCCGTGCTCGTACTCGGCAGCGCGCGCGGCCGCTTCGTGCGCAGCGAGATCGCGGACCGGGGCAGTGGAATCGTCGGTCATGTTGCGGTCCCCGCCAGCTGGGTGAGCGGCACTTGCGCCAGTGCACCGCGCAAAGCGGCATTGACCCCGGCCCAGTGCGGACGAACCATGCAGGCATCCTCCAGCGTGCAATCGTTGCGGCCATGTTCGCTGCACGACGTCAGCGCGATCGGGCCTTCAACAGCTTCGACAATGTCGGCCAGCGTGATCGCTGCAGCCGGGCGCGCCAGCTTGAGCCCGCCGCCCACGCCGCGTGCCGAGCGCAGCAGCCCCGCGCCCGTCAGCCGGCTGACCAGCTTCTGCACGGTGGGCGCCGGCAGGCCAGTCTCTACCGCGAGCTGGTTCGCGTTGACGCGGCTGCCGCCGCAATGCCGGGCAGCGGCAGACATGATGACGACAGCATAGTCGGCCAAGCTGGAGAGGCGCATGAATATATCCGGATCATCGGGCAGCAAATCGGAGTGATTCGCTCCAGTTTCAGGTAGGGGCAGGTTGCGGGGAGTTCAAGCTTGCGATTGTGCGCCTGCACAAAAACCCGCTATGCGCGACCGTTGTGACGAGCCTAATCCCCTACGCCGCGCTTCGCCCGCTGCTGTTCCGCCTCGACGCCGAGCGCGCGCATGGCCTCGCCATCGCCGGGCTGAAACTCATACCGGGCCGGGCCGCCCGGCACGATCCCGCAAGCCCGCTTGCCTGCGAAGTGGCCGGCATCCGCTTTGCCAATCCGCTGGGCATGGCGGCGGGCTTCGACAAGGACGGCGAAGTGCCCGACGCACTGCTGCGACTGGGCTTCGGCTTTGCGGAAGTCGGCTCGATCACGCCGCTGCCGCAGGCCGGCAATCCGCGCCCGCGTCTGTTCCGGCTGACCGAGGACCGCGCCGTGATCAACCGCATGGGCTTCAACAATCGCGGCGCCGCCGATGCCAGCGTCCGGCTGCGCGCGCGGCTTGGCAGGCCCAAGGACCATCGGGGCATCGTCGGCATCAACATCGGCGCCAACAAGGATTCCGACGACCGCGTGGCCGACTATGCCTTCATGGCCCGGCTGATGGCGCCGCTGGCAAGCTATCTTGCCGTCAACGTGAGCAGCCCCAACACGCCGGGCCTTCGCGCGCTGCAGGACGAAGGTGCGCTCTCCGCGCTGCTCGATGCGGTGCTGGCGGCGCGCGGCAACGACGGCCCGCCAGTGTTTCTCAAGGTTGCCCCCGATCTGGAACCTGCCGACATCGACGCCATCGCACGCATCGCCATCGACAAGGGATTGGGAGCGTTGATCGTCGCCAACACAACCATCTCGCGCCCCGAGGGTTCGCGGGCGCTGCACTCTCTCCACGCGGGTGAGCAGGGCGGGCTGTCGGGCAAGCCGCTGCGCGAGCTGGCCCAGCAGCGCCTTCGCGATTTCCGCAAGGCGACCGGCGGGGCGATGCCGCTGGTGGGCGTAGGCGGGATCGGCAGCGCCGAAGATGCCTTCGCGCGAATCCGTGCAGGGGCGAGCCTCGTGCAGCTCTACAGCGCGATGGTCTATGAAGGGCCGGGCATCGCGCGGCGCGTCATCGATGGGCTGGAGAAGCTGATGCAGCGCGAGGGCTTTGCCTCCATTGCCGAAGCCGTCGGCAGCGAATAGCTTTCCGCTCCATGATCCGCCGTCTCCTTCATATTGTCTTCGCGCCGCTGCTGCTCGCCGGGTGCGCGACCGTGCCTTCTGCGCCGAGCGCACCATCCCAGCGCGGCCTCGTCTCGGCAGCCGATTCGCGTGCCGCGGAGGCTGGGGCAGACATCCTGCGCAAGGGCGGCAGCGCGGCCGACGCCGCCATCGCAACCATGCTGGCGCTCACCGTGGTCGAGCCGCAAAGTTCCGGCATCGGCGGCGGCGGCTTCTATGTAGCGGCCTCTCCCGACGGCAGCATCGAGACCATCGACGGGCGCGAGACGGCACCGGCGGCGGCGCGGCCCGACTGGTTTCTTGGCGCGGACGGCCAGCCGCTGGCACACCGCAAGGCGGTGGAAAGCGGGCTCAGCGTCGGGGTGCCCGGCAACATCGCGCTCGCGGCCGAGGCGCACCGCCGTTCCGGCAAACTTGCGTGGGGCGCGCTGTTCGAGCCGGCGATTAAACTGGCCCGCGATGGTTGGACCTTGAGCGAGCGCTCGCGCGACTTCCTGCTGCGCGCCCGTACCACCGCTGCGCGCGATCCCGCTGGCAAGGCGCTATTCTATGGCGCGGACGGAGAGCCGGTTGCCGCCGGCACGCTGGTGCGCAACCCGGCGCTTGCCGCCACGCTTGAACGGCTGGCAGCGGGCGGAGCGGACGCGTTCTACAAGGGCGCGCTGGCCTCCGACATCGCCGGCACGGTGGCCGCCGACACGCCCCGGCCTGGCGGTATGACCGCCGCCGACCTCGCGGCCTACCGGGTCAGGCCGCGCCAGCCGGTTTGCGGAACGTACCGGCTCCATCGCATCTGCGGCATGGGGCCGCCCTCGTCCGGCGCGACCACCGTGCTCGCCATCCTCGGCCAGCTCGAACGGTTCGACATGGCCGCGCTGGGCAAGGATTCGCCCATCGCATGGCACCTCTTCGCCGAATCGCAGCGCCTCGCCTATGCCGACCGCGAGCGATTCCTTGCCGATCCCGATTTCATAGCCGTGCCCACGACAGAACTGATCGCGCCGGCCTACCTCGCCAAGCGCAGCGCGCTTATCGATCCGGGAAGGACCATGGCCACTGCCGAGCCGGGGCTGGACCTGCCCCCGCCCGACGGCATGGAGCCGCCCGAACGCGGCACGTCGCATTTCGTGGTGATCGACAAGGCCGGCAACGCCGTCAGCTATACCTCGACCATAGAAAGTCCGTTTGGATCGGGCCTGATGGCGGGCGGGTTCCACCTGAACAACGAGCTAACCGATTTCAGCTTCGTGCCCGCCGTGGGCGGCGTTCCCGTCGCCAACCGGGCCGAGGGCGGCAAGCGGCCGCGCAGTTCGATGGCGCCGACGCTGGTCTACGCGCCTGACGGCACGCTGATGATGGCACTGGGCGCGGCCGGGGGCGCCACCATCCCGGTTCAGGTCAGCAAGGTGCTGATCGGCGTGATCGACTTCCGTTTGACGCTGAATGAGGCACTGGCCCTGCCGGTGCTGTTCTCGCCCGCCGACACGGTGTTCATCGAGCAAGGTAGCGCTCTCGAGGCCATGATCCCGGCGCTCGCGGCGCTCGGCCACCGCGATGTGCGCTCGCGCGAGCTGCCGCTCAAGGCAAACGCCGCGATCCGCACTGCCACGGGTTGGAAGGGTGCCGCCGATCCGCGCAGCGAGGGCGTCTCCGCCGGCGAATAGGCACGGCTTGCCGCTTCCCCCCCGCCGCCCTAGACAGAGGGCGAAGCGGTGGAGAGGATCGCGCCCGTGCAGCTTTCCGATTTTGATGCCAGCCCCAACCTCGTCGCGCTGTTCCTTGCCCGCGCGGACGAACTGGGAACACGGCCCATGCTCTGGGCGAGCGAGGACGGAACCTGGGTCTCGCTGAGCTGGGCCGAGGCGGCGCGGCGCGTCTGCCTCATCGCACAGGGACTGCGGGCATTGGGGCTGGCTGACGGAGACCGGGTCATGCTGGTCTCGGAAAACCGGCCCGAATGGTGCCTTGCCGATCTCGGCATCATGGCGGCCGGCTGCGTGACGGTGCCTGCCTATACCACCAATACCGAGCGCGATCATTTGCATGTTCTGGAAAACTCCGGCGCGCGTGCCGTCATCGTGTCGAGCGCGAAGCTGGCAAAGACGTTGCTTCCCGCGATGCTGCGCTCCGACACGGCAGCCCACGTCATTGCGATGGAGCCGTTCCGCGCCAGCCAGTCGGGCACAGTCGAATTCCATGACTGGGACGCGCTGCTCACCGGCGATGCCGACACGGCCCGCCGCGAGGCCGAAGCCCGCATCGCGACGGTAGGGCGCGAGGACCTCGCCTGCCTGATCTACACCAGCGGCACCGGCGGGGCCCCGCGCGGGGTGAGGCAACACCACGGCATGATCCTGCGCAACGTCGACGGGGCGGCGCGCGTCATTGCCGAGGACTTCGGCTGGGAGGACGAAGTGTTCCTCTCGTTCCTGCCGCTGAGCCATGCCTACGAGCATACCGGCGGGCAGTTCCTGCCCATCGGGCTTGGCGCGCAGATCTATTACGCCGAGAGTCTGGAAAAGCTCGCCGCCAATATCGAGCAGGTGCGCCCGACGATCATGGTCGTGGTGCCGCGCCTGTTCGAGGTGCTGCGCACCCGCATCCTCAAGCAGCTGGCAAAACAGGGCAAGGCGGCCGGCTACATGCTGGACCGCGCGCTCGCCATCGGCAGCCACAAGGCAGGCGGTGGACGCGGGCGCTGGCGCGACCGGCCGATGGACTTCGCGCTCGAGAAGCTGTTCCGCCCCAAGGTGCGCGCGCGATTTGGCGGGCGGATCAAGGCAATGGTTTCGGGCGGGGCTCCGCTTAATCCCGATGTAGGCCTGTTCTTTGAGTCGGTCGGCCTGACGCTGCTGCAGGGCTATGGCCAGACCGAGGCGGGGCCGGTGATCAGCTGCAACCGTCCCGCCGCAGGCATCCGCATGGACACGGTCGGCCCGCCGCTCGCCGGGGTGGAGCTGAAACTTGCCGAAGACGGCGAGATTCTCGTGCGCGGCGAGCTTGTCATGCACGCATACTGGCGAAGCGAGGAGGAAACACGCCGCGCACTTCAAGGCGGCTGGCTCCACACCGGCGACATCGGCCACATTGACGCGGCCGGGCGGATCGTCATTACCGACCGCAAGAAGGACATGATCGTCAACGACAAGGGCGACAATGTCTCGCCCCAGAAAGTCGAGGGGATGCTCACGCTCCAGCCCGAGATCGCGCAGGCGATGGTCGTGGGCGACAGGCGGCCCTACATCGTCGGTCTCATCGTGCCCGATGGCGAATGGGCCTTCGAATGGAGCCGCGCCAACGGCGAGGCCATTGATCTCGCCGCATTGCGGAACCTCCCGGCGTTCCGCGCCGCCATCCGCACCGCTCTCGACCGCGTCAACGCCGAACTTTCGGTGATCGAGAAAGTCCGCCAGTTCGCCTTCGCCGACGAGCCCTTCGGAATCGAAAACCAGGAAATGACCCCAAGCCTCAAGATCAGGCGGCATGTGCTGAAGGCGCGGTACGGTGAGAGGCTCGACGCGCTCTACAAGGGATAGTCCCGGCCCCGTTCAGGGAACGAGCGAAATGAACAGGTATGTGGCGAAGATCACGAGATGGATCACGCCCTGCACCACAGTGGTGCGCCCCGTCGACAGCGTCTGCGAGGCAACCAGCAGGGTCAGGCCGACCAGAACGGCATGGCTCATCGACAGGCCCAGCTCCAGTTGCAGGTCGAGCATGAGCGCGGTCACCGCCACGGCGGGTATCGTCAGCCCGATTGTGGCGAGTGCCGAACCGATAGCGAGGTTGAGGCTCGTCTGGATGCGGTTGGCGCGCGCCGCGCGCATGGCCGCCAGACCTTCCGGCGCAAGCACCAGTCCCGCAATCACGATACCGACCACTGCCTGTGGTGCCCCGGCCGAGGCGACGACCGCCTTGATCGTGGGCGACAGAGCCTTGGCCAGCAGCACCACCGCGACCAGGGCCGGAACCATCATGACTGCGGCGGCCACGGCTTTGGCACGCGGGACCGGGGCTTCGTGCGCATGATCATCGTCGGGCTGGAGGAAATGATCGCGGTGCCGGATCGTCTGGGCGACGACGAACGTCGCGTAGACGACAAGCGAGACGACCGCCACGAACCCCAGCTGCACCGAGGCATAGAACGGTCCTCGCGCACTGGTTGTGAAGTTGGGCAACACGAGCGTCAGCACCGCCAGCGTCGAGAGCATCGCCAGCCCAACCGCGACGCCCGAGCGCGTATAGCTTTGCTCGAAATGCCGGTGGCCGCCGAGCAACAGGCAAATCCCGACGATCCCGTTGATCGTGATCATGATCGCGGCCATCAGCGTGTCGCGCGCGAGCGCTTTCGCGGCCGCGCCTTCGGTCAGCATGATCGAGACGATCAGCGCGGTCTCAATGACGGTGACCGCAAAGGCGAGCACGAGCGTGCCGAACGGCTCGCCCAGATAGTGCGCGAGAATCTCGGCATGATAGACAGCGGCCATGATCGCGCCGCCCAGTACCAGCAGCAGCAAGGCGGCTTGCCCCATGCCGGAGGGCGTTCCGGCCAGCACGGCCGCAAGCGCGACAAGCGGCACGGCAACCGCACCGCGGGGCAGGCCGAACAGGTTTCGGGAAGAAATCGGGTGTGCGGCGGGAGGGACGTCGGTCATCCCGGCCAGTGTGACAGATGCGCCCCTGTTAAGAAAGGCGCGCGAAGGCGCAGGTCACGCCGCCTCTTTCTCAACCCATTCGGGAAAGAAACATGGCTCGCGCAGCGACCAGCCCGGCGCGGTGGCGGCGGCTTCGCTGATCGAATGGAGCAGCGCCTTGCGCCGGTCGGGCCGGATCTGCGGCAACGCGGCCGCAGCGCAGAACGCCGCGGGAAGCCAGGGCCGCGCCTGGGCGCCAAGCAGGCGTTCGTAGAGGAAGCGGTAGGCCGAAAAGCAGGTGAGCCTCTCCTGCGCCAGATCGAAGGCGGTCAGGCGCACCAGCTTTCCCATGAAATCGTCGAGCCCGTCGAACCCGCTGTCTTCGGGGCAGGCGGCACGCAAGGACCGCAATTCCTGGTAGAGCACGTATTGCGAGCGGATCGAGGCCATTTCCTCGGCATCGCGCGCCCAGAGCTTGAAGGCATCCTGCCGCCCTAGCCCGATGTCGAGGCTGCGCTTGATATAGCGCTGCTCGCAAGGGCTGAAGCTGGCGAATTCGCGCAGTTCATTGATGGTCAGCGAAGCGGTGCCGGTATTGCCCATGATGCATTCCCCTGTTCGCGCGCAGCTCTCGCCTTGCGCAAGGAGGAGTTCACCAGATTTTGGTTAGCAAGCCGTTAACCATGCTTCGGCAGTTCGCCCGAGCCGGCGAGCAACCTTCAGATAAGGCCGGCGAGCGGGCTGGAAGGATCGGCATACTTTCGCAAACCCATGCGCCCGGCGCGATAGGCCTCGCGCCCCGCCTCGACGGCAAGCCGCATCGCGCGGGCCATGCGGATCGGGTCCTTCGCCTCGGCGATCGCCGTGTTCATCAGGACGCCGTCGCAGCCCAGCTCCATGGCGACGGCGGCGTCGCTCGCCGTGCCGACACCGGCATCGACCAGCACCGGCACGCTCGCGCCTTCGACGATCAGCCGGATCGTCACCCGGTTCTGGATGCCCAGCCCCGAACCGATTGGCGCGCCCAGCGGCATGACTGCAACTGCACCGGCGCTTTCCAGCTGCTTGGCCGCGATAGGGTCGTCGACGCAGTAGACCATCGGCAGGAAGCCTTCGCCTGCGAGCACCTCGCAGGCCTTCAGGGTCTCGCGCATGTCGGGATAGAGCGTCCGCGCCTCGCCCAGCACTTCCAGCTTGACGAGGTCCCAGCCGCCCGCCTCGCGCGCCAGCCGCAGGGTGCGGATCGCCTCGTCGGCCGTGAAGCAGCCTGCGGTGTTGGGCAGGTAGGTGATCTTCTTGGGGTCGATGAAGTCTGTCAGCATCGGCGCCCCCCGATCGCTGATGTTGACGCGGCGCACCGCGAC
Source organism: Novosphingobium sp. (assembly GCA_040377095.1). Taxonomy (GTDB): domain Bacteria; phylum Pseudomonadota; class Alphaproteobacteria; order Sphingomonadales; family Sphingomonadaceae; genus Novosphingobium. Next base: position 16,474 of record JBEIPK010000036.1, read on the forward strand.
CGTGACGATTTCCGCGCCCGATGCCGCGACCGCCGCCGCGTTCTGCGCGAAATCGGCGTATTTGCCGGTGCCGACAATCAGCCGCGAGCGGAACGTGCGGCCCGCAACCGCCCATGTGTCCTGGTCCTGCTCGTCCCCGCCGCCGACGAAGTGGACGATCTCGAGAACGTCGCCATCGCCAAGCGCAACCTGCCCAAGCGTCGAGCGCGGCACAATGGCGCCATTGCGCTCCACCGCGACTTTGGCGGGATCGAGCTTGAGCGTGCGAACGAGGTCGGCGATGGAAGAACCGGCTTGCGCGCGGCGCGGCTCGCCATTGACGATGAGGGACAGATCCTGGGCCATGACGCCGCAGATAGCGTTCAGCACGCCCGGCGCAAGTTCCGGATATGCGCGAAGGCGACGAGCGTCACGCCGGTGACGGTCAGCAAAGCCTCGCCAAGCCCATGCTGCACGGCAAGGCCGCCTGCCATAAGGGCAATGCCGCAAGCGCCAATCGCCAAGGGGGCAAACTCGCCGTGCCGCAGTACGCCGATGCCCAAGGTCACGGCCGCAATCGCAATCGCGACTGCCAGCCCGATCTCGTGAATTCGCGGCTCAAGCAGCGCGCCGCCGCCCAACCCCAGCACCGTGACGAGGAAAATGCCCGCCACGCAGTGTACCACGCAGAGCCCGGACAGGAAGATGCCGGTCCGGTCCAGCTGAGTGCGAATCGAGGCAAGCGTGGCGCGCATTCGCGAGACATATGTAATAGTGTATCATTCCGCAAGAGCGGGGGTTGCCATCCTTCGCCGGTTGGACAAGCCCGCGACGGTGCGACGCACCTGTTTGGCTTGCACTTTGGCCTTCTTGGGAGCAGGGGAGCGCCCGACATGCATGGTTCCACTCCTTCCCGTTCGGGTATCGGGACGGCGCAGCTGCGGCTACTTGCGCGCTGGCTCTGGGTCGTCGCGGCTCTCATCGTGCTCATCGTGGTGGTGGGCGGGGTCACTCGCCTTACCGAATCCGGGCTCTCGATCACGCGCTGGCAGCCCCTGAGCGGGATCATCCCGCCGCTGAGCGAAGCGGAATGGGAAGCGGAATTCGCGCGCTTCCGCCAGATCGACCAGTACGCCGCCGTCCACGCCGGGATGGGGCTGGCCGAATTCAAGGGCATCTTCTTCTGGGAATATATCCACCGCGTTCTTGGGCGGGTGATCGGCGTGGTCTTTGCCGTGCCACTGGCCTGGTTCGCGTGGCGCCGCGCTATCCCCGCCGGTTATGGCGGGCGGCTCGTCGCCCTGCTGGCGCTTGGCGGGCTTCAGGGCGCATTCGGCTGGCTCATGGTGCGCTCCGGGCTTCAGCCGGGCATGACCGAAGTGGCGCACGGCTGGCTCGCGGTTCACCTGATGACGGCGCTGTTCACGCTGTCGGGCATAGTGTGGACCGCGCTCGACCTCGAAGCTCTGGCCCGCGATCCCGCTGCCCGTCCGGCGCGGCTGACGCCTTTCGCGGCGCTGTGCGGGGGCGTGCTGGCCGTGCAGCTTCTCTACGGCGCGCTGGTCGCCGGGCTTCGGGCGGGCCGTGTCGCCAATGACTGGCCGCTGATGAACGGAACCCTGTTTCCGGGCGCCTCGCACAGCCATGCGAGCATTGCCGGCGCTCTGCTCAATGACCCCGCCGTAGTCCACTTCATCCACCGCTGGTGGGCATGGGCGGTCGTGGCCACGCTGGTGTGGATGGCACGCCGGGTGCGGCAGATCGGCGGCGGGCGACCCGCTTCGGCCGCGATCCACAGCGCATTCGGCACGCAAGTCGTGCTTGGCATCGCGACCGTGCTGACGGGTATGTCGATCTGGCTTGCGGCGCTGCACCAGCTGGTCGGCGCGCTGCTGGTGATGAGCGTCGCCTGGGGGGCGCATGTGCTGGGCCGCCGAGCGTGACCCCGGCGGGCCCGGCGCTGATCTGGTGCCCCTTCCCCGATTCCGACAGCGCGCTGGCCGCTGCCAATTCCCTGCTTGACGAACGCCTTGTCGCATGTGCCAATATACTGCCGCAAATGCGCTCCCTGTTCGAATGGCAGGGCCGGCGCGAAGAGGCGCTAGAGACGGGGGTCATCCTGAAGACGGACGCCGCATTGCTGGACAAGGCGATCGCGCGGCTGAGCGAACTCCACCCCTATGACGAGCCAGCTGTGCTTGGCTGGCGCTGCGACGAGGCGAACGAGGCGACGCGCATTTGGCTGGGAGCCTTGGCAGGGTGACGCGAGGCAGGCGCCCGATCAATCCCGTGTGGCTCGCCGGCGTTGCCGCGCTCGTTCCCGCCATTGCTGTCGCGGCCACCAGCGAGACCCACGCAAGGGAAGCCGGTGCCGGCGCGCCCGCGGCCGCCTTCAAGCCGCCCGAGGGGCCGTTGGTTCTGACCCGCGTCCTCGAACGTTCTCTTCCCGACGGCAAGGCCATCGTCTCGCGCCGCAGCTACGCGGTCCGGTTCTTGCGCGATGGGGATGGCTACCGGCTGGATGGCTCTTTGCTTTCGGTCAGTGTCGAAGTGCCAGATGTTCTTGAAGCCCTCGCCGATCTGGAGCGCCGCCGACCTGATACCGGGCTGTTCCCGATGCGGATCGACGTGGCTGGAACGCTTCTCGCGGCGGAAAACCCTTCGCCGCCCGATCCTGCCGTGGCCATGGCGGCGCAGCAGGTCTCGCTCGCAATTTCAGGAGCGGGGCTTTCGCCGGGCGAAACACGGCAGGCGCACGCCTTTGTCGACCGGGTCCGCAGCCAGTCGATGCACACCGAGTGGCCCGCCGACTTGTTCATGCCCAGAACCGGCCGGCGCCAGCAGCTTGTTCCCGTGCCCCTTCCCGACGGCAAGAGCGGCGAAGTGTCGGTCGTGCTCGAGGCCCGGGCCGGGAGCGGAGGCTTGCTCAGCTGGTTCCGCCGGACGGTGACCACCGAACTTGCCGGGACCACCCGCCGCAGCACCGAAACATGGACGCTGACGCCAGGCTGAGACTCTGTTTCTGGTTGAGGTATTATTTTACCTCTCCGCAATGGCGCGGATTTTCTTGACTTAGCGGGCTGTTTGCACGAAAGCGCGCGCTTCCGGTGCCCGCAGGAGTCTTGCGGATCCGCACCCGATCACGTTCAAGCTTACGGGGTACCTGGCCATGAAGGCGCTAAGCAAGGTCACCCGGTCGATCAAACCGGCCGAGGTGGAGAAGAAGTGGCATCTGATCGATGCCGAGGGTCTGGTTGTCGGCCGTCTGGCCGTGATCATCGCCGATACGCTGCGCGGCAAGCACAAGCCGAGCTACACGCCGCACGTTGATTGCGGGGATCATGTCGTCGTCATCAACGCCGACAAGGTCCGCTTCACGGGCAACAAGCTCAAGCAGAAGACCGACTACAAGCACACCGGCTATGCCGGCGGCATCAAGGAAGTGACCGCGGACAAAATCCTCGATGGCCGCTTCCCCGAGCGCGTGCTTGAAAAGGCGGTCGAGCGCATGATCCCGCGCGGCCCGCTGGGCCGTGCGCAGATGCGCGCGCTGCATCTATATGCCGGAACCGAGCATCCCCATGCCGGAACCCAGCCGCAGACGCTCGACGTCGCATCGATGAATCGCAAGAACAGGGTGGGCGCGTAAATGTCCGACAACACCGTCACTGATCTGGCCGAACTCGGCAACCTCACCGGCGGCGCCCCGGCTGCCACCCCCGCTGCAGCCGAGGCCGATGCGCCCGTTCGGCCTTCGGCACCCGCCGCGCCGCTTCGCGAGCAGGAGCTCGACGCACAGGGCCGTGCCTATGCCACCGGCCGCCGCAAGGACGCCGTCGCCCGCGTCTGGATCAAGCCGGGCAGCGGCAAGATCGTTGTCAACGGCCGCGAACAGGACGTCTATTTCGCGCGTCCGACGCTGCGTCTCGTCATCAACCAGCCGTTCCAGGTCGCTGGCCGCGAAGGCCAGTACGATGTCGTCGCCACCGTCAAGGGCGGCGGGCTTTCTGGCCAGGCCGGCGCAGTCAAGCACGGCATCGCCCAAGCGCTCTCGAAGTTCGAGCCGGTGCTACGCGGTGCGGTCAAGGAAGCCGGCTTCCTGACCCGCGACAGTCGCGTCGTGGAACGCAAGAAGTATGGCCGGGCCAAGGCTCGCCGGAGCTTCCAGTTCTCGAAGCGCTGATTTCAACCGGCGCAGACTGCGAATCGAATCGCAGATCGAATCAAAGGGGCTGCGGAAAACCGCGGCCCCTTTTTCGTTGTCCCGAGCGCGCAGCGGCCTGCTTTCCGACCAAAGGAGCCATGCCCGAAACGGAAAATCATCGCATATAAACAGCTACCTGTGATAAATATGATCTGTGTCTAACAAGGTATCTTGCATAACACAGTACCTTGCGGTAGATAATGGGCATCCGCAGCGCGACTCGCAGAGTGGACGCAGCGGCCCCGGCAAACAAACCGGGTCAACGCAAAGACAGGAGATGACCCATGACCAAGACCACACTTTCGCTCGCACCTGCCCTCTTCGCCCTCGCCGCCACGCTGGGCGTCATGGCAGTCCCGGCCAAGACGATGGCCGCGACGACGCAAGGACAGGCCCCCACCATGTCCGTGTCGGTCGCCGATCTTGATCTCGCCACCCCCGAAGGCCAGCGCCAACTCGACCGCCGCGTGCGCAAGGCCGCCCGCTCGGTCTGCGGCGGCGATGCCGCGACAACCGGAACCCGCCTGCGTTCAACCGGCGCTGAAGCGTGCTATGCGCAGGCGCTGCGGCAGACCCGCACGCTGGTCGCCGAGAAAGTGGCCCGCGAACATCGCGCCAGTTAAGGCCATTGCCACCGGCCAGGGGTCAGGCGCACCAACCCGCTCGCGGCTCGTGCGCCCGCCCCCGCCAAGGAGGAATTCGTGCCCGAAGCCATTGAAATCCAGCTGAAGAAAGGCGTGCTCGGCATGTGCGTGCTTGCGCTGCTGGCCCGGGGCAACAGCTATGCCTACGAGATTGCCAGCAAGCTGGCGCACGCCGTCGGCATGGGTGAAGGCACGATCTACCCGCTCATGCGGCGCATGCAAAGCGACGGCCTTGTGAAGACCTATCTCGAGGAATCGCCGTCAGGCCCGCCGCGCAAATATTATCAGCTGACCGATGCCGGGCAGGCCAGCTTCGCGTCGCAACTCGCCGAATGGCGCGCGTTCACAGCCTCGGTAGAGGACGTGATCGGCGACCGGGTTGCGGCACCGGCACTTCAAGCCACTCCAGATCAGGGCACGGTGGAGGCAGACCAATGACACGCGACGAATTCATGCGCCGCCTCGGCCGCGGCCTGTCGGGCCTTGCTGCCGACGCGCGCGACGACATCCTCGGCGATTATGCCGCGCATTTCGACGCCGCCAACGAGGAAGGCCGCAGCGAGGCCGAAGTGGCCGAGGCGCTGGGCGACCCGGGCCGACTGGCCCGCGAACTCAAGCTTGAGGCCGGCGTGCGGCGCTGGAAGGAGTCGCGATCACCCTCCGCCGCATGGGGCGCCGTGATTGCCTTTATCGGGCTCGGCGCGATCGACATCATCATTCTCCTGCCCATCCTGCTGGCCGTGCTGGGTGTGCTGATCGGCTTTCTTGCGGCCACGGTCGGCCTGTTCGTCGGCGGCGTTGCCGTGACCATCGCCGGTCCGTTCAATGCCTTTCCGGGCGGCGCGGTTGCCGCGATCTTCACCGGGCTAGGGCTGATGTGCGCCGCAATCGCGCTCGGCGCCTTGCTGATGATCGTCGGAATCGGCCTCGTCAATCTGCTGATCTGGTTCGGGCGACTGCATTACCGCGTCATCGAGCCGGCCATCAGCCACGACAGCTGAAGGAGCTGCAGACATGATTCGCAAACTGGTTGTCGTCGCGCTCAGCGCTCTCGTCGCCGGCATTGCCTGCCTTGGCATTGCCTTTGCGATCGCCGGCCCCGAGCTCGTCCGCAATGGTGGCTACACGATCGACTTCGACGACAAGACGCAATCCGGCCCGCACGTCCGCAAAGTCGTCGCGTTCGATCCGACCGTGCCCTTGGTCCTCAACGCGCCGGTCAATCTAGAATTCACCCGCGGCGACAAGACCGAAATGACAATCTCGGGCAACGCCGAGCTGATGAAGGCAATGCGCTGGCAGGGCGGGACTCTTCGCCTTGTTGATGGAAACAAGCGCAAAAGCGGCACGCTCACGCTCAAGGTCACGGCGCCCATCCTGCCGCGCATCGAACTCAACGGACCTGGCAACATCGAGCTCACCGGCCTTGACCAGCCCGTGCTCGATCTCGACATCGGCGGCGCCGGCAACGTCGAGGCTAGCGGCAAGGTCGGCAAGATCATGGTCAGTGCCGCCGGCGCCGGCAATCTCGATCTCGAAAAGCTGATTGCCGGCGATGGTGACGTCGACATGGCCGGCTTCGGCAATGCCGATCTCAGTGTCACCGGCAGGCTCGACGTCAGCATCGCGGGAGCCGGCAACGTCTCGCTTCACCGCAAGCCTCGCGAGCTTCATTCCGACATTGCCGGGCTCGGCAACGTCAGCCACGATTACTGACAAGGAGCGGCGTTAATGTACCGGCGGATCGTGCTCCGGCACGGTCCCGACCGGCGCGACGGGTTCGCCCGGCTGACGCGGCGGCAGGGCGTTTTCGGGCACCGAGGCGATCTGCATGGCAGGCGTCGGCACGTCGCCAAGATTGCGCACGCAGACTGAGATCCCGGCATCGCCAATGGTCAGCGTGTTGAAACTTGGCGGCGACGAGCGGATCCGCCGCGACAGCGTGCCCGCCCCGATCATGCGCAGCGGCCCGGCTGGGGTCGGCTGGTGCAGGTCAAAGGCATCGTGGATATGGCCCGTCAAGATCGCAAGAATATCGCGCCGGGCCAGTTCCTCCATCGCCCGGGTGCCGCCAATCGTCAGCAGCTTGCCGTTCGGCGCCCGCTCGGTCAGCGGATGGTGTGCAGTGACGATCACGCGCGTTCCGGGCGGCTGGCGATCGATCGCGGCGAGCGTTTCGGCGAGCGCCTCGTCGGTCACCCAGCCGTTGGACCAGGGAAAGCGCCACTGGGCGCGAGTCACGGTCTTCAAGGGGACAATGGCGAGGCCGGGCAGGTCCAGCTCGCGCTCGATCAGGCTCTGGATCGCGCGGAACCGGCGGTAGGGGTCGGTAAAACGCTCAATGAGATTGAAGTACGGCATGTCGTGATTGCCGACTTCCACCGTCACCGGAAGCCCCAGCGCGCCGATCCAGGCATTGGCGGCGCGATATTCGCTGTGCCGCGCCCGCATGGTGAGATCGCCCGTGATGCAAACCGCCGCAGGCCCTTCGCACGCGATGCAGCCCTTCACCCAGTCAAGCGCGGCGACATCCTCAAGCCCGAAGTGGATATCGCTGAGGTGAAACAGGACAAGTGGTTCAGCCATGCCCGAGGGAGAGCAGATTGACCGGGAGCGGCGCAAGCAAAAACGTTTCCGAGGCTTCACCGGTCACGGCTTCGCCATCAATCATCAGTTCGACCGGCGAACCATCGGCGCTGCGACAGTGTATGCGTGGATGCAGGCCGAGCTCGTCGTGCGGACCATCGCGGAAATCGCCTTTGATGAGGGCGAGACCCTGTTTCACTGTCTCGCCCACCCCGCGCGGGCCATAGCCCGATACCGCCAGGCTGCCGCGCACCGGTTCGAGGCGCAGACCGGCATACCCTTCCTCCCGGCCAAGCCCCGGGGGATCGTCGAGCAGGACCATTGGCCCGGCGGTACTCTGCCTCACTGCTTCGAGCGTGCTGCCTGCAATCTCCGCCGGTTGCCCCTCGCGCAGGTCTTCTCGCACATGGCTCCATGCCGCGCCCGGCCCGGCCAGGACTTCGATCAGGCCGATGCCCTTGCTGGTGCGGATACAGTCGCGCCGAACCCGCTTCAGCTCGGCAAGGCGCGAGACGATGGTGGTCGCTCCGGCCTCGCCGTGGAGGGCGCGGGAAAGCAGGTTCGCGGTGCCTCCCGGCAGCACAAGCACATCGCCGTCCCAGCCTTGCGCCCCGGACACCACACTGCTCACGGTGCCGTCACCGGCAAAGACCGCGAGCAGTCCGCCGGATGGAAGGTTCTTCATTCGCGGTGCGCCCGCTGCGGCAATGTCGATGATCCGTGCCGGCGCATGGTCAGCAGCTGTGAGGGCCGAGACGACGTCCTTCACCGCAGCTCCGTCGTTGCTGCCGCTAGCGGCGTTGACCACGAGCCAGGTTTCGCGAGATTTTTCCATGGAGGGGAAAGCCCCGCCCCCGCCGCTGGTTCCCGTCAGACCCTCCGCGTCAGGATCAGCCAGCCGGATATCGTGTTGATCGCACTGTAGACCGCGTAACCCCAGGCCCACCCCATCGACCCATGCGCGGTCATCAGCATCGAGCCGAGCAGGACCACGAATTCCGGGATCAGGCTCAGCCGCCCGCCCAGCATGTGGACGAGCCAGGGAACTTGCCCGATCAGGGGATGGCCGCTTTCAAGCACCGCACGGTGCATGGCAAAATTGACGATGCCGAGAAGGAAGAGCAGCAGGATGGCCATGGCTTGGCAACCTACCTAGGCAATGCCGGGTGCAAATGCCATTCGCGCTCGTTCAAAGGCTTCCGGCCAGCGCCAGGGCGACGCCGACGGCCACGCAGAACAGCGCGATGACTTCATGCCGCCTGACCTTCTCGTGCAAGTAAAGCCGCCCGAAGCCGAGCGTGAAGAACACTTCGATCTGTCCCACGGTGCGGACCAGCGCGACGGGCGCGAGCGCGAAGCCGGTGAACCAGCAGGCCGAGCCGAGGCTTGCCAGCAGCCCGACGAGCGACGACGTCCGCCAGCTTTTGAACACGCGCGCCATTTCGCCGCGCTCGCGAAGAAGGACGTAGCTGCCCTGCATGACGAGTTGGCCAGCCTGCACGGCGACGAGCACGAACAGCGCGCCAAGGATGAAGTCCGCCGAGTGCGTCTCGCGGGACGCCAGCTTCACGAAGATCGCCGTCAGGGTAAACCCGAGTCCCGCGCCCAGCCCGCACAGCGCCGCCGGTCCGGACAGGTCGCGAAAGCGGGGCCAGCGCCCGCCGGCGGAGAGATAGAGCACGCCGAACACGCCCACCGCGATGCCTGCCCAGCTGATCCACGACAACCGCTCGCCAAGGATGATGAGCGAAAGGAGCGCCCCCTGGATCGCCTCGGTCTTTGAATAGGCCGTGCCGGCAACGTAGTTGTGATAGGAAAATGACAGCAGCAGCAGGTTGGTGCCGACGATCTGGCACAGCCCGGCAGCGAGCGCCCAGCCCCAGAGCGGTATATCGAAACCGGGCAAGCCTTCGCCGTGGGAAAGGCACCAGCCCGCCAGCAACGCCGCCGAGACCGGCAGGCCATAGAGATAGCGAACCAGGCCCGCGCCATTGACCGAGAGCGTCGCCCGCACGCTTTGCTGCACGGCAGTGCGCCACGAATTGAACATTGCGCCCAGAAGGGTCGCCAGCAGCCAGAAGGGGACGGCGTTCAATGCCGTTGCCCGCTGGCCACGCGGGGTTGCCTCCCGCTCACGCCCCGAGCAAGTGCTCTTTCGCGATCCTGTCCTTCCACACGGCAGGCGCGAGCTGGTGAACATTGTTGCCGTCCGAGTCGACTGCGACCGTCACCGGCATGTCCTCGACCGTGAACTCGTAGATCGCTTCCATGCCGAGGTCCTCGAAGGCAATCACTTTCGCCTGCTTGATCGCGCGCGCGACCAGATAGGCCGCGCCGCCCACCGCCATCAGGTAAGCCGATTTGTGCTCGGCAATCGATTGCGTGGCGGCGGGGCCGCGTTCCGATTTGCCGACGCTGGCGAGCAGGCCGAGGCCAAGCATTGTGTCCATGAACCCGTCCATGCGGGTGGCGGTGGTGGGTCCCGCCGGGCCGACAACTTCGTCGCGCACCGGATCGACGGGGCCGACGTAATAGATGACGCGGCCCGCGAAATCGACCGGGAGCGGTTCGCCCCCCCCCGCTTTTTGGGCCGCCACCATGTCGGCAATCCGCTTGTGCGCCGCGTCGCGCCCCGTCAGCATTCGGCCATTGAGCAGCAGGCGGTCACCCTGCTTCCAGCTTGCTACGTCGGCCG
>JBEIPK010000040.1:0-23654 GCA_040377095.1 Novosphingobium sp.
AGCCGGATCGGCGATGATTTCCTGAAAGGCGTTGCGGGGGCGCAAACCGCGGGGCGGTCGGCCAATCCACCGGCAATGGTCGCCGGGCCTGCTGTCCAGGCTTCGCTGCTCGGCGCGCTGTCGCGTGCGATCCGGCCGCACTGGCAGGGCAAGGTGCCCGAGGGAGCGGATTCGGAAAAGCTGGTGACGATCCTGCGCTGGTCACTCAACCGCGACGGGACGCTCGCCGGCACGCCTCAGGTCGTGCGGCAGGAAGGCGTGACGGACGCCAACCGGGCGCAGTCCGCGCGCCATGCCGAACAGGCGATCCGCGCCGTTCAGCTTGCGGCGCCGTTCGATTTGCCCGATCAGTACTACGATACCTGGAAGCGGGTCACCATCAAGTTCGACAAGAGGCTTTCGCAATGAAAATCAGCTACCTGCCCCTCATCCTCGCGGCATGGACGCTGCCTGCCGCAGCGCAGGAGATTTCTTCACCTGCGCCGCAGCCTGCCGCGTCCCAGCCGGCCGAGGAAGATGGTCTTTCAGGCACGGTATCCGACGAAGCGCCGTGGCAGGACCTTGGCGTCGCCATCGCCGCTTTCGCCACTGATCAGGACCTGCCGACGCAGACCACGGCAGGCTCGACCACCGCACTCGGCCGCGCGCTGGCCAGCGTTATTTCTGCCGATCTCAGGAATAACGGCCTGTTCAAACCGAGCGGCCCGGACGGGCTGCCGCAGCCGGCCTTCGCCGAGATTCAGGCGCCAGATTATGCGCTGTGGTCAAGCCGCAGTGCGGAAATGCTGGTGCAGGGCTATGTCCGGGCAGGCGCGAACGGCGATCTGACCATTGGCTGCTATCTCTACGACGTCGGCTTGAAGCAGCAACTGACCCGCGCAGGTTGGGTCGTCCCGGCGGCGGACTGGCGGCGCGCGGCGCACAAGTGCGCCGACCTGGTCTACTCGCGGCTCTCCGGCGAAAGCCCGTTCTTCGACAGCCGCATTGCCTATATCGCCGAGACGGGACCCAAGGATCGGCGGATGAAGCGCCTTGCCATCATGGATTCGGACGGAGCCAACCACCGCTATCTGACGAGCGGACAGGCCACCGCGCTGACCCCGCGGTTCTCGCCCGATTACCGCGAGATCCTGTATCTTTCGTATCTGAACGGCAACCCGCGCATCTATGTCTATGACCTCGATCGCAACGCCCAGCGCCTGATCGTGGAGACCGGCAATCCCACCTTCGCGCCGCGCTGGTCGCCCGATGGCAAGTGGATCCTCTATTCGATGGCAACCGGCGGCAATACTGACATCTACAAGATCAGCGCCGCGGGCGGACGCCCGGTCAAGCTGACCGACAGCCCCGGCATCGACATTGGCGGAAGCTTTTCACCCGATGGCAATCGCATTGTGTTCGAAAGCGACCGCTCGGGCAGCCAGCAGGTCTATGTCATGAACGCCGACGGTTCGGGCCAGCAGCGCATCAGCTTCTTCGGCGGGCGCGCGGCGACGCCCGAGTGGAGCCCGCGCGGCGATCAGATCGCCTTCACGCACATAGCCGGGAACCTGCGCGTCGGCGTGATGAGCCCGGCTGGCGGCAGCATGCGTCACCTGACCGACAGCTGGCAGGACGAAGCGCCGACATGGTCCCCCAACGGCCGCATCATCCAGTTCTTCCGCACCGAGAAGACCAGCGGCAAGACCTCTATCTGGCAGGTTGACCTGACCGGACGGAACGAGCGCCGCCTGCCAACGCCGGTCAATGCCTCCGACCCGGCCTGGGGCCCGATCAGGCCGTAAGGTTCGGTTTCCGGAAATGCCGCTTGTGGAACATCCCCGTGCGTGTTGTGTTCAAAACTGGAAGGAGATCTTGCGATGATGAGAATGACAGGCACGGCCATGCTGCTGATCGCCGGCGCGCTGACCCTCTCCGCCTGCGCGTCGAAGCCCAAGGAGCTGCCGCCAGAGCCGGGCGCAGTCACGACGGCTCCCGCGACCACCGACACCGGCGCCCCCACGCCGGGCAGCCAGGCCGACTTCGTGGCATTCACCCGGGGAGCGGACACGATCTACTTCGACACCGACATGTCGAACATCGACAGTGCGGATGCCGCCGCGCTCCAGACGCAGGCGCAGTGGCTGCTGCGCTATCCCGCCAAGCGCGCCACGTTGGAAGGCCACGCCGACGAGCGCGGACCGAGGGAATACAACCTTGCGCTGGGTGAGCGCCGGGCGAACGCGGCGCGCAACTATCTGGTCTCGATGGGCGTCGACACGAGCCGCATCTCCACCGTCAGCTATGGCAAGGAGCGGCCGATTGCGCTTGGTTCCGACGAGGAATCCTGGTCCCGCAACCGCCGCGCGGTGACTGTCACCATCGACTGAAAGCCGCTCTCGCGCCTTCAATCGCTTCCCGGTGGGCATCTGCGCTTGCACCGGCAACCCAACAGGCTATCCGGATTCCATGAGCCGCGCGCGCAGATCGGATAACTGGGGATTCCCCCGCTGGGGCGGTTATGGCGGCTCGCGCGAAGCGGCGCGGGTTCGATTGTGCGACCGGGTGGGCTGCAACGAAGCTGGCGATTGCCCGGCGCCAAAGTCTCCTAACAGCCCCGAACGCTGGTATTTCTGCCAGAAGCACGCGGCCGAATACAACGCGGGGTGGGATTATTTCGCCGGGCTGACCGCCGAGGAAGCCGCCGAGCGCGAGGCAAACGAGCGCCAGACGCACGAAGGCTACCACGAATCGGCGCACTACGGTTGGGCTGGTTCGGGTGACGGCACCCGCAGCCGCGACGAGCTGCGCGCGCTTGAGCTGCTTGGGCTTGAGACCGACGCTGATTTCGAGGCGATCAAGAAGGCGTGGCGCACCAAGGCCAAGGAAGTACACCCCGATCTCAAACCGGGCGACGAAGCTGCCGCCAAGGCATTCCACGCTTATCAGCTGGCCTATGAAGTGCTCCGCGCGGCAGAGGAACGCAGGGAGTGGGGCAGTTGAGCGCGCTTTAGGGCAGCAGCGCCGCAACCCCCCAGACAACGCCGACGATCAGGAATACGCCCGCCAGATCCAGCAGGAACCCGGCGCGTATCATGCGCGGCATGGTGATGTGGCCGGTCGACCAGGCAATCGCATTGGGGCCAGTCCCGGCCGGAAGCATAAAGCCCCAGGTTGCGGCGATCGCCGCGGGCAGCGCGAGCAGGATGGGATCGGCATGGAACGCGCCGACCAGCGCGACGACGACCGGCATGATCCCGCTTGCTGCCGCGATGTTGCTTGCAAACTCGGTCACCAGAATGACGAAGGCAACGAGGATGAGGGCCATCACGGGCAAGGGCACGGAAGCAAGCGGAAGCAGCATCGTGCCCAGCCATGCGGCAAGCCCCGATTCGGTCATGCCCATCGCCATCGACATGCCGCCGCCGAACATCAGCACCACGTCCCAAGGCGCCCGGTTGGCCTCGGGCCAGGTCAGCATCCGCCGTCCAGTGCCATCGGGCAGGACGAAGAGGCTGATACCAACCAGCGCCGCGATGGTCCCGTCGGTCAGCCCGCCCTTGGGAAACAGCGTTTCCAGCCAGGGCAACGAAACCCAGAGCGCGAAGGCGAGCAGCACGATCGGCACCAGCCGCCTCTCCGGCGCGGTCCAGCCAACGCTGTGCGCGATGGCTCCGCGCGCCGCGACCGGATCGAACCCGTCGCCGCCCAGCCGCTGGACCCGAGCGATGATCAGCGCCGCGAGCGGCACTCCGAGGATGACGATGGGCATCGCGTAGAGGCTCCATTCGAGGAACGTGATCTTCACGCCGAGCGTCCGCTCCACAAGGCCCGCTGCGAGCGCGTTGGTTGGCGTGCCGATCATCGTGCCAAGCCCGCCGATCGATGCGGCGAAGGCAATCCCCATGGGGAGGGCGCCCGCCATCCCGCGGGTTTCGCCGGGCTCGACGCCCCCTGCCGCGAGGATCGCAAGCGCCATCGGCATCATGATCAGCGCTGTGGAGGTGTTGGAGATGATCGTCGAAAGCAGCGCGGTGGCGGTCATCACGCCCAGCAGCAAACGCCACGGAGTCTGTCCCCCAAAGCGCATGATGAACATCGCCAGCCGGCGGTGAAGGCCAGTGCGCTCGATGGTCAGCGCAAGGAATGCGCCGCCGATGAAGAGGAACATGATCGGCGAATAATAGGACGACGCTGTCTTTGCGGCATTGGCGATGCCGGTAAGCGGCAGGACAAGAAAGGGCAGCAGGGCCGTGGCGTAGAGCGGGATCGCCTCGGTCATCCACCATAACGCCATCAACCACACCAGCCCGGCTGCGGGCCATGCCGCTGCCGGCATGCCTTGCGGCGCGGGCAGGAAAAGCGTGAGCGCGAAGCCGGCCAATCCCAGCCAGAAGCCGATTCGCTGTGCAGTCATCGCCTGCTTGTCCCCGTTTCCCGCAATCCCGTCCTACGCAGTGCCCTTGGTACGTGCGGGCAGGGCAGGCAAATCCGATGGAAGATGCGAAAAAGGCGCCCCCCGCAGAGCGCGCCCCTTCGAGGCCGGACCGACTGAGCGGCGCCTACTTGGGTGAGAGCACCATCAGCATCTGGCGACCTTCCATGCGGGGATAGGCCTCGATCTTTGCGATCTCGGCGACGTCTTCCTGCACGCGGCGCAAGAGGTCCATGCCGAGCTGCTGGTGCGAAAGCTCGCGCCCCCGGAAGCGAAGGGTCACCTTGACCTTGTCGCCGTCCTCGATGAAACGTTGCACGTTGCGCATCTTCACGTCGTAATCGTGATCATCGATGTTGGGCCGCATCTTGATTTCCTTGATGTCCTGCGTCTTCTGCGACTTGCGCGCCAGATTTGCCTTCTTTTGCGCTTCGTAGCGAAACTTGCCGACATCGAGGAACTTGCACACCGGCGGATCGGCGTTCGGTGACACCTCGACCAGGTCGAGACCCACTCCGGCAGCTTGTTCGATGGCTTCGCGTGTATACATGACGCCCAGATTCTCGCCTTCCTCGTCGATCACGCGGACCTTGTCGGAAGTGATGAACTGGTTGAAGCGCGGCCCGCTCTTGACGGGGGGCGTCATCATGCGCCGGGGTGGGGGTGCTATAGCATGCTCTCCTGAATTGCTGATACGTGCGTGCGCGCGTCCTTAGAGCGAATCGCCGGGGCAGGGAAGGCCGGAAAACAACGAGGGGTCGCAAATCCCGGCAAGCAGCGCGATCTTCTCCGGGAAGCGGCGTTCAACCTGCCGCCCGCCACAACGGATAGGTGAGCACCCGGCCCCCGGCGGGCAGCACGGCATCGATGCCGCGCGCGGGCTGCATCGCCGAAAGGATCGCCGGATCGGCCGCGTCCATACCGCCGGTGAGCGTGCCGAAGGCAGGCAGGATCAGCCTGCTCTCGCTGGCGACCGCGCAGGGCCGCGCAATGCGGCGGCCGCGCACAGCGATGCGCAGTTTGGGGTGGAAGTGGCCCGAAAGCTCCGCCCGCGTCTCTCCTGCCAGCGCCTTGTGCCGCAGCACCATGCCTCCCACCACAGCCTCGACAGCCCGCATGCCCCCGGCCGAGGCATCGAGCCCGGCATCGTGGTTGCCGGTGATCCACACCCAGTCAACCGCCCGGGTCAGCGCCGCGAGCATCCCTGCCGCGTGCGGTTCCAGCCGCGCGGTGCCGGCATCGTCATGGAAGCTGTCGCCCAGCGCGAACACGCGCCGCGCCCCGGTTTCCCGGATGGTGAGTGCGACGCGTTCAAGCGTCTCGCGGCTGTCATAAGGGGGGAGCATCTGGCCGCGCACTGCAAAAAAGCTGGCCTTCTCAAGGTGCAGGTCGGCCACCAGCAACGCCTGTTCACGCGGCCAGTAAAGCGCGCGGCCCTGCACCAGGCGCCATTCCTCTCCCGCGAATTCCAGCGCACAGGGCGTACCGGTCATGTCGGAAGATTGAACGAAACGGGAACCATGCTTTTCCTTGCCGCAGGCGGGATCGCTTGGCAAGGGGCTGCCATGACTGACTGGACGCCTTTCACTGCCCGCGCGCGGACATGGTTCGAAAGCCTGCGGGATCGCATCTGTGCCGAGTTCGAGGCGATCGAGCGCGAGGCGGGAAGCGACACCACCTTTGCGTATACGCCGTGGACCCGCGCCGCGGTGGGCGAGGAAACGGGCGATGCCGGCGTCAGTGAAAGAGGAGGGGGCACGCAAGGCCTGATGAGAGGCCGCGTGTTCGAGAAAGTCGGCGTCAATGTCTCGACCGTGGGGGGCGCGTTTTCGAAGGAGTTCGCCGGTTCGGTCAACGGCGCTTCGGCGGAGCAGCCCGGATTTTCGGCGACGGGCATAAGCCTTGTCGCGCACATGGCCAACCCGCACGTGCCCGCCGTTCACATGAACACCCGGTTCCTGACGACGACCAAGGCGTGGTTCGGCGGCGGTGCCGATCTCAATCCGCCGCTGCCCTATCCCGAGGATACCGCGGCGTTCCACGCGGCGATGAAGGCGGCGTGTGATCCGCACGGGGCCGACTATCACGAGCGGTTCAAGGCCTGGGCGGATGATTATTTCTACATTCCCCACCGCAAGGTCCATCGCGGCGTTGGCGGCATTTTCTACGATCACCTCGAATGTGCGGATGAAGCGGCGTGGGAGGCCAACTTTGCCTTCACCCGCGCGGTAGGCGACGCATTCCTCGCTGTTTTTCCGCGCATCGTGCGCCGCCGCATGGGGCTGGCGTGGAGCGCCGAAGACAAGGCGCGCCAGCTCGAATGGCGGGGGCGCTATGCCGAGTTCAACTTGGTCTATGACCGGGGCACGCTGTTCGGCCTAAAGACCGGCGGCAACATCGATGCGATTTTAATGAGTCTTCCGCCTGTGGCGGAATGGCCATGATGAGCCTGCCGCCCGAGGCGACCTGGAGCTGAGCATCAGGCGCTCGCCGCCGCGCGCAGGATCATCTCGGCGCCTTTTTCCGCGATCATCATGGTGGGCGCATTGGTGTTGCCCGACGTGATCGTGGGCATGACCGAGGCATCGACCACGCGCAGGGCGCCCACGCCAACAACACGCAGTTCGGCATCGACGACGCGGCCCATCGCTGCCGTGCCGGCCGGGTGGAAGATCGTCGTGCCAACGCGCCCTGCCGCCTCGCGCAACTGCTCCTCGGTCTGGAAGTCCGTCCCGGGCCGCACTTCCTCGGGGCGGTAGCGGGCAAGCGCCGGCTGGGAGACAATGGCGCGCGTGATGCGGATGGCCTGCGCCGCGACTTCCCGGTCTTCATCCTCGGCAAGGTAGTTGGGACGGATCGCGGGCGGCTGCTCCGGACGGGCCGAGCAGATCGAAACTCGGCCCCGGCTGCGCGGCCTTAGGTTGCAGACGCTGGCCGTGAACGCGGGGAACGGATCGAGCGCGCCGCCGAACGCTTCGAGGCTGAGCGGCTGGACATGGTATTCGAGGTTAGGCGTCGCAAAGCGCGGATCGCTGTGCAGGAACATGCCAAGCTGGCTTGGCGCCATCGCCATCGGCCCACTGCGGCGCATGAGATATTCGAGGCCGATCAGCCCTTTGCCGATCATGCTCGAGGCTCGGTGGTTGAGGGTGGGGACACCGCTCACCTGGTAGGCGCAGCGCAGTTGCAGGTGGTCCTGCAAGTTGCCGCCGACGCCGGGATTATCGATGAGCGGCTCGATGCCGAGATCGCGTAGCCGGGCCGCATCACCTATCCCGCTGCGCTCGAGAATGGCGGGCGATCCGATTGCTCCTGCCGCAAGGATCACTTCGCCGCGCGCCCTCGCCACGCGCTCCTCGCCCCCCAGCCGGTAGCGGATGCCAGTCGCGCGTCCTTCGGCAAAGTCCACCTGATCGACCAGCGCGCCCGTCACGACGTTGAGGTTGGCCCGTGTCCGCACCGGGCGCAGGAAGGCGTCGACCGTGCTCCACCGCCGGCCCTTGCGCTGAGTGACATCGAACAGCGCGACGCCGTGGTTGTCGCCCCGGTTGAAATCCTCGATGGCGGGAACGCCGTATTCCTGTGCGGCTTTCGCAAAAGCATCGAGGATGTCCCACCGCAGCCGCTGACGCTCGATACGAAACTCGCCGCCAGCGCCGTGGAACGGCGTCTCGCCGGCATAGTGGTCCTCGTGCCGTGTGAAATAGGGGAGGACATCGTCCCAGCCCCAGCCGACGAGGCCCGCCTGACGCCAGCCGTCGTAATCGGCCGCCTGACCGCGCATGTAGATCATGCCGTTGATTGAGGAGCAACCGCCCAGCACCTTGCCGCGCGGATATTTGAGGGCGCGTCCGCCCAGCGCGGCTTCGCTCTCGGTGCTCATGCACCAGTCGGTGCGCGGATTGCCGATGCAGTAAAGATAGCCGACCGGCACCTTGATCCAGAGGTAATTGTCCTGTCCGCCCGCTTCGAGCAGCAGCACCTGGCGGCGCGGATCGGCGCTGAGCCGGTTGGCCAGCACGCACCCAGCGCTGCCGCCGCCGGCGATGATGAAATCGAATTCGTCCACCTTGCGCGCTGCCCCCCTGCCGATAATCTCTGCCGCCGAGGTGAACCGGGGAACAGGAGGAAATCCGATGACCGATCCGCGCGCAATGGTCCAGACGATGATCTCGCTGGCGTCAGCTTCGCTGGGTCTTGTTGCGGCGCTGGCCTGGAACGAGGCGATCAAGGCGCTGCTGGCGCGCCTGCACCTTGGCGACGATCTGTCCGGGCTGTATGCCTATGCCGTGATCGCCACGCTGGTTGCCATTGTGGTGCTGGTGATGCTGGGCAAGGCCGCGGCTCGGGTCGGCGGAGCGGCAGCGTTCGAGCGCGAAGCCGAGGGCTGATTTTCGAACGGTTCCACTCGCCGCACGGCGTGATAGTCTCGCCGCGTGGAGGCCGAGTCGATGGACCGTTCGGGGTCGAGACGGCAAGTGATGATCGGTGCGGGGGTTTCGTTTGCGGGGCTGGCCTTGCCCCTGGTCGCCCGTGCGCAGCCGCTGGGGCCGGCACCGCAGGCAGGCGATGTCCTCGGCAGGCTGCTGGGCGCGCCGGCGGCCGATCCGCTGCGCGCTGTTCTGCCGGCGCAGGCTTTCGAGGCAGCGGAGATTGCCACCTCGCTGATCGAGTTGGAACGCCGGGCAAGGGCCGAACGCCTGCCGCCCTCGCGCCTGTCCGTCCCCGGCGATGTACCGCCCGCTGCGGGGCTGGACCGGATTTACGAGCTGGCGATGCCGCGGCTGGTCGCCCTGATCGACCGAGCCGGGGGGCGTAGTCCCGCGCTGGCCGACAAGGCGGGAGAGCTGCTCGCCCGGCTCCACGCGGCACAGCATGTGACACCCGCCTGGCTGGCGCCGTTGACGAAACCGGGCGGGGGCGCCGGGCGGCTGATGCTCGATCCGGGCGCGGAGGAAACCGGCGCTGGCGACCAACCCGTGCCCGCGTTGCCTAGTCCGGTCGAAGCGGCATCCGAACCGCCCTCCACGCCCGAGAAGCTGCCCCCGGTCGGCCGGACCTTCCGCTTCGCAAGCATTGCCGGCGAGTACGTGGCCTGGTTCCGCGCGGCCCAGATCAAGCCCGACCACGCCGACAAGGCGCAGTGGCACCTTGCGATGATGCGCCAGTCCAAGAGCCAGTATGATGGGGTTTCGCGGCGCACTGGCGTGCCATGGTTTTTCGTTGCCGCTGTCCACGCGCTGGAGGCGAGCTTCAATTTCCGCGCGCACCTCCACAACGGGGACTATCCGCTTTCGCGCCGGACGCGCCAGGTCCCGGCGGGGCGGCCATCGGTGTGGCTGCCGCCGAGCGACTGGGAGAACTCGGCAGTCGATGCGCTGCGCCTGATGGGCTTTGCCGGGGCCAGCGACTGGAGCCTGCCGCGCCTGCTTTACCGGATCGAGGCGTACAATGGCTTCGGATATCGCCGGATGGGACGGGCCACACCCTATCTGTGGAGCTTCTCGACGCTCTACGAACGCGGCAAATTCGTCGCCGACGGACGCTTTGACCCGAATGCGCGCTCGCAGCAATGCGGCGCTGCGGTTATGCTCAAGGTTCTCGAACAGGCGGGCGACGTGACATTTGGTTAGAGTTGAGGGGCAGGATGCGCAGAATACCGGTACTGGCCGCAGCGGCGGTTCTTTTCGCGGCGGGGCCGCTTGAAGCACAGACCCCCGAACAGGTGGCCGAGGCCGCATTGCGCGCCGCGCCGGTCTGGGACGGGCACAACGACGTGCCGCAGCAGCTTCGCAGCCGCCGCCGTAACATGATAGCCGGCTTCGATTTTCGCGACACCGGCGGGACCGCCGACCCGGCGAATGGGCGCCTCGCCATGCAGACCGACCTTGCCCGGCTGCGCAAGGGGCATGTCGGCGCGCAGTTCTGGTCGGTCTACGTTTCGGCCCTGTTGCCCGAGCCGCAGGCCGTGCAGGCGACAATCGAGCAGATCGACGTGCTCAAGCGCCTTGTCGCGCGTTACCCGGCGGACATGGCGCTGGTAACGAGCGCCGCCGAGGCCGAGCGAGCGATGAAAGCGGGGCGCATCGCCTCGCTGATCGGCATGGAAGGCGGCCATTCGATCGGATCGTCGCTCGCAGTGCTGCGCCAGATGTACGCTCTCGGCGCGCGTTACATGACGCTTGCCCATTTCCGCACCACCGCGTGGGCCGACAGCGCAACCGATGCGCCGCAGCACGGCGGGCTCACCGATTTCGGCAAGGACGTGGTGCGCGAAATGCAGCGCATCGGCATGCTGGTCGATCTCAGTCATGTCAGCGAGCAGACCATGATGGACGCGCTCGACGTGGCGAAAGCGCCGGTCATGTTCAGCCATTCGGGCGCCTATGGCGTTGCAGCACACCCCCGCAACGTGACCGACGCGGTGCTTGACCGGGTCAAGGCCAATGGCGGCATCGTGATGGTGGTGACCTTGCCAAGCTATGTCAGCGAGGCTGTTCGCGACTGGACAGCCCGGCGCGAAGGCGAAAAGGCGCAGCTCGGCTCGATGATGCCCGGCGACCCGGACGGCGCCGTTCGACTGCTGTCCGAATGGGAAAAGGCGAATCCCGCCCCGGCGGCGACGGTGAGCCAGCTGGCGGACCATGTCGACCATATCGCGAAACGCATCGGCGTCGGCCATGTCGGGCTTGGCGGCGATTTCGACGGCATGTCCTCGACCACGCAGGGCATGGAGGACGTGACCGGCTATCCGCGGCTGTTCGAGGAACTGGCGCGGCGGGGTTATTCGCGGGCCGATCTGGAGAAACTCGCCAGCCGCAACATGATGCGCGTGCTGCGTGCTGCGGAAGCTTATGCCGCGGCGCACAGGAACGATCCGCCGATCGAATCGCCGGCTGCGTTTTAGCACACTTTCCTTCCCGCCGACCGGGTTGGCGGAAATGCTCCCTAATGAGAGTTCATGACGGGCAGCCCAAGGTCAAGCGCCGGCTTGACGAAGTCCCAATATGCAACCTCCCGGACGACTTTGCCCTCGTCGTCGAACCAATCGATGCTCACGCCCGTGGTTACGATGGTCTTGCCGTTGGTCGGTACGCCGAGGAATTCGGCGGCATGCTCCAACACCCACTTCCATCGGTATACGACGGGATTTTGCCCGGGCTCGGAGAGGAACTCGGCCAGCGTGAAGGTGTGGATGCCGACGCCGTTTTCCGGATCCTTGTTCGCGTAACGGACGAACGCCTGGCGCAGCATCTCGCGGTCGTGAAACACTTGTTCCAGGATTGGATCCTCGAACATGACCTTGTCTGCCCACTGGGCCATGACGACGTCGGCGGTCACGGCAAACGATCGCAGATAATTGTCCGCCCACTCCGGGGTAAGGTGCGACTTCGTGGTTTCGGCAGACATCAACGGGCTCCTTGCCGCTTGTTGCGGAAGAGGTCGCAACGGATCAGATGACCCAATCATGAAGTAGCGGGAATTATCGCGGTCTTGTCAAGGGATCTGCAAAGGACAACCCGGCCTCTCCGAAACCGCTCCGACGGTATGTTATCCGGGAGCCGTCAGACCAGTCCCAGCCGGGCGAGGTCGGCTGCCAGCTTGCCGGGCATGACCTCGCCGGCATGCTCGCCTTCGCCAAGATCGGGCGGGGCGTCGGCGTCTTCCAGATATCGCCAGCCCTGATGCGCGCGGCGCGGGCGTGGTTGCAGGTCGATCAGGCGCGGGGCAATGACGATATGCGTGCGTCCGTCCGGCGCCGGATCGAAGCGCAGGATGGGCGAGCGCATGACCAACTGGTGCTTGAAGATCCAGAACAGCGATCCGCCCGCGATCTCCTCGTGCCGCTTGGGCAGGTAGCGCGTCGTGAGAAATGCCTCGTCGCCGCGCGACGCGAACCAGCCGCGCATATCTTCCAGCGACTGCGCACCGTATGCAACCTTGGTAATGTGAAGCGGCATCGCAGATCTAATTGGCGAGTCCGGTCAGCACCGCAAGACCGAGGAAGCTGAAAAAGCCCATCACGTCGGTCGCCATCGTCACGAAAACGGCGGATGAAACGGCGGGGTCGATGCGGAACTTCTGCAAGGTGAGGGGCACGAGGATGCCCGCCGTGCCCGCTACAAGGTTGTTGATCAGCATGGCAGATGCAATCACCGCGCCGAGCAGGGGGTTGTCGTAAAGCAGGCCCACGCCAGTCCCGATCATGGCGCCGAGCGCAAGGCCATTGGCTGTCGCGATGGAAAACTCGCGCCCGATCATTCGCCAGGTATTGGAGCTGGTGATCTGGTTGGTGGCGAGTGCGCGCACGGTGACGGCCAGCGTCTGCGTGCCCGCGTTTCCGCCCATGCCCGAGACGATCGGCATCAGCACGGCGAGCAGGGCAAAGCGCGCGATGGCACCCTGGAACAGTCCGACCACGCTCGCCGCGACGATCGCCGTGCCCAGGTTGACCACCAGCCAGGTGAGCCGGGTCTGCACCGTCATGCGGATCGGCTCGTTGATGTCGCCTTCGCCCGCGCCGGACAGCAGCAGGACGTCCTCGCCGGCTTCTTCCTGGATGATGTGGACCACGTCGTCGGCGGTGATCTGGCCGACCAGCCGGCCTGCGTCGTCTACGACTGCCGCGGAGATCAGCGCGTATTTCTGGAAGCGCAGCGCCACTTCCTCCTGGTCCATCGTGACCGGCAGCAGGGTCTGCTCGCGCTGCATGACGTCGCTCAGTGCGACATGGCGCGGACTGCGCAGGATCCACGAAAGCGCGCAGGTACCGATGGGATGGTGGGCCGGATCGACGACGAACACTTCCCAGAACTCGGTGGTCAGCGAGCGGGAATCGCGCAGATAGTCGATCAGGTCGCCGACGGTGAGATGCGCGGGCACCGCGATGAACTCCCGGCTCATCAGGCGGCCGGCGGATTCCTCGGGGTACGAAAGCGCGGTCTCGATCGCGGCGCGGTCTTCCGGCTCCATCTCGGCAAGGACGGCCTGCTGGTCCTCCTCGTCGAGATCCTCGATCATCGCCACGGCATCGTCGGTGTCGAGCTGTTCGGCGATGTCGGCAACCATCCCCGCCGGCAGCTCCTCGATCAGCAGCTCGCGCACGTGATCGTTGAGTTCGGCGATCACTTCCGCGCCCATCAGGTCGCTGATAGCCTTGGCGAGCGCGAGGCGTTCGTCCTGATCGGTCAGCTCGAAGAGGTCAGCAATGTCGGCGGGGTGCAGCGGCTCGACCAGATCGTAAACGCGGCCATGCTCGCCGGCGTCGAGCGCCTCACGGACGCTGCGCACGAATTCGGGCTTGAGCCGGTTTTCCTTGTCGAGGCTGGAACTTGCGATGCCGGAGTTCGAGAGGCTGGCGCTGTCGAGCGTGTTGGTTGACGCCGCCGCGGCGCCTTCGCGATCAATCGCCTCGAGTTGCTCGGGAGTCATCGGGGCCGGTCTAGGCCCGCGACGATGAAAAGCAACCGCGCAAAGGGCCGGTTTCTGCGCAGCGGGGTGACCCGGGGCGTGACAATGCCGGCGGGCGCCCTATATCGGCCCCGAAACCGCCGTGGAGAATGAACTTGGCCGACGAATTCCTTACCCTTTCGCTTGATACCGGCAATGGCGAGCCTGCCGACGTGAAGGTCCGGCTGCGCCCCGACCTGGCGCCCGGCCACGTGGCACGAATCAAGGAGCTGGCCAGTGAAGGCTTCTATGACGACGTGATCTTCCACCGGGTTATTTCGGGATTCATGGCACAGGGCGGCTGCCCCGAAGGCTCGGGCATGGGCGGATCGAAGAAGCCCGACCTCAAGGCCGAATTCAACGAGGAGCCGCATGTGCGCGGCGTCTGTTCGATGGCGCGGTCAAGCAATCCGAACTCGGCCAACAGCCAGTTCTTCATCTGCTTGGACGATGCGACGTTCCTTGACCGCCAGTACACCGTGTGGGGCGTGGTTGAGAGCGGGATGGAAGCTGTCGACGCGCTGCCCAAGGGCGAGCCGCCGCGCAAGCCTGGCAGGATCGTCAAGGCGACCGTCAGCGAAGGCTGACAGAGTCTGCCGTCTCCGAAGGCTGAGGTTCCGTGGGCCGGGGCTTACAACCCGGCCTTGACGATCCAGTCGTGGAACATCCGGACGGGCCGCGATGCAAGATCGCGCTCGCGGCACACGAACCAGTAACTGTACGGACTTTCGATAGTGACGTCGAACAGGCGGGCCAGCCGGTCGTCGTGAGCGCGAGCATAGTGATCGTCGTGCATGATCGCGATGCCGAGCCCCTGGGCGGCAGCTTCCAGGATCAGCTGGCCGGAATCGAAGTGATCGATCGAGGCGGGCTCCAGTGCCTCGATCCCCAGCGCCTTCTTCCAGGCCGTGAAGCTGTCCGGAAGGTCATTATGCAGCAGGAACGTCTGGCCCGACAGCCGCTTGACATCGGGAACGCTGCCGATGGTTTCGGCCACCGCCTTTGACGTGATGGCAAAGACGCGGTTGTGATCGAGCCGGACGGAATGGAGCAGGCTGTCCGGCTCTTTCGCCAGCACGATCGCGGCGTCGAGGGTGTCGCCGACGCGCTCGATCAGGTGCGGGCCCGTATCGATGTCGATGTGCAGGCGCGGATGCAGCTGGCGCAGCTCGGGCAGGCGCGGGAACAGCCGCTGACCGCCAAACAGGCTGGGCACGCCAAGATGCAGGCGCAGCACCTTGCCGGGATCGACCTGAAGCTCCACGGCCTCGGCCAGATCTTCCAGCCGGGGCGACACGGCATCGTAGAAGGCCTGCCCGTCGTCGGTCAGTTTCATCGCCTGGTGCTGGCGGGTAAATAGCCGCTTGCCGACGAAATCCTCCAGCGCGCCCACGCGCCGCGACAGCGCGGATGGACTGAGTCCAAGCTCGTTCGCGGCCGCTTTCGCCGAGCCGAGGCGGACGACGCGCACGAAGGCCTCAAGGGCGCGGAGCGGGGGCAGGCGGCGGACTGGCACGGTGTGACCTTGGCAATGTGGGTGAGGAGAGAACTGCTGGCGTTCAGTCTTCAGCGGCGGCGGGTTCGCCCGGCGGATGCAGCCGAAGGCGCGTGACGTGCCTTTCGTTACCGGCAGTCACTTCGATGCGCCAGCCGCTTTCATGATCCAGAATGGTTCCGATTTCGGGAACATGGCCCGCCAGCAGGAACGCGAGGCCACCCACGGTATCGATCGCTTCCTCGACCTTGCCAAGGCGCGGATCGATCCGTTCGGCAACGTCCTCCAGTTCGGCCCGGGCGTCGACATCCCACAGGCCGTCGCCGATGGACGTGATGAGTTCCTCGGGCGTGTCGTCGTGCTCGTCCTGGATGTCGCCGATGATTTCCTCGACGAGGTCCTCGATGGTGATGATGCCGTCGGTGCCGGAATACTCGTCGATCACGATGGCAAGGTGCGTCTGCTTGGCACGCATGTCGGCCAGAACGTCGAGCGCGCCGCGCGCCTGCGGCACGAACAGGGGCTGCCGCATGAGCGCTGACCAGTCTCCCTCCGGTTTCTCGCCGCGCGCGAGGAAGGGGAACACGTCTTTGATGTGCATCATGCCGAGCACTTCATCGAGCGTCTCGCGATACACCGGCAGGCGGCTGTGACCATGTTCGGCGAACGCGGCGACGAGTTCCTCCCATGTGGCGGACACGGGTATCGCCAGTATCTCGCTGCGCGGGATGGCCACGTCGTCGGCATCATGCTCGCTGAAGTGGAGCAGGTTGCGCAGCATCTGGCGTTCGAGCAGCGAGAGGTCGCCGTTGGACGGGCCGGCCTCGCGGTCGTCCTCCTCATGCTCGTCAATGAATTCCTCAAGCTGCGCGCGCAGCGATTGCTCGCCATCGCCGCGATCGAAGAACCGCCGGATGAAGCGCCACAGCGTGCGCCTACTGTCCGGTTCTCCGGCGCCGGAATCGCCATTGTGGCCGTGACTGGCCATAATCCTGTTCATGCCCCTCGGTGTTGTGCTGGATCGCCATATGGGTCCGCGATGCCCATCGATGCAAGGGCCTTTGTTTCCAGCGCCTCCATCGCGTCTGCATCGGCCGGCGAGAGCTCGTGGTCGTGCCCCGCCAGATGAAGCAGGCCGTGGACGATGAGGTGCGCGGCGTGATCGGCCAGCGAAACGCCCTTTTCCGCCGCCTCTCGGGCGCAGGTTTCAAAGGCGAGCGCAATGTCGCCCAGCATTTCGGGGGGGCCATCGTGTGCGAGAGCAAGGAGGTCCGCCCGCTCGATCATCGGGAACGACAGCACGTTGGTCGGCTTGTCCTTGGCCCGCCACTGGCGGTTGAGGGTGTGGACGTCTTCATCGGACGTGAACAGGACGCTGACCGACAGGCGTGGGCTGGCAAGCTCGGGGGCCGCGCGCGCCGCTGCCTCTGCCGCACGCTCGGCAAGGTCGGCCCAGTCCGGTTGCGCAGGCCAAGGCGGCTCTATGGCAAGGTCAAGGTCCACGCAGAGCCTATGCGTCCTTGCCCTCATAGGCCTCGACGATCCGCCCGACGATGGGATGACGCACGACGTCCGCGGCAGTGAAGCGGGTGACGGCAATGCCATCCACGCCTTCCAGCCGGCGGACGGCATCGGCAAGGCCGCTTTGCGCGTCGCCGCCGGGGATATCGACTTGTCGGGGGTCGCCGCAGACCACCATCCTGCTGTTCTGGCCAAAGCGGGTGAGAAACATCTTCATCTGCGCGGCGGTGGTGTTCTGTGCCTCGTCGAGGATGACGAAGGCATCGGCCAGGGTGCGGCCGCGCATGAAGGCGATGGGCGCGATCTCGATTTCGCCGGATGCACTGCGGCGCTCGACCTGTTCGGGCGGCATGCACTCGTAGAGCGCGTCGTAAAGCGGGCGCAGGTAGGGATCGACTTTTTCCTTCATGTCGCCGGGCAGGAAGCCCAGCCGCTCGCCCGCTTCCACTGCCGGGCGCGACAGGATCAGGCGCTGGACCGATCCCGCCATGAGCTGGCTGACCGCCTGCGCGACGGCAACATAGGTCTTGCCGGTGCCCGCCGGGCCGAGCGCAAAAATGATGTCGTGCGATGCCAGCGCCCGCATGTAGTCGATCTGCATTGCAGAGCGCGGGACGATGGTTTTCTTGCGGGTGCGGATCATCACCGGCGGGGTCTCGGTCGATCCCGAGATGATTCCCTCCAGCGTCGGCTCGTTCGACATCGCGATCAGCGATTCTATGGCGCCGGCGTCCAGCTCCTGATTGCGCACGAGGCGCTGGTGCATGCCTTTGAGAACGTCGCGGGTCCGGGCGACAGCGTCTTCGGAGCCCTCGATCTGCACGCGGTTGCCGCGCGCCGCGATATAGACGCCGAGCCGGTTTTCGATCTGGACGAGATTGGAGTCGAATTGCCCGAACAAGGCGCCGAGGATCGAGGGCTCCTCGAATTCAACCTCGGCGCGGGCGCGTCCCGCTCCGGACTTCTGGCCTCCCGACTTCTGGTTCGTCTCGGGGCGGAAAGGTGCCGTATCACCGGCACGAACAATCTTTCGCGACATAGGTCCTTTCATGCCAGCCGGACGGCTCCCGCGCGCCGGACTGCACGACTCAAGATAGGCACCGCTGCAGGACAAGCAAGCGACACGGGCGCATCGCCTGTGGAATTTTCCTCAGGCGGCCGCTGGCTGCAACAGTCTGCCCGAAAGCGAGTTCGGCCCCGCCTCGATCAGTTCGGCATTCACAATGTCGCCGATCTTTGCGTCCCCGATGAAATGCACCGATTGGAGCCAGGGCGATTTGCCGAGCCATTGGCCTTCGAGCTTGCCCTTGCGCTCGACCAGCACCGCGCACGTTCGGCCCAGCGTGGCCCGGTTGAACGCCAACTGGTGGCGGTTGAGGGCCGCCTGAAGCCGCTGGAGCCTTTCGTCCATGACATCGGGCGCGATGGCTTCATCCATGCTGGCGGCAGGCGTGCCGGGGCGCGGACTGTACTTGAAGCTGAAGGCCTGCGCATAGCCGACGGCATCGACAAGCCGCAGCGTCTCGGCAAAGTCAGCCTCGCTCTCGCCTGGAAAGCCGACGATGAAATCGCCCGACAGCGCAATGTCGGGCCGCACCACGCGCACACGGTCAAGCAGACGAAGATAGCTGTCGGCGGTGTGGCTGCGGTTCATTGCCCTGAGCACCCGGTCGCTGCCCGATTGCACGGGCAGGTGGAGGAACGGCATCAGCTTTTCGACCTCGCCGTGCGCGGCGATCAAGGCGTCGGTCATGTCGTTCGGGTGGCTGGTGGTATAGCGGATGCGTTGCAGATCGGGCTCCTCCGCCAGCGCGCGAATCAAGCCTTCAAGCCCGATGGCGCGGCCGTCAGCGCGTTCGCCGCTCCATGCATTGACGTTCTGGCCCAGGAGCGTGATCTCGCGCGCACCCGCCTCGACGAGCCGCTTCGCCTCGTCGATGAGGTCGCCGTAGGGGCGAGATGTTTCCGCGCCGCGCGTATAGGGCACCACGCAATAGGTGCAGAACTTGTCGCAGCCTTCCTGCACTGTCAGGAAGGCCGACGGGCCGGACTTGCGGCGCTTCGGCAGCGCGCCGAACTTGGTCTCGGCCGGCATGTCGGTATCGCTGACCCGGCGGCCTTCCTTGGCCTGCGCCAGCAGATCGGGCAATCGGTGATAGGCCTGCGGGCCGACGACCATCCGCACTGCCGGCGCGCGCGCCATGATTTCCTCGCCCTCTGCCTGCGCCACGCAGCCCGCGACGGCGATGA
Source organism: Novosphingobium sp. (assembly GCA_040377095.1). Lineage (GTDB taxonomy): Bacteria > Pseudomonadota > Alphaproteobacteria > Sphingomonadales > Sphingomonadaceae > Novosphingobium. The sequence continues at coordinate 19,131 of JBEIPK010000040.1, forward strand.
GGGGGCTGGAGCCGTCCTTGCGATCCCAGGCCTTGGTAATCCGGCCAATGTCCGAATAGACCTTTTCCGAGGCTTTCTCGCGGATATGGCAGGTGTTGAGCACGACGACATCGGCGTTTTCGCCCTCGCTCGCCGGGGTCAGGCCCTGCTCGCTGAGTAGTTCCGCCATGCGTTCGCCGTCATAGACGTTCATCTGGCAGCCGAAGCTCTTGACGCGGTAGGTCTGCGGGGGCGGAACGGAAGGCATGGCGCGCCCGATACGCCATAAGCCGCCGGTTTTGAAGCCCCGGACCGCTTTTGAACATCAGACTGCGCGGCTGTTCCCTTGCGGGCACAAACCGGCTAACCGCGCGCTCCATGAGCCAGACCCAAACCCAGACCCAAGCCCAGACCCTGTACGGTGCCTTCGCGGGCCATGTCGCCGCTGCGCTTGACGCGCTTGAAGCAGGAGGCACGCTGCCTGCCGGGCTGAACCGCGCCGCCGTCGCCATCGAGCCGCCGCGCGATGCCGCGCACGGCGATCTTGCCACCAATGCCGCGATGGTGCTGGCCAAACCCGCCGGCATGAACCCGCGCGTGCTGGCCGAGGCGCTAGTGGTCGAACTGACAAAAGTGCCGGACGTCGCCTCGGCCGAGATTGCCGGACCCGGCTTCATCAACCTTCGGCTTGCCCCGGGCGCATGGCTTGCCGAATTGCAGGCGATGGCTGCGGCGGGCGCAGACTATGGCCGCTCAGACTTGGGCAGCGGGCAGGTGGTCAACGTCGAATACGTCTCCGCCAACCCCACGGGGCCGATGCATATGGGCCACTGCCGGGGCGCTGTGGTGGGCGATGCGCTGGCCACTCTTCTGGAGTTTTCAGGCCACAAGGTGACGCGCGAATACTATGTCAACGATGCCGGCGGGCAGGTCGACGTGCTCGCCCGCTCGGCTCACATGCGCTATCTTGAAGCACTGGGGCGGGACATTGGCGAGATTCCGGAAGGGCTCTATCCCGGCGAGTACCTGATTCCGGTCGGCAAGGCGCTGGCCGAGGAGTTCGGTGATCGGTATGCCGCTGCGCCCGAAGCCGAGTGGCTCGTCCTGTTTCGCACCCGCGCCGTTGCCGCGATGATGGAGATGATCCGCGCCGATCTGGCGCTGCTCGGCATCCGGCACGATGTGTTTTCCTCCGAGGCCGAGCTTCAGGCCGCCGGAAAGCCCGAGGCGGCCGAAGCGTGGCTGCGCTCGCACGATCTGGTCTATGACGGCGTGCTCGAAGCGCCCAAGGGCAAGACAGTGGAAGACTGGGAGCCAGTCGAGCTGCCGCTATTCCGCTCGACCAAATTTGGCGACGATCAGGACCGCCCGATCCGCAAGTCGGACGGCAAGTGGACCTATTTCGGCGCCGACCTCGCCTATCACTTCCAGAAGGCCGAGACGGCCGACGCGCTGGTCGACATCTGGGGTGCGGACCATGCGGGGACGGTCAAGCGGATCAGGGCCGCCGTTGCCGCGCTCACCGAAGGAGCAGGCACGAAGAAACCGTTCGAGGTCAAGCTGGTGCAGATGGTCCAGCTCTTGCGGAACGGCGAGCCGGTCAAGATGTCGAAGCGCTCTGGCAACTTCGTGACGCTGGCCGACGTGGTGCGCGAAGTTGGCAAGGACGTGGTGCGTTTCACCATGCTGACGCGCAAGCCCGAGGCTCAGATGGACTTCGATTTCGCCAAGGTGGTCGAGGCCTCGCGCGACAATCCGGTGTTCTACGTACAGTATTGCCACGCACGCGTGCGCTCCACCTTGCGCAAGGCGGCGGCCGAGGGGCTTGTGCCTTCGGATGCCGATCTGGAGCTGCTGGGCGAGGAGGAGCTCGACCTCGTCAAGCTCGCCGCGCAGTTTCCGCGCATCGTCGAAGCGGCCGCAACCGCGCGCGAGCCGCACCGCGTCGCCTTCTTCCTCCAGGATCTGGCAGCCGCGTTCCATGCTTACTGGAACCTTGGCAACGACCGGCCGGATAAACGCTTCATCGTGGCACAGAATTCTAAACTTTCGGGTGCTAGGCTGTATCTTGCAGCCCAGATCGGGCAACTTGTGCACAATGGCCTCGCGCTGCTCGGCGTCGAGGCGGTGGAGGAAATGTAGCGCATGGCACAGTGGGACAATGAACGCCCCGGCAACGAAGGACCCGGCAGCGAAAATCCGGGCAGCGAAGGTCCGGGAACCGATCGCGACGAGTTCACGACAGTCGGCGAGCCTGCGGGCGACGGAGTGTCGGCGCCCGGCGCCGTGCACGACGATAACGATATCCCCGATGCCGGCGCCGCGCGTCTCCCGCTCGACAGCGACGACGACGTGCGCCTGCCCTGGCTCGAGAGCGGTGATGACGATGCGGACGACGACACGGGTGGAGGTGCGCTGATGAAGCTGGTCCTGCTTGGACTGCTCGCGCTCGCGGTGATTGTCGGCGGCATCTGGTTTGCCTCGCGCAAGGCCTCCGGACCGGAGCTTGTCGCTGATGGCGGGGTGATTGCTGCGCCGGACCAGCCCTACAAGGAAAAGCCCAGTGACCCCGGCGGCCGGACGTTCGCCGGCACCGGCGATACCAGCTTCGCCGTGTCCGAGGGGCAGAACCGGCCCGCCGGCATGGCCCCGGAAGGCGCGGCCGCGCGGCCCGGTTTCGAGACGGTCGAGGCCGATCCCGGAAAAACCGGCGCCAAGCCCGCGCTTGCTGCTCACACCCCCGGCGCCGCGGCGCCCAAGCCGGCGGCAGCGTCTTCCGCAGCCTCGCAGGCCCCGGCTGCCAGCGGCGTCGGCGTGCAGGTCGGGGCGTTCTCGTCGCGGGCAGCGGCCGAAGCGGCATGGAGCAAGCTTTCGCAGCAGCACCAGGCACTGTCCGGCCTGTCGCACCGCGTGGTCGAAGGCCGGGCCGATATCGGGACTGTCTACCGCCTGCAGGCCGTCTCGGCCGATGGCGGCGCTGCCCGCGCGCTCTGTTCGCAGTTGCGCGGTGCCGGTCTCGCCTGCCAGGTCAAGAACTGACCCGGTAATCCACACCATCGGCAGGCCCGGTGCTTGCCAGAGCGGCGCATCCCTGCGATTTCCAGCCCATGCTGCCTGCGATCTTCGGGCTATCCGGGCCTGTCTTGTCCGCCGATGAGCGCGCGTTCTTTCGCGATTGCGATCCGGCGGGCTACATTCTGTTCGGCCGCAACTGCGAGAGCCGCGAACAGCTTCGCGCGCTGACCGAAGACCTGCGCAGCCTTCGAGGGCGTGACCGGCTGCTCATTTCCATCGATCAGGAAGGCGGCCGGGTCGCGCGGATGAAGCCGCCCGAGTGGCTGGCTTTCCCTCCGGGCGAGGCGTTTGACCGGCTCTATGACCTTGCCCCCGCCAGCGCAATCGAGGCAGCGCGGGTCAATGCCCATGCGCTGGGGCTTGAACTGGCAGAGGCCGGGATCACGGTCGATTGCCACCCGCTGCTCGACGTGCGCCAGCCGGGCGCCAATGATGTGATCGGCGACCGCGCGCTGGGCAGCGAGCCGCTGCGCGTCGCGGCGCTGGGCCGCGCGATCCTTGACGGACTTGGGCAGGCTGGCGTCGCCGGGATCGTCAAGCACATGCCCGGCCACGGCCGCGCGATGGCCGACAGCCACAAGGCGCTGCCCAGGGTCACCGCCAGTGCGGAGGAATTGGAGACCGACCTCGCACCTTTCATTGCGCTGGCGAACGCCCCGGCGGCGATGACCGCGCATATCGTCTATACCGCCTGGGATGCGGCGAACCCGGCCACCCAGTCGCCGTTCGTGATCGATGAGATCATCCGGGGGCGCATCGGCTTCGACGGGCTCTTGATGTCCGACGATCTCGACATGGAGGCGCTCACAGGTTCGATTCCCGAGCGCGCGGCAAGGGCAATCGCGGCGGGGTGCGATCTGGCGCTCAATTGCTGGGCGCGTATGGATGACATGGTGGGCATCGCCAAGGTGCTGCCGGCGATTACGACGCAAGGCGCGGCGCGGCTGGAGCGGATGCTGGCGGGAACGGCGGTCAACCCCGGCGACCGCGCGCGGCAGGCGGAACTGGTCGGCAAGCGCGACGCGCTGCTGGCGCTGTTGCCCGGCGAGCCAAGGGCGGCGAAGGCATGACCGACATCCCGCCAGCGACCTCCACGCCAGCCGACCTGTTCGGCGAAAGCGAGGATTGGCACGTGGCGGGGAAAGCGGCGCCCGAGGACCGCTCGCTTTATCTGGAACTCGACGGCTGGGAAGGCCCGCTCGACCTGCTGCTCGATCTGGCGCGCCGCCAGAAAGTGGATCTCAGGCGAATTTCGATCCTTGGGCTCGTCGACCAATACCTTGCCTATATCGCCCGCGCGGAAACGATGCGGCTGGAGCTTGCCGCCGACTATCTGGTGATGGCGGCCTGGCTCGCGTACCTCAAGTCGGCGCTGCTCCTCCCGCGCGAGGAACAGCCCGACCCTGACCCGGAGGAGCTCGCGCTGCGCCTGCAATTGCGGCTGGAACGGCTGGGCGCGATGCGCGAGGC
>JBEIPK010000002.1:0-129843 GCA_040377095.1 Novosphingobium sp.
CGCTGTCGACCAGATAGATGCAGGGCAGGCGGTTCTCTCTGGCGATCTCCTGCGCGCGCAGATGCTTCTTCACCGTCATCGGAAAGTAGGCACCGCCCTTCACCGTGGGATCGTTGGCGACGATCATGCACTCGCGGCCGGAAACCCGTCCGATCCCGCCGATCGCGCCGGCGCCTGGCGCTCCATCGGGCGCATGGCTGTTGCCATACATCCCGTTCGCCGCCAGCGCGCTGATCTCGAGAAACGGTGACCCCGGATCGAGCAGACGATGGACACGATCGCGCGGCAGCAGCTTGCCGCGGGCAACATGCCGTTCACGAGCCGCATCCGAGCCGCCCAGCGCGGCGGTCGCGACCTTTGCCCGCAAGTCGGCGACGAGCGCGCGGTTGTGCGCAGCATTGGCGGCAAAATCAGGCGAGCCGACATTGGCGAGAGTCTTGAGAACAGTCATATGCCCAGCAGTTCCCGTCCGATAAGCATGCGCCTGATCTCGTTGGTGCCGGCGCCGATATCCAGCAGTTTGGCGTCGCGCATGAACCGCTCGACCGGCCAGTCCTTGGTATAGCCCGCACCGCCCAACGCCTGCACCGCTTCGAGTGACACCTTCATCGCGTTTTCGCTGGCGAGCAGGATCGCGCCGGCCGCGTCGAAGCGGGTGGTCTTCCCTGAATCGCATGCGCGCGCCACCGCATAGACATAGGCACGCGCGGAATTGAGCGCGACATACATGTCGGCCACCTTCGCCTGCATCAGCTGGAAGGCGCCGATCGGTTTGCCGAACTGCTTACGTTCGCGAAGATAGGGCAGGACGACATCCAGGCAGGCCTGCATGATGCCCAACTGGATCCCCGCGAGTACGGTGCGCTCATAGTCGAGGCCCGACATGAGGATGCCGACACCACCGTTCAGCGGACCCATCACATTTTCTTCGGGCACTTCGCAGTCGTCGAACACGAGTTCGGCAGTCGGCGACCCGCGCATGCCCATCTTGTCGATCTTCTGGCCGATGGAAAATCTGGGGATGTCCTTTTCTATGATGAAGGTCGTAATGCCCTTCGATCCCTCGCCGGTCTTGGCATAGACAATGAGCGTGTCGGCATAGGGGGCGTTGGTGATCCAGAATTTTGTGCCGTTCAGGACGTAGCGATCCCCCTTCTTTTCCGCCTTCAGCTTCATCGAGACGACGTCGGACCCAGCACCCGCTTCCGACATGGCGAGACTGCCGATATGCTCGCCCGAGATCAGCTTGGGGAGATAGCGGCGCTTCTGCTCGGAATTGCCCCAGCGGCGCAGCTGATTGACGCACAGGTTCGAATGCGCGCCGTAGCTGAGGCCGATCGAGCCGGAGGCGCGCGCGACTTCCTCCTGCGCCACGACATGTTCGAGATAGCCCAGCCCCAGACCGCCATCCTCTTCCTCGACGGTGATCCCATGCAGGCCGAGCGCGCCCATTTCCGGCCAGAGTTCGCGCGGGAACCAGTCCTCGGCATCGATTCGCGCAGCGAGAGGCGCAATCCTGTCTGCGGCAAATCTCTGTGCGGTCTCGCGAATGGCCTCAGCCATTTCCCCGAGCGCAAAATCAAAGTCCGCCACTATCCCCTCCTGTCTTTCGTGCTCAATAGGAGGATTTGGCGCGAGAGAAAAATTGAAAGGTGCGAAAGCATGGCATAGACCGTATCTATGATAGACCGCTATTTGCTCCGCTATTTTCTTGCTGTGATCGACCATGGCAACTTCTCCAAGGCGGCGGCTCAGTGCAATGTGTCGCAGCCAACGCTCTCGGTCGGCATTGCCAAGCTCGAACGCCTGCTCGACAGGTCGCTATTCCACCGTACCAATCGCCGCGTGGAGTTGACCGAAGCAGGCGCGCATCTCGCAGTGCACGCCCGCAGGATCGAAAGCGATTTCAACCTGTTCGAGCGGTCGATGTTGGAAGCGCCCGCGCGGCGCACACTCCGCCTCGGGGTGCTTGCGACTATTCCCGCATCCTGGATTGCAACCTTTGCGCGAGCTGTATCGAAAGACACGCGTGACGAGCGCATAGAGTTGGTCGAGGGGCGCGAACGCGACCTGCTGGAACGCTTGGGTCGTGGTCGGATTGATGCGGCACTCACTATCGTTCGGGAAGAGAATGGCCGATTTGAAAGCGAAGTTTTGCTCCGCGAAGGATATTCCCTCGCCCTTTCAAGCGAACATCCGCTTGCTGCAGTGCCGGTGATCGCAGCAGAATCGCTGGCTGACAATGTGATGATCGTTCGTAGGCAGTGCGAGGTTCTGGGGGAAACCAGTCGACACTTCACCAGTCGCGGCGTGCGGCCGTTTTTTGCTGCCCGGACGACCAGCGATGAGCGCGCGCTGGCATTGGTGGCGGCGGGCATGGGCGTTACCGTGATGCCCGACGGTTTCACAGCACATGGCGTTTTGCGTCCTCGGCTGGCAGGATTTGATCTCAAGCGTGACATTGGTCTCATCCACGCCCGCCATTTTACAGAGCAGCATGAGCCCAAGAGTCCTTGTCTTGAAATCCTGCGTACCACGCTGAAGCTGGCTAATCTCGTGTCTTGCGGCTAACCACCAATTCGCCAAGAGGGGATTGACAAAGTCGACGATTTGATGTCGGCTGCGCCCAAAAATCGAAACTGGCAATCGGTTCGGGTGGAGTAGGATGTGACAATAGAGCCAAAGGCTATCATAAGCGACTGGAAAGATTCGTCAATTTGGTCTACGCAACGATTGCCTGCAGAGAGGCAGTTCGATCGTTGGTGCGACTTCGTAAACGAAGCGCACTTGCACTGGTCAATCCGGCGCGAACCTTACGATATATTTCCCGCATTTATTCGAGAAGGTCGGTTCGGCGATTTTCGGATGGCCAGTTTGACAGCTGCACACTCGAGAGTGAAAGGAACCAGAAGCTGCGTAGAGATCGCGCAGGATGCCGAGGTACTTTACAATATTATTTACATTGTCGACGGTTCGGAATGTTTGATTATTGATGGGCGGGAGATCGATTTACGGCCCGGAAATTTCGTTTTGTGGGACAGCGCTCGGCCCATGACCTTTATTACGGGAGAAAATCTCCATCAGGTGACCCTGTCAGTTACCCATGACAGATTGCATCGGGTTTTTCCGCAAGCTGGCGATTTTGTCGGTAAGCCTTTATCTGCCGCTACAGGGCTCAATCGACTATTTGCGAATCATTTGCTGTCGTTGGATGAGCAATTTGGCGAATTGCCTTGTGATCAAGCGCAGACTGTACTCGATGCAACAATAAATTTCTTGGCAGCAACTTTGGATTCTGTAAATTGTTCTGCGGATAGCGCTTGCACATCAGAATTACTTCGAAAAATACGGCGCTATATTGACCTCAATCTTGAGGACTTTGACCTTTCGATCTCAAGGATTGCGGTAAGTCACGGCATTTCAATACGACATCTTCATCGCCTTTTTCAAGGGCTTGATACTTCCGTAGCTACCTATATCGTTAAGCATCGTCTTGACCGTTGCAAACATGAATTGTCTTCTTCGTTTCATAGCCGTGCGTCGATTACCGACATCGCATTCCGATGGGGTTTTTCCGATTCAGGCACGTTCAGCAAGGCGTTCCGGCGTGAGTTTGGCATGACGCCTCGTGACTTTCGAGCGATCGCAAAGGCGCAGGGTGCGGTTAACACAACTGCGCAAACCCCATAGTGGATCGAATCTAACACTTGGTGCCCGCGTCTGACGGCGGCGATGATTTTATCGGGATCGGCGGTCCAGACGAACGGTTTCGAGCTTTGATTGTGCTCGGCCAGGAAGCGGTTGATGGCGACCTGAAGATCGACGAGCGGATGGAAGACACCGTGTTTGAGGCGTCGTTTGGTGAGCCTGGCGAAGAAGCCCTCGACGGCGTTGAGCCACGAACAGGACGTTGGCGTGAAATGGAAGGTGAAGCGCGTGTGCCGCTCGAGCCACTCGCGGACCTTGGGGTCCTTGTGGGCGGCGTAGTTATCGAGAATCACGTGGATCGCCTTGCCGGCGGGGACTTGTGGACTTGCCCCGTAAAAGTGGAGAGGCGTTGGCTCAGTTGACGGCCTTTCGTTCGAACTGGGCCGGGCTGAGGAAGTCGAGTGCCGAGTGTCGGCGGATTGGGTTGTAGAAGCCGTCGATGTAGCGGGCAATGGCCTGCTCGGCTTCGGCGCGGGTGTGGAAGGGTGTCCGCCAGACCAACTCGGATTTCAGCGTCTTGAAGAACGTCTCGACCATAGCATCGTAACAGTTGCCCTTGCCGGACATCGAGATCCGGATGCCACGTCGGCGTAGTGCGGACTGGTAGTCGATAGAACAATATTGGCTACCGCGATCGGAATGATGGATCAGACCCTCGGGCGGGCGCCGTATCATGAGGGCCTTATTGAGGGCTGCCAGAGCAAGCCGGCGGTGCAAACGATCACTGACTGCCCAGCCAACCACACGGCGGGCGAACAGGTCGATCACGACGGCGAGGTAGAGCCAACCCTCCCTGGTCCAGACATAGGAGATGTCAGCGCCCCACTTCTCATCCGGACCCACGGCAGCAAAATCCTGATCGATGATGTTGGGTGCGACAGGCCAGGCATATTGGCTGTCAGTGGTGCGCTTGAACCGCCGCTTCTGCCGGGCCTTGAGTTCATTCTCCCGCATCAGCCTTGCTGTTCGCCGCCGACCAATGGCGAAGCCTTCATCCTGAAGCTCCCGCGTCATGCGGGGACTGCCATATGTGCCGTTTGAAAGCGCGAACGCGGATCGGACATGCGCAAGCAGCACCATGTCTGCCCGTTGCCGGATACTGGCGCTGCGGCCCTTCCACGCGAAGTAACCGCTTTGGCTGACGCCAAGGACACTGCAGAGGCGCTGGACGGGGAACTCCTTCTTCGCCTCATCGACGAGCCTGAATCTCATCGACTTCCCTCCTTGGCGAAAAAAACGGTAGCCTTCTTCAGTATGTCCCGTTCCTGGCGGAGGATCTCGTTCTCCCGGCGAAGCCGCTTCAGTTCCGTCGCCATATCCTGCGATGCAGCTTTGTCAGGCGGATCGTCCCGATCGCGGTGCTTGGTGATCCACCGCGTCAGCGTCGACAGGCCAATACCAAGGTCGTCCGCAATCTCGCGATGCGTCCGCCCACTGGTCCGCGCAAGACGCACTGCTTCGTCTTCAAACTCTTTCGTGAAATGCTTCGGCATTGAGTTCACCTTTCATGCAAGGAAAACTCTCCACTTTTCCGAGGCAAGTCCAAAGCCGAGGTGATCCACCGGCGTGGACCATGGCGATCCTTTGAAGCCGTCGAGTTCGCAACGCTGGAATGGGTGGACTGGTTCAACAACAGGCGACTGCTGGAGCCCATCGGCAACATCCCGCCCGCCGAAGCCGAGCAACGATATTACGCCACGCTGGACGACGTCCCCATGGCCGCGTAACTTAAACCAAAGGGCCTCCGGCAATCCCGGGGCGGTTCAGCCGGCGTTCCGACACTCTGTTGTGATCGGGCGTGACCGATACGTCCGTCTCCACCCATTGTCATGTCACTAGCAGCCAAGACTCTGCTGAGTTTGGATACTATTCCTCACTCCATGGCACGAAAGAGCAATAACTAGGCAATCGTGGTACTCGTAGGGAAAGTTATAGTATTAAAACTTCTATGGCTTTCCATTATTGGTGTGATATTTGCACTCTTCTGCCTTACGATTGCCAGCGGTAGATAGGCGTCGGCCTTGCTCTAAGGTTTGAATGGAATAGGTATGGCAAATCTATATACGGATGTAGATAAATATGAAGATGCAGCTAGTCCACCAAGCGTGGTCGCGATTTTACATGGTGCGATCAAGGACCTTGTAAGGCGGCGGCTGGATCAAACAGGCGTAAGCTGGCAAGAATTCGTATTCGACAAAAGCTACGCTCTCGTTTCTGCCGCCGATCTGAATGAGATCGAGCGCAAGGTTGTCGATGGCGGTTATCGATATACGGGCTCTGCCTTAATTTCGGCGGTTGAGCGCCCCGGCGCATATGCTCCCATGAACGAAGCTGACGGCGCCTCTCCCGACTTCACATTTGAGCATGACGAAGCAATGGTCGAGCCGGTCGACTCCACCGGGCGGCAGCGGCGTGGTCAGGGCGACAATGTCGTAGAGTTTCCTGCCAACACCATCGGGACCGCTCGTTATTATCGCTCCATTCAGGATGTAATGATCGGGCTCACCGAAGGCGTGCCGGAGGGAACAATCGCCATTATCGACGATAGCGGTGGAACGCTCACCGCACCTATACTCGAGCACTTCCACGGCGTTATCTGTGCTGGCGGAACGGTCAGGTCTCATCTGGGAATCCTGACCCGGGAATATGGCATTCCCTGCCTCATGAACGCTCGCGTCAGCGGCATCCGAGGCGGCGATCGCGTCGAACTGGAGGTCTCCGGCCGAGCAAAGACCGCGGAAGCATATCAGCGTGGCGAGGATATGTCCGTGCGGGTGTGGAAGCTTCCCGCAAATTGATACGGGCCGGCTTCTCGCGCCTCAAATTATAAAATCTGGAGAGAGTAAGTGGAGAGCAATAACCTCACTTATACGAAATTGCTGGAGACGAATAATCTCATTAGATCCGCAGGCGAGGAGACCTATTTTCTTGGCGTGACCAGAACGGTGCAAGAATCCAAATTCTTCCCGGTGTCGGCCTATATCATGCTGGGATATCTGAACGCCTTCTATCGATATCCGTCGCTCCTGCGCAAAATAGGCGCGATCATGGCGCCCGAGGATCTCGCCGATCGAGTGCGCAATTCGACGTCCAAGATCCAGTCGATGGGCACCAACTGGTGCATGATCAACTTCTATTTGCTTGGCCGCGAGATGCTCATCGACATGGGGTTGATACGGCCACAGGACGCTGCCGAGGACGTCGCCTTTGTGCTGGAATTCTGGCGCCGCTATCAGCTGGCGTGGCGCAGAGAGACCGGCCATCTGACGAACAAGGAGGGGGGACACCGATCCCAGATCCTGCCCGAGAGGCGCGTGCAAGTTTATCACGCGGACATGTATCTTTGTGAAGAGGGCGATCCGCTTCACACCGCTGCCGACAGGTTCATGGCCGCCATTTCGCAATATGCGGTGCTGGTGGCGTGCGAGAGCCGCGTCTGCATGACCAACCATGGCCCTTATAATCTGGGCAATGGGCGAGAGCTGCTGGTCAGGGATTTCTTCGACCTGGCCGAAGGCGATCTGCCCTGGTTGGATGGCGTCGCGAAGAATGTTCCCCATGCCCGGCTGACGATCACGACCGCCGTCAAAGACACACATTTTTATATGGTCGACGACTGGGGCAGCTTCGAATCCCGGCCGGAGTATAAGGCGGAAAATATTTGCGGCGTGGGTCTCTACACGTCTGACGAGTTGAGCGAAACGCAGATTCCCGTCGGCATGGGCAGCCGATCCGAGCTGATCGAAACCTTCGAAAGCTATGCCGAGATATTCAAGGAGGCGACGAAGAATCTTTGGGAGAGGTTTGCGGGTTATTCGCGGGATCAACTGCTCGATGCCGGCGCGCTCACCTATTACTCTATCATCAAGGATTTTGCGCACGTCGCCGGCTGCTACGAGAACAGCGACTGGATGGAGATCGACGAGCGGGCGGACCGCTTTCGCGTCCTGCTCAACGACGAATATGGCAACATGTTGCTTGGTGCATTGTTCGTGCCGCTGACCCTCGCGAGCCAGCAGTGCAGCGAATATACGATGATGTGCCACACCGACCTGCCGAAGCGCAGCTATTCGCCGATACCTTATTCGACACTGGCCGATGGCGAATTTGTACCGTCGGTCGGCGATGTGCTGGGCGCGGGAATAACCTACCTCCCGGAAAAGGTGGATCGGTATCGCACGACCCAGGGCGTGTTGGGATTGGACGAACTCAACCGCCGAACGCGTGCTTTCACGCCGGCCCTGTACTCCGAGCGTTTTCGGTATCTCGATGACGCCTGGGTCAAATATAATTACGAAAGCCCTTTGGCGGACGAATTGTATCGTATCGAACAGGCGAGCTCTCGTCAGCTTCGAGACCGCGGCGCCGGGCTCCGCCGCGACGACATCGACAATATCCGCGACGAAAATACCGGATCGGAGATGGTGCCATGAAAAGAGCACAGCATCTCGTCCTGCATGGCCTGGCCATAAAAAAATACGCCAATGCCGCTGTTATTGCCGACATTATCGATGTTCCGGAACGCGATGTCTCATCCTTCCTAGAGAGTGCCGTTAAAGACAACATCGTCGCGATGGTACAGGACAAATATGCGATTTCCGCAGTCGGAAAGCTGCTGCTGCTGAATGAATATTCGAGATTTTATTCAGACCTTCGGTCGAATGATCAATTCGTTAGCGCATATGAAAAGTTCGAGACCATAAATGTCGAACTGAAGGCGCTTATCACGGCATGGCAGGTTCGTGACGTCGGCGGGAAGACGATCACGAATGATCACGCGGACAGGGACTATGACGACAAGATAATAGACCGTCTCGGTAATCTGCACGAACGCGCCGATCGCATTCTGGCGGCGCTCGCCGGGCCCCTGCCGCGCATGCGGGTCTATCGCGAAAAGCTGCAGATCGCGCTTGAACGCGCCGAGGACGGCGCCATCGAGTGGGTCAGCGACGCCAAGATCGAGAGCTATCACACGTTGTGGTTCGAGCTGCACGAGGATCTGCTGTGCATGCTTGGCCACGCGCGCCAGGAATGAGGTCGATGACATGTCTCCAACGATGCGCTGGATAAAATTACTCGATGGATCCGAGAAGCCCAGCCGCCAACTGATCGGCGGCAAGGCTCATTCGATTGCCCATATTCAATCGCTTGGTCTCAGGGTTCCGCCAGCCTTTGTGGTGACGACCGAAGCGCATGCGGCCTATCTCACGACCGGCGCCTTTCCCCACGGACTTTTGCAAGAACTGGCGGATGGGATCGCGTGGCTTGAACGCCTGACCCGCCGGTCCTTCGGTACGGGGCCGCAGCCACTGCTGGTGTCGGTGCGGTCGGGGGCGGCGATATCGATGCCCGGCATGATGGATACGGTCTTGAACGTCGGGATTACCGACCAGACCGAGCTGGCATTGGCCACGGAAAGCGGCGACACCGCTTTCGCCCGGGACACCCATCGCCGCTTTGCGCAACTTTACGGCAATGTAGTGCTCAAGGCTGACGTCGATGGCTTCGACAACGGAAAGGGCGCGGACCATTGGCGTGAAGAAATTCGCAAGGCCACGGGCAGCGAGCTGCCGAACGACGCGAACGGGCAACTGCTCGGCGCCGTTGGTGCCGTGTTTGAATCATGGAACTCGCGTCGCGCGAAGCGATATCGCCAGCATCAGGGAATATCGGACCTGCTGGGCACCGCCGTAACCGTCCAGGCGATGGTCTTCGGCAATCTCGACGCCCGGTCAGGAACAGGCGTGCTCTTCAGCCGAAATCCCTCCACCGGCGACGCCGAGCCCTTTGGCGAATATCTGCGCCGCGCGCAGGGCGAAGACGTCGTTTCCGGGGCGTTTACGCCCGAACCGCTCTCTGCGATGTCTGACGCAGCGCCGGCGGCATATGCCGAGCTTCTGGCCGCTGCACGCACGCTGGAACATGCGGAAAAGGAAGTTCAGGATATCGAATTCACCGTGGAACGCGGCGAGCTTTTCCTGCTTCAGACGCGGAACGCCAAGCTGGCACCACAGGCGGCGGTGCGCACCGCGATCAGTATGGCGCGCGAAGGGCTGATCGATATCAAGACGGCGATCTGCCGGATTCCGCCAGATCGCATCCGCCAGTTGATGGCCCCGCGGATTGCGCCCGAGGCGCGCGCCGCTGCGGTGCAACTGGCCGGCGGCGAAGGTGCATGTCCGGGCGTGGGGATTGGCATCGTCGTCACCGATGCCGATGAGGCCGAACGGCTTTCCGATCAAGGTGTGGCTGTCGTCCTCGCGCGGCGCACGACCAGTCCCCACGACCTTCACGGCATGATCTCTTCTACGGCGGTCGTGACCGAAGAAGGGGGAAGCACGTCACACGCGGCCGTGGTCAGCCGCGCACTCGGCAAGCCGTGCATCGTGGGATGCGGTGTGGATAGCTTGCATGCGCTGGCCGGCCAGACCGTCACGGTGGACGGTCAATCGGGGCAAATTTTCCTTGGATCGCTGGCGGTGCTCATTCCTGATGAGCAGTCCGATGGCGACTTGGCGCAACTGACGGCCTGGGCCGAACCTCTGTCGCCGATCCGCGTCATTCGCGCGAAGGACGCGCCGAGCGAGGATATCCTCGACCTCGTCGAGCTACCGGGCTCTGAGGATGCCGCCAACCTGTCGTCCATTCTGGCCCAACACCGTTCCAGCAAAGGCGCGGTGGGAGGCGCTATCGCCAGCGATGAAGGTGTTCGGGTCGCAATTGAAGCAGGCCTCGAATTCATTGTCGCGGATCCGATCCTGCCGTCGCTGCTCGCCGCGGTGCAGAACGCTTCTGTAGAAAAGAGCGTGTCTGATCATGATGTTGCGCGCTGATCGAACAGGCTGCCGAAATATTTTGATCATCAAAATTGTGAATTCAACTGAGGAATAGGCGATATGAATACGGTAAGTCCTGAAGACGTACAGTCATTGATCCAGTTATTTGACGGAAGCGACTGGGGCGAACTTCATCTGCAGTCCACCGATTTTGAGTTGCACCTCAGCAAAGACGGCGCGGCGCGTAGAGGGTTTGGAGGCGGCGCAGCGCAGCCCACTCCGGCGGAGGCAAAGTCCGCCGCGATTGTGCCGACCGTTTCGGCACCGCCTGTCGCTGCGACCGCTTCTGCCTCGGCCGATATCCCTGAAGGGATGGCTGTCGTGCGCGCTCCCAATCTCGGGACTTTCTACAAGTCGCCGAAGCCAGGCACGCCGCCCTATGTCGAAATCGGACAGCATGTCGAGGCGGACACGGAAATCTGCCTCATCGAAGTCATGAAGCTGTTCACGCCGGTCACCGCAGGCGTTGCCGGCATCGTCCGGCAGGCACTGGTCAACGACGCCGAACTCGTTGAATTCGAACAGCCTTTGTTTGTGATCGAGGCGTCGAGCAAATGACCCTTCGGCGCCTTCTGATCGCCAACCGAGGGGAAATCGCCCTCCGCATCGTGCGCGCCGCCAAGGCCAAGGGCGTGGAAACGGTGCTTGCGGCGTCCGCTGCAGATCGCGACAGTCAGGCAGCGATTGAGGCAGACCGCACCGTCGTCATCGGTGCCGCCCCGGCGCGCGCGTCTTATCTGAATGGCGATCTTCTCGTCCACACGGCGCTCGTGACGCAATGCGATGCGGTGCATCCGGGCTACGGCTTTCTGTCGGAACGGGCATCCTTCGCCGAGCAGTGCGAAAAGGCGGGACTGACCTTCGTCGGCCCCAGGGCGGAAACGATCCGATTGGTAGGAGACAAGCTTGCCGCGCGGGCGCTGGCCAAGGCGGCGGGTGTTTCGATGGTCTCCGGAAGCGAAAAGGTCGATACGGTTGCCGACGCGCTGCAGATCGCCGAGGGGATAGGTTATCCCGTCATCACCAAGGCATCCGCCGGCGGCGGCGGCAGAGGGATGGTGGTCGCCAACTCTGCGGCCGAGCTCGAGGCGGCTTTCGACAATGCGTCGCATGAGGCCAAGGAAGCATTTGGCGACGGCACGCTCTATCTCGAACGCTATGTTCAGCGAGCGCGGCATGTCGAGGTTCAGGTCGTCGGTGACGGCAACGGCAACATCCTGCATTTCGGCGAACGGGATTGTTCGTTACAGCGACGCTATCAAAAGATGGTGGAGGAAGCCCCTGCGGCCATCCTGTCCGATGCTGTACGGTCGAGGCTGCACCAGGCCGCCATCGACCTGTTGTCGCCCATCAAATACCGCAACGCGGGCACGGTCGAGTTTCTCTACGATGAGGCCGACGAGCGTTTCTATTTCATGGAGGTCAATGCTCGTATCCAGGTCGAGCATCCCGTCTCCGAGGAAATCTGCGGCATTGATCTCATCCAGCTGCAACTGGATGTGGCATCCGGCGCACCTCTGCAACTGACCCAGGCCGATATCAAGCCGCGCGGTCACGCGATCGAGGTGCGGATTATCGCGGAAAATCCGCTGAACGGCTTCATGCCGTCGCCTGGGCGTATCACGCAATGGCTTGAGCCCCAGGGCGAAGGGGTGCGGGTCGACACCGCGATGAAGACCGGTGTGCTTGTCCCCCCTTTCTACGACAGCATGATCGGCAAGCTCATCGTTCGCGGCGCGGATCGCGGCGACGCATTGGCGCGATTGCGCGCTGCGCTCGACGCCTTTGTCATCGAAGGCATTTCGACAAATCTGGAGTTGTTGCGCGCCATCGTCGGGCATCCCAATTTCGTCGACAACGTGATCGACACGCGCTGGTCCGAGCGCGTGCTCCTACCATCTTATCTGTCAAGCAAAGGAAAGTGAACAATGGCGCATATTGACATCCTCGATACGACCATTCGGGATGGCCAGCAGGCTCTGTGGGGTATGCGGATGCAGGCAGGCATGGCTCTCCCCGTTGCGCCTCTCATCGATCGGACGGGCTATTCCGTCATCGATCTGACGGCATCCTCGCTGTTCGAAGTGCTGATCCGCAGCTGCCGCGAAAATCCTTGGGAAGGAATGGACCTGCTTGTTCAGGCGATGCCGCGCACGCCCAAGCGCGCCGGCATGCGTTCCAACGCCGCCGTAAGCTTCGGCGTCACGCCGGATGCGCTGATGGACGCGTGGATGCGGCAGCTCGGCGTTCATGGCTGCCGCAGTTTCTGGGTCTACGACGTGCTGTTCAATATCGACAAGATGCTTCGGCTGGCAAAGGTCGCCAAGGAATCCGGTTCGACATGCGCCGGCGCGCTCATGTTCACGCTCTCGCCTGTCCATACGGATGCTTATTATGCAGACAAGGTCGAAAAGCTGGCAGCGTCGCCGGATATCGATTCGATCCTCATCTACGACACCGCCGGTGTGCTAGAGAAGGAACGGCTGAGCACCCTGGTTCCTGCGCTCATCGCCGTCGCGCGCGGCAAGCCGATCGAGATGCACGCCAACAACATCCTCGGCCAATCGGGGAAGGCCTATCTCGATGCGGTCGATCTGGGCGTTACCGTTCTACACACATCCAATCGGCCATTGGCGAATGGGCCTGCAGTGCCTTCGACGCAGATGTTCGCGCACAATTTGACGATGCTCGGCCACACGCATGATCTCGATCTGTCGCTGCTGGCTCCGGTGGCCGAGCATTTCGAGAAGGTTGGGAGAGCCGCCGGCTATCCCGTCAATCAGAACAACGAATATGACGTTCTTGCCATTCAGCACCAGGTGCCGGGCGGGATGGTCGGAACATTCAAGGCCAATCTCGCGCAGCACGGCATGTCGGACCGTCTCGATGACGTGCTGAGGGAGACTGCGGAGGTGCGCCGAGAGCTTGGCTATCCCGGGATGGCGACCCCGTTCAGCCAGATCGTCGGCATCCAAGCCGTACTGAACATTGTTTCGGGGAAGCGCTATGAGGTCGTGACCGACGAAGTCATTGCCTATGCCGCCGGATTCTACGGGGAAATGGTCGCGCCGATCGAGCCGAACGTCCTCGACAAGATCATGGCGTCGGCGCGAGCGAAGCAGGTTCTCGCTAATCCGCCGGAACATCCGACGATCGAGGAACTGCGCAAGCGCCACGGGACCGACGATGACGACGAGCTCATTCTCCGTGCTCTCGTGCCCGAAGCCGATCTCAATCGCATGAGGGAGGCGGGGCCGGTCCGGCGTTCGTTCCCGCTAATGGCCTCGTCGGAACTGGATCAGGTGCAGCAGTTGATGCGGCTGACCAAGGCACCGTCGGTACAGATGCGCTTCGGCCAAATGCAGGTTGAGTTGCATCGGCAGGGCGTGTGAAATCCCGTTTTAGCAGCTTCTAACAAACAATTCGCACGTGAGGGGAACAGCGGTGTCCGATTATTCTGATAAGGTTGAGAAACATCGGATTCTCCTCGTGAATGACGATGGCATTCACTCGGAGGGCCTGGAGTTACTTGCTGAAATCGCCAGAGAATTTACCGATGACGTCTGGATTGTCGCGCCCGATGAGGAGAAGTCGGGCGCGTCCCACGCGATCTCGCTTTCGGTTCCGCTCAGAGTTCGACAGTTGGGCGAGAAGAAATTCGCTGTGAAAGGCACGCCTGCGGATTGCGTGTTGCTGGCGGTATGGGAATTGATGGTGGATGCGCCGCCGACGGTTGTCATCTCCGGGATCAATCATGGAGAAAATCTGGGAGATGATATGGCGTATTCCGGCACCACCGGTGCGGCGATGGAGAGCGCCATTCTCGGCATCCGCTCGATCGCGCTCAGCCAAGTGCGGACGCTTGGCCAGGTGCCTTGTCTCGATGCCGCCAAGCGCTACGGGGCCGGGATTGTGCGTAAGTTGCTCGAGTGTCCGTGGGAAAAGGGCATCGTCGTCAACGTCAACTTCCCGGATTTGCCGCCCGACGATGTCAATGGCATTCGCTTGACGAGACTGGGTAGCAGACTTCCCGGAACGTTCCGCCCAATGGCAGGCAAGGACGGCCGCAACATACCCTATTACTGGGTCAAAGTTTCCTACGATCCCGGCGAGATCGTTCCCGGAACGGACCTGGCCGCAATCAAGGCCCGGTCTATATCGATTACGGCTCTGCAAATCGACATGACCGCGCCGGATTTTACGGCAGCCTTGGGCAAGCTGTTCCCCAGCGACGAACCTGCCATACCCTGAACGTTACCGATTCAAAACTGCGCACGCCTAAAAATCGCAATCGCAGTGCATTTTTCCTTCGAAACCTAACGGAAAGAGACAACATGAGTATCGCGGTTGCCAAGCCTGCCTTCGTGCAACAGCTCCAAGAGACGGGGGTTTCGGAGATTCGTCACGACTGGGAGCGTTCTGAAATCGAGGGATTATTCAACCTCGCATTTTCCGACCTCATCTTTCATGCAGCGAGCATGCATCGAAAATATCACGACCCAAACAAGGTACAGCTCAGTCAGTTGCTGTCGATCAAGACTGGCGGTTGTCCCGAGGACTGCAGCTATTGTCCACAGGCAGCCCGCTATGACACGGATGTGACTGCGAGCAGACTGATGGCGGTCTCCGCCGTCGTTGAAGCGGCAAAGGCTGCTAAGGCAGCGGGTGCCAGCCGATACTGCTTGGGCGCCGCTTGGCGCAGCCCAAAGGATCGGGATCTGGAGCAGGTATGCGACATGGTTCGAGGCATCAAGCAAGAGGGTATGGAAGCTTGCGTCACGCTGGGAATGTTAACACCGAGCCAAACTGCCAAGCTGAAGCAGGCGGGCCTGGACTATTATAACCACAATATTGATACGTCGCCGGAACATTACGGTGATATTATTACAACAAGGACAATTGAAGATCGCTTGAACACAATTGAAAATGTGCGCTCGGCGGGAATCAATGTTTGCTCCGGCGGCATCGTCGGCCTGGGCGAAAGCCAGACGGATCGAGCGGGAATGCTGCAGACGCTGGCGAATCTGCCTGACCATCCCGAGTCCGTGCCGATCAATCAACTTGTGCGTGTAGAGGGCACGCCCCTGTCCGATACGGACAGCATCGACGCTTTCGACTTCGTCAGGACCATCGCGGTGGCGCGCATCCTGATGCCTCGATCGGCCGTGCGGCTTTCGGCTGGACGCGCAGAGATGGCCGACGAAGCCCAAGCTTTGTGCTTTCTCGCCGGAGCGAATTCAATCTTTTTCGGCGACAAACTCCTGACGACCGAAAATCCGCAACACGAAAATGACATGCGGCTTTTCGCTCGGTTGGGGATCACCCCTTTAAATCATCAACAGTGAGAGGATCGCAAATGGCCAGGTTGTTTGGAAAGATTGCCATCGTCACAGGGGCATCGGGTGGCATCGGCTCGGCGGCTGTCAGGCTCTTCGTGGAGCAGGGAGCCAAGGTACTCGCTGTCGATAAGCACGAGGACGCGATTGCCACTGCACTCGAAGGCCTCGACGCCAATGCGGTTAGTTATTTTGCAGCTGACGTTACAAAGGAGGCGGAAGTAGATGCGTATACGCAGGCAGCAATCACCCGCTACGGCGGGATCGACGTCGTTCTATTGAATGCCGGAGTATTAGGCGATCTGCTGCCGTTGACGGAATATCCCGTCGAAATGTTTGATCAAGTCACAACCGTCAATATGCGCGGCCCGTGGCTTGGAATGCGCGCAGCTTTCCCGCATTTGAAGCGCCGGGGCGGCGGGAGCATAGTACTGACATCTTCCGTCCAGGGATTGTCGGCAATTCAGCACACCAGTGGATATACTGCAAGTAAACATGCTGTTGTGGGCATGATGCGAGGAGCAGCCCTTGAAGGCGCTCAATTTAATATAAGAGTAAATACGGTCCATCCGGGGTTGACCGATACGAGGATGATGGGCAGCCTCCACGATCAGCTGGCGGAAGGCGAGCAAGCCCCACAGGACGTAATGGACGCCTGGGCCACTTCCGTCCCGATGCGCCGCTACGCGCGCCCCTCCGAAATAGCCAACCTCATGCTTTTTCTGGCCAGCGATGAATCGAGCTACTGCACAGGAAGCACATATGTCGTCGACGGCGGATTGCTGACCTCGTGGACGCCAACGACGACAGAGTAGCATCGAAGCATTTAGTGGGGTCGGGACTGACGAATTCGCGGATAGTGTTCGGAAGCGTCGGTCCGCTTCTGCTGTCCGAATTTCAGGACCCCTCGGTCCGCTGCATGATGCGCCCGGATTCGAACGGCCGCTAACAACTCCCGCCATCACAAGTCCTGTTGCGTTCTGGCTGGTGGCGTTAACCCCTCTTCGACAAGTGCCCCCGCCAATCGGCCGATCCAAATCGCATTACAAATACCCGCCGGCTCCCCCGCGAGTGTCATTGCCGACGACAATGAGCACGGGCGTTAACAAATTCATGATGTGGCACGCTGCACCAAATTCAAGGTCACCCAGAAGCAAGACTCCTTGGACCTGCAGGAACATTATCCGTCGAATAAGGGCAATAACGTAAAACTAACAGGAGAGGCAGATGCGCACAAATCGACAAATGATCATGTTCCTATTGGCTACAACAGCTTTTCCCGCGGCATCGTTCGCCCAGGAAGCGGCACAGCCCGCTGAGGAGCAGACAGGCAAAACACCCTTGTCTTCCGGCGAGATTATCGTCACCGCCAATCGCCGTTCGGAGTCGATTCAGAAGGTTGCGGCATCGGTGATGGCCCTCAATGGCGAGCAGCTCGAGAATCTCGGGGTTCAGTCCGCGGGCGACTTGGCTGAATTGATCCCCAACGTCGACTTCAAGAAACAATGGGGCTCCAAGGGCAATGCCAGCCTCTTCTACGTCCGTGGAATTGGCCAGGCCGACTTCAATGAGGGGAGCGAGTCCCCTACAACGGTTTACGTCGACGATTTTTATATATTATCCAGTTCGGCCGTCGATTTTCAGACCGATGACATCGCGACCGCGGAGGTCCTTCGCGGTCCCCAAGGCACCCTGTTCGGTCGCAATTCGACCGCAGGTGCCGTCGTGATGCACACCAACCAGCCGACTTATAAGTTGGAGGGTAAGGCTAAGATTTCGGTCGGAAATCACGATAGTACGGCTATGTCAGGTGTTCTCAATATTCCGATCGTGCCGGACCGCCTTGCGATCCGCTTTTCGGTAAATCGTGAGAAGAACGGCCCGACGACCAAGAACTTGTTCGACGGTCCTGGCGAAGGTGCCAACGACACGCATGAGGGAAATTTCTTCGCCGCCCGCGCCATCGTTCGTTGGGATCCGCTCGATAATCTGAGCGTCACCTACAAATACCAGTATGGCCTTTCCAAGGGGCGCAATGGCGGTGATAGCTCCGAACCCATGCTCCAGATCGCGGGCAAAACGATCATCAAGCCGGATGGAACGGACGGCTTCGGGTATAACCCTTCGCAGGCGGGTCAGGACAGTACCCATGTCTTCTCCGATGGCATCAACGACTTCCGCAACAAGGTGCAAAACCACCTTCTGACCGTAAATTATGAGGCGAGCGATCGGATCACATTGACATCCGTCACCGGCTATCTGAAGCAGCATAAGTTCACCCTTGAGGAATGCGATGGCACGCCTCGAACTATCTGCGCCGCTTACCAGACGAACGATCAGAAATACTGGACACAGGAACTCAGGGCGGCGGTTGACCTGGATCAGGCGCGGCTGACATTCGGCGGCTTCTACCTGCATCAGAAATACGCAAATCAATGGACATTGCCGATTATAAGCGGCACCGGCACGTTCCAGGGGCATGCCACCATTCAGCCCGGAGATACGGCTGGCGGTCTGGTGCAGTACACGCCGAACGACTCCAAGGTCAAATCTTACTCGGTTTTTGGCAATCTCTCTTATGACATCACCGACAAGTTGACCTTGTCCGCCGGGCTTCGCTGGAATCACGAGCGGCGCGATTTCCACGAGACCGAAGGACTATATGCACATAATCATCCCGACACGGGACAATTTACGATTGGTGGCAACACATTCGGCATTCTTGTGCTGGATCAGGCAGGAATGCGGAACCTTATTGCCAATTACATCCTTGGCCCGGCGGATCCGGTTGGAGATCCGGTGGTTGATTTCACCGACACGTTCAAGACGAGTTTCGTCAATTACCAGATTGTGGCCGATTATAAGCTCACCCCGGACTCCTTGATCTATGCGTCGTTCAAGCATGGCGTCAAATCAGGAGGATTCAACAACGGTCTTGTTAACTATTCCGCCTTCGATCTCGGCGCTATTCCATTCAAGAATGAGGTAAATAATGCTTACGAAGTAGGATTGAAATGGCAGTCCTCGGATCATAGGATCCGCATCAATCCCGGCTTCTTCTACTACGACTACAAGAATTTCCAGGCCACGGCCTTCACGGTCATAAACGGCACGCTTGGCGTCCAAGTCATCAACAAGGACGCGATCGTATACGGCGCGGAAATCGATACTTGGGCAAATCTGGCAGCAGGTCTCGATCTGACATTCGGCGTGGGCTACGTCCATACGAAGGTGAAGGACGTCACCAATGTAGGCGCCGGGGTTGCGGTTACGGCCGATCGCGAACTTGGCTCCGCGCCGCATTTTCAGGGCAGCGGATCTCTGCGCTACGAAAAGGAAATATTCGATGGCCAGGGAAGTTTGAGCAACCAGGCAACTCTCAGCTACACGGGTTCACGCTTTGTGGACGTGCTGAACGACCCTGCGACCAAATTACCCGCCTATTTCAATCTCGGCTACAACATCACCTATGAATCTGTCGATGGGTGGCACGTATCGCTGTATGTCAAGAACCTGACCAACAATACTAAGCCGCTTCAGAAGTTCAACTTCGCCAGCCTGTTCAATACCGGCCAGGTCAACTATGCTCCGCCGAGGTTCTTTGGTGCGGAATTTGGGATAAAGTTCTGAAGTATTTTGGGTATGTAATAGTCAGAGGCGGGCAGCATTGGTATTGCCACATGCGCGATATTGATGCTGCCTGTCTCAAGCGTCACATATGGGCAAGGGCCAGCCCAATGTATGAGGCGGCCGGTGGCTATCGCCGAAGTTAAGGTCAGCCGATGAAGAAAATATTTACTGATGCGAGCGAAGCGCTGGATGGCCTGTTGTTTGACGGCATGCACATCTCTGCGGGAGGTTTTGGCCTGTGCGGAATTCCGGAGCGCCTCATCGACGCCATTGTCGAAAGCGGCGTGACCGGGCTGACGGTTGCCTCCAACAATGCGGGGATAGACTGTGAGGGCCTGGGCAAGCTGCTCCGCACGCGTCAGATCAAAAAGATGATTTCTTCCTATGTCGGCGAGAACAAGGAGTTCGAGCGGCAATATCTGGCCGGCGAGCTTGAGGTTGAATTCTGCCCGCAAGGCACACTTGCCGAACGGATGCGTGCAGGTGGTGCTGGCATTCCTGGTTTTTACACAAGAACCGGCGTCGGCACACAGGTTGCAGACGGCAAGGAGGTCAAGAATTTCGACGGTCAGGATTTTATTCTCGAATGTGGGATATTTGCCGACCTGGCAATCGTGAAGGCCTGGAAGGCCGACGAAAGCGGCAACCTTGTATTCCGCAAGACCGCGCGCAACTTCAATCACCCAGCCGCGACGTGTGGAAAGGTCTGCGTGGTTGAGGTTGAGGAGGTCGTCCCCGTCGGCAGCCTCGATCCCGACAGCATCCATTTGCCCGGCGTGTACGTCCAGCGGATGATCATCGGCGCACCTTATGACAAGAAGATCGAATTCCGAACCGTGCGCGAAAGGGAGGCGGCATAATGGCCTGGACCCGCGATGAAATGGCTGCCCGTGCGGCCAAGGAACTGCAGGACGGATATTATGTGAATCTCGGCATCGGCATCCCGACGCTGGTGGCGAACAACATTCCAGACGGGATTGAAGTAACGCTCCAGTCTGAAAATGGGATGCTTGGCATCGGGCCGTATCCCTATTCGGGGGAGGAAGACCCGGACCTGATCAATGCCGGGAAACAGACGATCAGTGAACTTCCTCAATCGGCCTATTTCGACAGCGCGGCGAGCTTTGCGATGATCCGCGGCGGGCATATCGATCTGACCGTGCTCGGCGCGATGGAAGTCGCAGAGAACGGAGACATCGCCAACTGGATGATCCCCGGCAAGATGATCAAGGGCATGGGCGGCGCGATGGACCTGGTCGCGGGCGTCAAGAAGATCATCGTCGTGATGGAACACAACGCCAAGGACGGCAGCCCCAAGTTCATTCCTGCGTGCTCGCTACCGCTCACCGGCAGAAATGTCGTCGACATGATCATCACTGACCTGTGCGTGTTTCAGCGGCCAGACCATGACAGTCCGTTCAAGCTGATCGCGCTCGCGCCCGGCGTGACGGCGGACGAGGTGGCGAGCAAGACGACGGCTGCCTACACACCATGCGCAAAAAGGGCGGCCTGATGTTCGCGTCAGGAGAAAAGGTGTGATGGTTCAACAACTCAATTGCGCAGTCCTTGTTGATCGCCCATCCGCCCACATTTTACTTGTGACGATAGACAGGCCAGACGTTCATAACGCGGTCAATCGGGAGGTCGCCGAGGGTCTCGCACGCGCCGTTCAGATGAGCGAAGCGGATCCGGACATCTGGGTAGTCATCCTGACGGGAGCAGGCGGACGTGCGTTCTGTGCCGGCGCCGATCTGAACGAAGTGGCAGCCGGCAATCTTGATCGACTGTTCTTGCCGAACGGAGGTTTTGCTGGATTCGTCCATGCGGTCCGGACACGAGTCTGGATCGCGGCAGTGGATGGTTTCGCACTTGCAGGCGGCTTTGAAATTGCACTCGCGTGTGATTTAATCGTCGCAGCCGAAAACTCGACCTTTGGATTGCCGGAAGTCAAGCGTGGCCTCATCGCTAGCGCTGGCGGAGTTTACCGGCTATCAAGGCTGCTACCGCGCAACGTCGCCAATGAGCTTATAGCAACAGGCGCACGACTGGACTGTGCTCGAGCTCATTCACTAGGCCTCGTCAACCATGTGGCGTGTAGTGGTGAAGCGGTCGATCGGGCAATTCGCCTGTCGTTGGTGATATGCGAGAACGCACCACTAGCCGTGCAGGAAAGCCTGAAGATCGCCAGATCGTCGCTGGACCATACCGATTATGAACTCGCCCAACTGAGCAATGAACGCCAGACATGGATCATGAAAACCCACGACTTCGCGGAAGGTCCGCGGGCATTCCTGGAGAAGCGCAAGCCCAACTGGACGGGCACATGAAAATGGAGCACCCATCGGTGCGGACATTGCTCGATGTCCCGCCTGAGCCGCTGAGCGATGTAGTCGATGCAGTTGACCGAAACGGTGCAGCGGCGCGCAATGCCGCGCGCAAGCAGCGCGTTCGCCATGCGTTTGACCAAGCTGACGCGTATGACGAAAATGCGTTTCTCCAAAGACAGGTTGCCCGGTATCTGGGCGCGCAAATTACCCGCCTTGGACTGAACGACGATGCGAGGATTCTCGAAGTGGGCTGCGGGACAGGTTTCCTGGCCGAGGCGGTGCTCAATCAGCTCCGCAGGCCGGACTGGCTCATGACCGACATCGCGCCGGCCATGGTCAATCGCTGCCGGCTGCGATTTCGCCATGAGCGAAACTTTCGGTTCGCGCTGCTTGACGGCGAGAATCCTAAGTTGCCGAAACCGGAAGCTCCGTTCGATCTGGTCTGCTCGAACCTCGCCGCGCAGTGGTTTGCGGATCTTCCCACGGCGCTGGAACGGCTCTTTGCATTTGTGAAGCCAGGTGGAGCATTGGTCGTCTCCACACTTGCGGATGGCAGTTTGGCCGAATGGGTCGAGGCCCATTCCGAGTTGGGCTATGTTGCCGGCACCCCACGTTATCCGGGGCTGAGTACGCTGGGCGCCATTGAGCTGCAGGGCTCCCAACGACAGTTGGACGAGCGGCGGTTTCTCGATCGTCATGCCAATGGGTTAACATTCCTCCGTTCGCTCCGCGCCATCGGTGCCGGCACTCCGCGCGACGGTCACAGGCCACTTTGCCCATCGGAAATGCGCAAGGTTATCCGGCAGTTTGAAGCGAAAGGGGCTAACGTCACTTATCATGTCGCCATCTGCACGTTCACGCGCTGCGAACCTTAGATGCTCAACCATAGAAGCCGCGCCAATGGATGACAGCCTCCACCACGATGCATGTCACGAACCGCCAAGACGCATTTCGTTATATCGCATAGTTGGTTGGTTGGCGGGTAAACTCGATATGCAGCAAGCGGTGCAATTACCCGTGATGGCAACAAACTAGGCCGGCTAGCCCTCCGCCAACCTGCCGCCGGAATACCGTCAGAGGGTCGAAGCCCATTTCGGCCTTGGCGTTCCGGAAACGAAAGGAAATATATGAACACCGAAAGCAAGTCCGGTCGCAAAGTCATCATAACATGTGCGATCACCGGAAGCATTCATACTCCCTCGATGTCGCCCTATCTGCCGATCACGCCGGATGACATCGCCGAGGAAGCGGTAGCTGCTGCAAACGCCGGTGCTGCGGTGATCCATTTGCATGCACGCAATCCTGAAGACGGCAGGCCTACACAGGACCCCGCATTGTATGGGCAATTTCTGCCGCGCATCAAACAGGCGTCATCGGCGGTATTGAACCTGACAAGCGGCGGCGCCGTGACACTCAGTTTGGAGGAGCGATTGAAGCCGGCCGCCATGTTCGCGCCGGAGATCGCCTCGCTTAACATGGGCTCGATGAATTTCGGACTGTTCCCGATGCTGAATCGATTTAAGGACTTCAAATATGAGTGGGAACGGCCATACCTGGAAGGCAGCCGTGACGTAGTTTTCCGTAACACATTTAAAGACATAGCCTATATTCTAGAAAAGTGCGGTGATAACGGCACTCGATTTGAGTGTGAGTGCTACGATACGTCCCATCTCTATAACTTGGCGCATTTCCTTGACCAGAACCTTATTGAGCCACCACTTTTCATACAGTCCGTATTTGGCCTGTTAGGCGGCATAGGATCCCATCCGGAAGATATCATCCACATGAAGCGCACGGCTGATCGCCTGTTCGGGGATCAATATGTGTGGTCTGTCTTGGGTGCCGGTCGAATGCAAATGCCTGTCGCATGTCAATCACTCAACATGGGCGGTCACGTCCGCGTCGGATTAGAAGACAGTCTTTGGTGCGGACCTGGTAAACTCGCTCAATCAAATGCCGAGCAGGTCACTAAGATCAGAGGTATTATCGAAGATCTGGGCTTGGCGGTAGCTACATCCAGCGAGGCTCGGCAAATGCTGCGCCTCAAAGGTGCGGACAAAGTCAATTTTTGAATATATAAACTATGATAAGTATAAGCAATATTATTGCATTGGTTAAAAGATATGTTGAAATTATCATAATATGAAGTCATGCATCTCAATAATGCATATCGAGCATCAATCTATGCTCGATAACCTTTTGGCTAGGGGTCGCTATAGACGGTTGATCCCACAAGATGGTGTTGACTTTTCGTCGAACGACTATTTGGGCCTGGCAGGCTCGGCGCGGATCAAACGCGCGATTGAGGACGCTATTGAACGGGGTGTGCCCGTCGGTTCGGGTGGCTCGAGGCTTCTACGCGGCAATCATGCCGAGCATGAGGCACTTGAGGCCGAGGCGGCGGCCTTCTTCGGGACCGAAGCCGCGCTGTTCTTCTCGAGCGGGTTTGCCGCCAATGGCGCCCTTTTCGCCAGCCTACCGCAGCGCGGCGATCTTGTCGTTTATGACGAATTGATTCACGCCAGTGTCCATGACGGGATCCGGCTTGGCCGGGCGCAGTCCGTTGCGGCTGCACACAATGACGCCAACGCCTTCGATGATGCAATCAGGGACTGGCGCCGGAATGGCGGGATAGGTCTTATCTGGATTGCTGCCGAGTCGCTCTACAGCATGGACGGCGACCGTGCGCCGATCGATGGGCTGGCAGAGATCGCGGACCGGCATGACGGCTTCCTCGTCATTGACGAAGCGCATGCAACGGGAGTCTTTGGCCCCGATGGCCGGGGCTTGGGCGCGCATCTCGATGGCCGGGACAATGTTATCAGCCTACATACATGCGGCAAGGCGCTCGGCTGCGAAGGGGCATTGCTCACCGGGCCAGCATTCATGCGGGAATTTCTCATCAATCGTGGAAGGGGCTTCATCTTTTCCACCGCACCTTCGCCGCTGATGGCAAGCGCAGTGCGCGAGGCGCTGCGGATCCTGGCGGATGAGCCCGAGCGGCGCGACAGGCTGGCAGCGTTGGCCGAGGATGCGCGCGCGCAACTGGTTCCGCTTGGGGGCGGCGCGCATCCTTCGCAGATCATTCCGGTCATTCTCGGCGACGATGTGCGTGCGATGCAGGCGGCCGCGGCTGTGCAACGTGCGGGCTATGACGTGCGCGGAATTCGCCCGCCGACTGTTCCCGCCGGGACAGCGCGGTTGCGCGTTTCCATCACGCTCAATGCCACCCATGCCGATGTTGCAGGCCTTAGCGAGGCCATCGCGCAGGCGCTGCGTTGAACCGCACTTTTGTTATCTCCGGCACGGATACGGACGTGGGGAAAACCGTGTTTGCAGCCGGGCTCGTGAGCGCTCTTGACGGTTATTACTGGAAGCCGGTCCAGGCGGGCCTGGAAGGCAGGACAGATGCCGAAACCGTAGCGGCTCTCTCCGGCCTCTCTACCGATCGCATCCTGCCTGAAGCCTATCGGTTGACCACGTCCTGCTCCCCGCATCGGGCGGCCGCGCTTGATGGCATTACCATCGATCATGCAAGGCTTATCTTGCCGCGTGTCGATGGCCCGCTGGTGATCGAAGGCGCGGGCGGCGTTGCCGTGCCGCTGCGCCCGGACTGGCTCCATCTCGACCAGTTCGCAGCCTGGCAGCTGCCAGTCATTATCGTCGCGCGCACTGCCCTCGGCACGATCAATCACAGCCTGCTGACCATCGAGGCACTGAAGGCACGCACCGTGCCGATCCACGGCATCGCCTATGTCGGCAAACCACACCAGGATAGCGAAGCGATCATTTCGACAATAGGCGGCATCAAGAGACTGGGACGGTTGCCACATCTGCCCGTGCTGGATGCACAATCGCTGCGCTCAGCCTTTCTGGCGAATTTCGACCTGGCCGACTTCGCATGACGAAGAGCCCGGTCTGGCATCCCTTTACCCAGCACGGCCTCAACGCGCCGATCCCGCTCGTCACGCGCAGCGAGGGCGCCGCGTTGTTTACCAAGGATGGCAGGCGGATCATCGACGGCATTTCCTCCTGGTGGGTGACGACGCACGGCCACAGCCATCCCCGGATCATGGCCGCGATTGCCGATCAGGCTGGCAAGCTCGACCAGATCATCTTCGCCGGCTGGACACACGAACCTGCCGAGGCGCTGGCACGCGGGCTGGTCGCTATGATGCCGCGCCCGCTCGACTATGTCTTTTATTCGGATAGCGGTTCAACGAGCGTCGAGGTCGCGCTCAAGATGGCGCTCGGATACTGGACCAATCGCGGCGAACCACGCCACCGCATTGTCGTGATGGAGCATAGCTATCATGGCGACACGATCGGCGCGATGTCGGTCGGCGCGCGAGGTGTTTTTAACCGTACCTATGCCGAGTTGCTGTTTGACGTGGGTCAGGTCCCATTTCCGTCTCCCGGCATGGAACAGGCAACCCTTGACGCACTCGAAGCCATGTGTCGCAATGAGGCGCCGGCAGCCTTTATCGTTGAGCCGCTCATCCTCGGTGCCGGTGGAATGCTGATTTACCCCGCCTGGGTGCTCACAGAAATGCGCGTCATCTGCGAGCGCCATGATGTGCTGTTCATTGCCGACGAAGTGATGACCGGTTGGGGCCGAACAGGCACGCTCCTGGCGTGCGAGCAAGCAGGCATCGTCCCCGACATTTTGTGCCTGTCGAAGGGCTTGACCGGAGGCGCAATTCCGCTGGCGGTGACAATGGCAACGCCTGCGATCTATGACGCACACTATTCGCTGGACCGGTCGCAGCTCTTCTATCATTCATCAAGTTATACCGCGAACCCGATTGCCTGTGCTGCCGCCAACGCCAATCTGGATATCTGGAGGGAGGAGCCGGTGCTGAAGCAGATTGTGACACTGGCCACACGGCAACGTGCCGCACTGGCCAAAATCTGCAGCCTGCCGGGCGTTGCCGATGCGCGACAATTGGGGACGATCACGGCACTTGACCTGGAGGCAAAGGAGCAAGGCTATCTTTCCACAATTGGTCCGCAGCTACTTACCTTTTTTGCCGAACAAAATCTGCTGCTCCGGCCGCTGGGCAATACCATCTATGTCATGCCGCCTTACTGTATTGATCAGACGGATTTAGCGACGATCTATTGTGCGATAAATGCATGGCTGGAAAGAGGCGAATGACATCGATCAAGGTGTCATGGGTGCGTTTAATGCCGCCGAGATTTTTGAACAATGAATCGGGCAGCGGTATGAAATAGTGCTGCTACACGATCGCTCACGCGATGCAAGTCGGGCGGCTTTTGCTTGTTGAATAGGCTTTGCCAGTTGAGAGTAAAGCCCCCGGCAACCATCTCAACTGACAATTATGCCGAGGTCTGGAAGCCGACTGTCTTCACGGAGACGGACGCGAAAAATATCGTTTTTGGCGCACCGGCCTAAAAACCGGCCTAAAATAAAATTTAGGACGGTGTCGACGTGCCGAAACCGGCAATTATATAATTATATCAAGGAAGGAAGTGGTGGACGCACTTGGGCTCGAACCAAGGACCCGCTGATTAAGAGTCAGCTGCTCTACCAACTGAGCTATGCGTCCATTCCGGCCATTTGGCGAGGTCCTTGCGGCGCTCGATTCGGCGGAGCGCTTCCTATAACGCGAGATTTTCAGGAGGGAAGGGGTTTCTGCGGCGCTTCGGCGAAGTCTTGTCCGTCCGACGCTTTCGGGTCCCTTTAAGGCGACTCTCAGCGTCGCAATTGCCATTGCCGCACGGCGAGGATCGTGCCGATGCAGATCATGTTGGTCATCATCGATGATCCGCCGTGGCTCAGGAACGGAAGGGGGATGCCCACCACCGGCGCGAGGCCCATCACCATCATCAGGTTGATCGCGACATAGAAGAATACTGTTGCCGTCATTCCGCCGGCGAGGAGCTGCGAAAACCGGTCGGGCGCGCTGCGGGCGGTCTGCCAGCCCCAATGCATGATCACCGCGAAGACCAGCAGCACGAAGATCCCGCCCAGCATGCCCCATTCCTCGGCCATCGTCGCGAACACGAAATCGGTGTGCGCCTCGGGCAGGTACTCGAGATGGCTCTGCGATCCGTTGCCGAATCCCTTGCCGAAAAAGCCGCCCGATCCGATGGCGATCTTGGACTGGGTAATGTGGTAGCCGGTGCCGAGCGGGTCGCTTTCGGGATCGAGGAAGGTCAGCACGCGGTTGCGTTGGTAATCATGGAGCAGCGTGAAGAACGCGATCGGCGCGATCACCGCCGCCACCGCGCCGCCGCCGATGAACCAGCGCAGCGGCAGTCCGGCGAGGAACATGACGACAAACCCGCCAAAGCAGATGGCCAGCGCGGTGCCGAGATCGGGCTGGAGCATGACTAGCGCGGCCGGCACGCCGACAAGACCCAGCGCCGGAATGAGACCGCGCCAGCTTGCCGTCATGGCCGCGGGCAGGCTTTCAAAGAAGCGGGCAAGGGCAAGCACGAT
Organism: Novosphingobium sp.; assembly: GCA_040377095.1. GTDB lineage: Bacteria > Pseudomonadota > Alphaproteobacteria > Sphingomonadales > Sphingomonadaceae > Novosphingobium. The sequence goes on from JBEIPK010000002.1 coordinate 28,304, forward strand.
GGCAGGTTTCATAAGCTCCGATGGCTGGAGCGTCATGAAGCCGAGGTTGAGCCAGCGCTGGCTTCCCCCGCCGATCCCTCCGATCAGCTCGACCAGCACAAGCAGCACGAGCACGCCGCCGTATATTGGATAGGCCAGCGTCTGGAACAACTCGCGGCGTACCCGAGCGATGACGAGGGCCATGACCATGAACACCGCAAAGCGGATCACGTGAGTGAGCGCCCAGGGCCGTAGATGGCCGCCCGCCGCGGAGTAGAGGACCGCGCCGCCGAACAGGACCAGCGCGGTCAGCGGCAGGAACACCCGCCAGGGCTGGCGCGCGATGGCCTCCGGCACGATCGAACGGCTCACTCGGCGGGATCCCGCATAGCCGCTGCCGGGACGGGCGATGGTGCGGGAGCAGGGCTGGCCGGTGCCGCATTGCCGTCCGCGGGTTGTACCGCCACTCCAGGTTCCGGCGGCGGCGATTCGGCACCGCGCACGATCGGCTGCACAGGTTCGACAGCGGTCTCGTTAGCCTGCGCTCGCTGTTCGGCGGCATCATCGGCAACCGGCGGTGCGCTGCCGCCGTATTGCGAGGCGTAAACGGCATAGCGCGCGGCCATCCGCTGCTGCGGCGTTCCGCCCCAGCTGGCCTCCATTCCGTGCAGGACTTCCATCGCCTTGGCAGGATCGAACAGGTAAGTCATGACATCGCGCGCCACAGGATAGGCCGCACCCGAACCCCCGCCATGCTCGATCACGACCGCGCAGGCATAGCGCGGCTTGTCGAACGGCGCGAAGGCAATGAAATGGCCATGGTCGCGGTGCTTCCAAAGGCCGCCTTTGCCGCGCCCTATGTTGAGGCCGACGACTTGCGCGGTACCGGTCTTGCCGGCCATCAGGACATCGGGCACCGGCAGCCGCGCCCGCCCTGCAGTGCCGCGCCCGTTGACAACTTCGCTCATCGCGGCGTGGACGAAATCGAGATGTTCCTTGCTGATGCCGAGCGAGCGGGGACGGGGGTCCCGGCCGCCGCCCATCAGTCGGGGCATGAGTTCCAGGCCGCTGGCGATCCGCGATGCCATCACGGCCTGCTGCAAGGGGTTGACCAGCATGTATCCCTGGCCGATCGTCGCGTTGACCGTGTCGAATACGGCCCAATCCTTGCCGTATTTGCGTTTCTTCCAGTCAGGCGTTGGCACGGTGCCATAGGACTGTCCCGCTACAGGCAGCGGAAATTCGGCTCCCAGACCGAGCCGCTTTGCCATGGCCGCGATCCGGTCCATCCCGATCTTCTGTGCGAAGTGATAGAAATAGACGTCGCAGCTCTGGTAGATGCCCTTCGCCATGTCGGTCGTGCCATGGCCGCGCCGGTTCCAGCAGTGGAACACGCGGTTGCCAACGCGCAGGCCGCCGCCGCAGCCGACGCTTTCGCCAGGATCGAGCCCGGCTTCGAGGAAGGCCAGCGAGACCATCGGTTTGACAGTCGATCCCGGCGGATAGAGCCCGCGCAGCACCTTGTTGCGCAAGGGAACGTGATCGTCGTCCGACAGCATCTTCCACTCGATGCGTCCGATGCCGTCGGAAAAGCTGTTGGGGTCGAAGCTCGGCATCGAGGCCATGCACAGGATGTCGCCGGTGTGGCAGTCCATGACGACGACCGCGCCCGATTCCACGCCGAGCCGCCGCGCGGCATAGTCCTGCAATGGTCCGTCGATTGTCAGCCGGATGGGCTGGCCGGGTGTGTCCTCGCGCGTCTCGAGATCGCGCACGATCCGGCCCGAGGCCGTGACTTCGACCCGCCGCGCGCCGGGCGCCCCGCGCAACTGCTTGTCGAACTGCTTTTCCAGCCCGTCCTTGCCAATCTTGAAACCCGGCGTGACGAGGAGTGGATTGCGCTCCTCCTGGTATTCTTCGGCGTTCGCGGCACCGACATACCCGATAAGATGGCCCACCGACGGCCCAGTGGGGTAATACCGCGAAAAGCCGCGCTGCGGCACCACTCCGGGAAGATCGGGAGTTCGAACGCTAATCGCGGCAAACTGCTCCCAATCGAGTCCTGACTTGACTTCGACAGGCTGGAATCCGTGCGCCTTGTCGAGCTTGTCTTCCAGATCGCGCATTTCGACGGCGGTGAGCTGGAGGAGCTGACCGACGAGCTTGGTAGTCGCATCGCTGTCGACAAGACGCTCGGGAATGATGTCGACGCGGAAATCCGCGCGGTTGGAGGCAAGGGGATGGCCGTTGCGATCGAGCACCCAGCCCCGGCGCGGCGGAATGAGCGTGAGATTGACCCGGTTGCTTTCAGCCTCAAGCTCGTACTTCTGGTTCTGCGCGACCGCGATCCAGCCCATGCGGGCGGCGAGGAGTACGCCGATCCCGCCCTGGACCGAGCCCAGCACGACCGAGCGGCGGTCGAAGCTGTTGCGCAGGGTTCCATGGCTGACGTGCTTCTTGCCGATCCCCATCAGTCCAGCTTCCTGATCGGAAGCAGGCGGAACCGGTCGAACACGGCAACCATCCGCCCGACCAGCGGATAGAGCAGGATCGAGACGACAAGTTGGGGCACGACGACAACGGCTGACGTCGATCCGCCGCCAGCGTTGGCAATGCCGAGGCAGGCAAGGACATAGGCCGCGATGATCGCGGCGCCGACCAGCCACTCGATGGCAAAGTTCCGCCACGGTATCCGCATCTCCACCACGTCGAGCACGATCATGGCGAGGGACCACAAAAAGATGCCGCTGCCAAAAGGCTGGCCGCTGTAGAGATCATCGAACACGCCGAGCGGCAAGCCGGCCCACATCGGCAGCAGTCCCGGGCGCAGTTGCTTCCAGGCCACAAGGATCAGAAAACCAAACGGCGGCAGCACAGGCGCCGAGGAAATCACGAACCAGAGCGGGACCAGCGATCCCGCCATGACCAGCAGCCATGGCACGCTGCTTGCCAGCAACAACGAAGGCGCACGGTTGATGCGCCGCTCGAGCCGCAGGTCGAGGACTTTGGGCTTGCGAAGGACGATCACGGTGCGCTGCCGCCTGAACCAGGCGAGGCAGGGGCAGCGGACGATGCAGCGACGGGGGGCGGCACAGGGACGCTCCACACCCGGTCGACCGCGACATGATCCGATGCGGCGGGATCGCTCAGCATCCGGGCAATCGCGCCGTCGCGGGTGAGCTTCACGACCATGCAGATCGCAGTATTGGGGCGATAGAGGCCGCCCGAGCCTGAGGTGACGAGAACGTCGCCTTTCTTGAGCGGATTGATGCCCAGATTGATCAGCCGGACCTGCACCGATCCGTCGCCGCGTCCCTGGACAAAGGCAGGAATTCCGTCGGTCGAGCGGCGTGCCGGAACCACGCTCTCGCTGTCGCTGATGAGGAGGACGCGGCTGGAGCCGCTGCCGACTTCGAGCACCCGGCCGATGAGGCCAATGGGAGTGCGGACCGGCATGCCGACTTGCACCCCGTCGCGCGCCCCGGCGGCAATCGTCGCAAAACGGCGCGTGCTCGAAGCGCTCGATGCTGTCATGCGTGTGTAAACGACAGGGCGCTGATCGCCTTGGGCGAGGCCGAGCAGGGCCTTCAGGCGCGCGTTCTCCTGCGCGATGCCTTCGGCCTCGACCAGCCGGGTGCGCGCCTCGGCCAGTTCGCGGGTCAGCCGCGCGTTCCTGCTCGCCGCGAAGAAATAGCCGCCCACGGTTTCGATCACGCCAAGGCTACCGCTGCGGCCCGCGGCCACGGCGCTCCCGCCGGGCGCGGCCGCATCGCTGGCGGCGCTCCTCAGCCCGGCAAAAGCACTGCCGCCAGACAGCGAGACGGCAAGCGCGGCCACCCCGACCAGCGCCCCTGCGACGGCGGCGAGGTAGGCAAAGAAGGTGCTGTATTGCGCCCTGCGCGAAAAGCCGGAGCGCCGGTTGTCCGACGGCGCCATGCGGTGCCTACTCCCATGTTCGCGGCCTGCTTCGGGGAAGAAACCGGCCGCCTTGCCTCGGAACCGCTCAGGCGGTCATCAACACGCCGCGATAGATCGGATCTTCCATGGCGCGGCCGGTGCCGAGCGCGACGCAGGAAAGCGGATCCTCGGCGACGCTGACCGGAAGGCCGGTTTCCTCGCGCAGGTATTCGTCCAGCCCCTTGATCAGCGCGCCGCCGCCGGTCAGCACGATGCCCTGATCAACGATGTCGGCGGCGAGTTCGGGCGCTGTGTTTTCAAGCGCGATGCGCACGCCTTCGACGATGGCGCCAATCGGTTCGGACAGCGCCTCGGCCAGATTGGCCTGGTTTATCGTGATTTCCTTGGGCACCCCGTTGACGAGGTCGCGGCCCTTGATGTGGATCGTCTCGCCCACCCCGTCAGCGGGAACGGTAGCGACGGCATAGTCCTTCTTGATGCGCTCGGCCGTTGCTTCGCCGATCAGCAGGTTGTGGTGGCGGCGCACATAGCTGACAATGGCTTCGTCCATCTTGTCGCCGCCGACGCGCACCGAAGTGGTGTAGGCAAGGCCCCGCAGCGACAGGACGGCGACTTCCGTGGTGCCACCGCCGATATCGACCACCATCGATCCGACAGGCTCGGTCACCGGCATGTCGGCGCCGATCGCGGCAGCCATCGGCTCAAGGATCAGGTAAACTTGGCTGGCGCCGGCGTTGGAGGCGGCATCGCGGATGGCGCGGCGCTCGACCGATGTGGAGCCCGAAGGCACACAGATGACGATTTCCGGATAGCGGAACAGGCTCTTTTTGCCGTGCACTTTCTGGATGAAGTACTTGATCATTTCCTCGGCGATTTCGATGTCGGCGATGACGCCGTCACGAAGGGGGCGGATTGCCTCGATATTGTCTGGCGTCTTGCCCATCATCATCTTGGCATCGTCGCCCACGGCCTTGACCCGCTTGACGCCATTGATCGTCTCGATGGCGACGACCGAGGGTTCATCCAGCACGATTCCGCGATCCTGCACATAGACAAGCGTGTTCGCCGTGCCGAGGTCAATCGCCATGTTTTGCGAACCGAACTTGAAGAATCGGGACATGAATGAAGCCATCTGGGAATCCGTAAGGTTGCCCGGCACTTACCGCGCGTGCCGCGGCATTGCCCGAAGGGCGGGTCTGCGTGAAGGCGGCTTCCTAACGCAACAATCTGCGAAAGGCCAAAATTTTGTGTCGAGAGCGGGGGATGGTTCAACTTTCCGTCTCGAATAGGACGCGGCTCGGCGCTAGTGTACCGCTGTGCCCGCGATCCGCCGCCTTCCCGAGGAACTCGTCAACAGAATCGCGGCCGGCGAAGTCGTCGAGCGTCCAGCCTCCGCGCTCAAGGAACTCGTCGAGAATGCGCTTGATGCCGGCGCCGCGAATGTCACTGTCAAGCTTGCCGGTGGCGGGCTTGATTGCATCGAGGTCGTGGATGACGGGTGCGGCATGTCGGCCGACGAGATCGCGCTGGCGCTTGAGCGCCATGCCACCTCGAAGCTGCCCGAAAGCCTGATCGGCGCGGAAGGCCATATCGAACGCGTGACCACGTTGGGTTTCCGAGGCGAGGCGCTGCCTTCAATTGCCAGCGTCGCGGGGGTTACGATCGAGAGCCGACCGCGCGGAACGGCCGAAGGCTGGCGCCGCGTGGTCGATCATGGTGCGCTTGCCTCCGATGGCCCAGCCGGTCTGCCTCCCGGTACGCGCGTACGGGTCGAGCAGCTGTTCGGGAAGGTTCCGGCGCGGCGCAAGTTCCTGCGCAGCGCGCGCTCGGAATATGCCGCCTGCCTCGATGTCGTGCGCCGGCTTGCGATGGCGCGGCCCGACGTGGGCTTCGTGCTTGAACATGACGGCCGCCGCGTGTTCTCGGTGCAGCCGAACGAGAGCCTGCCCGCGCGCGTCGCCCGGCTCGTCGCGCGCGAACTTGGCGAGGACGGCGTCGTGATCGAGGCCCGGCGCGAGGCGGCGAGCCTGCGCGGCGTGGCGGGGTTGCCCACGTTCAATCGCGGGGTGGCAGATCACCAGTACCTGTTCGTCAACGGCCGCCCGGTGAAGGACCGGCTCCTGATCGGCGCGGTGCGCGGCGCCTATTCCGACATGCTGGCACGCGACCGGCATGCAGTGCTTGCGCTGTTCCTTGATCTTCCGGCCGAAGATGTCGATGTCAACGTTCACCCTGCCAAGACCGAGGTCCGCTTCCGCGATCCTGCCTTCGTGCGCGGTTTCCTTGTCGGCGCGCTGCGTCATGCGCTGGAAGGCGAGGGGCGGCGCAGCGCGCAGGCGCCAGCTTCCGCCGCGATGGACCGATGGCAGGCCGAGCCTGTCGTGCCCTCGCTCGGCTCGCTGTTCGCGCGCCAGCACAGCGCGCCTGCCGCCCGCGTTTCCGAGGCAGGGCAGGCGTGGCGCGGACATCAAGCTGATCTCATGGCCCCCGCTGCCCGTGCCGAGCCGGCAAGCGAAACCGTGCCTGAAACGAACGATTTTCCGCTGGGCGTTGCGCGCGGGCAGGTTGCGCAGACTTACATTGTCGCAGAGGCAGGCGACGGCCTCGTCATCGTCGATCAGCATGCCGCGCATGAACGCCTTGTGCTCGAACGGCTCAAAAGCGCAGGCGCCGGCTCCGTGCCGCAAAGCCAGGCGCTTCTGCTCCCCGAAGTGGTGGACCTTGACGAGCCCGCCTGCGACCGGATCGAGGATGTCGCCGACCAGCTCGCCGCCGTGGGCCTTGTCATCGAGCGCTTCGGTCCCGCTGCCATGCTGGTCCGCGCGGTGCCTGCCTCGCTTTCGGGCAGCGACGTCGCCGCGCTCGTGCGCGACGTTGCCGACGATCTCGCGCAGAACGGCCCCGCCACGTCCGGCGGCGCGCTGCTGCTGGGCGAACGGCTCGACCATGTGCTGGCTACAATGGCCTGCCATGGGAGCGTCCGGGCCGGCCGTGCGTTGTCGGTGGCGGAAATGAATGCCCTGCTGCGCGAGATGGAGCGGACGCCCCGCTCCGGACAGTGCAATCATGGCCGCCCGACGTGGGTCAAGCTGGCCCATGCCGATATCGAGAAGCTGTTCGGGAGACGTTGATGCGTGCTGCGCCGGTCCTCATTACCCTGCTGGCGATCCTCTCCGCCTGCGAGCGAGGGCCGACGCCCGAGGAACAGGCCAAGGCCGATGCGCGCGACATTGCGATGGTCGAGGCCGCGCAGAACCGCAAACCGCCGGTCATTCCCGTGCGGCCCGAACAGATCACGTTCGGGGAATTGCAACAGAACCGCATGACCGGCACCGGCTGCGCCTTCCTTCCCAATGGCGGAGAAGACGGCAACCCGGTGTTCTACGGCGACGAAAGCCGCGCCGTCATGAAGCTGAACGGCGACGTCGAGGTCTTCGCCTCCGACAAGGGCAGCGCCGAGCAGCCCTATGGCACGCGCGCCCACTACAGTGGCAAGATTTTCGATCTGCGCCTCAACAGCGAGCCGGGCGAGGGGCGACCATCGGGCGAGGAATCGGCGACATGGAACGCGGGCCTCACCTTGCGCGACCGTTACAACCGGATTGTCTACACCTCGGCCGGAACCCTTAGCTGCGGTGCGTGAGCCTCAGCCTCCCAGACTGATGCGCGCGAACAGGGTATAGCCCCAAGGGTTCGACCCATAGACGGCATCAAGAGCGCCGGGCTTGGCATAGGCGGCAATCGATCCGCCCAGCGCCAGTTCGAAGGGATCGAGCGCGATGCGCCGCGCATAGCCGGTCTGGAACTTGGTGACGCGGAATTTACGGTCGTGCAGCGGGTCGTCGTGATCTGGAAAAAGCTCGTCGTTGGCGACGTTTTCCACCCGGGCGAACAGCGTGTTTGCCTTGTCGAGGTTCCAGTTCGCCTCAGCCAGCCAGGCGGTAAGCGTGGTGCCAGGTTTTCGGTCCTTCGCGCTGAAAGCCAGCATGGCCGAAACGCCCGTGCGGTTCGCATAGTGCGCCGATGCCGTGAAGCGCCGCTCGTCCTGGCCGGGATGGGTGGCTTCGGGTTCCTCGATCTGGCCATAGCTGGCTTGGAGTGCCCATGCTGGCGATGGATTCCATGTCGCCCGCATGCTCCATGAATCGAGCTTCGGCGTCTCGATGTTCCAGCGCCGCTCATCCGGCTCGCGCCCGCGAAAGGCCGAAGCCTCGATCTGGAAGCTGCGCGTCATCATGCCTGCCGTGACGACGCCGTAAGTGATGTGCGTGGAATCGAACCAGTGGTGCGCGATCGGCGGTTCCGGATTATAACCTGCAGAGCCGCGATGCATGAATGCCGATGGCCCCAGCGCCGGCTCGCCCACCGGGCCGCCGTAAAGGAAAAGGCTCTTGCCTTCGCCAATGTTGAAGTCGACCCGCGCGGCGAGTTCCATGAACAGGTCGTGCGGATGCTGCCGGTCGACCAGTGGCTCTCCGTTCGCCGTTTCGCCGGTTGCAAATAGGTTGGGATAGCCCCTCGCGTCCATTGCCGGCTCCAGGCTGAACATGGATTTCAGCTGGACGCGTCCCCATCCGGTCTCGCGCTCACCCGTCAGCATCGCCATCGAAGTCGAATAGAGCTTGTCGTCGCCGCGCGGACCGGAGTGGTCGGTGTAATTCAGCGAGACCGAGCCGTGCGCCATCACCATCCAGTCGCCAGCAGAGAGGTGCAGGCCGTGCATCGCGCCTTCGTTTCCAGGCAGGCGCGCGGTGCCGGAGCCGGCCTCGAACGGCAGGACGTCCAGCATGGGCATCCCGGACTTGGCAGCGGGCTGGGCGCCGGAATGGTCCATCTGCGCATGATCCATCTGCGAATGGTCATGCTCTTGCGCCATCGCGGGCGCCGACAGCAGGGCGAGGGGCAGTACGGCGAGGTTTGCGGGTTTCATGCGGTGTCTTTCAATGAGGGGAGAGGTCGGCCAGCATCCACAGCGCCATGCCGATCATGAACAGGTTTTCCGTCAAAGACACGAAACCGAGCGGGACGCGGCTCGATCCACCGACGCAGGCACACTTGATGTCCCGCTTCTGGATGTAGACCGCGTAGAACACAGAGATCGCGCCAACCGACCCAATGAGCAGCGCGACCGGGATCGACAGCCAGTTCAGCATCCGAGCACTCATCAGTGCGCCCGCCGACCACTCCAGAAATGGGTAGGCATAGGCATAAGGCAGCCAGCGACGTGCCAGCAGATCGTACCCAATAAACATCGTCGCGAAACGGTCGACGTCCTGAAGCTTCAGCATAGCGAGCAGCATCATTGAAAAAGAGACGAACCTTTCGGCCGCGCGGGTAGTGAACGCGCTGTCCAGCGCCGCCTGGCTGGCCGCGAGTGCCAGGCCGAGCGAAGTCGCGAACACCGCGATCACGGGAACGTAGCTTATGTCGCTCTCGCTTCGCACTTGCAGGCCGAAGTGGCGGCGCAGATCGTCGTACCCCCCGATCCGCGAATCGTCGATGAAGATCTGCGGTGTGGTGGAAACGCCGTGCGCTGCCTTGAACGCGTCGGTCTCCTCGCGCGTCATCAGGTGACGGTCATCGACCAGATATCCGCGTCGCCGCAGGAGCGCGAAAGCCTTCATGCCAAACGGGCAGACGTGCTTGTCCATAACCATGCGATACAGCGTGGCGGATGGTTTGCGGTTCGGGTGAAGGGTTGTTCGTGACATGACGACTCGCCATATAGGGTCTGTACCATGGTACGGAGTCAAGGCTTGGCAATGACGATTTCTCAGCTGGCCTCAAGTGCCTCGGTCGGGGTCGAAACGGTTCGCTTCTACCAACGCCGGGGTCTGCTCAATGATCCTCGGCCATCCCGGCAAGTCGCACCTGCGGGACGCCGGCACTATTCGGAGGACGATGCGCGCCGCCTCCGGTTCATCCGCAAAGCCCAGAAGGCGGGGTTTACCTTGTCGGAGATTGCCCGCCTGCTGGAGCTTGATGCGACCGCCGACCGAGCGACCGCCAATGCCATGGCGCGGGACCGGCTTGCCGCGCTCGATCTCCAGATTGCCGAACTGGAAGCCTCGCGCCGGGCGTTGGAGCGCCTCGCCCAGCTTTGCGCCGGAACCGGGCAGGGGCCGTGCCCGATCATCGAGGCCTTCGACGGCTGAGCTTCAGACGTTGAACTTGAAGTGCATGACATCGCCGTCGTGCACCACGTATTCCTTGCCCTCCTGCCGCAGCTTGCCCGCGTCCTTGGCGCCCTGTTCACCGTTCAGGCTGACGAAGTCGTCATAGGCGATGGTCTCGGCACGGATGAAGCCGCGCTGCATGTCGGAGTGGATTTCGCCCGCCGCTTCGGGCGCCTTGGCACCCTTGTGCACGGTCCATGCGCGCGCTTCCTTGGGGCCGACGGTGAAGAACGTGATGAGGTGGAGCAGCTCGTAGCCCGAGCGGATGACACGTGCGAGGCCGGTTTCATGGAGGCCCATTTCCTCAAGGAAGACCATGCGTTCGTCCGCGTCCATGCCCACCAGTTCGCTCTCGATGGCGGCCGAAACGATGACCGCGCTCGCGCCCTCGGATGCCGCCTTTTCAAAGACGCGCGCGGAAAACGCATTACCCTCGGCCGCGGCGGTTTCCTCGACGTTGCAGACATAGAGCACGGGCTTTGCCGTAAGCAGTTGGGCCTGCGCGAAGACGCGCGCCTCTTCCTCGTCGCGGGGCTTGGTGAGGCGGGCCGGCTTGCCATCGCGCAGCAGTTCGAGCGCCTGGCCCAGGACCGAGGCGATCAGCTTCGATTCCTTGTCGCCCTGCGCGGCTTTCTTCTGCGCGGCGGGAACCCGCTTTTCGAGGCTTTCAAGGTCGGACAGCATGAGTTCGGTTTCAACCGTATCGGCATCGGAGACCGGGTCGACGCGGTTATCGACATGCTGGATGTCATCGTTTTCGAAACAGCGCAGGACGTGGATGATCGCGTCGACCTCGCGGATGTTGCCAAGAAACTGGTTGCCAAGCCCTTCACCCTTCGACGCACCGCGAACCAGCCCTGCGATATCGACGAAGCCTAGCTGGGTTGGGATGATCTTCTGGCTGCCTGCGATGGCGGCAAGCTGGTCAAGGCGCGGGTCGGGCACGCCGACCTGGCCGACGTTGGGTTCGATCGTGCAGAACGGATAATTCGCCGCCTGCGCCGCCTGTGTCTCAGTCAGTGCGTTGAACAGAGTCGACTTGCCGACATTGGGCAGGCCGACGATCCCGCAACGAAAACCCATGTTATGCTCCTGGCGAAACGTGCTGGCGGCCCCTTAGCGGCATGATGGCGCAATGGCCAGTTGTGCGGCTATTAAGGAGGCACGATTGCGCGCTTCACGGAAATTTCAGGCCTTTGTGGCAGAGTGCGGGCATGCAATCGAACGCCCATAGTGCCGCTGCTACCGCCCTGATGCTGGCCCTTGCGCTGACTTTGGCGGCCTGCGGCACCTCTCCGGCAGAATACCGCGAGGCCGCGGCAAAAGCCCATGCGCGCGAGGATTTCATCACCGCGCGGGCGCAGGCGCTGGCGGGCCTCAAGGATGAGCCGGCCGACCCTGCGATGCTCGACGTGCTGGTACGCGCGCAGCTGCGGATGGGCGATGCGATCGGCGCGCGTCAGTCGATCGAGCGCCTGCGCAGGGCTGGCGGCAAGGCGGCACTGCTGGCGCGCTATAGCGCCGAGGCGGAACTCCTTGAAGGCAAGCCCGAGAAGGCAGTTGCCCTGGTCACCCGCGATCTGTCGGGAGAGGCCTGGCGGCTGCGAGCGGCGGCGCGACGGCAGGGCGGCGATATGGCCGGGGCTGCGGCAGCGTTCGAAAGCGGCCTCAAGGCCGGGGCGGACCGCCGCCTCATCGCGCAATATGCCGCGTTCACGCTGGAGACGGGAAACCTCCGCCGCACGCGCCAGTTGCTGAGCATGCTGAACCGGCAGGCTCCGGGCAGTTACGACGCGCTGATGCTGGCGGGGGCTCTGGAAGCCACGCTGGCACACCCGAAGACGGCGCTGAAGTACTATCGGCAGGCGGCGGAACGCTATCCGCACCGCGCCGAGCCGCTTGTGGGCGAGGCGGAGGCGCTCTCCGCGCTCGACCGGCCGCGCGAGGGCATGCTCGTCCTGACGCGGGCAAGCGAGATCGATCCCGAATCGCAGGGCGTGCGGGCTATCAGGCTGCAACTCCTGTCGCAGCTTGGTGACTGGAACGGCGTGCGCGGCATGCTCCAGCGCGAGGCCGCGAATCTCGATCCGCGCTCATCCGATGGCATGACATATGGCGAGGCGCTGCTGAGGCTCGGTCATCCGGAGCAGGCGCGGGTCATGTTCCAGCGCACTGTGCTGCTCGATCCGGGCAATCGCTATGCCCGGATGATGCTGGGCGAGGCGCAGCTTGCCTCGGGTGACGCCGCAACCGCGTTCGAAACGCTGGAGCCGCTGACGCGCGGCCTGCTGGTACTCCCGCGCGAACTTGCCCTAGCCGCCAAAGCCGCGGATGCCGCAGGCTATTCCGAGACGTTCGAGATGACCGCGCGCCTGAAGTCCGCGCCCTATAAGGAGCAGGTCAGACTGGCCAATCGGGCAACCGACGACGTGCTGCGTCAGGACTGGCCCGGAGCGCTGGTCGAATGGGAAGCGCTGCTACGGCACGGCGAGGATGCAGAGGTGCTGCGCCGCGCGGCGTTTGCGGCCGAGAAATCGGGCAAGACAGAACTTGCCGCAAGTTATGTTGCGCGCGCCGACCGCGTCCTGCGGGCCGCGCAGGACCAGTAATCGGACCACGCACCGCCGCCACGAAAAAGGGGCGACCGAAGCCGCCCCTTCTCGTCAACGATTTTTCCGGCAAGGCCCTTCTAGGACCTGCCCGTTGCCCGTTTAGCGACGAGCCTTGCGGCGGCGGGCCAGACCCAGGCCGATCAGGCCCAGACCCATCATGCCGAGCATGCCCGGTTCCGGAACCGGCGTGCCGCCTGACGTCGAGGTCGTGCCGGTCGTGCCGCCAGTCGTGGTCGTGCCGCCCGTGGTGCCGCCCGTGGTCGTTGTGGTCGAGCCTCCCGGAGGGGTACCGCCCGAAGTCGTGGTGGTGCCGCCCGACGTGGTTGAGGAAGTTGTGCCGCCCGATGTGGTCGAGGTCGTCGTCGAACCGCCCGAGGAACCGCCGCACTGGCCGGCGCCGGTCGAGTGACCGCAGTTGCAATAGTGACGGTGAATGGCGGCCGAAGCCGGCGTTGCGCTCAGCAGGGCCAGAGTGGCGCTGGTGGCGGCGAGAGCGATGATCTTGCGCATTTCGTTTTCCCCTTTTGAACCGTTGACTGGTTAACCGGGAATAACGCAACCACCGTGCCAACTGCAGTTTTCCGCCAGTTTAACTGGTTAACGGGGTAAAACGGACAAAGCGGCTGTAATGATTCTCGACAGAATTTTGCGAATTTCAGCCTGCAGGCGGGTGTTTCAGGCCGATTTCTGGCGCAGTGCGATTTCGCTCACGAAGCGGGCGTCATCGCCTTTGGCAAGCCAGTCCGCCTCGCCGGCAATCGCGCCCAGCATTTCGGCAAGGTCGTCCAGTTCTGCCTTGGCATAGTTGCCGAGCACGTACCCGGTGACCCGGTCCTTGTGCCCCGGATGGCCGATGCCGATCCGCACGCGGCGGAAGTCAGGCCCGAGATGCTGGTCGATTGAGCGCAGGCCATTGTGTCCGGCAGTGCCGCCGCCCTGCTTCACCTTGACCTTGAAGGGGGCGAGATCGAGCTCGTCGTGAAAGACGGTCAGTGCCGAGGTGTCGAGCTTGTAGAAGCGCAGCGCCTCGCCCACCGCGCGGCCGCTCTCATTCATGAATGTCGCGGGCTTGAGCAGGATGATCCGCTCGCCGCCGATCCGGCCGTCCTGCATCCAGCCGGAGAATTTCTTCTGGACGGGACCGAAGGAATGGACCTCGGCAATCGTGTCCGCCGCCATGTAACCGGCGTTGTGCCGGTGCATGGCATATTGCGGACCGGGATTGCCGAGGCCTACCCACAGTTGCATGTGCAGCAGCTCCCTTAAGGGAGAAGGAACCTCAGGCCTTCAGGGAGAAGAAACCTTAGGCGCCTTCGCCCTCGGCCTTGCTGTTGTCGCCTTCTTCGCTGCGCAGGCCAGACGGCGCAACGATCGTCGCGATGGTGAAGTCGCGATCGGTAATAGCGCTCTGCGACCCTTCGGGCAGCGTGACATGGCTGATGTGGATCGATGCGCCCACTTCAAGTCCGGTCACATCAATGCTGATTTCGTCGGGGATCCGTTCCGGATCGCAGACCAGTTCCAGCTCATGACGCACGATGTTGAGCACACCGCCCCGCTTGAGACCCGGCGAGTCCGCTTCGTTGGCGAAGTGCACAGGCACGTTGACGTGGACTTTGTGGTCCTTCGAAATGCGCAGGAAGTCCGCATGGAGTGGACGATCAGTGACGGGATGGAAGGCCACGTCCTTGGGCAGCGTTCGCACCTTGTTGCCGCCGACTTCGATTTCCACGATAGAATTGAAGAAGTGCCCGGTGCCAAGCTGGCGGCGCAGTTCCTTTTCCTCGACATGGATCGACTGGGGCTCTTGGTTGTTGCCATAGACAACGGCGGGGACGCGGCCTTCACGACGCAGTGCACGGGAGGCTCCCTTGCCAGCCCGATCGCGCGTCTCGGCCGGCAGGCTAAGCGTGTCGCTCATGTTCACTACCTTTCGAAAACGGATAAAATTGTCCGAGTGTCCGGCACGCCTCCAGGGATGACCATGCCGGAAGCGGGCGCGGTTAGCGCCGCAGCGCTCAAAAAGCAAGCGTGCTACTGGATTCGGCTGACGGTGTAGCCTTTGGCGGAGAGCATTGCGGCAAGCCCGTCCGGCCCCACCATGTGCGCCGCGCCCACTGCGACGAAGGGATGCCCGCCTTTCGCCAGTATGTCCGCGATGACGCCGGTCCACGCCTGGTTGCGCTGCGTGAACAGCACGTCGCGCAGTTCCGGGTCCGCCAGCAGCCCCACTTTCGTCTCACGCTCGATCACCGCGAAGTCGCCGCGTGCCCAGGCCTCGGACAGCGCGGCGGATTCAGTGCCGGCCGATCCTTCGTCCGTCACCACGAGCGTAAGGAGGTCTCGTTGCTCCTTCTCGGGCAGGGTGTCGAACAGGCCAAGCTGGCCAACGGCGCCCTCAAGCTCCACTACCGGCTTGCCGTTCGCGGCGGAGAGCACGGCCCGGTCGATGCCGTGGCGGCCATCGCTCTCGGGCTGGCTCGCCTGAGCTAGCACCAGTGCGGCGGCCCAGGTCTCCACGTCCGCAAACTCGGGCGCGTGCTTGCCCGTTTGCTCGAGCAGGCGTTGCAGGGCGGGGCGGTGCGGGGCGCTGATCCGCTCGGGCAGGGGCGCAAGACCGGGCGTGCGCGACAGGCGGGAGAACGCCTCTGCCATGGCGACCCCGTCCGAGACGTTGGCGACCTCGACAACGATCCGGTCCGATGCTGCCAGCGCGCGGTCGATTTGCGGCGTGCGCCACGCCGCGGGCTTTTCAAGGGCGTGGATCGTGCCGAACAGCCAGCCCCGCTGGCCGGCAGGGCCAGTAATTTCCCACAAGGCAGGGCGCGCCGGCTCGGGCGCTTCGCTGCCGCACGCTGCCAGCAGCAGTACGGCCAGAAGGGAAAGCCAGCGGAGCAAGGGTGCTATTGCAGCCGCTGCGTCGGCAGGCCCAGCTGCAAGAGCTGCTCTTGCACACTTCCAGGCCCGGCAAGATGCCCGGCGCCCACCGCGATGAACACGGTGCCCGGCTTGTCCATGCGACGGTCGATCCAGCTGGCCCAGGCCTTGTTGCGGTCGATCAGCAGGGTCTTGAGGAGGACGGGATCGTCGGCCTCGTCGTTCATCAGGCGGGCAAGCGCAGCGGCGTCACCGGTCTTCCACGCCTCGACCATCATGCCAAGCTTGGCACTGATCTGCGGCAATTGGTCCACTACTTCGCCAAGATAGTTCTGCTGCACGGGCATGGGCAGCGAATCGAACAAACTGAGCTGCTGCTCGGCCGTCTCCAGCGCAAGGTGCGTCCGCTTCGCTGCCTTCGCGCGGGCATCGAGCGCGTCTTCGACACCATTGGCGCGGTCATAGCCCTCGCGCATCAGCGGCAACATCGAAAGGCCGACGGCGGCGTACCACGGTTCGAACGCATCGAACACAGCGGGAGGCAGGCCGAGATCCTTGAGCGCACCCTCGTAGGCGGCCTTGTCCTTCGCGGTCATCAACCCGCGCAAGGTCTGTCCCTGCGGCAGAACGGCCTTGTCGAGCACGATCTTCTGCATCTGGGCGGGTTCTTCGGGGACGATCTCCGTCACCAGTTCATGGCTGGCATCGAAGGCAGTCACTACCGGACCGTTGAGCCAGTCGATCCCGGGCGGCAGGGCGTGGATCGTGCCGAACAGGTAGATCGTGGTGTCCTTGTCCGACAGTTTCCACAGCGCCGGACGCCCGACCGATGTGATGGCCGGGGGCGGGGCGACCGGCACCGCCGCTGCGCCTTGACTGTGCGTCTGGGCCGCGAGCGGCGCGCCAAGCATCGCCAGAATCGCGGCGGCAAGCTGGAACAGGTGTCTCATGAAGGCCACATATAGGCCGCAATTCTCGCCAGTCGATGAATGCCGGGCAGAATGTGGGTGCCGGCCCGCCGCTCGGTAGTTGAAAATGCGGCTCGCATCGGCCAAAGGCCCGCCATGCCGCAAACCGCGCCCGTTCTTTCTTTTCAGGACATGATCCTGCGCCTCCACGCCTTCTGGAGCGCGCAGGGCTGCCTGATCCTGCAACCTTACGACATGCGGATGGGGGCCGGCACGTTCCACCCCGCCACCACGCTGCGCGCGCTCGGCCCGGAACCGTGGAAGGCGGCCTATGTCCAGCCCTCGCGCCGGCCGACCGACGGGCGCTATGGGGAGAACCCAAACCGGCTCCAGCACTATTACCAGTATCAGGTGATCCTCAAGCCCAATCCGGCCAATCTGCAGGAGCTTTACCTCGAAAGCCTCGCCGCCATCGGTGTCGATGCGCTGTCGCACGACATCCGCTTCGTCGAGGACGACTGGGAAAGCCCGACGCTGGGTGCATGGGGGCTGGGCTGGGAAGTGTGGTGCGACGGCATGGAAGTCACCCAGTTCACCTATTTCCAGCAGGTCGGGGGGTTTGACTGCAAGCCCGTTGCGGGCGAGCTGACTTACGGCCTTGAGCGCCTCGCCATGTACATCCAGGGCGTTGACCGGGTCTATGACCTCGCTTTCAACAATGAAGGCGTCAGCTACGGCGACGTGTTCCTGAAGAACGAACAGCAGATGTCGAAGTACAACTTCGAGGTTGCCGATACCGAACAGCTGTTCGCCGGCTTCCGCCATGCCGAGGCGGAGTGCATGCGCTGCATCGAGGCAAAGGTTCCGCTCGCCGCCTACGATCAGGCAATCGAGGCCAGCCACCTGTTCAACCTGCTCCAGGCGCGCGGCGTGATCTCAGTTCAGGAACGCGCCAGCTACATCGGCCGGGTGCGAGATCTGGCCAAGGGCAGCTGCGAGGCGTGGATCGAAAGCAACAGCGCCCAGTGGCAGGAACGCTTCCCGGAGTGGATTCTGTGACGGACTTTCTCCTCGAACTGCGCTGCGAGGAAATTCCCGCCCGCATGCAGGCCGGTGCGCGCGCCGATCTTGAAAAGCTGTTTCGCAATGCGATGAGCGATGCCGGAGTGGCACTGGGCGAAGTGACTGTCTGGTCCACCCCGCGGCGCCTTGCACTGATCGCGCGCGACCTCCCGCTGGCGACCGAGGCTGTTTCGGAGGAAATCAAGGGTCCGCGCACCTCTGCGCCCGAACAGGCACTCGAAGGCTTCCTGCGCAAGACCGGCCTGTCCAAGGAGCAACTGACCGACCGCGACGGCGTGTGGTTTGCAGTGTCCGAAAAGCCCGGCCGCGCCACCCGTGATGTCCTTGCCGAAGCCATCCCGGCCATCATCCGCGCCTTTCCCTGGCCCAAGTCGATGCGCTGGGGCGCAGCCTCGATCAGCAGCAGCTCGCCCCGATGGGTCCGCCCGCTGTCGGGCATGGTCGCGATTTTCGGCGAGGAACTCGTGCCTTGCGAGGCGGGCGGCGTGCAGTCCGGTTACGCGACGCGCGGCCACCGCTTCCATGCCCCCGGCGAGATCACCATCGGCAGTGCGGCCGACTATGCCGAAAAGCTGCGCGCCTGCCATGTCATCGTCAATCACGAGGAACGGCAGGACCTGATCCGCAGCCGCGCCCGCGAAGCGGCACAGGCCGCCGGCCTGCGCGTGATCGAGGACGAGGGGCTGGTGGTCGAGAACGCCGGCCTCACCGAATGGCCGGTGCCGCTGCTCGGCCGGTTTGACGAGGCGTTCCTCGAAGTTCCGCCCGAGGTCATCCAGCTGACCGCGCGAACCAACCAGAAGTATTTCGTCTGCGAGGACGCGACTGACAGTTCTGGGGCAGGCAAACTGGCCAATGCCTTCGTTTGCACCGCCAACATTTCCCCCACTGACGGCGGCGCGGGCGTGGTCGACGGTAACCGCAAGGTCCTCGCCGCCCGCCTTTCCGACGCGCGCTTCTTCTGGGAGCAGGATCGCAAGAAGACGCTGGAACAGCACGCCGAAGGGCTGGCGCGGATTACCTTCCACGAAAAGCTTGGCACTGTCGCCGACAAGGTCGAGCGCGTGGCGAAGCTGGCGCGCTGGCTGGTTGAGCAACACATCGTCACCCCCCAAGCCACTTCCGTCACCCCCGCGCAGGCGGGGGTCCAAGGCGCGGCCGGGATGGATTCCCGCCTGCGCGGGAATGACGAAGAGGTAAAGGCGCTCGCCGATCTGGCCGAACAGGCCGCGCGCCTGTGCAAGGCCGATCTGGTCACCGAAATGGTCGGCGAATTCCCCGAACTGCAAGGCCTGATGGGCGGATATTACGCCCGCGCCGAAGGGCTGCCCGATGCTGTGGCCGATGCGATCCGCGATCACTACAAGCCGGTGGGGCAGGGCGACGATGTGCCGACGGCGCCAATGACGGTGGCGGTCAGTTTGGCGGATAAGCTGGATACAATTTTCAACTTCTTCAAAATTTCCGAGCGGCCGACTGGCTCAAAAGACCCATTTGCACTTAGACGTGCGGCGCTGGCGATTTCGCAGCAAGTGCAGCGCTGCGGGCTCAGAATGAGTCTCACAGCGTTTTTTGACCAAGCGGATTCTGAGCGCCGCATGCAACTGCTGTCGAAGGTGATGGGAACTGACATCCCGGTGTTACGCGGCCACGGGGACAAAAACCTGCGATTGAGAGAAAATCCGGAATCGGTCGAAATTCTGTACGGGGACAAGTTAATCGCTGAAGTCAAAACTTCGCGCAGTGAGAGCCTTGCCTCATTTCAAGGTTATTTTGATCTTCCGGATGTTCAGCTTGACCTCCTCGACTTCTTCGCTGACCGCCTCAAGGTCCAGCAGCGCGAGGCCGGCGTCCGACACGACCTGATCGACGCCGTGTTCGCGCTCGGCGGAGAGGACGATCTCGTCCGCCTGCTCGCCCGCGTCCATGCGCTTCAGGCCTTCATCGGCACCGAGGATGGCGCCAACCTGCTCGCCGGGTACAAGCGCGCGGCCAACATCCTCAAAAAGGAAGACTGGCAAGGGCTTGAGGGCGAAATTTCGCGCACGGGCGAGGAAGACCCGCTGGCCATGGTTGACGATCCCGATCTCGCGCCGGTGATTGCCGCCAAGATGGAGGAACGGCACGCAAATGTGCTGTCCTACACGCCCGAACCGGCGGAAAAGGCCCTGATCGACGCGCTCGCGCTTGCCGGACCGCAAGCGGCCGGCGCAGTCGCGGCGGAAAACTTCGCCTCCGCGATGGCGGCGCTCGCCTCCTTGCGCGGGCCGATCGATGCGTTCTTTGACACTGTAACCGTAAACGACGCCGATCCGGCGAAGCGGCGCGCCCGGCTTGAGCTGCTGGCGGCTTTTCGCGATGCAGTGCATCAGGTGGCGGATTTCTCGAGGATCGAGGGCTGAAATCTCGCGGGAACGCGAAATGTGTCACTCTCGCTGGATTAACTAAGTATTTGCAATGACTTGTGAGTGCGGACAGCGAAGTGGCCCGGTGTCACTTGTGTCACTCTCGCCAGGACGGGAAAAGTGGGCGGCATGAACAGACAGGTCTACACCTTCGGCGGCGGCGCAACGACGGACGATCCGCGCGCGCGCGACAAGGTCATCGTCGGCGGCAAGGGCGCGAACCTGGCCGAAATGGCCGGGATCGGCCTCCCGGTGCCGCCGGGCTTCACGATCACGACAGAAGAGTGTGTGCGCTATCTGGCGAGCGGAGCGGACTTCTCGCCCGAACTGCGCGAAGAGGTCGCGAAGGCCTTGCAGCATATTGAAAAAGCGGTGGGCAAGACTTTCGGTGATGCTGCCGATCCGCTGCTGGTTTCGGTGCGTTCCGGCGCGCGGGTCTCGATGCCGGGCATGATGGACACCGTGCTCAACCTCGGTCTTAACGACGAGACAGTGAAGGGCCTTGCCGCGACGTCAGGCGATGCGCGCTTCGCTTGGGACAGCTATCGCCGCTTCATCCAGATGTATTCCGACGTCGTGCTTGGCATCGATCATCACCTGTTCGAGGATGCGCTGGAAATCGTGAAGGAAGACAATGGGTTCTTCAACGATGTTGAGCTTGACGCCGAACACTGGCAGGCCCTGGTCGGCGAATACGAAGCCATCGTCGAGAAGGCGCTGGGCCGCCCGTTCCCGCAGGACGTCCAAGAGCAGCTGTGGGGCGCGATCCGCGCGGTGTTCGACAGCTGGGACGCAGACCGCGCCAAGGTCTATCGCCGGCTGAACGACATTCCGGGCGACTGGGGCACCGCCGTCAACGTGCAGGCCATGGTTTTTGGCAACATGGGCGATACCTCGGCCACCGGCGTCGCCTTCACCCGCGATCCCGCGACCGGCGAGAAAGCCTATTACGGCGAATGGCTGGTCAACGCGCAGGGCGAGGACGTGGTCGCCGGCATCCGCACGCCGCAGTACCTGACGAAGCGCGCCCGCGAGGCAGCCAAGGCCAAGCCGCTTTCGATGGAAGAGGCGATGCCAGAGGCCTATGGCGAGCTGGCGGCGGTGTTCGAGCTGCTCGAAAAGCATTACCGCGACATGCAGGACATCGAGTTCACGGTCGAACGCGGCCACCTTTGGATGCTCCAGACCCGCTCGGGCAAGCGCACCGCCAAGGCGGCGCTGCGCATGGCGGTCGACATGACGGGCGAAGGTCTTATCGACGAGGGCACCGCGATCCGCCGCGTCGATCCCATGGCGCTCGATCAGCTGCTTCACCCGACGCTCGATCCCAAGGCGCCCCGCGACGTGCTTGGCGGCGGGCTTCCCGCGTCTCCGGGCGCGGCATCGGGGGCGATCGTACTCGATGCCGATACGGCCGAGCGCCGCGCCGCCATCGGCGAACCGGTGATCCTCGTGCGGATCGAAACGTCGCCCGAGGATATTCACGGCATGCATGCTGCCAAGGGCATTTTGACGGCGCGCGGCGGCATGACCAGCCACGCGGCGGTGGTCGCGCGCGGTATGGGACGGCCTTGCGTTTCGGGCGCCTCGGCGGTCTCCATCGATATGAAGGCGAGGACGCTGAAAATCGGGGGCCGCGCGCTCAATGAGGGCGATGTCATCACGCTCGATGGTTCCACCGGCGAGATCATGGTCGGCGAAGTGCCGACAATCGAACCCGAACTGTCGGGCGACTTTGCGGTCCTGATGGGCTGGGCAGACCGTCACCGCCGCATGAAAGTGCGCGCCAACGCTGAAACGCCCGCTGATTGCCGCATGGCCCGGCAGTTCGGTGCCGAGGGCGTCGGCCTGTGCCGAACCGAGCATATGTTCTTCGATGATCGCAGGATCGCCGCCGTGCGCCAGATGATCCTTGCCGAGGACCAGGCCGGACGCAAGGCCGCGCTGGCCAAGCTGCTGCCCGAACAGCGCGCCGACTTTACCGAAATTTTCGAGGTGATGCGCGGGCTTCCGGTCACGATCCGCCTGCTCGATCCGCCCCTGCATGAATTCCTGCCGCAAGGCGAAGCGGAGTTCGCCGAGCTTTCGCAGGCCATTGGCATCGGGACGGAAACGCTCCAGCGGCGCGCGGCGGAGCTGCACGAAGTCAATCCGATGCTGGGGCACCGTGGCTGCCGTCTCGGCATCACCTTCCCCGAAATCTACGAAATGCAGGCCCGCGCCATCTTCGAGGCTGCCTGCGATGTCGCAGCCGAGCACGGCGAGGCGATCGTCCCGGAAGTCATGATCCCGCTGGTAGCCACGCGGCGCGAATTCACCATCCTGCGCGACCTGGTCGACCGCGTTGCTGGCCAAGTCTTCGCGGAGAAGGGACGCAGTCTCGACTACCTTGTCGGCACGATGATCGAGCTGCCCCGCGCCGCCCTGATGGCGCATGAGATCGCGCAGGACGCGATGTTCTTCTCGTTTGGAACCAACGATTTGACGCAGACCACTCTTGGTCTCTCGAGGGACGATGCGGGCCGTTTCCTGGGTGCCTACGTGGCGCAGGGCGTGTTCGCGCGCGATCCCTTCGTCAGCCTTGACATCGACGGCGTCGGCCAGCTCGTCAGGATGGCTGCGGAACGGGGGCGCAGCGTGCGGGGCGATCTCAAGCTGGGCATCTGCGGCGAACATGGCGGCGATCCGGCGAGCATTGCTTTTTGCGAAAGCGTCGGGCTCGATTACGTTTCAGCCAGCCCTTACCGCGTGCCGATTGCCCGCCTTGCGGCGGCGCAGGCGGCACTGGCGGCCGCCCAGATAAGCTAGCGTTTCCAGCCGCTCAGGGTAAGAAGCTCGAATTTCTCGACGGGTTTCGCGCCGTTTCCGGCTTCAGTGAAGGCGATCATGGCACGCTGAAGCGCAGCCCGGTTTAGCGCAGACCCGGCGTCGGAAAGGACGTTGGACAGGCCCTGATCGCGCAAGTCGCCGACCAATCGGTCGAGACTGCCATAGCGCACTTGGAGCGTCCGATTGTCGATTACCGGGTCGGAAAAGCCCGTACGCTGGAGCAGTTGGCCGCCGGCGCGCACGTCGACCACCGGGTGCAGGCGGGGCGAGGGCCGGTCCGCATCGGCTGCAAGCATCGCAGCGCGCAGAACGGGCAGGCTACCGGCGCTGGCAAAGCTCGCCAGCATGAGCCCGCCCGGCTTCAACGCGGCGCGGTAGTGGATGAGCGCACCCGGCAAGTCGTTGACAGTGTCAAGCGTGGCGATGCTGGCTATGAGATCGTAGCGGCCGGCCGCGAAAGGCTTTTCCTCGTTGAACCCGTCGGCCGGTTCCGCAATCTCCACGGCACAGCCCGAACGGCGAAGTTCACCGGCAAGTGTACCGGTGGGGTCGCCGATCACCAGCGCGTGGTCTGGCCGGTGGCGAAGAAAGGCGAGGCGTTCGGCCATGTCCCCGGCCATGTCGTCGAACAGGAACCGCGCCGCATCGCCGCCTCGCTGGCGGGCCAGCATGCGGCGGCGAACCGCGAGGCGGCGATTGGACGCGAAGATCAGGGGCGGGGCGGGGCTGTCCGTCATCTGCCTGCTCCTGCCGGGAGAGATGGCTTCGCGCAACCACTTGCCGCAACGCGTTGCCGGGCTAAGTGTCGCTGCATGAGCTTGTCGAGCCTGCTGCAACCGGTTGCCGATCTGGTGTTCCCGCCGCGCTGTCCCCTCTGCGGCGAGGGGATAACGGCGCAGACCGGGCTTTGCGCCGCGTGCTGGGGCGAACTGGCAATCCCGGGCGAACCAGCGTGCAGCCTGTGCCAACGGCCGTTTCCCGATACGGTGGGCGATGGCTCGGTCTGCTTGCCATGCATGGCAAGCCCTCCGCGACACGACGGGATTGCGGCAGGAACGCTTTACAACGATGCCTCGCGGCGTCTTGTCCTCGGCCTCAAGCACGGTGGCCGCATCGGGCTTGCGCCGCTCATGGCGCGGCTCATGGCGGCAAGGCTGGGCGAGCTTGGTCCGGAGTGGCTGGTCGTTCCAGTGCCGCTTCATCGCTGGCGCCTGTGGCGGCGGGGCTATAATCAGTCGGTCCTGCTGGCCGAGGAAATCGTCCGTCTGGCCGGCGGGAAAGCCTGTGTCGATGCATTGGCGCGGCGGAGGCAGACGCCCTCGCTGGGCGGGCTGGGCGCGAAAGCACGGGTCAAGGTTCTGGCCGGTGCCATTGCGCTCAACGCGAAACGGGCGGCGTTGATCAAGGGGCGCTCGGTCCTGCTGGTGGATGACGTGTTGACCAGCGGCGCAACGAGCGATGCCTGCGTAAGCGTGCTCAGGCGGGCGGGCGCGGCCAGGGTGCGGATCGCATGCTTTGCCCGCGTCCTCGACGAAGCGCTGGACCTGACCTGAGCGCCGAAACGAAAACGCCCGGAGCCTTGTTGACTCCGGGCGTCCTCGTGACGAAACTGTAAGGACTTCCATCCTCCGATGGTTCGGCGGCCTCCCCTGAAAACCGCCTCGTCCAATCCCTCATTCTAACCGGTTCGCCCAGCTGATGCGGGCGTTTACCAATCCCCCTGAACCATGGCGCTTCCTCATCGCACCGTAGTTCTGCATGCCCCCTGTGGCTGCACGGTCTAATTCGTCGAAATCCACGCAAATGAAAAGTGGCATTGCTCGCCTCGCTGGATTTTGATCACCGTATGTGGTTATCCTGCAACATCCGTTCACACGTGATCGTTTCCTGAAAGCGAGAGTCATGACCAATCCCTTGGCCGCCGATCGGGAACGGGGCACGGCCTTCATCCCCCGTTTCGATGCGAACGGCTTGCTGACTGCGGTCGCTATCGACAGGAAAACCAAGGACGTTCTGATGCTCGCGCATATGAATGCCGAGGCGTTGGAGAAGACCCGGCAGACGGGCAAGGCCACGTTCTTTTCGCGCTCGCGCGGGACGCTGTGGACCAAGGGGGAAACGTCGGGGAATATGCTCGACGTTCACGAAATCCGTGTCGACTGCGACCAGGATGCCATAATCCTGCTGGTTGATCCGCACGGCCCCGCCTGTCACACCGGCGCGGCAAGCTGTTTTTACCGCCGAATTGAAGACGGCAGTCTCGTGCGCATCTAGGATCCGGCCGTCCAAGGCCTGCGAGAGGAGAGAACATCATGCCGGTCTACAAGGCGCCAGTCCGGGATGCCCGCTTCATCATCGGCGAAGTACTGCGGCTTGAGGACTACGCTGGCCTCCCCGGGTTCGAGGCAGCGACGCCCGATCTTGTCGATGCGATCCTCGAGGAAGGCGGGCGGTTCTGTTCCGAAGTGCTGGCCCCGCTCAACCTGCCGGGCGACCAGCAGGGCTGCACGCGGCATGCTGATGGCTCAGTGACGACGCCCGACGGTTTCAGGCAGGCCTTCGCGATGTTCCGCGAAGCGGGTTGGGGCACGCTCTCCGCGCCCGAGGCGTTCGGCGGACAGGGTCTGCCTGAAGTGATCGGCTTTGCGATCGAGGAATTCATGTGCTCGGCCAACCAGGCCTTCGCGATGTATCCGGGCCTGACCAACGGCGCCATTTCCGCGATCCGCGCCAGGGCATCCGATGTGCTCCAGCAGAAGTATCTGGCCCCCATGGTCTCGGGCGAGTGGCTGGGCACAATGAACCTGACCGAGCCGCATGCCGGGACCGATCTCGGCATGATCCGCACCCGGGCCGAGCCGAATGCGGACGGTTCGTGGTCGATCACGGGCACGAAGATTTTCATTTCGGCCGGCGAGCACGATCTGGCGGAAAACATTATCCACCTTGTACTCGCCAAGACGCCGGGTGCGCCTGATTCCTCCAAAGGAATCTCGCTGTTCCTCGTCCCCAAGGTTCTAGTGAACGAAGACGGATCGCTCGGCGCGCGCAATGCCGTCTCGTGCGGCGCGATCGAACACAAGATGGGCATTCACGCCAACGCCACCAGCGTGATGAACTATGACGGCGCAACCGGCTGGCTGGTCGGTGAGGAAAACAAGGGGCTCGCCGCGATGTTCATCATGATGAACGCGGCGCGGCTTGGCGTCGGCATCCAGGGTTTGGGGCAGGCCGAAGTCGCCTACCAGAACGGCGCGGCTTATGCGCTGGAGCGCCGGCAGGGCAGGGCACTGACCGGCCCGGCGGACCCTCAGGAAAAGGCCGATCTGCTGATGGTCCATCCCGACGTTCGCCGCATGCTGATGGACGCCAAAGCCTTTACCGAAGGGATGCGGGCACTTGCCTTGTGGGGCGCACTTCAGGTCGATCTGACGCACAAGGCGGCGACCGAGGCCGAGCGCCAGATGGCGGACGACCTCATCAGTCTGCTTACCCCGGTCATCAAGGGCTATGGCACAGACCTTGGCTTTGCCACCGCGGTCGACATGCAGCAGATCTGGGGTGGGCACGGCTACATTGCCGAGAACGGCATGGAGCAGTTCGTGCGCGATGCGCGGATTGCGATGATCTACGAAGGCGCCAACGGGGTGCAGGCGATGGACCTCGTCGGCCGCAAGCTGGCGCAGAATGGAGGCCGCGCCATCCAGGCGTTCTTCGCGCTCATCGACGCGGAGTGCGCCGCTGCAAAAGTTGATCTGGAGCTGTCCGACCTCGCCGCGCGTGTCGAGAAGACCAATGGCGAACTCAAGGCCGCGACGATGTGGTTCATGCAGAATGGTATGTCGAACCCTGAAAATGTTGGTGCGGGCGCCTATCACTACATGCACATCATGGGCATCGTTTCGCTTGGTCTGATGTGGCTGAGGATGGCGGTGGCCGCGCGCAAGGCCTTGGGGGCTGGAAGCGGCGACGCGGCGTTCTATCAAGCAAAACTGATCACCGCGCGGCACTTCGCAGAACGCAGCGGCCCGGACGCCGGCGCACTTCGCCGCAAGATCGAGGCGGGCAGCGAAGCGATCATGACGCTAGGGGCCGAGGCTTTCGGCACCGCATGAAGGCTGAATTGGCGCATAACCGGTTGTGGCAAAGCGCGTGGCTGCTAGGCTCCCGACTCAGGCTAACGAGGGGATGCGAATGTTCGTCAAGTTCACCAGTTCGGACCGGGTCGAGACGGCTGTAAACGCGGCTCAGGTTACTTTTATTTCATCGGTGACCGACGGAACGCGCATTCGCTTTGGCGAGGGCCGCAGCGTCACGGTGATCGAGCCTATGGAAGAAGTGATTGACCGCCTGAACCGGACGAATCAGCTACCTCAGGATTGACGAACTGGGCGACGACTTCGTCGAACATCGATAGCATCGCCGCCCAGCTCTGGCGGTCGGCACTGGCATCGTATTTGACTGAGTCAATCCCGCGTGCGTCGCTGGCAGGATCGGTGAACCCGTGGCGCACGCCGGAATAGGCGTGGAAATGCCAGTTTGCGCCGGCACGGTCCATTTCTTCCCAGAACCTCAGAACCTGCGCGCGCGGGACCATGGGATCGGCATCGCCGTGGCAGACGAGAATGCGGGCGCGGACGGCTCCGACCTGGGCTGGAGCTCTGGTATCGAGCAGGCCGTGAAAGCTCGCGGCAACGGCCAGATCGGCCCCGCTGCGCGCGGCTTCGAGTACGGCCTGTCCGCCCATGCAGTAGCCAATCGCGCCCATGGGGATTCCGCGCGCGCCGTCCAGGCCCCGCAAGGCATCGAGGGCTGCTTGTATGCGCTGGCGATACCCGTCTACCGATGCGCGCAGCTTTTCGGCCAAAGGCGCCGCTGCGGCGAAGCTTTCCACGGACTCGCCATAGAAATCGGCGATCATTGTCAGAAAGCCAGCCTCGGCCAGCATCGCGGCGCGGCGCCTGGTTGCAGCGTTGGCATTAGCGATGGTCGGGAACAGGACAATGGCGCCGCGCGGCGTTCCGGCGGGCCGTGCCAGGAGACCGGTCAGCGCAGTTCCGCCGTCGCGATAAGGGACCGGCTCCAACTCGCTCATTCGGGCAGGAAGTCGGGCACCGAAAGATAACGTTCGCCCGTATCGTAATTGAAACCGAGAACGCGGGCGCCCGGCGCGAAATCGGGCAGCTTCTGCGCAATAGCAGCCAGCGTCGCACCTGAACTGATGCCGACGAGCATGCCTTCCTCCCGGGCGCAGCGCCGTGCCATGTCCTTCGCGGCGTCCTGTTCGACCTGGATGGCGCCGTCGATCGACTGGGTATGGAGATTTGACGGAATGAAGCCCGCGCCAATGCCCTGGATGGGGTGGGGGCCGGGCTGTCCGCCAGAAATGACCGGCGAAAGCGAAGGTTCGACTGCATAGGCCTTCATCCCGGGCCAGGCCGCCTTGAGCGCCTCGGCGCAGCCTGTGAGGTGCCCGCCCGTGCCCACGCCGGTAATCAGCACGTCGACTGGTGTGCCGGCGAAATCGTCGAGAATTTCGCGAGCCGTCGTCCTGACGTGAACTTCGATGTTTGCGGCATTATCGAACTGCTGCGGCATCCAGGCGCCGGGCGTTTCGGCGACCAGCTCGCGGGCACGTTCGATTGCACCTTTCATGCCCTTTTCGCGCGGCGTGAGATCGAAGGTGGCGCCATAGGCAAGCATAAGGCGCCGCCGCTCGATCGACATCGACTCGGGCATGACCAGCACCAGTCTGTAGCCCTTGACTGCGGCAACCATGGCAAGGCCGATGCCGGTGTTGCCCGATGTAGGCTCGATGATCGTGCCGCCGGGCTTGAGGCTGCCGTCCCGCTCGGCCGCCTCGACCATGGCGAGGCCGATGCGGTCCTTGATCGATCCGCCGGGATTGGCCCGCTCGCACTTCACCCAGACCTCGTGATCGGGGAACAGGCGCGACAGCCGGACGTGCGGGGTTGATCCGATGGTATCGAGAATGCTGCCGGCTTTCATGGCAATGGCTCCTTGTCGCGATATTGCGGCGCGAATGTCCTGGCCCTGACGAGTTCGGGGAACAGGAACACCCACATGGCGGTGATGACTATGGCAGCGGCGCCTCCGAAAACAACTGCTCCCGTTGCTCCGAGCAGGGCGCCCGCAAAGCCGGATTGCAGCTCGCCGAGTTCGTTCGAGGCGGAGATGGCGAGCCCCGATGTCGCGGAAACCCGGCCGCGCATGTCGTTGGGCGTGTTGAGCTGGATCAGACTGCTGCGCACGAAGACCGAGACCATGTCCGCCGCCCCCAGCAGGACCAGGAATGCGATTGATAGCATGAACTCCCGCGACAGGCCGAAGGCCACCGTGGCCGCCCCATAGACCGCGACGGCTGCCAGCATCTTGGCGCCGACGTTGCGTTCCAGCGGCCGGACCGAGAGGAACAGCGCGACCAGCGCGGCACCGACTGCCGGGGCCGCGCGCATCTGGCCCAGTCCCTCGGCGCCGACATGCAGGATGTCGCGCGCGAAGATCGGCAGCAGGGCGGTCGCGCCGCCAAGGATGACGGCAAACAAGTCGAGCGTGATGCATCCCAGCAGGAACCGCTCGTTCCACACGAAGCGGAATCCGTCCGCGATCTGACGTACTGGATGGCTCTCTGCCGCACCGGGCGAGGGCGGAAGGCGGCGGATCGTGAGCACGCTGACCAACGAGAGGGCCAGCAGGGCGCATGACATGAGATACGGCGAAGCGGGACCCGCCGCATAGAGAAATCCTGCCGCTGCCGGGCCAGTGACGGCGCCGGACTGGAAAGCAATCGAGTTGAGTCCGATCGCCCTGGGGATCAGGTTCGCCGGCACGATATTGGGCGCGATCGCGCTGAACGAAGGATTGATGAAGGCGCGTGCAGTACCGTGCAGCGCAGCCAGCGCGAACAGGACAGGGAGGCTTCGGACATCTTCCATCGTCACGAAAGCCAGCGCGCCGGCAACCAGAAGGTCGGCTGCCGTCGCCAGCGCCGCGACATTGCGCCGATCGAACCGGTCGGCAACCAGCCCGGCCACGGGCGTGAGAAAGAACAGCGGCAGGAACTGGGCAAGTCCGATGAGGCCAAGCTGGAAGGCAGCTTCCTTCATGCTCATGCCATAGTCGCTGCGGGCAACATCGTAGATCTGATAGCCCAGGATCACGACGAGCCCCGACGTGGCGGCCACGGATGAAAACCGCGCCAGCCAGAACCGCCGGTATTCAGGAATTTGCGCAGGGGATGTGGGTTCGCTCACTCCCGGTCCATGGCATCGGCGAGGCCCTCTGCCAAGGCAGCAAAGCTATCGGCGGATCAAATCTCCATTCTGACGGTCAACCTTATGTCGCGCCCCGCAATCGGCACGAAATCGCGCGTGAAGGACGCGGCGCGGCGGCCAACGGCGTCGAGCAGGTTGTCTGCGGAAAGCATGACGCTGAGCGGACCGTCCTCGCCCAGTGGGTGCCAGTCGGCCGAGACGTTGACGAGCGTGAAGCCAGGAACCGCCGCGTCGCCCAGTGCGACACGGACCTGACGCCCGTTCCACTCGGCTTCGCCGCGCAGGCGCAAGGTTCCCTGCCGGACTTCGGCGCCGCCCCGGATGCGCAGCGGCGGGATGCGGGGCACCGGCCCGGCGCCCTTGAGCTGGGCATGCGTATAGTCCGCTGCAGCATCGAGAGTAAGTGCGCCACTGGCCCAGCTGAAAGGCTCGAGATGCGCCGAGGCCTCGAAGCCCTTGAAACGCGCGGGCAGCTGGCGATAGGCGTTGACCGGAAGGCCGTCTCGTTCCTCGCCGGTTGGAACTGCGGCAATAAAGCGGTCGAAATCGTTCATGAACCCGGTCAGGGAGAAGCCGGCCCGGCGGCTCTCGTAACGGGCATAGATCTCGATCCCGTCGCTACGTTCAGACCGGAGCGCGCTGTCACCAAGTTCGTAAGCCTGCGTTGCGATGTGCGGGCCCTCGGACAGCAGTTCCTCGGGCGAGGGCGCGCGCGCACTGCGAATGACGTTCGCCCCGACTTTCCAGCCCGTCGCCGGCGCCCACGACAATCCGGCCGCCGCCGACAACTGGCCAAATCTCCTGTCAAAGCCGATGTTGTTCGCCTCAACCGTGCTGCGATCATACCGCAGCGCGCCCTCGGCCTCGACGTCGCTGCCGATGCCGACGGACTGGAGCGTGAAGAAGCCTAGCTGGCTGACCTGATAGTCCGGCGTGAAGGCTTCCGCACCTGTCACGCGCATCGAACGGCCGATATAGTGAACCCCGCTGCGTCCGCGCCACTCACCACGATCCGACTGGATGAGATCACCGCGAAATTCGACGCCCTTGCCTTCGAATCGCGTGCCCACCTCATCGCCCTCCAGCTCGACATGTCGGTAATCGCCGTAGGCACCGCGAAACTGAAGACTCTCGAAAACGCCGCCGAATTTTACGCTGCCGCGCAGGTCGATCCTCGTCTGGACGAGATCGATGGCGACATTCTCCCCGCCATGTTCATCGCCATGTCCATCCGTTTCGCTGCCGTGCTCATCGGCTTCATCGCCACGCTCATCCTCGCCGCCGTGGCCGAATCCCGGACGTAGCGGCACGCCATAGCGTGTATCATAGCGCTGGACCGAAACTCCGAGATCGCCGCCGGCATCGATGAACGCCAGCCCGGCACCCAGCGTAAGCGAGCGGGCGCGCGAATTGGGGATGCGTCCTTTCAGGCCTGCCAGTTTCGTCAATTCCGCGGCTTCCTCATCCTCGCCTTCCGCGAGGTGTCCGGCGGCGTCGGCCAGCAGATCATCGCGCAACGTTCGCGAATTGACGAAACCGCCGGTCCTGACGTCGTCGCTCTTTCGCCAGCTGGCATCGAGATGTCCTGCCCAGCGATCGGCGAGCGGGACCTCGAACGCCGCCGCGACGGAGCGCTCGTCCGCCGCTGAGCCCAGCCCGGCAACGGCCGTCGCCTGTGGTCTTGCCGGAATCTGCCGGGGAATTCGCTTGTCGAGCGCGTTGACTGCGCCGCCAATGGCCTGTCCTCCGAACAGGAGCACGGCAGGGCCATGGAGCACGTCGATATGATCGACAGTCAGGGCATCGAACACGACCGCGTGGTCTGCCGAAACGCTTGAGGCATCGATGGAGCCGATCCCGTCGGTCAGAACGGCAATGCGCGGCCCATCAAATCCGCGCAGCACAGGGCGCGAGGCGCCCGGCGCAAACGACGTCGCCGATACGCCCGGTAGCTTCGCCAGTGTTTCACCGAGCTGGCCGCGGACGGCTTCGACAAGATCGTCGCCCTCGATGGACCGGGTTCCGGCCAGCAGTGCGTAGTCGATCGGCAGATGTCCGGTAACGACGATGGCTCCGCCGGTGTCCTGGTTTTCAGGCGGCACGCTGGGGTGGGCCGGTCGATGTGCCTGCGAGGTGGGGGGGGGGGGCTTGGCGGAATCCTGCGCTGTTACCGGGCCTGGCATCATGCCGACGGCGATCAGCGCAATGGCCATGAGCGATGATGTCTGGCCCAGTCGTGCGGTAGTGATCGGTTTCATGGCCAGAGCTTTACATGAAATGATATATTGTATCAATATAGGCGAATTCGCGCGTCTTGTGCCACAAAGTAACCGGCTCGCGAGGTTAACGGCGCAGCCGCAGGCGTGGATTGGGCTGAAGGACGTCGAGCAGCTTGAGGAAGTCGTCGAGCCGGAGGATTCGCTCGAACTGGAAACCGGCGCGGTCCTCGTGAGTCCAGATCAGATGCGATTCGATACGCCCCACCACGGGCAGGCGAATCACGACGCGCTCGCCCCGGCTCAACTCAAGCCTGCCGGCGGCCATAAACCCCTGCGCGGAGAGGTTGATGATGTGCAGGTGCACGTCGCCCAGCTGGCGGTGCTCGCCGATCACCTTGTGATCGACGGGATGCCGCGTACCGCGACGCATGTCGGTTACCGACAGATTGGCGCCTGCGTTCATTGCGCCCTCGGGGTGCTGATACTCGTCACAGGAACGTGATGCACCGATTTGGCAAAGAAACAGTAAACCGGCAGCTTCTTGCCGGAAAAAACTTGCCGCAGGCCGGACCGGACCTGCCGTCTTCCGTAAACTGGCTCAGGCGGGGCGGAGCACGCCGTGTTTCTTCTTACCGGCGGACAACCGGATCGCCTCGGCCCTCACCCCGATGACATGAGCCTCATTGCTGATCGCCTCGCCATCGATCCGCGCGCCGCCGCCTGCGATCAGGCGCTTGGCTTCGCCCCGGCTGCCCGCGAACCCGATCCCGACAAGCGCATCGACAAGGGTCATGCCGCCCGGCGGAATGGCAAGTTCCGGAAGGTCGGACCCGACACCGCCTTGCGCGAACGTGGCCTGCGCCGTTTCTTCCGCTGCCCGCGCCGCATCCTCGCCCCGGCAAAGCGCCGTGACTTCGTTGGCCAGAACGATCTTGGCCTGATTGATCTCGCTGCCTTCGAGTGCTTCGAGACGCGCAATCTCGGAAAGGTCGAGATCGGTAAACAGGCGGAGGAACCGGCCTACGTCGCGGTCATCGCAGTTGCGCCAGTACTGCCAGAAGTCGTAGGCCGGGAGCTGCGCCTCGTTGAGCCACACAGCACCGGCGGCGGTCTTGCCCATTTTCGCGCCGTCCGCCGTGGCAAGGAGCGGCGTGGTCAGGCCGAAGACTTCCTGCCCGTCCATCCGCCTCGCCAGCTCGACCCCGTTGACGATGTTGCCCCACTGGTCCGAACCGCCCATCTGGAGCCGGACTCCAAGTTCGTGCGACAGGTGCCGGAAATCGTAGCCCTGCAGGATCATGTAATTGAATTCGAGGAACGTCATCGGCTGTTCGCGCTCAAGCCGCAGCTTCACCGAGTCGAACGAGAGCATGCGGTTGACGGTGAAGTGGGTGCCGACTTTCTGGAGCATCTCGATATAGCCGAGCTGGCCCAGCCACTCTTGATTGTCGACCATGACCGCGTCAGTCGGCCCGTCACCAAACGTCAGCAGCCGGGCAAAGATCGTTCGGATCGAGGCGATGTTGGCTGCAATGGTCTCGTCGCTCAGCATTTTGCGGCTTTCATCGCGTCCAGTGGGATCGCCGATCCGCGTCGTCCCGCCGCCCATCACCACCACGGGCTTGTGTCCGGCCTGCTGGAGCCGGCGCAGCATCATGATCTGGACAAGGCTCCCGACATGGAGCGAAGGCGCAGTCGCGTCGAAACCGATATAGGCCGGAACGACCTGCCGGGAGGCGAGTTCGTCGAGCGCGCTGCCGTCGGTGAGCTGGTGGATATAGCCCCGCTCTTCGAGAAGACGCAGGAGCGAGGACCTGTACTGGCTAGGCTGACTGGACATGGCCCCGCCCATATCGCCACAATCGTGCGGCGTCATCCCTCAAGAAAGACTCTGCGCCTTGTTGCGAAACACTGGAAAACTCGGGGTGCGGAGATGACGCAGGCCAACACTTCGTCTTATCGCGCCCGCATGGCGCATGAGCTTGTTCCGCATCCCGATCATCCGCCGCGCGGCGTGAAGCGCGTTTCCGTGCGCTGGTATCCGATGCGCGACGGCCGTCTTATGCTGCGCTGGCACGTCCTCGGCGCCGAAGTGCTGTCCGTCCCGGCCTGGTCCGGCCGTTCGCGTTCCGAAGGATTGTGGGAGACGACCTGCTTCGAACTGTTCGTGCGAGACTGCGCGAGCGCCAGCTATGCCGAGTTCAACTTCTCCCCTTCGGGCCGCTGGGCCGCCTATTACTTTCCCTCTTACCGCGACGGCTGCATCGACATCGACCTCGACCACGAGCCGGAAATCACCTCGGCGACGGGTGACACCATCTTCGTGCTGACCGCGATCATCGACATGTCGCTGGTCGAGGGGGCGGTCAATGCCGCCCTGTGCGCCGTGATCGAGGAAACCGACGGGACCAAATCGTACTGGGCGCTGGCGCATGCGTCCGGCAAGCCGGACTTCCACGATGCCGCTTGCTTCGCCCTGCCGCTTGCGGCACGCGAAGCACTATGAACTTCGGCCTCGATCGCCTGCTGGCAGACCCTGAACTGCGCAAGCCGCTGGCCGGCCGGCGGGTGGCGCTTGTTGCCCATCCGGCCAGCGTGACGCGCGAACTTGTCCAGTCGCTTGACGCGCTGATTGCCGCCGGGGTGAACGTGACGTCCGCTTTCGGCCCGCAGCACGGGCTGAAGGGCGACAAGCAGGACAACATGGTCGAGACATCGGACGTGCTCGATCCCGTGCATGGCATTCCGGTGTTCAGTCTCTACGGCAAAGTGCGCCGCCCGACGCCCACGATGATGGACACGGCCGATGTATTCCTGTTCGATCTCCAGGACCTCGGCTGCCGGATCTACACCTTCGTGACGACGCTGCTCTACCTGTTGGAAGCAACCGCCCTCGCCGGCAAGGAAGTCTGGGTTCTGGATCGGCCTAACCCCGCCGGCCGCCCGGTCGAAGGCACCCTGCTCGTCCCCGGACAGGAAAGCTTCGTCGGCGCGGGTCCGATGGTGATGCGCCACGGGCTGACGATGGGCGAGATGGGCCACTGGTTCATCGCCCAGTTCGGCCTCGACGTCGCCTACAGGGTTGTCGCGATGGAAAGCTGGCAGCCGGACGCCGATGACGGTTTCGGCTGGCCGCAAAGCCGGATCTGGATCAACCCGAGCCCCAACGCCGCCAATCTCAACATGGCGCGCTCCTATGCCGGCACCGTGATGCTCGAAGGCACGACGCTGAGCGAGGGGCGGGGCACGACTCGCCCGCTCGAGGTGCTGTTCGGCGCGCCTGATCTCGATGCGGGCGCCGTGCTGGCCACGATGCGCGACCTTGCGCCGCAATGGATGGAAGGCTGCGCGCTTCGGGAGTGCTGGTTCGAGCCGACGTTCCATAAGCACGCCGGCACGCTGTGCAGCGCGGTGATGATTCACGCCGAGGACGGCTTTTACGATCATTCCCGGTTCCGGCCGTGGCGGCTCCAGGCGCTGGCGTTCAAGGCGATCCGCAACCTCCATCCCGATTACGCGATATGGCGCGATTTCGCCTATGAGTACGAATTCGAGCGGCTCGCCATCGACGTCATCAACGGTGGACCGATCCTGCGCGACTGGGTCGACGATCCGCAGGCGAGGCCCGGCGATCTCGATGATCTTGCCCGCCGCGATGAAGCCGCGTGGATAGAGACTTCGCGCCCATACCGGATTTATTGACGTGACCGAGGCGGCTGTGACCGTATCAGGTGCGGCAGTCTGGTCGCTGGCCCGGCCGATCCGGCCCACGCCGGGATTCGTCCACGGGCTCCATACGCCTTGCTTGCAAGTCGCAGTCCACGTCGCGCCGCTGGGCGCTGACGTGCGGCAATCGGCCGAGCGCACCCTGCTTGCCGGACTGGCGCTCCATCCCGAGGAATTGCCGGAGCTCTCCGAAAACGAGACAATTCCGCAGGCTGGACGCGGCATCGACTGGCTGCTCGCATGGATGGACCGCCTCAATGGCCTGGCCCGCCTCCCGATCATCGAGCGTTCGCGCGTGGTGGCAGAGGTGGGGCCGATCACGTTCTTCGTTGTCCCCTCGATCGAGCGTGCCCTGCTGCCGCTCGCCGCGCTGCTGAACCGGACGCTGGGCCTCATGTCTGGCCGTCTGGCCGATGGCGAAGGCGTGCGGAGTGCGATCGCGAGGGATTTCGGCACCCTGTCGCACGCGAACAACCCGCACAGCAACGGGCCGCGCCTGATCCGTGCCGGGCTCGAACGCGGCATTCCGGTGCAGGACCTGCCGAGCCATGTCATGCAGTTCGGGCTGGGTTCGCGCAGTCACATCATGCAGGGGGGCTTCACCACCCGCACGCCCACGGTCGGCACGCGCATTGCCCGGCAGAAGGCCGCGACCTCGCAAATGCTCCAGCGCATGCGGCTGCCGGTTGCACCGCAGCGGCAGGTGCGCGATTTCGAGGGTGCGCTGAAAGCCGCCCACGAGCTGGGCTGGCCGGTTGTTGTCAAGCCCGCAGCCCTTGACGGCGGCGAGGGGGTCCGCGCCGACCTGCGCAGCGAGGCGGAACTGCGCACCGCCTTCGCCAAGGCCAAGGCTGCCTCCGACACGATCATCATCGAGAAGCACATCGAGGGGCAGGACTACCGCATCGTCGTCCACGAAGGTTTTCTGCTGCGCAGCGTGGTGCGAAGCCCTCCCGTCCTGACTGGCGACGGACGGCGCACGATTGCCGAACTGCTCGCCGAACTCAACGCCGACCCGCGTCGCAGCACAAACGACATTCATTATGCGCTGAAGCATGTCGACCTCGACGAAGACGCGATGGAACTGCTGGCGCGTGAGGGGCTGACGCCCGGCAGCGTTCCCGAACCGGGCAAGATCATCAGGTTGAGACGGACTGCCAACGTCGCGACGGGTGCGGAGGCCTTCCAGATCACGCCGCATCCCGACAACGTGGCCTTGGCGGTGCGCGCGGCTGAGGCGCTGCGCCTCGACCTTGCGGGGATCGACATCCTGTGCCCGGACATCACCCGATCCTGGCGGGAGGTCGGGGCGGCGATCTGCGAGGTCAACGCCAGCCCCGAACTGGGCGGGCAGATGCTCGAAGCCTACGGCGTGCTGATCGAGCGGCTGACGACCGGGAACGGCAGGATACCGGTTGTCGCCGTCGTGGGCGGGCCGCGTGCCTGTGCGATTGCACGGGACCTCGCGGCCGCCGCATCACGGCTTGGACTGATCGTCGGATTGCATGACGACCGGGGCCTGAGCGTAGGCGGCGACGTACTCGATACGAGACCGATGGGCAGTATCTTCGGCGGAAGGGCGCTCGCGGCCAATGCGCGCGTGGACGTT
Source organism: Novosphingobium sp. (assembly GCA_040377095.1). Lineage (GTDB taxonomy): Bacteria > Pseudomonadota > Alphaproteobacteria > Sphingomonadales > Sphingomonadaceae > Novosphingobium. Next base: position 65,940 of record JBEIPK010000002.1, read on the forward strand.
ATCGTGCTGGGCGCCATCGACGCACAGGTCGCGGAAACGGGGTTCGGCGTCCCGGAAATCGACATGCTGGTGTTGAGCGGCGAGAACACGGCGCAAAGTCCCGCCGCTTCGCCTGATCGCCCCGAGGCCCCGATGGTTGAGCTGCTTCGCTGTCTGGCCCCTGCCGCCAAGTCGATATTCCTGGCCGATCAGGAACAGCCGATGGACCGTCCGGTCAGCGACGCTCTCGACAAGTCGCGTCTTCCCATCACGCCCGCGAGCCGGACCGAGCTGGCCAGTCACTTGTCGGCGTTGTGCCGGGAGACCTTTGGACTCGGAGACGACGAATAGGCGCGGGCAGCGCGTCAGTGCTTCTTGCGGGTCAGCTCGCGCATTGCCGCGTCGAGCCCGTCGAGCGTGAGAGGGTACATCGAATTGCCTAGTAGCTCGCGGATCATCTGGGTCGAGCGCGAGTAGCCCCAATGCGCTTCAGGCGTGGGGTTGAGCCACACCGTCGCCGGATAGGTCGTCGAGATACGGTCGAGCCAGACCGCGCCCGCTTCATCGTTGAAATGCTCTACCGAGCCGCCGGGATGGCTGATCTCGTAAGGGCTCATCGCGGCATCGCCGACGAAGATCACCTTGTAGTCGTGCCCGTACTTGTGGAGCAGGTCCCAGGTCTTGATCCGCTCTGAAAAACGGCGGCGATTGTCCTTCCACACGCCTTCGTAGAGGCAGTTGTGGAAATAGAAGAATTCGAGGTTCTTGAACTCAGTCGTCGCCGCGCTGAACATTTCCTCGACCAGCTTTACGAACGGGTCCATCGATCCGCCGACATCGAGAAACAGCAGCACCTTGACGGCATTGTGCCGCTCGGGCCGCATGCGGATGTCGAGCCAGCCCTGTCGGGCCGTGCCACGGATGGTCTCATCCAAGTCGAGTTCCTCGACCGAACCTTCGCGCGCGAAACGCCGCAGACGCCGCAGTGCGACCTTGATGTTGCGCGTGCCCAACTCGCGCGTGTTGTCCAGATTTGCGAACTCGCGCTTTTCCCAGACCTTGATCGCGCGCTTGTGCTTGCTTTCACCGCCGATGCGGACCCCTTCGGGATTGTAGCCCGAGTTGCCGAACGGCGAAGTGCCGCCTGTGCCGATCCATTTGTTGCCGCCCTGGTGGCGTCCCTGCTGCTCTGCAAGCCGCTGCTTGAGTGTATCCATGATCTCGTCCCAGGAGCCGAGCGACTTGATCGCCTCCATTTCTTCGGGGCTGAGAAACTTTTCGGCAATGGCCTTAAGCCAGTCTTCCGGCACCTCGACCGGGTTTTGGCCGTAATCGGTCAGGATGCCCTTGAAGACCTTGGAGAACACCTGATCGAACTTGTCCAGCAGGCCTTCATCCTTCACGAAGGTGGCCCGGCTGAGGTAATAGAAAGCCTCAGGCGTCTGCTCGATTACGCCGCGCTCCAGTGCCTCAAGCAGCACCAGATGCTCCTTGAAACTGGCCTGGATACCGGCAGCGCGAAGCTCGTCGATGAAATTGAAGAACATCGATCTCAGTCCACCGGGTCTGAGCCCGGACCCTTGCGGAGCTTTGGCAGGGCTGGATCGACCCGCACCCAGGCCGGGGCGCTGTCCATCCAGATCGCCGCGGTGGGCGGGCAGGCAGCGCGGCCATCAAGCACGCCGGCGCGGATCCTGACAGGTGCATCAGGATCGGACAGGATCCGGCTGTAAAGCTGCGTGCCGCAAGTGGGGCAGAAGCCGCGCTCGACGGTATTGCCGCTGTCCGCGGTCTTGAGCCAGATCGCCGGTGCCCCGGTCCAGGTGACAGCATCGGCCGGAAACAGCACGTTGACAGAGGCCGACCCGCCACATGCGCGCTGGCAATCCTCGCACCAGCACATGCGTGAGCCAAGCGGCCCGCCGGCTGCCTCGAGATGGATCGCGCCACACAGGCACTGTCCGGTCATGCTCATCGACGTGTCTCCATGGCAGTCCTCAGCCTCCCTGCCGCCGCGCCATGAAGGCGAGGCGTTCGAACAGCATGATGTCCTGCTCGTTCTTGAGCAGCGCACCGTGCAGCGGCGGGATCGCCTTGGTCGGGTCGCGGTTCTGGAGGACGTCGAGCGGCATGTCCTCGTTGAGGAGCAGTTTGAGCCAGTCCAGCAACTCGGATGTCGAGGGCTTCTTCTTCAGGCCCGGCACTTCGCGCACTTCGTAGAACACTTCCATCGCCTTGCTGACGAGCGTCTTCTGGACGCCGGGGAAGTGGACGTCGATGATCGCCTGCATCGTGTCGCGATCGGGGAACTTGATGTAGTGGAAGAAGCAGCGGCGCAGGAAGGCGTCGTGCAGTTCCTTCTCGTTGTTAGAGGTGATGACCACGATCGGGCGTTCCCTTGCCTCGATCCGCTCGCCGGTTTCGTAAACGTCGAAGCTCATCCGGTCGAGCTCCTGGAGAAGGTCGTTCGGGAACTCGATGTCCGCCTTGTCGATCTCATCGATCAGCAGGACCGGCAGCTGCGGCGCGGTGAAGGCGTCCCACAGCTTGCCGCGCTTGATGTAGTTGCGGATGTCGTGGACCCGCTCGTCGCCAAGCTGGCCGTCGCGCAGGCGGGCGACCGCGTCATACTCATAGAGGCCCTGCTGCGCCTTGGTTGTCGATTTGACGTTCCATTCGATCAGCGGGGCGTCCACAGCCTTGGCGATCTCGTGCGCCAGCACGGTCTTGCCGGTACCTGGCTCACCCTTCACCAGCAGTGGCCGGCGCAAAAGGACTGCGGCGTTGACCGCGACTTTCAGATCGTCGGTGGCGACGTAGTTCTTGGTGCCTTCGAAACGCTGCATCGGGAAATCCTGTGTCCGCTGACGGTCAAGCTTAGCCGATAGGTTTTGCGGCGTTGAGTGGCAAGGGGGCGCGTGGGATGCCACGCGTCGGAGTCACGCGTCGATCAGTTCCGGATCAAGCTCGCCTGCGCGGTTCTGGATGAACATGAAACGCTGCGCCGGATCGCGGCCCATCAGCCGTTCGACAAGGTCCTTAACCGCTGCGCGGCCTTCGTACTCCGGTGGGAGCGTGATGCGGAGCAACGAGCGTGAGGCGGGGCTCATCGTCGTTTCACGCAATTGCTGCGGGTTCATCTCGCCGAGCCCCTTAAAGCGCCCGACTTCGACTTTCTTTCCCTTGAACTGTGTCGCTTCAAGCTCGGCCCGGTGTGCGTCATCGCGCGCATAGGCGGACTGGCTGCCCGCGGTCAGCCGATAGAGTGGGGGCTGCGCCAGATAGAGGTGTCCGCGCCGGACCAGTTCGGGCATTTCCTGGAAGAAGAACGTCATCAAGAGCGTTGCAATGTGCGCGCCGTCAACGTCAGCGTCGGTCATGATGATGATGCGATCATAGCGCAGGTTGTCGGGATTGCAGTCCTTTCGCATGCCGCAGCCGAGCGCGAGGCCGAGGTCGGCGATTTCGCTGTTGGCGCGGATCTTGTCGGCGGTGGCGCTGGCAACGTTGAGGATTTTGCCGCGGATTGGCAGGATGGCCTGCGTCTTGCGGTCCCGCGCCTGCTTGGCACTGCCGCCGGCAGAATCGCCCTCGACGATGAACAGTTCGGTCTCGCCCGGGCCTTCGCCCGAGCAATCGGTCAGCTTGCCGGGCAGGCGCAGCTTGCGAGCGTTGGTGGCTGTCTTGCGCTTGACCTCGCGCTCCGCCCTGCGTCGCAGGCGTTCATCCATCCGCTCAAGGATCGCCCCAAGTAGCGCCTTTCCGCGCTCCATGTTGTCAGACAGGAAGTGATCGAAGTGATCGCGCACTGCATTCTCGACGAGGCGCGCGGCCTCTGGCGAGGTCAGGCGGTCCTTGGTCTGGCTCTGGAACTGCGGCTCGCGGACGAAGACCGAAAGCATGACTTCGCTGCCCGTGACGACGTCCTCGGGCGCGACGTCCTTCGCCTTTTTCTGGCCGACCAGCTCCGCGAAGGCGCGAATGCCCTTGGTAAGCGCTGTCCGGAGGCCCTGTTCGTGCGTGCCGCCATCGGGGGTCGGAATGGTGTTGCAGTACCAGCTGTACGATCCGTCCGACCACAGCGGCCAGGCAACCGCCCACTCGACACGGCCCTGATCCTGACCGGGAAAGTCCTGCGAGCCGGTGAAGAACTGGCTGGTGACGCACTCTCGCCCGTCGATCTGTTCCGCCAGATGATCGGCGAGGCCGCCGGGGAACTGGAACACGGCTTCGGCAGGGACGTCCTCGCTGGCGAGAGTGCCGGCGCACTTCCAGCGGATCTCGACGCCCGCAAACAGGTAGGCCTTCGATCGGACGAGCCGGAACAGCCGCGCGGGCTTGAAACGGGCCTCGGCGCCGAAGATCTCAGGATCGGGCACGAAGCTGACGCTGGTTCCGCGCCGGTTGGGCGCCGCGCCCACCCGCGTAAGGCCGCCCTGAGGGAGCCCGCGCGAGAACTCCTGCGCGTAAAGCTCCTTGTTGCGGGCAACTTCGACCCGAGTGCGCACCGACAGCGCGTTGACTACAGAGACGCCCACGCCGTGCAGGCCGCCACTGGTGGCATAGGCCTTGCCCGAGAATTTGCCGCCCGAATGGAGCGTGGTGAGGATTACTTCGAGCGCGGACTTGCCGGGATATTTGGGATGTTCATCGACCGGGATGCCGCGGCCGTTATCCGTGATGGTGAGCGAATTGCCTTCCTCAAGCGTCACTTCGATGCGGTTCGCATGACCGGCAACGGCTTCATCCATCGCGTTGTCGAGTACTTCGGCGGCAAGGTGGTGAAGTGCCCGCTCATCAATCCCGCCGATATACATGCCGGGCCGCCGCCGGACAGGCTCCAGCCCTTCCAGCACTTCGATCGCGGAACCGTCATAGGAATCGCCGCCGGACGCCGGCAACTTGTCGAACAGGTCATCTGACATAGTGGAACGCCTATAGAACGCGTCCGATTCCGGCCGCAAGCCAAGCTGCGGCGCTTATCCTCAGTTTCCTACCCCCAGATGCCTGCCCTCAGTCGCCGAAGCGGGCCGGGGCGGGGCTGATCACGCCAACGCCGCCTGCGCGCACCTCGCGCACTTCGAGCGCACGCTCGATCACACCGTCGCGGCTGAACCGGAACGGCCCGTCAAGGCCAAGAAATCCGCCCGGATCAAGCAGGGCTTTCATCGGAAAGGCCGATCCCGGCTTCCAGTCGCGCGCGACGCGCAGTGTCAGTAGGACGCTGTCATAACCCAGCGTGGCAATGCGATAGGGCTGCGCGCCGAAACGGTTGCGATAGCTGTCGGAGAACTGGCGGAAGCGGGTATCAGGCACGGCAGAGAACCAGGCGCCTTGGAGAGGCCGCGCCGAGGTCACGCTGCTCTCGCCGCTCCACAGCTCTGTGCCGAGGATGCGTGTCTCGCTGCCGGCGGGTCGCAGCACGGGCGCCGCCAGCGCGGCAAAACGGCCGCTGTCCGCAATCAGCACTGCCCCGAAGCCGCCCTTGGCTTGCAGCCGCCGGGCCGCGCTGGCGACCGACGTGTTGCTGCGGTCATAGCGTTCCTCGGCGACCAGCTTGCCGCCCTGTACCCGCACTTCGGAAAGCAGGGCAGCGGAGGCACGCTGACCGTACTCACCCGACGGGATCAGCGCGGCGAACGTGCCGATGCCGCGCTCGCGGGCATAGCGCACGGTCCGCGCGATCGACTGGCCGGGCAGAGTGCCCATGACGAAAACGTCGCGCGAGGCAGCGGCCGCATCGTTCGAATAGGAGATCACCGGGACCTTGGCGGCGCGCGCCGCTGCGGCGACGGCAGGAATGTCCTCGGAGAGCAGCGGCCCGAGGATCAGGCCATTGCCATCCGCCAGCGCACGGCGGGCGGCATCGGCGGCCCCTGCTGCAGTATCGTATGTCGTGACCCGCAGGTTCGCGGCATTGGTATCGAGCAGCGCCATAGTCGAGGCATTGGCGATCGACTGGCCGACCGCGCCGTTGGTGCCCGTCATGGGCACGAGGAGCGCCACGCGGTGGCGCTGGCTGTCGGTGGGCAGCGCATCGGTCGGAGGCGGAGGAGGTGGCGGTGCCTCCACCTGTCCCTTGGGCACGACCTTGCACGCCGCGAGCAGCGCAACTAGCGCAAGAGTGACCAGCTTCCGCCGGCCAAGGCGCGTTCCGCCCGGGTTTTTTGCCCCGGCTGCTTGCTCTTCGCCTATCCGATGATCCATCATTCGATTCATGGAGCAGCCCCTTCCGCCCGGTCTCTATATTGTCGCGACCCCAATTGGCAATCTTGGCGACGTGACGTTGCGGGCTGTCGATGTCCTGAGGCGGGTGAGCGCGGTCGCCTGCGAGGATACGCGCGTCACCGGCAAGCTGCTGCACCATCTCGGCATCAAGCAGAAGCTGATCCGGCACGACGATCATGCCGGCGATGCGGAGCGCGAGGGGCTTCTTGCGCTGATCGCGCGCGAGCCGGTCGCGCTGGTCAGCGATGCCGGAACGCCGATGATTTCCGATCCCGGTTACCGCCTGGTGCGCGGCGCGAAGGCAGCGGGCCTGATGGTCACCAGCCTGCCCGGGCCGAGCGCGGCAATCATGGCGCTCACGCTGGCCGGCTTGCCGAGCGACCGGTTCCTGTTCGCCGGTTTCCTGCCGCCCAAGGACAAGGCAAGGCGCGACACGCTGGCCGAGCTGGCCGCCATCAAGGCAACGCTTGTTTTCTACGAGACAGCGCCCCGCCTGCTGGCGTCGCTGGCCGCAATCGAGGAGGCGCTTCCCGGCCGGGAGGTTGCGGTGGCACGCGAGATGACAAAGCGGTTCGAAGAATGCCGGACGGGGCCGCCCGCCGAGCTTGCGGCCCACTACGCAGGGCATCCGCCAAAGGGAGAGATCGTGCTGCTCGTCGCACCGGGAGAGAGCGGCGCAGAGGCGGTCCACGACATCGACGTTCTGCTGCGCGAGGCACTGGCTGGGGCAAAACCGTCGCAGGCGGCAGGGAGCGTCGCCAAACTGACCGGGCTTGACCGCAAGGCGCTTTATGCCCGTGCGCTCCAACTTAAATGAACTGTTGAGATGAAGGCGCGGCAACTGCGCGAGGCTCACGGGCGGCGGGGCGAGCGCCTTGCGGGCTGGTATCTCAGGCTCAAGGGCTGGTCGATCCTCGACCGCCGGGTCAAGATGCCGGTCGGCGAAGTGGACATCGTCGCGCGCTCGGGAAACCTGGTCGCGTTCGTCGAAGTGAAGTGGCGAGCGAAGGCAGCCGACCTTGATTTCGCCATTGATGAATACCGCCTGCGGCGGGTTGCAGCCGCGGCCGGGGCCATCGCCCACCGCTATGCTGCCCCTGACGACGATATTCGCATCGACGTGCTGCTGCTTGCGCCCGGCGTGCGCCCGCGCCACATCGTCAACGCCTGGATGCCCTGATGGAGCCTGAACACCCATGACCCTGCGCGTTGCCGTCCAGATGGACCCGCTCGAAACGATCAATATCGCCGGTGATTCGAGCTTTGCGCTGATGCTGGCGGCGCAGGCGCGCGGGCACCTGCTGTGGCATTACCGCGCGCCGGACCTGACTTACGAGGGCGGACGGCTCTTTGCGATGGCGACACCTGTCACGGTGCAGCGCGTGGCCGGCGATCACTTTGCCGCAGGCGAGCCAGAATTGCTCGATCTTGGTAGTGACATCGACGTGGTTCTGATGCGGCAGGACCCGCCGTTCGATCTCGGCTACATCACCGCGACGCACCTGCTGGAGCGACTCGCCGGGCAGACACTGGTGGTCAATGATCCCGCTTCGGTGCGCAACGCGCCGGAAAAGGTCATGGTGCTGGATTACGCGCGCTTCATGCCGCCGACCATGGTGACGCGCTCGTTGGGCGCAGTCCGCGAATTCCAGGCACGCCATGGCGACATCGTGGTCAAGCCTCTGCACGGCAATGGCGGCAAGGCAGTGTTCCGTATCCCGGCGGACGGGTCGAACCTCGGCGCGCTGGTCGAGATGTTTCACAGCGCCTGGGTTGAGCCTTTCATGGTCCAGCCATTCCTTCCCGACGTCTCGCTGGGCGACAAACGCATCGTGCTTATCGATGGCGAGTTTGCCGGCGCGATCAACCGTCGTCCGGGCGAGGGCGAATTCCGCTCCAACCTCGCAGTCGGCGGCTCGGCTGAAGCGACCGGACTGACTGGGCGCGAGGAAGAAATCTGCGCCGCGATGGGGCCTGAACTCAAGCGGCGCGGTCTGGTTTTCGTCGGGATCGACGTCATTGGCGGCCAGTGGCTGACCGAAATCAATGTCACGTCGCCCACCGGGATCGTCGCCATCGACCGCTTCAACGGCACCGATACCGGCGCGCGCATCTGGGACGCCATCGAGGAACGGCATGCCGCCATGCAGGCCGGATAGGCCGCGCGCTCGGCACTCCGGGCCTTCCCGTTCGTTCGGATCCATCGATGGATAACTGGATCGTCCGATTGATCGAGGCCGGCGGCTATTGGGGCATCGCGTTCCTGATGGTGATAGAGAACATATTTCCGCCCATTCCCTCCGAGGTCATCATGGGGCTGGGCGGCGTTGCCGTTGCCCGCGGAACCATGGAGTTCTGGCCCCTGCTACTTGCCGGGACAGCAGGATCGACGCTCGGCAATTATTGCTGGTTCCTGATGGGCGACAGGTACGGCTATTCAAGGCTTGGGCCGTTCGTGGAGCGCTGGGGGCGTTGGCTGACGATGGAGTGGGACGATGTCGAGAGGTCGACCGCGTTCTTTCGCCGCCACGGCCAATGGGTCGTCTTCGTGCTGCGCTTCTCGCCGATGCTGCGCACGATTATCTCGCTCCCGGCGGGCCTCGCACATATGAGCCACGCGCGGTTCCTCGTCTTCACGTTCGCGGGCGCGGCCGTGTGGAACACGCTGCTCATCCACGGCGGAAGGCTCGCCGCGCCTTATCTCGACCGGTTCGAATTCGCGCTGGGCTGGATCATGGTCGGGCTGCTCGCCATTGGCCTTGGATGGTACGGCTGGCGGGTTGTGACGTGGCGACCGAAGGGCTGAAACTGCGCTACCGCTCCCTCGGATGCGCGCTGCGATAGGCGTCGAGCAGCATCGCGGCATCGACTCGTGTGTAGATTTGCGTCGAGCCAAGGCTGGCGTGACCGAGCAGGTCCTGAAGGCTGCGCAGGTCCGCGCCTGCGCTCAACAGATGCGTCGCGAAGCTGTGGCGCAGCGCATGGGGCGTGGCTGTGGCGGGCAGGCCGAGTGCGGTGCGCGCGCGCGCCACCGCCTTTTGGACCATGCCCTGCGACAGCACTCCCCCCTTTTCGCCGCGAAAGAGTGGCGCGTCCCTTGAGACGGACCAGGGGCATTGCGATGCGTAGGATTCGATTGCGTCGCGGACGATCGGCAGCAGGGGAACGACGCGCTGCTTTCCGCCCTTTCCGGTTACGATAATGGTTTCTCCTGGCGGCAGGGCGGCGCCAGTCAGCGACAGTGCCTCGGCAATGCGAAGGCCCGCGCCGTAGAGCAGCAACAGCACCGCGCGGTCGCGCAGGCCAATCCATCCCAGCGCGGCGTCCTCGGCAACTGTTTCCGTCAGGAGGACGGCTTCGTCCGGTGTCACCGGGCGCGGAATACCCTTTTTGATGCGCGGCCCTCGGATGCGCGGCGGCGAGGCTTCGGAATGGCCGGCCTGCTTTCGCGCAAAGGCCGTGAACTGCTTGAGCGCGGAGAGTTCGCGCGCGGCCGAAACATTGGTCAGACCATCGGCCCGCCGCGCGGCCATCTGCTTGCGCAGGGCGCCAGCATCGAGCGTTGCAAGGCTTGTCCAGTTCGTATCGGGAAGCGTCTCGAGGAGCCGCGCGGCGGTCGCAACATAGGCCCGCACTGTGTGTGGTGAGCGGCGGAGATCATGGACAAGATGAGCGCGCCAAGCCTCAAGGCAATCCGCCTTCGTCATGATATGACCAAGGCCTCTGGCACCAGTTCTCCCAGCAAACCGTCGAGCACCCCCATGCCGGCCTCGGCCACGCCAATGCGCGATCCGGCGATCCAGATCAGGCCGTGGCTTTCGAACAGGCGCGTCTTGCCGGCGTCGCAAAGGTCGTCGGGGCTAAGCCCGAACCGTGCTGAAAGCGAGCCCAGATCGGCGCCCTCGGTCAGGCGAAGCCCCATCATCATTGCCTCTGCCGCCATCTCGCGGGGATCGAGCGAGCGCGCCTCGGCAATGCCGTCGCCGTTGTGGGCAATGCTGCCGAGCCAGTTCTCGGGCTTTTTGTGCCGTGCGGTCGCCAAGCCACCGCGCCGCCCATGTGCGCCGGGGCCGATGCCGCAATAATCGCGGTACTGCCAGTAGGCGAGATTGTGGCGGCTGCGCTCGCCCGGCTTGGCGTGGTTGCTGACTTCGTAGGCGGGGATGCCCTGCGAGGCTGTGATAGCGCGAGTCAGCGTGAACAGGCTTGCTGCACTGTCATCGTCCAACGGCTCGAACGCGCCTTGCCGAACGTCGGTGGCGAACCGCGTGCCTTCCTCGATGGTGAGCTGGTAAAGCGAGAGGTGGCCCGTGCCCAGCGCAATGGCGCGGCGCAGTTCCGCCTCCCAGCTTGCAGCATCCTGCCCGGGACGCGCATAGATCAGATCGATGCTCACGCGCGCGAAGTGTTCCTGCGCCACCTCAAGCGCCGCCAGCGCCTCGTCCGCATTGTGGAGGCGCCCCAGAAAGCGCAGCGCCTCGTCATCAAGGGCCTGCACGCCGAGCGAGGCCCGGTTGACGCCCGCTGCCGCGAGCCCGGCGTAGCTTTTTGCCTCGACCGAGGAAGGATTGCCTTCAAGGGTGATTTCGATGTCCGGCGCAAAGCCCCACAGCCGTTCGGCCTCGGCCAGAAGCGCCGCGACCAGCGCGGGCGGCATCAGCGATGGCGTGCCGCCGCCGAAGAAGATCGATGTCAGCGTCTCGCCCGCCGCTACTTCCGCCTCACGCCGCATGTCGGCGATCAGCGCATCCTGCCACCGGGCATGGTCCACACCGCTGCGGACATGGCTGTTGAAGTCGCAATAGGGGCATTTCTTCAGACAGAAGGGCCAATGGATATAAAGCGCGCGGGCCATGCCCCGATCCTACGCCGCGAACTGGTCCCTGACCAGCTTGGCGAATGCATCGGCACGGTGACTCATGGCGTGCTTTTCATGCGGTTCTATCTCGCCAAAGGTCTCGGCACGCCCCTGCGGCACAAAGACAGGGTCATAGCCAAAGCCCTTCTGCCCGCGCGGCGGCCAGGAGAAGGTGCCCTCGACGCGGCCTTCATAGACGGCTTCCTCGCCGTCGGGCCAGGCGAGGGCGAGGACGCACGAGAACCAGCATGAACGGTCAGTATCGGGACCAACCGCCTGAAGCATCCCCTCGACCTTGCCCATCGCCATGTACCAGTCGCGGCCGGGTTCGCCCTCGAACCACTGCCGTTCGGCCCAGTCGGCCGTATAGACGCCGGGCCGTCCGCCCAGCGACGTCACCGACAGGCCGCTGTCATCGGCGAGTGCCACCATCTGCGAGGCCTGAGCGGCGGCCCGCGCCTTGATCAGCGCGTTCTCGACGAACGTTATGCCCGTCTCGGCGGGCTCCGGCAGTCCCAGCGATCCCGCCGACAGGCAGTTGACGCCATACGGCGCCAGCAGCGCGGAAATTTCCCGCAGCTTGCCGGTGTTGTGCGTGGCGATGACCAAAGAGCCTGAGCCGAGACGCCGGCTCATCGCGAAACGGCTTGTGCCTGCGCGGCGAAGATGCGGTCGCAGCCGATGCGCGCCAGACGAAGCAGGCGCAGCAGGCCTTCCTCGTCGTAGGTGGCGCCTTCGGCGGTCGCCTGGACCTCGGCGATCTGCCCGCCCTCAATCAGCACGAAGTTCGCATCGGCATCAGCGCCGCTGTCCTCGGCATAGTCAAGGTCGAGCACCGGCGTGCCCTGATGGATACCGCAGGAGACAGCCGCCACCTTGCGCGTCAGAGGATCGTCAATGATCGCGCCCGCGTCCATCAGCTTCTGCACGGCGAGGCGCAGCGCCACCCATGCACCGGAGATCGCCGCCGTGCGCGTGCCGCCATCGGCCTGGATGACATCGCAGTCGAGCACGATCTGGCGCTCGCCCAGCTTGCGGAAATCAGTGACCGAACGCAGCGAGCGGCCGATCAGGCGCTGGATTTCCTGCGTGCGTCCCGATTGCTTGCCCTTCGCCGCCTCGCGGCTGCCGCGCGTATGGGTGGCGCGGGGCAGCATCGAGTATTCGGCCGTAACCCAGCCTTCGCCCTTGCCGCGCATGAACGGCGGAACGCGTTCTTCCACGGAAGCGGTGCAGAGCACTTTGGTGTCGCCGAAGCTGACCAGCACCGATCCTTCGGCGTGGATCGTGAAGCCGGGCTCGAAGGACAGGCTTCGCATTTCGTCGGGTGCGCGGCCAGAGGGTCGCATGGGAATTCCTTCGCTAGTTGATGCGGCGCCCCGTTAGGCTCAAGCAGGCAGCAGCCGCAAGCCCCTTGAGACAGCGAGGCAAGCGAGTAAACTGTGCGCATGCCCGCTCCGCACATCACCGAACTGACCACGCGCGCCCGCGAAATCTTCCGACTCGTCGTCGATGGCTACATCTCGACCGGACAGCCGGTCGGTTCTCGCACGTTGTCGGGCAGCGGAGGGCTCAACCTCTCGCCAGCCTCGATCCGCTCGGTGCTTGCGGAGCTTGAGCATCTGGGCCTGCTTGCCGCGCCGCATACCAGCGCGGGCCGGATGCCTACCGAAATGGGCCTACGGCTATTTGTCGACGGGATGATGCAGGTGTCGGAGCCAACGGCGCAGGAACGCGCAGCGATCGAACAGCGGCTGACCGGGCCGGGTCCGATTGAGGCAGCGCTCGCCGCGACGAGCGCGGTTCTGTCCGAACTCTCGGCGGCAGCGGGTGTCGTCATGGTGCCGCGCCGCGAGTCGCGTCTCCAGCAGTTGCAACTCGTTCCGCTGTCTCCCGGCCGTGCCTTGGCGATCCTTGTCGGCGCGGACGGCGGGATTGAGAACCGGGTGATTGAGCTGCCCACAGGCCTCGCACCGGGCGCTCTCGAAGAAGTGTCCAATTACGTCTCCGCGCACCTTGGCGGGCGCACCCTTGCCGAAGCAGGACAGGCCATGCGGGCCGAACTCGCATCGGGACGCAGCGCCCTCGACACTGCGAGCCGCAACCTTGTCGAACGCGGGCTGGCGGTGTGGAGCGACGACAATTTCGACAATTCCGGGCGGCGTCCGGTCCTGATCGTGCGGGGACAGGCCAACCTTCTGGACGAGGCGGCGCTGGGCGATATCGAGCGCATCCGCTCGCTGCTCGACGACCTGGAAAACAAGCAATCGGTCGCCGACCTGCTCGACGCCGCGCGCGAGGCGGAGGCAACGCGCATCTTCATTGGGTCGGAGAACCGGCTTTTCGCGCTGTCCGGCTCCTCCGTCATCGCATCGCCCTACCGCGACGGAGCGGGCAGGGTTGTCGGCGTCGTCGGCGTGATCGGACCGACCCGGTTGAATTATGCGCGCGTTGTCCCCATGGTGGATTTCACCGCCCAGACCCTCACTAACATGGGGGCGCAGGGCAAGCTTATCGGATAGCTGGAACCCTTCTCAGAATGACCAACGATACTTCGCCGCCTGACGATACCGCGGCCACCGAACACAGCGACAACGCCCCCGAAAACGCGGCTGCAGGGACTGCCGGCGAACCCGCTTTCTCCGATCTTGAGGGAGAACTCGCGGGCCTTCGCGAAGAGCTGGAAGCCGCGAAGCAGGATATCCTCTACGCCCGCGCCGAAACGCAGAACCTGCGCCGCCGGATGGAAAAGGACATTGCCGACGCGCGCGCCTATGCCGCGACCGGTTTTGCCCGCGATATCCTTTCGGTCTACGACAACCTGTCGCGGGCTCTGGCCGCTATCCCCGAGGACCTCCGCGAGGACGACAAGCTCAAGAACCTCGTCGCCGGGATCGAGGCGACGGGGCGCGAGATCGACAAGGTCTTCGCCAGCCACGGCATCAGCCGGATCGCGGCGAGCGGCCTTCCGCTCGATCCCAATCAGCATCAGGCGATGCTCGAGATCCCGTCGGCCGATGTCGAGCCGGGGACTGTGGTGCAGGAGCTTCAGGCCGGTTACATGATCAAGGACCGCCTGCTTCGCCCGGCCATGGTCGCGGTAGCGAAAGCGCCAGACTAAAGCGCGAAATCAGCGTTGGGGCGCGCTTCTGACCTGCATCGTGCGCAAATGATCGATGAACGCCGTGCCGCCCGTGCCGCGATGCGGATCGTTGCTCACCCGGTCGGCGCGCTGTCCGTCGATGTAGATCTGCGCGTAGTCGGCATGGAGGCCGCGGAAGTCCGCAATTGCGGTCCGGCAGGCGTCCAGAGCCTGTCGCAGGATGCCGGCGTCCTGCATCCGGTGCAAGTCGCCCAAGGCCGGCGATGCGGCGAGCCAGCTCAGGAACCTGACATGTTCGCGCGGTCGGTAGATGTCGAGCTCGGTGAGGTAGCGGGTCAATTCATTGTCCTCGTGCCGCGTGCCGAGCACGAGATCCATGAGCTTGAGAAGCGAACTCTGCGATCCCGCCACGCCGCGAAACTGCTGCGCTGCGCCGCCGAACCGTGCGACGCCCTCGTAGATGAGGCCGCCAGGGAGCGCCGGGTTGTTGACCCAGCCATGCCAGAAGTGGCGCAACGTGTAGAAAAAGAACTCCGGCGAGCAGCCTTCGCTCATCCGGGCGAACAGCGTGGCGATATCCTGCCAGTGTTGCGCGACTTCGCGGAGCGCGGCGGCGCAAGGTTCGGCATCGTCGCTGCTTGCGGCATCGAGCGCTCGCGACACGGCATGAAGCACGTCCCCCGCCTTCGCTTCAATCGCGATGTGGATGCGCAGGAACCATGCCTCCATCTGATCGTGGGTGAACGTTCGGAGCGGGCTGGCAGTTTCCATCGTCGGGCGCAGGTTCGGCGGTTTGCTGACCATGTTATCGAGGATGTAGGCCGAATAGTTGAGGATCGGCACAACGGCCAACGCTTCGGCAAGCGCCACCAGTGGCTGTGCCAGGCATGCCGGCAGGACGCGAACGGGTTCGCCGCTCCCCCACATGAAAGCCTGAGCGATCATTGCGTAATCGCGAAAGAGGGCTCGCCTCTCGCTGATGCTCGCCCGGGCCAGCCAGCCTGCCAGATCAGGCACGCCCAGCCGGGAGGCCTCGGTCCGGATCAGGCCATCGCGGGTCAGGTCGGGAAGCCATGCAGCAAGTTCGGCCACCGATGCGGTGCAGGGATGGGCGTCCCAGCCTTCTACGGGAGCAGCGCCGAGAAAACCCGTGACCGTGCTGAGGCCGAATGCGCCGAAATCGATGGTCAAACTGCTTTCGCCCGCATCGCGCCGGGAAAATCGACCAGCAGGTCATAGACGCGCGCATCGGCCACTCCGGCAACCCTGCCGCCGCTGCGCAGGATGAAGGCATGCCGCACGATCTCGGCCTGCTGCTCCAGTCCATATCGAGACAGTGGCAGGCCGGGACGCAGCGCATAGTCATACCGGCAGAATGGATGGCGCATCAGCGGCAGGAACCAGCGCCCGCGCGTCTGCGTCTGCCAGACATGGGTCATCTCGTGGATGAAGTGCCCTTGCAGCGAAAGGTCACCTAATGAGAAGTCGTCGCAATAACTGGCCGATGCGGGATGGAAATGCAGATGCCCCATTGGCGCCATGGTCGTTCGAGCGGGCTGAAACGGAAACCAGCGGCGACGGCGAATTGTGATGGCGTCGGTGTTGATCGCGGATCCGAAGACGGACCGCACAAGGGCGACTTCACCGTGCGTCAGCCCCCGAATTCCGCCGATCGGGCAGGCATGACTGTCTGCGCCGCTGCTCAGTTGTCTGATCCGTGCGCCGAATCCCCGTGCGCCGCGCCAGCGCCTGCCGGCTCGACCTTGAGTGGCGCCGAGAGTTTATCGCCGTCCGCAAAGCTCAGGGTCATTTCGGTGGTCCCGCCCGCCGCCACGGCATCGGTGAGATCGAACACCATGACATGCTTGCCGCCCGGCGCGAAGCTGACGCTCGATCCCGCCAAAACAGTTACCTTGTCGAGCCGATCCATGTTCCCACCGGCAGTCTCATGTATTTCCGCGCCGCCCGCACCGGTCACGTAGACGGCGGCAAGCTCGGCGGGCTTTTCGCCACTGTTCTGAAGCTCGAAGTACGCAGCGCCGGGATTTCCCTTCACGGCCGGAAGCACAAGCCGGGCCCCGCCAACTGAAAGGCCGGGCTTGGCGTCGGGATCTGAGGGCGCCTGCTGGCTGCATCCGGCAAGCAACAGAACCGCCGAAGCGAGCGTAAACGTCAGGTGCCGCATGGATCATTCCCTTCCCGAATTCAGGCAGACGATTTCCGGCCCGCACCTAATCCCGCGCGGCTCTTGCGACAAGCAAAACCGCTCCTATATCCCGCCTGTCCAAGAGCCGCCGACATGCCCTGCCGCCATGCGGGGGGCCAGCAGTGCGGTGTCACACCTGACGTGAGGAATGGGGAAATATGGCAAAGGTTATCGGTATCGACCTTGGTACGACGAACAGCTGCGTTGCCGTCATGGACGGCGGCAAGCCCAAGGTCATTGAGAATTCCGAAGGCGCGCGCACCACGCCTTCGATCGTTGCGTTCACCAAGGACGGCGAGCGCCTGATCGGTCAGCCGGCAAAGCGCCAGGCTGTTACCAACGGCGACAATACCATTTTCGCGGTCAAGCGCCTGATCGGCCGCCGCTTCGACGATCCGGTGACCAAGAAGGATACCGAGCTTGTCCCCTATACCATCGTCAAGGGAAAGAACGGCGACGCCTGGGTCAAGGCCGGCGGCGAGGATTATTCGCCTTCGCAGATCTCCGCCTTCACGCTCCAGAAGATGAAGGAAACCGCCGAGAGCTATCTTGGCGAAACCGTGACGCAGGCCGTCATCACCGTGCCCGCCTACTTCAACGACGCGCAGCGCCAGGCGACCAAGGACGCAGGCCAGATTGCTGGCCTTGAAGTGCTGCGCATCATCAACGAGCCGACCGCGGCGGCGCTCGCCTATGGTCTCGACAAGGAAGACGGCAAGACCATCGCGGTCTACGACCTTGGCGGCGGCACCTTCGACGTCTCGATCCTCGAGATCGGCGACGGCGTGTTTGAAGTGAAGTCGACCAACGGCGACACGTTCCTTGGCGGCGAGGACTTCGATTCCAAGCTCGTCGAGTTCCTGGCCGACAAATTCAAGGCCAAGGAAAATATCGACCTCAAGACCGACAAGCTTGCTCTGCAGCGGCTCAAGGAAGCGTCGGAGAAGGCCAAGATCGAGCTTTCGAGCACGGCTTCGACCGAGATCAACCTGCCGTTCATCACCGCGCGCATGGAAGGCGGCAGCACCACCCCCCTGCACCTCGTCGAAACGATCACTCGCGCCGATCTTGAGAAGCTGGTCGCCGACTTGATCCAGCGGACGCTAGAGCCGTGCCGCAAGGCACTGGCCGACGCTGGCCTGAAGGCCGCCGACATCGACGACGTCGTGCTCGTCGGCGGCATGACCCGCATGCCGCGCGTGCGCGAAGTGGTGAAGGACTTTTTCGGCAAGGAGCCGCACACCGGCGTCAACCCGGACGAAGTCGTCGCCATGGGTGCGGCGATTCAGGCTGGCGTGCTCCAGGGCGACGTCAAGGACGTGCTGCTGCTCGACGTCACTCCGCTGTCTCTGGGCATCGAGACGCTGGGCGGCGTGTTTACCCGCATGATCGACCGCAACACGACGATCCCGACCAAGAAAAGTCAGGTCTATTCGACGGCTGACGACAATCAGCAGGCCGTGACCATCCGCGTCTTCCAGGGCGAACGCGAGATGGCGGCGGACAACAAGCTGCTCGGCCAGTTCGACCTCGTGGGCATTCCGCCGGCGCGGCGCGGCGTGCCGCAGATCGAAGTCACGTTCGACATCGACGCCAACGGCATCGTCAATGTCCACGCCAAGGACAAAGGCACCGGCAAGGAGCAGCAGATCAAGATCCAGGCGTCCGGCGGTCTGTCTGATGCCGACATCGACCAGATGGTCCGCGATGCCGAGAAGTTTGCCGAGGAGGACAAGAAGCGGCGCGAGGCGGCGGAAGCCCGCAACAACGCCGACAGCCTTGTCCATGCGACCGAACAACAGCTCGCCGAACACGGCGACAAGCTCGACGCGTCGCTCAAATCCGAGGTCGAGGCAGCTATCGCGGCGGCCAAGGCTGCGATCGAGAGCGGCGATTCCGCCGAGATGACCGCCAAGTCGCAGGCCCTGACCGAAGTCGCCATGAAGATGGGGCAGACCATCTACGAGAAGGAGCAGGCGGCAGCCTCGGCTCCGGGTGGCGAAGGCGCGGGCGCTGCCGGCGCCGACGAGGACGTGGTCGATGCCGAGTTCTCGGAAGTCGACGACAACAAGGCCTGATATGTTAGTGAACTCCCCCGTCGCTTTTGCCTATGCAGAAGCGACGGGTCCGGGGGCGGGGTGAGCGCATGTCAGCCACTGAAATCGATTACTACGAGCTGCTCGAAGTCGAGCGCGGCGCGGACGACAAGACTATCAAGTCGTCCTATCGGCGGCTTGCGATGCAGTTCCACCCGGACCGGAACCCGGGCTGCGCCGATAGCGAGGCGAAGTTCAAAGCCATCAGCCGGGCATACGATTGCCTGAAGGACCCGCAGAAGCGCGCAGCTTATGACCGTTTCGGACACGCGGCGTTCGAGCAGGGCTGGGCAGGTGCCGGAGGCGGCAGCCAGGGCTTCAGCGATTTCGGCGATATTTTCGAATCGATCTTTGGCGGCGGGTTCGCAGGCAATGGCGGCGGCCGGCGCCAGCAGGCCCGGCGCGGTGCGGACCTGCGCTACGATATGGAAATCTCTCTCGAAGAGGCGTTCCACGGGAAGCAGGCCCAGATCGAGATCGAGGTTTCGCAGGCCTGCGAGCCGTGCGGCGGCAAGGGAGCGGAGCCAGGCACTGGCACCCGGCGCTGCAACCTGTGCGGCGGCCACGGCAAAGTCCGCTCGCAGCAGGGCTTCTTCATGGTCGAGCGCACTTGCCCGACCTGCCACGGGCGCGGAGAGGTTATCGAAAACCCTTGCCGGGCATGCCGGGGCGAAGGCCGCGTCGACCAGCCCCAGCGCATCGATGTCGCCATTCCGCCCGGCGTCGATACCGGAACGCGGATCAGGCTGACGGGCAAGGGCGAGGCCGGGCCGTTCGGCGCGCCGCCGGGCGATCTTTACATTTTCCTCCACGTCCAGCGCCACGCGATGTTCGAACGCGATGGCACGACGCTGGTCACCCGCGTGCCGATCACATTTACCATGGCGGCATTGGGCGGCGAGATCGACATTCCGGGGTTTGACGGGAACGGCAGCTCGATCAGCATTCCCGCCGGCATCCAGTCCGGCAAGCAGCTTCGGCGCCGGGGTGCGGGCATGCCTGTGCTCCAGGGCAAGGGCCGCGGCGATCTTGTCGTCGAAATCATCGTCGAGACGCCAACCAATCTCACCACGCGCCAGAAGGAACTCATTCGTGAGCTTCAGGACACTGAAACGGGGGATGAAACCCCGCAGTCGAAGGGTTTTTTCGACCGCGTCAAAGAGGCGTGGAGCGACCTGACTGAGTGATCGTTTTTGCGCGATAGGGGATGCCGCGCGACACATCTGATGCTATAGCCGCAACGAACCCGCTTTTTTCCGAAAACCACCACTGGAAAAGGGGAGAAACGGCATGGCGCAGACGTTCGACGAGACACGCCTCCACGCGTTCATGGGCAAGATGCTCGGTGATCTTGGTGGGGCAATGAGCGTGCCCACGGTGCGGATCGGATTCCGGCTCGGCCTGTTCGATGCCTTGGCGCAGGGACCAGCTACCGCTGCCGAGCTGGCGGCTCGCGCCGGCGACCTCCACGAACGCTATGTGCGCGAATGGCTGCTGGCGCAGGCGGCGAACGGTTATGTCGACTACGATCCAGCTGGCGAACGTTTCAGCATCACTCCCGAACAGGCAATGGTCTTTACTGTCCCCGACAGTCCGGTCTATCTGCGCGGCGCTTTCGAACTGGTTGCCGCCATGATCGAGGCCGAATCCAGGGTCGAGGAGTGTTTTCGCCGCGGCACAGGTGTGCGCTGGGGCGAACATGCGGGCTGCCTGTTCTGCGCGACCGGCGCGTTCTTCCGTCCCGGCTATGTCAACAACATCGTCCCGGCATGGATCCCGGCTCTCGACGGCGTGGAAGACCGACTGAAGGCCGGGGGCCGCGTGGCCGATGTGGGCTGCGGCGTGGGTTTCTCCACGATGCTGATGGCCGAAGCCTATCCGGAAAGCACTTTCGTCGGTTTCGATTTCCATGAACCCTCGATCGTGGAAGCGCGACGTCACGCCAAAGAGCATGGCCTGGGAGAACGCGTGCGCTTCGAGGTGGCGAAGGCCAAAGAGATTTCCGAGCGGGGCTTCGATCTGGTCACCATGTTCGACTGCCTGCACGACATGGGCGATCCGCGCGGCTGTGCGGCCCATATGCGCGAGATTCTGGCGCCGGGCGGCTCGTGGATGGTCGTCGAGCCCATCGCGGCCGACGATCCGGCTGGGAACCTGAACCCGGTGGGACGGATGTATTACAACGCCTCTACCATGATTTGCGTGCCGACTTCGCTTGATCAGGAAGTTGGCGAAGGACTTGGCGCTCAGGCGGGGGAGCCGAAACTTGCCGAAGTGATCCGCAGCGGCGGTTTCACCAGCGTCCGGCGTGCCACCGAAGGCCCGTTCAACATGGTGCTGGAGGCGCGCTAACGGCTAGCCATGCGCGGCGCCAAGCACTTCCGCCCGGATGCCTGGCACGAGTCCCGGATCGTCAGAGAGCAGCGGTTCTTCCTCGTCGAGGATGGCGAGAAAGGCTTCCTGCTTGAACTGGCGCAGTTCGGCAGGATCGAGCGTCACACCCGATGGCAGGGCCGAGGCGACAAGGTCGATCATTCGTTCTGCGCCGTGGAGGCGCCCCCACAGGTAGTCGTTCTCGCGATAGGCACGGCTGAAGAATGCGCCGAAATTGTAGAATTCGACGCCGCGCAGAGTCGCGTGCGCGCCGCCCTGCCGTATCGAAAGGCAATCGTCGGGCGAGATGCGGTCAACCTTCACCGGGTCGAACTCGGTCAACCCCTCGCCGCGCAGTAAAGGCAGGGTGACGGTGTCGTAATAGGGAAACCCAAGGTAGGCGAGCAGCATGCGGCGGCGCAGCGGGGGTGGCATGGCGGCAAGAGCGGGTGCCATCAAGGCATCGACCAGCACGTCGGTGCCGGCAAGGTCGCGGCGCTCGGCAATATGGCTCAGCACCGCACCTGGATCGTCGAAAACCTGGGCCGCGAGCGCGGGGAAGTCCGGCCCGAGGAATTCCGCCGACTCGCGCTCGAAATAAAGCGACAACGCACTGAACACGGCTTCGCGCGCCCGCTCGCGCGGTTCTTCTGCGATGACCTCTGCGCCGGCAGCTTCGGACCCGTTCTCCCAGTCCTGCGTCAGACGCCGTGCCATGAGCCTCAGCCGCCTTACGCGGTAGGTTATGTCGTGCTCGCGGAAAAAAGCGACGGCCTCCGGCGCCGCGCCGCCGCGCAAGGCGGAGAGTTGGTCCAGCCCGTTTGCGGCAAGATGTGCGGTAAGGGCGCGGGCGACAGCCTCGGGCGATTCGAGCGCCAGCGCCGGCGCAGCATTGAAGATCAGCGCGGCAAGGTCATCAACGATCCCCGCGAACTTCAGCTGGGCATAGCCGTGGAACGCAAAGCCTGCCTGCTCAGCCGCCGCGCGCTGGGCCTTGCCGCGCCAGGACGCAAGCCGCCGCACGGTTGGCGTATCGAGAAACAGCGTGTGCCCGAACAGCTTCTCCACCGATTGCTCGACTTCGGGGCGGAGCGCCTGGACGATGGTGACGAGCCGCGCCTTGTTAGCTGAATCGCGGGCCAGCGCCTCAAGGTTGTCGCGCACTGGCTGTTCGCGCGGGATCGAGGAAAGGGAGCCGAAAATGACCGAGAAAAATCCGGGTGGGCGAGGGTCGGAGCGTTCGATACCGCCAACCTTGTCGGGCCGGGGATCGATGTAGACGAAGCGGCGGTCAACCTCGTGCTGGGCAGGGCGGTCTCGCAGCACGGCCATGGCATCGGCAAATGGCGCGTTGACCAGCACCGAGCCGTCGATCAGCGCCACGCTCTCGGCATCCCCGCCGCGCGCATGCTCTGGCATGACGCGCTCAACGAATGCCCTCCGCCCGGGCCAAGTCATGCCCTGTTCGGCGACGAGCTTGTCGATCTCAGAGAGTTGCAGGGCCGGGAAAGCGCCGGGAAAGCTTGCCGTCGCCCGCGCTGCCGCCACAAGTTCCGGCTCGGGCGCCAGCGTCACGCCGGGCGTTGCCGGAACCGATGAGCGAAAACCGATCGATAGGCGGTGCTCGCTCTCGCGCACAAGCGGCGGGCTGTGCAGGCGGAGCACTTCCATGTGGCCCTTGAAGTCCGTTGCCGTGACGAACAGGTCAAGCGGATGGCCGGGGGGCAGCAGCGGCGGACCACCGGGCGTGCGCGCCATCGCGGTCAGTGCCTCGCAGATCAGGCGCGAGAAGCCCAGGCCGCCGAACGGCGGCTCGAACCAGCGCGAGCGGATCAGGCGTGACAGCTTGGCGCGGACTTCGCTGCGCGTCTCGGGCGCGACACTGGCCGAAACAACATTGCCCGGCCGCTTGAGCAGCCACCAGACTAGAGGCATGGCCCAGAACTTTGCGATCCGCGACCAGGGCCGGGCATCGGGATCAAGCAGAACATCGACATCGGCGCGTTCCAGCCAGAGCCGAGTCAGCGGCTCAAGCGACTGGCCCGAATGGATGGCCTGGGCAAGGAACACGCCGTTGATCCCGCCCGCGCTCGCGCCGGCGACAATGTCGGTCAGTACCCGCAGACGCAGGTTTTGTGCCTCGGCAATGCGGCCCAGCAGCCGAATGTAGACAGCCTCCGTGCCGCCGGACGGATCATCTGCCTGTTTGCCCTGTGCATGTACGAACCGGCTGGCGCGGACCAGTTTCCAGAGTTCCTTGGTGACGCCGTGCATGTATACGGCAAGGCTGATCCCGCCGTAGCAGACAAGCGCGATGCGGAGCTCCTTCTGGCGCATGGTGCTTGCTTGGCGCACAAGTGGGCGGAAGGCAATTGCGTTCATGATCCGTTCCGGATATGCCGGGGCATGGCCAAACCCAAACGCCGCTATGTCTGTGCCGCCTGCGGCTCTGAGTCCAACCGCTGGCAGGGCCAGTGCGTCGATTGCAGCGAATGGAACACGCTGACCGAGGAAGCGCCGCAGACCGTGTTTTCAGCCAGGCATGATCTGTCGTCCGGTGGCCGCGCCATCATGTTCGTGGCCCTTGACGCGCCTTCCGAAAAACTCGTGCGCCGCACCACTGGCCTTGCGGAATTTGACCGTGCCCTGGGGGGCGGTCTGGTGCCGGGTTCGGCGATTCTGATGGGCGGCGATCCGGGCATCGGCAAATCGACCCTGCTGCTCCAGGCAGCGGCCAGCGTGGCGCGCTCCGGCGCGGATGCGGTCTACATCAGCGGCGAGGAAGCGGCGGGGCAGATCCGCCTGCGGGCAGAGCGGCTGGGCCTCTCCGATGCCCCGATCCGGCTAGCGGCGGCAACATCGGTGCGCGACATTCTTTCTACTCTGTCCGGGATGGCGCCCCCGGCACTGCTTGTCATCGATTCCATTCAGACCATGCACTCTGATCTGATCGAGGGCGCGCCGGGTACGGTGAGTCAGGTGCGATCTTCCGCGTTCGAACTGATCCGCCACGCCAAGGAAAACGGCATCGCGCTGGTCCTCGTCGGCCATGTCACCAAGGACGGCTCGATCGCCGGGCCGCGCGTGCTTGAACACATGGTCGACGTGGTGATGAGCTTCGAGGGGGAACGCAGTCACCAGTACGGCATCCTGCGCAGCCTCAAGAACCGCTTTGGCCCCGTCGATGAAATCGGCGTTTTCGCCATGGCGGAGAGCGGACTGGCCGAGGTCGGCAATCCCTCGATGCTGTTTCTTTCGGGCCGGGACGAGCCCGTGGCGGGGAGCGCGGTCTTTCCCGCGATGGAGGGGACGCGGCCTGTGCTGGTCGAGATCCAGGCGCTGATCGTCCGGCTTGCCAGCGGGGCGACGCCGCGCCGCGCCGTAGTCGGATGGGACAGCGGGCGACTGGCGATGTTGCTGGCGGTGCTCGAGTCGCGCTGTGGGCTCAACTTCTCGTCTGCCGAGGTCTATCTCAATGTGGCCGGAGGATACCGCCTCACAGACCCCGCCGCCGATCTCGCCGTTGCCGCAGCGCTGATCTCCGCGCTCTCGGACCGCTCGCTGCCAACCGATGCCGTGTGGTACGGGGAAGTCTCCCTCGCCGGCGAGGTCCGCCCTGTCGCCCACGCCGGCCTGCGCCGCCGCGAGGCGGCCAAGCTGGGCTTTGCAAGCGCCTTCGGCCCACCAGAAAATGGCGAGGCAAGGAACGGGCGAGGCTATGCGGCAGTTTCCCGCCTGCCAAATCTCGTTGACCGGATTTGCGCGGCTGCGTAGTTTCGTGACCACATGACTGGGTTCGACATCGCTGTCCTCCTGCTGGTCGGGATGGGGGCCATAACTGGCTTTCTTCGCGGTTTTGTGCAGGAAATCCTGTCGTTCTCGGCATGGCTTCTGGCGATCCTCGCGATCCGCTTTCTTCACACCCCGCTATCAGCGGCGATCGAGCCAGTCCTTGGCACCGGATCAGGCGCGGCTGTCGCGGCGTTTGCTTTGCTGCTGCTGGTTCCGTTGACAGCCGTCAGGCTCATCGCGCGATGGGCAGGCACCCGCTCGCGTGCATCACTGCTTGGCCCGATCGACCGCGTGATCGGCTTCGGCTTCGGCGCGCTGAAGGGCATAATCATTGTCGTTCTGGCGTTCTCGATCCTCGTGCTTGGTTATGATACTGTCTGGGGCGTGGGCGGACGGCCGACGTGGATCACGCAAGCGCGGACCTATCCTTTCGTCAACGCGGCGGGTGAGGAGTTGGTGACCATGATAGCGCGCCGCCGCCGCGAAGCCGCAAAAGCGGAGGCAAGACTGAACTCGGAATGAGTGCGGCGCGGCTCTATACGCCCGAGGTGCTCGCGCTCGCCACCACGCTGGGCGGCTTGCCATCGGATGAGGGCATGCCGTTTCGCGGCAGCGCACGCTCCAAGAGCTGCGGCAGCATGGTCTCGCTGGGCCTGTCGCTTGACGCCGCGGGCCGGATCGAACGGATCGGCCTGAGGGCCCAGGCCTGCGCCATAGGGCAGGCGTCTGCGGCGATCTTCGCAGGCGGCGCGCAGGGACAGTCGCGCACCGCCATCGAACAGGGATACGGGGCACTGACAGCGTGGCTGGCGGGCGAAGGGCCAGTGCCGGATTGGCCGGGTCTTGCCGCAATTGGCGCAGTGAAGGACTATCCTGCCCGCCACGGGGCGGTGCTGCTGGCGTGGAAAGCCGCGCTCGAGATGCTTCCCACGGACGCCCCACCCGGCTAGAGGACCGCCGTTGCGGGCATCGGGGAGGTACGGAATGGCAGGCACGGCAGTCGGGACAGCGGAAGCGGAACCAAGTCCGTCCGACATCAAGCTCGTCATCGCCGCGTCATCCGCAGGCACTGTGTTCGAGTGGTACGATTTCTTCATCTACGGCACTCTCGCCGCGTTCGTCGGCAAAGCTTTCTTTCCGCAGGTCGGACCGACCTTGCAGGTGCTGCTGGTTTGGGCGGGCTTTGCCGTGGGCTTCGCGTTCCGGCCGCTCGGCGCGATCGTTTTCGGGTACCTGGGAGACAAGCTGGGCCGAAAGTACACGTTCCTCGTCACGGTGACGCTGATGGGCGTCGCCACGGCGGGGGTCGGATTCGTGCCCTCGGCCGAAAGCATCGGATTGTGGGCACCGGCCATCGTGCTGTTCCTGCGCGTGCTGCAAGGACTGGCACTGGGGGGAGAATATGGCGGCGCGGCGATTTATGTCTCGGAACACTCGCCGCCAGCGAGGCGCGGCTACTATACCGGCTACATCCAGGCGAGCGTGATCGGCGGCTTCGTGCTCTCGCTTGTCGTCGTCCTTATCAACCAGGCGATCTTTCCTGATGACGTTCTGGCCGACTGGGGCTGGCGCGTTCCCTTCATTGTCAGCATCGTCCTTCTGGCGCTGTCACTGTGGATGCGGATCATGCTTTCGGAAAGCCCGGTCTTCCGCGCGATGCAATCCGCGGGCGAGCTGGCCGGCAATCCGTTCGTCGAAAGCTTCACCTATCCCGGCAACAAAAAGCGGATTTTCATCGCCCTTTTCGGCGTGACCGGCATTCTGACGACAGTGTGGTACACCTCGTTTTTTTCGGCCCTTTCGTTTCTCAAGGGGCCGATGCGGCTCGATACCACACTCGCCGAGATCGTGATCGGCATTTCGGCGATGCTCTCGATGGGCCTCTATGTGGCGGTTGGCGCGTGGTCCGACAGGGTCGGGCGCAAGAAGCCGCTGGTGATTGGTGCGGCTGCCTCGCTGGTCCTCCTGTTCCCGCTGTTCTGGGGAATGGGCGCGCTCGCCAATCCGGGATTGCAAGCCAGCGCAAAGGAAACGCCCGTGGTGGTGTCCGGGCCGGCGTGCACCACCGATCCCTTTGCCGAACTCAAGCAAAAGCTGCAGAGCGATTGCGGCCAGGTCCTCGAGACACTGACCGCCGCCGGCGTGCCCTATCACGTGCAGGACGCAGCCGAACTCTCGCTGAACGTGGGTGGACAGGCCGTGATCCTTGGTCCCAGCTGGTTTGTGCGCGATGACGCGGGCAAGAAGGCCGCCGACGCAGCCCGCAAGCAGGGGATCGAGACCGCGCTGACGGCGCGCGGATTTGATTTCAGCACGCAGTCCCCGTCAATCCCGGTTCTGCTGGGGATCGGCCTTCTGCTGCTGGGCCTGGGCGGCCTGTCGGCGCTCACTTATGGCGCCGTAGCGGCCCAGCTGGCCGAGATGTTCCCGCCGCAGATCCGCTACAGTTCGATGTCGATCCCCTATCACATCGGCGCGGGCTATCTTGGCGGCTTTCTTCCGCTGATCGCGAGTTACATCAACGCCTCGACCGGCGATGCCTATGCCGGACTCTGGTACACCTGGGTCGTGGTGGCGTTCGGACTTGTCGTTGCGCTCTGGGGACTCAAGGGCGGCCCGCCGCGCGATTTCGCAGACGATGTCACCTGAACCTGCTCTGGCGACTGCGCAATCGCCGCTGCGGCTTGCGCTCGATAGCGAAGCCCTGATTGCCAACTGGCGGGCACTCGATGCCTTGTCGGGCGGGGCGAGGACCGGCGCGGCGGTCAAAGCAGATGCCTATGGGCTGGGCGTGCCCGCCGTGGTCCCGGCGCTGCGCGATGCAGGCTGCGCGGACTTCTTGGTTGCCCACTGGATCGAGGTCGCGGCGGTCGCGGCGCTTGTCCCGGCAGAGAACATCGCAGTGCTGCATGGCCCAATGACGGCCGCCGATGCCGCATTCGCCCGCGCGATCGGCGTGCGGCCGGTCATCAACTCGCTCACACAGGCTCGGCTCTGGCTTGAGACCGGCGGAGGGCGATGCGATCTCATGGTCGATACCGGGATAAACCGGCTCGGCGTCTCCATGGGCGAGCTTGGCGACGAGACGATTGTCCGCCTCGACATCGATGTGCTCCACTCGCACCTTGCCTGCGCCGATGAGGATTCGCCCATGAACGGGTTCCAATTGGCCCGCTGGCACGAGGCCCGGCGTCATGTCCGCTGCCGCCGTGCTAGTCTTGCCAACAGCGCCGGCATCGTGCTTGGCCGGGACTATCACGGCGACCTCACTCGGCCCGGCCTGTCGCTCTATGGCGGCGTTCCGCGCGGCGAGCTTGCCGGCGACATCAGGCAGGTCGTGCGTCCCATGGCGGCGGTGATGCAGGTGCGGCAGATCGAGGCCGGCGAAAGTGTGGGCTACAACGCCACATTCAGCGCCTCAAGACCGATGCGTATCGGCACAGTGGCGATTGGTTACGCCGATGGCTACCTGCGCTGCTGGTCCGACCGCGGAACGATGCTGGCCGGCGGGAAACAGGTTCCGGTCATCGGCCGCGTGAGCATGGACATGACCATCGTCGATCTCACCGCCGCGCCGGACGTGGGCGAGGGCGACTGGCTCGAGATTGCCTATGACCTTCCCGAAGCGTCCCGCGTATCGGGCCTATCGCAATACGAACTCCTGACATCGCTGGGTCAGCGCTTTTCCCGATAAGGAATTTCCCGATTTGCGATGCTGCGCAGCATGATTTGTTGCATCGCCGTTGTTGCAGGTGCTAACGTCTCATGGGCTACTGCACGGGACAGGTCACATGGCGGAAAAATCAGGGTCGCAGCGGTCGGGCGAAGCCGATACTGTCATCATCAAGAAATACGCCAACCGGCGGCTCTACAACACTCGGTCATCGAGCTACATTACGCTTGAACACCTTTCGGTCATGACACGGGAAGGCGTTGACTACAAAGTGCTCGATGCCAAGACCGGGGCGGACATCACGCATCAGATCCTCACGCAGATCATTATGGAAGAGGAAGCCAGCGGCGAACAGATGTTGCCGGTCAATTTCCTGCGCCAGCTTATTTCCATGTACGGCAATTCGATGCAGTCGCTGATCCCGCACTACCTCGAAGCCTCGATGGAAAATTTCTGCGCCAACCAGTCCAAACTGCACAAGGCATTCGAGGAAAGCTTAGGCAACAATCCGCTGGCCCGGCTCGCCGAGCAGAACATGGCGATGTTCAAGGCAGCCGCATCAGCCTTCATTCCGGCCGCCGACAAGGACGAGGCTCCCCGCTCTGCCGAGAAATCCGAGCCGAGTGACGATCTCGCCAGCTTGCGCCAGCAGATGGCCGAGATGCAGAAAAAGCTCGATTCACTCGCCAAGTAGCGGCGCTTCCCGCGCCTTTATGTCCAACAGAACTGAAAGCCTTTGCTGTGCCTGCAATCCGTCATGCCCTGTCCGTCAAACGCGCCGACGATTTCGCGCAGTGGTATCAGGACGTCATCTCCGAAGCCGAAATGGCGGAAGAAAGCGGGGTGCGCGGCTGCATGGTCATTCGCCCCTGGGGCTACGGAATCTGGGAACGCATCCAGACGCTGATGGATACGCAGATCAAGGCCGCCGGGGTCGATAACTGCTATTTTCCGCTGTTCATCCCGCTGAGCTATTTCGCCAAGGAGGCCGAGCATGTCGAAGGCTTCGCCAAGGAAATGGCCGTCGTCACACACCACCGCCTGATCGCGGATGGCAAGGGCGGGCTGGTGCCTGATCCAGACGCAAAGCTCGAAGAGCCACTGGTCGTGCGCCCCACCTCCGAAACCGTGATCGGCGCCGCGATGGCGCGTTGGGTGCAATCGTGGCGCGACCTGCCGCTCCTCACCAACCAGTGGGCGAATGTCGTGCGCTGGGAGTTGCGCACCCGGATGTTCCTGCGCACCAGCGAGTTCCTGTGGCAGGAAGGGCATACCGCCCATGCCGACCGCGACGATGCGATGACGGAAACGCTGCGCGCGCTCGAGATGTACCGCGCCTTTTCGGAAGACGTCCTCGCCATGCCCGTGATCGCCGGCGAAAAGCCCGAGAATGAGCGTTTCCCCGGTGCCGTCGCGACCTATTCAATCGAGGCGATGATGCAGGACGGCAAGGCGCTCCAGGCCGGCACCTCGCACTATCTGGGCACCGGCTTCGCGCAGGCAGCGGGCATCCAGTATCAGGACAAGGCAGGCTCGCAGCAGTTCTGTCATACCACCAGCTGGGGTGTCTCGACGCGTCTCATTGGCGGTGTGATCATGACGCACGGCGACGATGACGGCCTGCGCGTCCCGCCACGAATCGCGCCGCACCAGATTGTCATTCTGCCGATGCTGCGAGAGGACGATGGCGACGATGCAATCCTTGCCTATTGCGAGGATCTGCGCCGCGAGATCGCTGCGCAAAGCGCATTCGGCGAACCGGTTCGCGTCCTGCTCGACAAGCGCGCCGGCAAGGCGACCGGCAAGCGCTGGGGCTGGGTCAAGAAGGGCGTGCCGCTCATCCTCGAGATCGGCGGACGCGATGCCGCCGGCGGGCAGGTTTCGGTGATCCGGCGCGACCGGTTGTGGAACGATGCCGCCAAGGTCAACTTCGCGGCCATGGACCGCGGCGCCTTCGTGGCGGTGGCGGCAACTGAGCTTAAGGACGTCCAGCGCTCGCTCCATGCCGACGCCGCCGCGCGGCGCGATGCTGCCATCGTGCGCGGCATTGACAGCTTCGACGCTCTGGAGGCCATGTTTGCCGACGACGCGCGCTACCCCGGATGGGCCGAAGTGCAGTGGTCGAAGCCCACCGGCGCCGCGCTCGATGATGTCGTGACGCAGCTCAAGACGCTCAAGCTCACGATCCGCAACACGCCGCTGGGCGGGGAACCGGCCTCGGGCACGTGCATTTTCACAGGCGAGCCTGCCGCTGAACGGATCTACGTTGCCCGCTCCTACTGACCCCGCCAAGCGCCACAGACCGGCCGCCACCGGCCTGCCGACGCGCAAGCAGGTGCTCGATTTCATCGCCAGCTCTCCCGAGCCCGCCGGCAAGCGCGAGATTGCGCGCGCTTTCGGGCTCAAGGGACAGGAGAAGATCTCGCTCAAGGCGCTGCTACGCGACATGGCGGACGAGGGGTTGATCGACGGCGAGAAACGCGCGTTCCACCGCATGGGGGGCGTGCCCAAAGTCACCGTGCTACGCGTCGTCGACATCGAGGACGGCGAGGCAATCGCCATTCCGGATAGCTGGTCGCCGGATGATGCATCGCCGCCCCCACGCCTGCGGCTGGTCGAAAATCGCAAGGACGGCGCGCTCAAGGTGGGTGACCGCGTCCTTGCCCGCACCGAGGAAGCCGGGAACGGGTGGCGCGCTCATCCCATGAAGAAACTGCCCGCCAGTGCGGAACAGATCATGGGTGTGGTCGAAGTGGACGGCGCCGGAAAGGCCTGGCTCGCCCCCGTAGACAAGCGCGTGCGCAATGCCGTGCTGATTTCGGATCGCGGCGAAGCCGACGCCGGCAACCTCGTCCTTGCAGAGCCTGCCGGGCGCAGCCCACGCAGCGGGGTCAAGGTTACAGCGGTGCTGGGCGATCCACTGGCACCGCGCGCCTTCAGCCTCATCGCCATCCACAAACACGGCATCCCGCACGTTTTCGGAGAGGAGATGCTGGACGAGGCGGAACGCGCGGCGCGCCTGCCTCTCAGCGCCGAACGCCGCGAGGACCTGCGCGCGCTGCCCATCGTCGCCATTGACCCCGCCGATGCGCGCGATCATGACGATGCCATCTGGGCCGAGCCGGACGGGGCGGGCGGTTTCCGCGCGCTGGTCGCAATCGCCGATGTCTCGTTCTACGTGCGGCCGGGCGGCGAAGTGGACCGTGAGGCGCGGCGGCGTGGCAACTCGGTCTATTTTCCGGACCGCGTCGTGCCGATGCTGCCCGAAGTTCTCTCGGCCGACGTCTGCTCCTTGCGCGCCGGGGAAGACCGCGCGGCGATGGCCTGCCACATGTCTATCGACGCGCACGGCCGCGTGACGGAATGGCGTTTCACCCGTGCCATCGTTCGGATCGCGGAAGTCATTGCCTACGAGGACGCGCAGGGCCGTGTGGACGACGGGACGGCCGACGAGCACCTGCAAAACCTGTGGGATTGCTGGCGCGCCCTAACCAAGGCGCGTGACAGCCGCGATCCGCTCGATCTTGAACTGCCGGAGCGCCGCGTCGTGCTCGACAAGGAGGGGCGCATCACCGAGATCGCACTGCGCGAAAGGCTCGATGCCCACCGTGTGGTCGAGGATTTCATGATCGCGGCAAATGTCGCCGCCGCGCGCGCTCTCGAAAGCAAGGTCGCGCCCGTGGTCTACCGGTTGCACGAACCACCGAGCCGCGAAAAGCTGGTCGCGCTCAAGGACTATCTCGCCACGTTCGGCCGCAAGTTCGCGCTGGGGCAGGTGGTAACGCCCGGTCTCTTCAACCGGATGCTCAAGGACGTCGCCGACGAAAGCGAGAAGGCGCTGATCATGGAAGCCGTGCTGCGCAGCCAGACGCAGGCTTATTATGGCCCGGTCAAATTGGGTCACTTCGGGCTGGCCCTTGGATCGTATGCCCATTTCACCTCTCCGATCCGGCGCTATTCGGACCTCCTCGTCCACCGCGCCTTGGTCGATGCATACGGCCTTGAGCAGCCTGCGCCCAGAGGCGGCCTCAAGGCGACCTCGGGCTTGTCTGACCGCGACAAGGCCGATCTCACCCGCGTTTCAGAAGCAATCAGCGCGGCGGAACGACGCGCTATGGCAGCCGAGCGAGAAACCATCGACCGCTATGTCGCGGCATGGCTATCGGCCCGTGTTGGCGAGGTGTTCCCCTGCCGCATCACCGGCGTGCAGAAGTTTGGCTTTTTCGCCACCATCATCGGGCTTGGCGGAGATGGACTGGTTCCGGTTTCGACGCTGGGGCGCGAGCGCTTTGGCTACGACGAAAAGGCGCAGGTGCTGGAAGGCGAGCAGACCGGCACACGTTTTTCCATCGGCGACATCGTGAGCCTGCGCCTTGCCGAGGCCAATCCGCTGACCGGCGCGCTCAAGTTCGAGCTTGAGAGCGGTGATTCAGCCTCGATAGAGCCGCGCGGCAGGTCGCAGCCACTGAAGCGTCAGGGCAAGCATCTGGCCGGAATGCGCGGCCGCCCCACCAACATCCGGCATCAGGGCAAGCGTCGCTGAGCGGCGCGGCGGCGATCAACTCAGCTGGTCGACCTGTTCCGGGCTGAGCGAGCCGGGCACGATGAACACTGGGCAGGGCAGTTGGCCTGCATAGGCGGTGAAGTGACTGACCAGCGGGCCAGGTGCGCCTTCGCGCGCCGCGCCAAGCACCAGCGCCGAAATCTCGGGATGCTCGGCCAGGTATTCGCGGACGACTTTCTCGCCGTCGCCCACCTTGACGGAAATAACCGGCATCTTGCCGCTCTCCGAAAGGGCGTTGCCGGCCGCCGCCGTCACCAGCGTTTCGGCACGGCTGCGGGCCTCGTCCTCGATCGTCGCCTGAATGGCGGCAAAGGCACTAAACTGCTGGGGCGGCACCAGCGCGAGCAAATGAAGGTTGCCGCCCGTTCCAGCCGCCCGGCGCGACGCAAAGCGCAAAGCCAGCAGCGCCTCTTCGGTCTCGTCGATGATCACCAGATAGACGCGCAATTTGAGGCCCTCGATGCGCCGACATATCCATGACGGATCCGGGCCGCGCAAGGAGCTTGCGCTGTGGCGACTTGCCCGGCAAGGCCAATTTGTCCAAGAACGGTGCGGCGTCGTCGACAGTCTGCCACCGCGCCAAGCTTCGGAAGGAGTATCATGCCAGTCGAAATCCGGATGCCTGCGCTCTCCCCGACCATGGAAACCGGCAAGCTCTCGCGCTGGCTCGTCAAGGAAGGCGACAGTGTAGCCTCGGGCGATCTGCTCGCCGAGATCGAGACAGACAAGGCGACCATCGAATTCGAGGCGGTCGAAGAAGGAACCATAACCAGCCTTGTCGTGCCCGAAGGCACGGAGGGCGTGAAAGTCGGCGCCGTGATCGCCATGCTGAGCGGCGAGGACGAGGCCCCCGCAAGCGCCGCGCCGCCCAAGGCTGAGGCAATGGCGACACCTGCACCTGTGCAAAAGGCTGCAGAACCCGCGCCAGTCGCTGCCAAGTCCGTGCCTGCGATGGCAAAATCGGCAGGTAAGGGCGAACGAATCGTCGCATCCCCGCTGGCGCGACGCCTCGCTGCCGAGAAGAATATCGACCTCGCCTCTGTCGCCGGAAGCGGGCCGAACGGGCGAATCGTACGGGCGGATATTGATTTTGCGGCGCCGGGTACGGCCGGTCAGGCAAAGCCGGCACCTGCGGCGCAGAGTGCCGCGGCCTCGGCGTCGGCGGCTACCCCAGTTGCCATGACGGACGAGAGCCGCGCTCTGCTCGACGAGCGGGTACCGCACACGGTCGAAAAGCTCTCGGGCATGCGCAAGACCATTGCGCGCAGGCTTACTGAATCGATGCAGCAGGCACCGCACATCTATCTCACCGTCGATATACAGCTTGACCGACTACTGGCGATACGCGCCGAAATGAACGCCGCGCTGGAAAGGCAGGGCATCAAGCTTACGGTCAACGACATGCTGATCAAGGCGCTGGGCAGGGCGCTGATCGATGTGCCCGAATGCAATGTGTCCTTCGCCGGCAGTGAACTCATTCGCTATGGCCGGGCTGACATCTCGGTCGCGGTCAGCATTCCGGGAGGACTGATCACGCCGATCGTGCAGGACGCGAGCGGCAAGTCAGTGTCCCAGATCGCGTCTGCGATGAACGACCTTGCCGAGCGGGCGAAGGCTGGCAAGCTGCAACCGGCGGAATACCAGGGCGGCACGGCCAGCATATCTAACATGGGGATGATGGGGATCAAGCAGTTCACTGCCGTCATCAATCCTCCGCAGTCGACGATCCTTGCCATCGGTGCAGGCGAGAAGCGGCCCTGGGTCATGCCCGATGGATCGCTCGGAGTGGCGACGATCATGAGCGTGACCGGCAGCTTCGATCACCGTGCGGTCGATGGCGCGGACGGCGCAAGGCTGATGACCGCATTCAGGGACTATGTCGAAAACCCGCTGGGGATGGTGGCTTGACCACCGTGCCGTCGACCGACCCGATGATCCGCGTGACGGCGATGCCGACCGACACCAATCCCTATGGCGGGGTGTTTGGCGGCTGGTTGATGTCGCAGCTTGCTCTCGGCGCGGGTTCGCTGGCCTCCCGCACGGGCGCCGGAACCGCCGTCGTGGTCAGTGCGAGCGACTTTGTGTTTCCCGGCCGCATGAGCGTTGGTGACGAACTCTCGGTCTATTGCGACATCGCCGCGCGGGGCCGCACGTCGCTCACCATCGATGCCCGCGCCATCTCACGTCAGCGCAACGGCGAGGCGACGACGCCGGTCGCCTCTGGCCGGTTCAAGTTCGTGCTGCTGGATGACGACGGCAAACCGCGGCCCCATGCCGCAGCAGATACCGAAACAACGGAGTGACTATGCCCGACGCCTACGACGTTGTCATACTGGGAGCAGGCCCCGGAGGTTATGTCGCCGCGATCCGCGCTGCTCAGCTTGGCCTTAGGACCGCAATTATCGAGCGCGAGAAGCTGGGCGGGATCTGCCTCAACTGGGGGTGCATCCCCACGAAGGCGCTTCTCCGCTCGGCCGAAGTCTTCCATCAGATGAAGCATGCCGCAAGTTATGGTTTGTCGGCAGACAACGTCACTGCCGACCT
This sequence comes from Novosphingobium sp., assembly GCA_040377095.1. Taxonomy (GTDB): domain Bacteria; phylum Pseudomonadota; class Alphaproteobacteria; order Sphingomonadales; family Sphingomonadaceae; genus Novosphingobium. The sequence goes on from JBEIPK010000002.1 coordinate 101,356, forward strand.
TGCCGCCATCGTCAAGCGTTCGCGCGGTGTCGCCGGCCAGCTCAACAAGGGCGTGACCGGGCTGATGAAGAAGAACAAGGTCGCGGTGCACATGGGTGACGGCGCGATCACGGCACCTGGCAAGATCGAGGTCAAAAGCGACAAGGGCAACGAGACGCTCGAGGCGAAGCACATCATCATCGCCACCGGCGCACGGGCGCGCGAGCTTCCAGGCGCCAAGGCCGACGGCAAGCGCGTCTGGACCTACCGCCATGCGATGACCCCGTCCGAGATGCCGACCAAGCTACTTGTCATCGGATCGGGCGCCATCGGCATCGAGTTCGCCAGCTTCTACAACGATCTCGGCGCGGAGGTCACGGTTGTCGAGATGATGGACCGAATCGTGCCGGTCGAGGATGCGGACGTCTCGGCGTTCCTGCACAAGGCGCTGACCAAGCAGGGCATCAAGATCATGACCGGCGCGCGCATCGGCGCGGTGACCGCATCAGACGGCAGCGTGACTGCCGCGATCAAGGCCGGCGAAGGGGCCGAGCAGGCCTACGAGTTCAGCCATGTCATCGTCGCGATCGGCATCGTGCCCAACGTCGAGAACTTCGGCCTCGAAGCGCTTGGCATCGAACCGGACCAGCGCGGCCACATCAAGACTGACGGATTTGGCCGCACCAACGTCAAGGGCATCTGGGCCATCGGCGACTGCGTTGACGGACCCTGGCTGGCCCACAAGGCAAGTCACGAGGGCGTCACCGCCGCCGATGCCATCGCGCAGGAACTGGGCAACGCAGAGGTACATCCCCATCCGCTCGACCGTGGCAACATTCCGGGCTGCACCTATTGCCACCCCCAGATCGCCTCGGTCGGCATGACCGAAGCGGCGGCCCGCGATACGGGGCATGAGGTCCGCGTCGGCATGTTCCCGTTCATCGGCAACGGCACGGCCATCGCGCTCGGCGAGGCAGAGGGCTTCGTCAAGACGGTGTTCGACGCTGCTTCGGGCGAGCTGCTCGGCGCACATATGATCGGCGCCGAAGTGACCGAAATGATCCAGGGCTATGTCGTTGGCAAGCAGCTCGAAACCACCGAGGCCGAGCTGATGCAGACGGTGTTCCCTCACCCGACCATTTCCGAGGCGATGCACGAATCGGTTCTCGCCGCCTATGGCCGGGCGATCCACTTCTGATCGCGCCCCGTCTTCCCCCCAGCCTCAGTTGGCGGCGGCGGCGGAACAGCGCACGAGATGGTCGAACACCGCGACGTAGAGCGGCGATGTGAACTGGCATCCGATCGAATCGCCTTCCTGCCAGCGGATCTCCGCGCTCAGCACCTGCATGCCGGGAATGCGGATGCGAAGCGGCTGATGGCGCGAGATGCCGGGCAGCCAGCTGACGCGAAAACCGGTGACGGAAAGATCTTCAAGCAGCACCTTTTTCCACGGCCGCGTGCCCTGGCGGACCTCGCAGCGTAAAGAAATGGTTTCACGCCGCCCCGCACTCCGCCCGCACTCAGAAGTAACTGGATTTTCAGGACGATTCACGGGCAGGCTCCTTGCTGAATCCGATCTAGCGGGCCAATTGTTACCAAGGTGTTAGCAAAATCATTTCACCAGATCGGGGCCGATCGAGGCTCCCGAAACGGGACATCCGGCGCGGCGATTGTAACGCTCGCGCGCCGGCCGTAATGGGAGCCGCACAGCAAGGGAGGACGGCTTGACGGACCTGTACGCACGCATCGCGCAAAGCCTTTCGCTCCACGCCGGCAAAGTGCTTTTCGCCTGCGATGACCGGGACTGGACCTATGGCGAGGTGGAACGGACCGCGGGCCGCCTGGCCGCGCGCCTCAGGCAGGCGGGGGCCGGGCCTGACACGCGCATTCTCGTCCAGACCGGCAAGTCGGTCGAGGCGGTCATCCTCTATCTCGCCTGCCTGCGCGCCGGGGCGACCTACCTGCCGCTCAATGTCGATTATACCGAGGCGGAGCTCGCCTATTTCGTGGCGGATGCGGAGCCGGTCCTGGCGGTCTGCGATCCGGAGCGGACCACGCTGTTCGAAAGGCTGGGGCAGGGCAGCATGGCCGTAACCACGCTGGACCGGCTTTTCGCCGACCTTCCGGAAACACCGCTTCCGCCCGCGCCCCGTGCCGCCGATGACATCGCCGCCATCCTCTATACCTCGGGCACCACGGGCAAGCCCAAGGGCGCAATGCTGACGCACGGCAACCTCGTGTCCAATGCCGACGTGCTGGTCGATCTGTGGCGCTTCACGAGCGATGACCGCCTGATCCACGCGCTGCCGATCTTCCATGTCCACGGCCTGTTCGTGGCGCTGCACTGTGCCCTGTTCTCCGGCGCGACCGTTCTGTTCATGCACCGCTTCGAGACCGCCCCGGTGATCGCCCACATGGCCCGCGCGACTGTCATGATGGGCGTGCCGACCCACTATATCCGCCTGCTGGGCGATCCTGCCTTCACGCAGGAGGCGGCCCGCGCCATGCGGTTGTTCGTCTCGGGTTCCGCGCCGCTGTCGGCCGACATCCACCGCGCCTTCGAGGAGCGGATCGGGCACCGCGTGCTTGAACGATACGGCATGACCGAAACCGGCATGCTCACCTCCAATCCCTATGAGGGGAAACGCCGCGCCGGTTATGTCGGACCGCCGCTCCCGGGCGTCAGCCTGCGGATCGCCGACCTCGAAACCGGGGACATCCTGCCGCAGGGCGAAATCGGCATGGTCGAGGTCAAGGGGCCGAATGTTTTCGCTGGCTATTGGCGCAATCCCGAGAAGACTGCCGCCGAATTCCGCGAGGACGGTTATTTCATCACCGGCGACATGGGGCTGATCGACAGTCAGGGCTATGTCCAGCTGGTCGGGCGCGGCAAGGACCTTATCATCAGCGGCGGCCTCAACGTCTATCCCGCTGAAGTCGAGGCCGTGCTTGATGACCGCGCCGACGTGGCCGAAGCCGCAGTCATCGGCCTGCCGCACCCCGATCTGGGCGAGGCCGTCGTCGCCGTCGTCCAGCCCGCCGGCACCTTCGACCCCGAGCGGGTGCGCGAGGAACTGCGCGTCCAGCTCGCCGGCTTCAAGGTGCCAAAGCAGATCATCGTGCTCGATCAGCTGCCCCGCAACACCATGGGCAAGATCCAGAAAAAAGCGCTGCGCGAGACTTATTCCGGGCTGTTCGGGGGCTGAAGCAGGCATCCAGCCCGGCACCGCCGAGCGGCCGCGCAGAGGGTTTGAGAGTGACACAAGTGACACATCGGCCAAAAGGTGTCCGCACCTCGAGACGCCCGGAAATGCGCGGGTTTCGGGGTTAGGGTGACACATGGGCGAATAGGGAGAATTCGCAGGTGCGTGGGCGGTGCCGTGGAGGGGAAAGCGGAGAGGGGCTGGCGGGGTCAAAGCAGGTCCCGAGCTTGGCGGAGCGAGGGTCGGGACGATACTGCTGGCGGCGGGTGTAGGACAGCGGGGGGGGGTGTGATAACCACAGTGCTCGCTGTCCGGGCCTTTGCAAAAGCGGGTGGCTCGCATCGAGCGGGCTACAATGCCGACGCCGTTCCCGTTTGACCTGCACTCTGGTTCGTTCGACCAGTTCCTGAGCAGATAATCCTTCCCGGTATCGAGATGGGCACGCTGGCGAACATCCGCAGTGGTGTCGGCGACACCTCCTTCCGCGCTAACGCTGCCAACGCATCGCGCCTCAGTGCGCTGCTTGCAGAGCAAAAATTCAATTGCTGTGCTTAGGCGTTACATGCTTATTGCGGCTATGCCACAACTGTCCGACCTCAAACCTCGTAGCAAGCAACTCATGTTCGATCTGGCTGAAGAGGCTGGCTACGACATGACTGACTGGCGAGATAGCTCGAACGATCCGCGTGGCCCGAAAGCAAATCCGAAGTACTGTTACGAGTGGGCTTATGTAGAGCCCGGCAAACTAATCATTTTGAACCTCTGGCACTCCAGTATGGTCGAGGAAGAAGGGAGAGTCATCCAGAGAGCGAATTTTCGCTCTGACGCAGAATTTTACCGGAAGGAGAGGGGCAAAGCGGAATGGGCGAGGCGTGCTCAAAGGCTCGATGACGCGATACAAACAGCCCTTCGCGACAATCTACCTGTTCGGGTCGTCCTCCTCGACGGCGTAATGGGAAACAAGGGGGATAGGGATTCAAAATCATCGAGCGTCAAAAAGAGAGAGCTTGATCCTGAACCTTGGACAATCACGGAATATTTTTGGGACACCGGAGCGGTTGAACTGACGCGTGGAATTCTTGCCGCGCCATATGTGGATCAGTTTGATCTAGATCAGGTAGATAAATCTGACCCTGAGCGCCGAGATGTAAGCGGGTCTGCGTTTGTTCGCGACCCGGCAGTTAGAAAACGAGTCCTGAACCGTGCATCGGGGTATTGTGAACTCTGCGGCGAGGCGGGTTTCCGCACGGAGAGCGATTCGCTGTATCTTGAGACCCATCACGTCATCCCGCTCAGCGAAGGAGGTCCAGACGACGATAGAAACGTCGTGGCCTTATGCGCCAACGATCATAGGCGAGCCCACTTCTCAAAGGAGTGGGCGGCGATACGGAAAAAGCTCTTAGCTGGCATCAGCCAACCATCTGAGTTTATCAGTGGATCGTGAAAATGGCGGACAGGGTGGGATTCGAACCCACGGTGAGCTTGCACCCACGGCGGTTTTCAAGACCGCTGCCTTAAACCACTCGGCCACCTGTCCAGCGCGTTGCGGCTAGCGCCAGTTGGGCGTCGCTGCAAGCCGGCACGCGCAGGCAGGCGAGAAATCGGCAGGCCGTGAACAGGGCGCGGGCTGCGGACATTCCCTTGGGCTGGTGACTGTGCCAAGATCGGCGCGATGCGAATCCCCCTGCAAATCCCCCTGCGAATCCCCCTGCAAATTCCGTTTCGAATTCCGGCGCCTGCTCGCCCGGCCTGTGCCCTTGCAACCGCGGCCGCGCTGGCACTCGCCGCTGGCTCGGCCGTGCTTCCCGCGCAGTCAACCCATGCCCAAGCGGCCAGCCCGGCCGGCAGCCATGAGGCGGGCTTCCAGGCCTATCTCCAGCAGCTTGCCGCACGCGCCCGGCGCGAGGGCGTGAGCGAGGCGACGATTGCCTCGATGACCGCCGGGCTGACCTACAACCCGCGCGTCATCCAGCTCGACCGCTCCCAGCCCGGCACGCGGGCGACGCCGCCGCCCTTCGCGCCCTATCGCCGCACGCATGTCGATGCCGCGCGCATCGCGGGAGGCCAGCGCATGGCCCGGCAGGCCGCCGCGATCCTTCCCGGCGTCGAGCGGCAATACGGCGTACCGGCACGCTTCCTGCTCGCGATCTGGGGGCACGAGACGAACTACGGAAGCTATACCGGCGATTTCGATCTGGCGCGGTCGCTGGCGACGCTGGCCTTCGAGGGGCGGCGACGCGAGCTGTTCACGGGCGAGTTCATCGCGCTGCTCAAGATGGTCGATCAGGGCGTGCCGCGCTCGCGCCTTTATGGCAGCTGGGCCGGCGCCTTCGGCAATCCGCAGTTCCTGCCGAGCGTCTATCTCGATACCGCAGCCGACGGCGACGGCGACGGGGACCGCGATATCTGGCACAGTCAGGCCGATACGCTCGCCTCGATCGCGCGGTATTTCCGCGATGCAGGCTGGCGGCCGGGCGAGCCGTGGGGGGTGGGCGCGTCGGTGCCTGCGGGCTTTGACTGGAGCGGCGTTTCGCCCAAGCTCAAAGGCCCGACATGCAGCGCCGTCCACGCGCGGCATGCCCGCTGGCAGACGGTGGCGGAATGGCGCAAACTGGGCGTGGCGCCGCTCGCGCCGATTGGCGAGGGCACCATGGCGAGCCTGTTCCAGCCCGATGGCCCCGGCACCCCGGCGTGGCTCTTAACCGGAAATTACAGGGTTATCCTCCAGTACAACTGCTCGAACTACTACGCCTTGTCGGTGGGGTTGCTTGCAGATGAGATTGCCCGTTGAACGTGTCCTGCCGCTTGCGGCGCTGATCCTCCTTGCGGCGTGCGGGGGGAATCAAAGCCGCTCCGAGCGGGCCGCGCCGCTGAACAGGGCTGGCCCCGCAGCCGATTATCCGATGATAACCGGGGAGCCCTTCACCATCGACGGGATCACCTACAAACCCGTCGATGCGATGAATTACGACGCGGTCGGGCGGGCGATGGCCGACCTTGATGGCGCAGCTGGCGTATCGGCCGGGCACAAGACCTTGCCGCTCCCCAGCTATGCCGAAGTGACTTCGCTGGAGACCGGGCGCACCGTCCTGGTGCGCGTCGAACGGCGCGGGCCGATGGTCAATGACCGGCTGATCTCGCTCTCGGCCGGAGCACTGGCGCAGCTGGGCTCCGAGGGCAGGGAAGCGCTCCCGGTCCGCGTGCGCCGGGTCAACCCGCCCGAGGCCGACCGCGCCCTGCTGCGCACAGGGCAGGCCGCCCCGCAGCGCATGGATACGCCGGCCTCGTTGCTGGGTGTGCTGATGCGCAAGCTCGATCCGCGGGCGGTTCCACCTGCGCTGCCTGTCGCGGCCGCGCCCTTCGTTCAGCCACCCGCCGCAGCACAGCCAGAGCCCCGACCGGCGCCGGCCCCGCCTGTCCGGACCGTGACCCGGGGGCCCATCGTTCAGGTCGCGGCCTTCTCCACGAAAGACCGCGCCGAAACCGTTGCCGCGAAACTGGGCGCTGCCGTCACGCATACTGACCGCTTCTGGCGGGTCCGCATGGGGCCGTTCGCGACGCAGGCCGAAGCGGCCGCCGCGCTGGCGAAGGCTCAGGCGGCAGGGTATACTGACGCGCGAATCCAGCGCGCCGACTGAGCACTTCCGCCGTTCGCGCCCGGGATCAAGCCGGGAGTGTCAGTGGCAGCCAAGTGGACGTTCGGGCTATTCGCGGGGCTATGCCTTTGCGCGCCCCTGCACGCGGCGGGAGCATCGCCAGCGCCGCCGTCTGAAACGGACGACATTCCTTTCCTTCTGCTGACCAGCATGAACTCGGGCCAGACCCTGCTCGCGCGCCGGGCGGACGCGCGCATGCTGCCCGCCTCGACAGCCAAGATCATGACTGCGTTCGTGGCTTTCGAGGCGATGGCCAGTGGCAATTTGCCGCCTGAAACCATGGTCACTGTCAGTGAGGCCGCCGCCCGCCAGTGGAGCGGGCAGGGCACGACGCTTCATCTAAGGGCCGGCGAGGGAGTGCCCGTCGATGCACTGATGCGCGGCATTACGGTCGTCTCGGGCAACGACGCGGCGGCCGTCCTGGCCGAAGGGGCGGGGGGAAGCGTGCCGCGCTGGCTCGGCCTCATGAACCGCGCGGCGCGGACCCTCGGCATGACGGGGAGCCACTTCGCCTCGCCGAACGGTCTTCCCGACGGCGGGCAGACTTACGTCACGCCGCGCGATCTTGCGAAACTCTCAGCCGCGCTGATCCTTCGCCATCCCGATCTCTACCGGCGCTACTTCGGGCAGCCAACGTTTGTCTGGCGCGGCGAGACCTATCTCAACCGCGATCCGGTGCTGGGCATGATCGCCGGCGCAGATGGCATCAAGACCGGTCATACGGCCGAAGCCGGCTACAACTTCGTCGGCTCGGCGCAAAGGGCGGGTCACCGACTGATCATGGTCATTGGCGGTGCGCAGAGCGAGGCTATCCGCGCCACTGCATCGCGCGCGCTGCTTGAATGGGGCTTCACAGCTTTCCAATCCAGACCGCTGTTTTCAAAGGGGGCGACTCTATCCGCGGCGCGAGTGCAAGGCGGCGATGCGCGCTCCGTTCCGCTCATCGCGCCGCACGCCGTGATCGTCAGCGTTCCCAAGGGGGCAGGCGCGCCGATATCACTCCGCGTCGTCTACAATGGCCCGCTCGTCGCGCCGATCCGCAAGGGTGCGGAAGTCGCGCGCCTTGAAATCCGGGTTGCCGATATGGCGCCGGGCCACGTCCCGCTCTATGCAGGGCGGCAAGTTGGCGAGGCCGGCCTGATCGACAGGGTGCTGAACGGGCTCGCGGGCCTGTTTTCCTGATTGGAGAGATGCGTGGGGAAGGGCAGGTTCATCGCGTTGGAGGGCGGGGAAGGCTGCGGCAAGTCGACGCAGGCCCGCCTGCTCCACGGCGCGCTGACCAGTCGCGGCATCGACGCGGTACTGACGCGCGAACCGGGTGGCACGCCCGGCGCCGAGGCGATCCGCGCGCTCCTGCTTGGCACTGATGGCGATGGCTTCAACGCAAGGGCTGAAGCACTGCTGTTTGCTGCCGCCCGTTCGGACCATGTCGAGCGGCTGATCTTGCCCGCGCTGCACCGGGGCGCATGGGTGATCAGTGATCGCTACGTGGATTCGAGCCGGGCCTATCAGGGCGGCGGCGGCGGGCTTACCGACGCCGACCTGATCGACCTCCACCGCATCGGGAGCGGCAGCCTTCTGCCCGACCTGACCGTGCTCATCGAAGTCGCCCCCGAAACCGCGCGGGCGCGGGCCGGTGCGCGAGACTTGGACGGTGCCGACCGGATCGGCGGGCGCGATGCCGCCTATCACACCCGCGTCGCCGCGAGCTTTGCGCGCCTCGCAGAAGCCGAGCCTTCGCGCTTTGTGCGGATCGATGGCAACGGCTCCAAGGATGAGACCCACGCCGCCGTGCTCGCCGCCATCGGCGTGCCGGGTGAGCTACCGGGATGACGGATCAGTATACCCTGATCGGTCACGCGGCTGCCTGGTCTGAATGGCGCTCTGCGATTGCCTCGGCGCGGATGCACCATGGCTGGATTCTCGCCGGGCCGCCGGGGACGGGCAAGGGCACCTTTGCGCGCGCAGCAGCGGCGGAACTGGTGGCCGAAGCAGGATTGGCGCAGCCCAGACCGGGCATGCATCCCGATGTGATCGTGCTCGAACATCTGCCTGCAACATCAGAGGATCAGAAGAAAAAAGAGGATGGAAAGCCTTACCAGGTCAAGCGCAACATCACGATCGACCAGATTCGCCAGGTGCAATCGCGCCTGAATACCCGGCCCACGCTGGGATCGCGCCGCGCCGTCATCGTCGATCCGGTGGACGATCTCGAGAAGGGGGCCGCCAACGCGCTTCTCAAGAGCCTCGAGGAGCCGCCTGCCGGCACATTCTTCCTACTCGTTGCGCATCGTCCGGGACAATTGCCTGCCACCGTGCGCTCCCGGTGCCGGCTGCTACGCTTTCCACCAGTCAGTGCGGACCAGTTGTCCGCATGGACAGCTCGGAATGCGCCCGGTGTCGATGCCGAGACGCTGGCCGCGGCCGTTGCCGCCGCCGATGGCTCTCCCGGCGCTGCGCTGCGGTTTGTCGAGCAGAAGCTCGGGCCAGTCCAAAGCCTGATGCGCCGCATTCTGGCCGAGGGCGATCCCGCTTTCATCCTGCGCGGCGCGCTCGCCGAAGAACTTGGAGCGCGGCCCGATCGGGCGCGCATGCAAGCTGTGCTCGATCTTGCGCGCACGGCGCTGGCACGCGGTCTGGCGGACCTGCCGCGCAACCGCCAGCTTGCCGCGATCGAAGCGCATGGCGCCCTGGTCAGTCTGGCGCGGCAAGCACCGACATGGAATTTCGACCCGGGGCTTTTGGTTATCGAAATAGGCGGGTTGCTGGCATCCGCCGCGATGCCTAGAGAGACGGCCTGAGCCCCCTTACAGCGGGCCACGAACGGAAAGTCCCCGTGCCGACATGCTAATCGATTCGCATTGCCACCTTGAATACAAGGGCCTCGTCGAGGATCAGGGCGGCGTGCTCGAGCGTGCCAAGTCGGCCGGAGTAACCGGTTTCCTCAACATCTCCACCCGCCAGCGCGAATGGGACCAAGTGATCGCGACGGCGGCGCGGGAGGAGGGGGTCTGGGCCAGCGTCGGCATTCATCCTCATGAGGCCGACGGTCATGCGGACCTGGGAGAGGCAGCCCTTCTGGAGGCGGCCGCGCATCCGAAAGTCGTCGGTATCGGTGAGACCGGGCTCGACTACTACTACGAACATTCATCGCGCGAGACGCAGCAGGCCCTGTTCCGCACTCATATTGAAGTGGCCCGGTCCACCGGGCTTCCGCTTATCGTGCATACGCGCGATGCGGAGGAAGATACCGCGCGGATCTTGACCGAGGAGATGGTGAAGGGTCGCTTTCCTGCGCTGATCCACTGCTTCACCGCATCGGGCGGGTTCGCCAGGACAGTCCTCGATTTGGGTCTGACCATTTCGTTGTCCGGCATCGTGACTTTCAAGAATGCCAAGGACTTGCAGGCCATCGCGGCTGAGTTACCCGAAGATCGCCTGCTGGTCGAAACCGACGCACCGTTCCTCGCGCCGATCCCCCACCGCGGACAAACCTGCGAACCTGCCTTTACGGCCGATACTGCCCGGTTCGTCGCGGGACTGCGGGACGTGAGCGTTGAACATCTCGCCGAAGCAACGAGCCGTAACTTCTTCGCATTATTCAAGAAAGCGTCTGCGTGAAACTCATCGTGCTGGGGTGCGGGACTTCGACCGGCGTTCCGCGTCTCGCCGGCGAGGGCGGCCCGGACTGGGGCGATTGCGATCCCGCCGAGCCGCGCAACTTCCGCTCTCGCGTGTCCATTGTGCTGGAGAGCGATGCCGGTCAGCGCATTCTGGTGGATACCTCGCCAGACCTGCGCTCGCAGCTGCTGCGGCAGAACATCAACAGCCTCGATGCCGTCTTCTGGACCCATGACCACGCCGATCACGCGCATGGCATCGACGATCTGAGGGCACTTCGCCATGGCCGCGGAGGACCGCTTCCAGGCTATGCGGCAACTGAGACCGCGCACCGGCTCCGCCAGCGGTTCGGCTATGTATTCGCGGGGCAGTTCGGTTATCCGACCATCGTGACGCTTGAGACGCTCGACAGCCTGCGGATCTGCGCGGGTTTTGGCGTGACCTCATGCCAGATGCCGCACGGCCCAGCGCAATCGACTGCTTTCCGGTTCGAATGTGACGGTCATTCAATCTGTTATGCGACGGACTTCAGCGAAATTACCGGCGACATGGTGTCGCTGTTCATGGGCTGTGACGTGCTTGTCGTCGATTGCCTGCGCCGTAAGCCGCATCCTACGCATGCCCATCTTGCCATGTCGCTCGAACTGATCGAGGCGGCGCGCGTGGGCCGCGCTGTCCTGACGCATCTCGACAACAGCATGGACTTTTCGACCTTGGCGCGTGAGGTTCCGGCACATGTCGAGGTTGGCTTCGACGGTCTGGAGATTGACCTGTGAGCGGCATGATCCTCAGCCTGGTCACGCTCGCGGCTGCGCTGTTCCTGGCAATCCGGGGCTTGCGCGATGACGCGGTTCCACGGCGGCGGCTTCTGTTCATGGCGGCACTGTGGATCGGCATCATAGGACTGCTTGCGCTGGGGCTGTCCTTCTTCGGAGTTGCCCCGCAGGAGGGATTGCAATGACACTATCTTTTAACATAATATATATTATCAATTTGGATGATCGGTGGACATGAGCGGACCCTCTGCGCCCCCCATTGAAGCACTGAAAGCCATCATGGCGCGCTTGCGCCATCCCGCGACCGGCTGCGAATGGGACCGGGAGCAGAGCTTCGAAACCATCGCGCCGTACACCATCGAGGAAGCATACGAAGTCGCTGACGCGATTGCCCGCGCAGACATCGCGGCGCTGCGCGACGAGCTTGGCGATCTCCTGCTACAGGTTGTCTTCCATGCCCGCATCGCCGAGGAACTTGGCCACTTTGCGTTCGATGATGTCGCGGCAGCGATCTGCAGCAAGCTTGAATCGCGCCATCCGCACATATTCGGCGGCGACACCGTTCGCACTGACGTTGGGCCCGACCTGCCGCAGAGCGAGCACTGGGAGACGCTCAAGGCACGCGAGCGATCTGCTTCCGGTGCCAGCGGTGCGCTTGACGGCGTCGCGCTGTCGCTGCCGGCGCTGCTCCGTGCTGAAAAGCTTCAGAAGCGCGCAGCCCGCGCCGGTTTCGATTGGCCCGACGTTGATGGTCCGGAGTCGAAAGTCCGAGAGGAGCTTGACGAACTGGCCGAAGCCAGTCCCGAACAGCGCGCCGAAGAAGCTGGCGACCTGCTGTTCGCTGCCGTCAACTTGCTCAGAAAACACGACATCGCTCCGGAAGATGCACTGCGCGCCGCCAATGGGAAGTTCGAGCGTCGCTTCAAGGCGATGGAAGCTCTTGCGGCGTCCCGGGGTCTGGACTTCGCCGCGCTCGATCTCGATGCACAGGAAGCCCTTTGGCAGGAGGTCAAGCAGTCAGAGGCGGTTAAAGCGGCCAAGATCGCGGACTGACAGACGCACCTCGATCCGGCGCAGCGGCCCGTCAGGACCCTCTCCCACATCCATTTCGGAAAGGACTTCGCCGTTGGCGTGGAGCCACGCGATCCTCTGGCCCGCGCTCGCTGGCAAGGTCAGCGAAACAAGCCGGGCTCCGCTGGTCAGGAGCTGGCCCAGCCTATCAAGGAGATCGCTTGCGCCAAGCCCTGTAAGCGCCGACATCGGAACGATAATCTCGTCGGGCCGCGCCTCTCTTGCGCTCGTCAGGTTGGCGGCCGTCTCGGCATCGAGCAGATCCCACTTGTTCCACACTTCGACAAAGGGAACGCAACCCTTCCCCTCACGCTCTTCCATCACACCGAGATCGCGCAGGACGTCGAGCACCTGGCGCTTCTGCGTGTCAGTTTCAGCGCTGGCGATATCGCGCACATGGACGATGACGTCAGCCGCCGTCACTTCCTCCAAAGTCGCGCGGAAGGCGGCGACGAGCTGGGTCGGCAGGTCGGAGATAAAACCCACGGTATCCGACAGGATCGCCTTTTCCACGCCGGGCAGCCGCACGGCGCGCATCGTCGGATCGAGCGTCGCGAAGAGCGAGTCCTCCGCCATGACGTCAGACCCGGTCAGTCGGTTGAAAAGCGTCGATTTCCCGGCATTGGTATAGCCGACGAGCGCAATAACCGGCCACGGCGCCTTTTCGCGCCGGTCGCGGTGCAGACCGCGCGTGCGCCGAACCTGCTCAAGTTCGCGCCGCAGGCGGGCCATGCGGTCGCGGATCTGGCGGCGGTCCGCCTCGATCTGGGTTTCTCCAGGACCGCCTAGGAAGCCAAAGCCACCGCGCTGACGCTCAAGGTGCGTCCAGCTGCGGACGAGCCGGCCGGCCTGGTAATCGAGATGCGCCAGCTCGACCTGCAGCCGCCCTTCGGCGGTCGCCGCCCGCTCGCCGAAAATCTCGAGGATCAGGCCGGTCCTGTCGATCACCTTGCGGCGAAGCTTTTCCTCAAGGTTGCGCTGCTGGATCGCGGTCAGCGCGCCGTCGATCACAACGAGTTCAGCCTCTTCCTGCTCGCAGGCAATGGCGATGTTTGCCACTTGCCCTTCTCCGAACAGCGTCGCCGCCCGTGCCTCTCGGATCGGGATGACGATCGCGTCGGCCACAACGAGGCCGATGGCCAGCGCGAGGCCCTTTGCCTCCTCAAGCCGCGCCTCGGCATTGGCGCCGCCGCCCCGGTTGCGAAGCTGCGGACAGACGACCAGCGCCCGCGCGCCGCGCGTCACTTCGCCTTTGAGATCATCGGGATCGGTCAGCCGTCTGTGTCCTCGTCGCCCTCGCCTGTCAGGTCGACCGGCGTGACGGGCTGGATGGTGGAGACGGCATGCTTGTAGGCCAGCTGGACATAGCCCTCCCGCTCGAGCAGCATGCAGAACAGGTCATAGGCGGCTATGCGGCCTTGCAGCATCACGCCGTTGACGAGGAACATCGTCACCTGGACTTCGGCAGAACGCACGCTCGACAGGAAAACGTCCTGGAGCAGCCGCATCTTCTTGCCGCCCTCGCCGCTCGCGCCGAACTGGCCCGCGTCGATCGGCATGCTGGGCATGATCGTGGAGACGGCATGTTTGTAGACAAGCTGCGACTGACCATCGCGGCGCAGCAGAATCGAGAAATTGTCGAACCAGGTGACGATGCCCTGAAGCTTCACACCCTTGACCAGGAACATGGTCACCGGGATCTTGTTCTTGCGGAGAAGGTTGAGAAACTGGTCTTGAAGGTTCTGGGGCTTGCCGCCAGCGGCGGGCTTGGCCTCCACGGCCTCCGGCTCGGGAGACGGGGGTTTGGGACGAGCAGTAAGGGTACGTCCAGCCATAGCATTTTCCTTCTTGTTGGCAGCCGCTTGTGCGGTCCGCGTTCTGGGCCGGACTTGTGTGCCCGCCCCGATTGAGCGATTCGGAAATACCGCGATCACGCGGCGGGGTAAATCCGAAATCAGCCCACGTCACAAAACTCAGGCTTCGTCCTCGATCTCAAGATCGTCGCGCCGTTCGCCCATCCCGAGAAGCTTGAGCTTTCGGTGAAGCGCCGATCGCTCCATTCCGATGAAGGCGGCAGTCTTCGAAATGTTCCCGGAAAAGCGCCTGATCTGGACCTTCAGGTACTCACGCTCGAAGCTCTCGCGGGCCTCGCGCAGGGGAACGCCCATCATTGTTGAAATCTCGGACATGGCCTGCAGACGGTCGTTGACGATTTCCGAGGGCAGCATCGACGCCTCGATCAAGGCGAGATCCTCGCGCGGCGTGAGGATGACCGTGCGCTCCACCACGTTGCGAAGCTGCCGGACATTGCCGGGCCATTCGTAGGTCTGGAGCGCGGTCATCGCCTCGCCACTCACTTCAGGCGGCGGAATACCCTGCTCGCTGGCAAACCGAGCGAAGAAATAGTTCACCAGTTGCGGGATGTCTTCGCGCCGTTCGGCGAGCGCCGGCACCGTGACAGGGACGACATTCAGCCGGTAGAACAGGTCCTCGCGGAAGCGCCGTTCCTCGATTTCGCGCGCCAGATTGCGCGAACTTGACGAGACGACACGGACGTCGACGCGGATCTGGCGGTGCCCCCCGACGCGCACGAAGGCCTGATCGGTCAGCACGCGCAGGATGCGGGCCTGCGTCGAGAGCGGCATGTCCGCCACCTCGTCGAAATAGAGCGTTCCGCCATCGGCCAGTTCCAGCAGGCCGGGGCGGACTAGACTGCCGTCGACCTCCTCGCCGAACAGCTCCTGTTCAAAGCGTTCGGGCGTGATCCGCGCCGAGTTGACGCTGACGAAGGCATTGTCGGCGCGTCCGCTCCAGCTGTGGAGCAGCCTTGCCGCGACTTCCTTGCCGACGCCCGCCGGCCCGGTGATGAGGAGCCGGCTGCCTGTGTTGGCAACCCGCTTGAGCGTGGCGCGCACCTGGTTGATCACGGTGCTGTTGCCGGTGAACTCCTCGGCATTGATGAAGCCTTCGCGAAGTCGGGCATTCTCTCGCCGAAGCCGTTCGGTCTCGGTGGCGCGCGCGACCAGATGAAGCAGCTTTTCCGCCTCGAACGGTTTTTCGATGAAATCCATGGCGCCGCGGCTGATCGCCGCCACCGCCGTGTCAATGTTGCCGTGTCCCGAGAAGATGATGACCGGAAGATCCGGTTCGCGCGCCTTGATTTCGCCCAGCACTTCCAGCCCGTCCATCGGGCTGCCGTGTAGCCAGACGTCGAGCAGGACGAGGCTGGGGCGCTGCTGGTCGATCGCTTCGAGCGCGGAACGGCTGTCGCCCGCCGTCCGGCAGTCATAGCCTTCGTCGCTGAGGACGCCGGCGACCAGTTCGCGGATGTCGCGTTCGTCGTCGACGATCAGGATATCGAGCGCCATTGGTCCTCCGGCTTTGTGGTCTGGTTCATTCGGCAGCCTCCGTCTTGCCGCGTTCGCCGCGAGGATCGCAGGCAAAGCTCATCGTCACACTGGTTCCGCCGCCGGCCTGCGATGTGAAGGTCATTTCACCGCCGTGCTCCTCGATGATCTTGTTGACGATGGCGAGGCCGAGGCCGGTGCCCTTCTCGCGCGTCGTGACATAGGGCTCGACGATCCGCTCGCGGTCCTGCGGCAGGCCGACTCCGTTGTCACTGATGGAGATCAGGACATGCTCGCCCGCCTCGCGCATCCGGACCTCGACCCTGCCCTTATAGTCCGCATCGGCACTACGCGCCCGTGTTTCAATGGCTTCGACCGCATTCTTCAGAACGTTTGTCATTGCCTGGCCGAACTGGTGACGGTCGCAGGCGATGGTTCCGATCGTCGGCTCGGCGGCAAAATCGAAGGCGATGTCAGGCCGCGCGACTTCCTGAAGGAAAAGTGACTGACGGGCAAGATCGACCGGGTCTTCGCCCCGAAACACGGGCTTGGGGAGGCGCGCGAAAGACGAGAACTCGTCCACCATCTTGCGCAGGTCGCCCACCTGCCGGATGATCGTGCTGGTCAGCTCCTCAAACAGTTCAGGGTCGGTCTCGATCTGCTTGCGATAACGGCGGCTGAGCCGCTCGGTGGCGAGCTGGATCGGCGTCAGCGGGTTCTTGATCTCGTGCGCGATGCGCCGCGCCACATCCGACCACGCGGCCTGCCGCTGATCGAGCAGCTGACGCGTGATATCCTCGAAGGTGATGACATAGCCCGATCCGTCGCGGCTGACCTTGACCGCGAGCGTCAGAAGTTCGCCGCCCTTGGTGTGCTGCATGATGCCCGAGGTCAGTTCGCCGTCGATGAACGGCGCGAACTGCGGCGCTATGGCGACAAGCGGCACGCCGACTTCAGCGGGCGAAGGACGGTCAAACAGCAGCTTCTGCGCGCTGCTGTTCATCAAAAGTAGGCGCCCTTCCGCGTCGAGGGACATGATGCCGGCGGTCACCGATTCCAGCACGGCCTCGATGAAGGCGCGGCGCTGCTGCAACTGGCCGTTCGCGCTGACGAGGGCCTGTGTCTGCTTCTCGATCTGTGCGGTCATGCGGTTGAACGCGCGGTTGAGAAGGCCGATTTCGTCCGCGCCGGTGCGCCCCTCGACGCGTAGCGCGAAATTCCCGCTGCCGACGCTTCGCGCCGCGTCAACCAGTTCATACAGCGGCTTGACCTGCCGGTCCGCGAAACGCAGCGCCAGCCAGACGGAGGTTCCAACCAGAGTCAGCGACAGCACGAACAGCGCCACGTTGAACCGCAATTGAAGGACCCTCGCCCGGTTGGTGAGCACCGCATAGGCTTGCACGATGTTCTGTGCTCGCTGGCCCTGGCTGAAGGCCAGAAGGTCTGAACTTCGCGCGGTATAGAGATAGATTCCGGCGGACCGGTCGATGGGCGTGACTGCCTCGATCCGGTTGGCGTCGGCGTTGACCACCATGGCCTCGCCGCCGTCAATCCGCTTGAGCATCTCGGCGGTCACGCGCGGGCGGTTGCTGTTGCCTTCGGGATCGACGATGGCCGCCGTGCGCAGCTGGCCGTCGCTGCCCTTCTGGACGATGGCCGATTCGTTGAGCTTACGGTTGACGACCTGATAAGAATAGAACTGCGCGAACTCCGGGCTGGCGATCGGCTTGGCCGAGAGATAACCGCGCATGTCCTCGGCCATTGCGGCGGATTCGTATCCGACATCGCGCTGGGTCTGCTCGTAATAGCCGCGCGCCAGCTTGTTGGCGTTTTCCAGCAGGCCGCGCGAACTGTCCGAAAACCAGAACTCGACGCCTGACTGGAACAGCCACGACGCAAAAACGACGACGAGCAGAGTCGGGATCGCGGAAATCAGGGAGAAGATGAACACCAGACGCACATGCATCCGCCCTGTCCCGCCAATGCTGTCTGCCGCCCGCTTAAGCGCAAGGCGCCGCCCGAGCAGGACGAGAATTGCCATTGCGGGGACAAGCGTGCCGATCAGCAGCGTCGCCGTGACGTCGCTCGGCACGAGCTGGCCCTTCTCCGCCTGCCCGCTCAGCGCGAACCACGTGGTGACGGTCATGACGAGGAACGCGACGACCGATGCGATTTCCATCGCCGCGAAGAAATTGGCACGCCGTGCGCCCAGTTGCACACGTCGCCACCAGCGGGGCCACTTCCCGTTCTTGCGTGCCGTCAGGGCTTGCATAGTTGCAGGTCTACAACACTACTGTGGCCTTTTTGCAAGGGAATTCGCGTGTGGGACTGTTATGTCCTTCGGTTGTACACGTCCGGATCAAGAGCCAGTTCGCTCAGCCGTTTGCGCAATGTATTCCGATTGATCCCAAGCAGTTGCGCCGCCCGAACCTGATTGCCACCGGTTTCCTTGAGCACTTCGGCGAACAGCGGCCGTTCCAGCGCAGCCAGCGCTGCGTGATAGACCGAGCCTGCTGGGGGCATCGACTGGTCAAGCCAGGCCAGAACCGCTTGGTCGAAGTCGAAGGGCCCTGCTCCAGCCCCTGCCCCACCATCACCTCCGGACACCCGGCTGCTTTCGATGAGCGGCGCCAGCGTCTCGGCTTCGATCAGGTCGTCGCGCGCGAGGAGGACGAGGCGGTAGATGAAGTTCTTGAGCTCGCGCACGTTTCCACGCCACGGGAGCGTTGCCAGCAACTCGGCCGCGTCAGCCGAAAGCTGGCGACGCGGCAAGCCATCGTTCGCTGCCATCTGAAGGAAATGGCGGGCCAGCGCCTCGATGTCGCCCGGCCGCTCTCGCAGCGCGGGCATGTTGATCGGCACGACGTTGAGCCGGTAGAAAAGGTCCTCGCGGAACTGCCCGGCGGCGATCAACGGCTCCAGATCGCGGTTGGTTGCCGCGACGATGCGCACGTCGAGCCGTACTTCGTCGCGCCCGCCGACGCGGCGAATGCTGCCCGATTGCAGCGCACGCAGCAGGCGGGTCTGCGCCTGCATCGGCATGTCGCCAATCTCGTCGAGGAACAGCGTTCCCCCGCTCGCCTGTTCGAATTTGCCGATGTGACGGGCGATGGCGCCTGTGAATGCGCCCTTCTCGTGGCCGAATAGCTCGCTTTCGATCAGTTCAGCCGGAATGGCTGCCGTATTGACCGCCACGAACGGGCCTGTTCGCCGGTGGCCAAGCTGGTGGATGGCCTCGGCCACCAGCTCCTTGCCCGTGCCCGATTCGCCCAGGATCAGGACCGTGAGGTCATTGCGCAGGACGCGGGTGATCATCCGGAACACGGCCTGCATCGGCGGCGA
The DNA here is from genome assembly GCA_040377095.1 of Novosphingobium sp. Classification (GTDB taxonomy): domain Bacteria; phylum Pseudomonadota; class Alphaproteobacteria; order Sphingomonadales; family Sphingomonadaceae; genus Novosphingobium. The sequence continues at coordinate 120,351 of JBEIPK010000002.1, forward strand.
ACGCCCGACCAGCGGCAGGCTCTCGACTTCGGCGTCGTGGTGATCATCCGGCGCGGCATTTGCGCTGGTGCCAACCGCCTGCCGCACGGTGCGGGCAAGTTCGTCGATGTCGAATGGCTTGGGGAAATACTCGAAGGCACCGGTGTCACTGGCCCTGACAGCGGTGTCGAGCGTGTTCTGTGCCGAGAGGATGATGATCGGCAGGTCCGGATGCTGCTGGCGAACCCGGGCCAGGGTCTCGATCCCGTCACCGTCCGGCAGCTTGACGTCGGTCACCAGCGCAGAGAACCGTTCGCCGGACAACAGCCGGTCGCGCTCGGCCAGCGTATCGCACGCGACGACACGGAAGCCCTCGGCTTCCAGAGCGGCGGTGATGACGATGGCGATCGAGGCGTCGTCCTCGACAAGCAGAACGCTCATGCCGCCTGCGCTCCCTTTCGCCTGCGTGCAGGCCGCTCCTCGGCGAGCGGCAGGTGGACGCGAAAGTGGGTGAGCCCGGCCGCCTCGTCTCGTTCGTGGCTGATGCGGGCGTTCATCTCGCGCAGGAGCTTGCGGACGAGCGCCAAGCCCAGCCCCTGCCCGCTTTTCTTGGTCGTCACGAAGGGATCGAAGATGTGCTCGCGCATCGCAGGATCGACGCCGGGCCCGTTATCAGTGACCCGCAGCTCGATGGGCAGGCGCACGGGCTCGCCCGATCCGACCGAGTGGAGCTGCAAGCCGCTGGCAAACCGGGTGCGAATGGCAATACGCGGGCTTTCGATCTCGCGGCAGGCCTCGCGGGCATTGGCCAGCAGGTTGATGAGCACCTGGACGAGGCCATCTGGTGAGCCGGAAACCAGCGGAAGCGACGGATCGAACTCCTCGATCACCCGGACGCGCGGCGCATCGCTTCTACTACCGGTGTCAGCGGCATCGAGCACGGCAATCGCGCGGCGCGCGGCTTCGTGCAGGTTGCAGGGTTCGACCGGTGCGACAGTGCGCCGGCTGAGCGCCTGCATCTGGTCGATCAGAAGGGCGATACGGTCAACTTCTCCGGCGATGAGGTCGGTCAGCGCGCGATCGCCGCCCTGCACCTTGCGTCCAAGAAGCTGTGCAGCGCCGCGAATTCCGGCGAGCGGGTTCTTGATCTCATGCGCGAGGATTTCCGGACCGCGCAGCAGCAGTTCCTCGCCCGGCCCACCATCTTCGCCCAGCGCCTCGGCCGCGCTGTCATGCAGGGTGAGCAGCTGCCAGCCCGGCTCGTCGATCACCGGGGCCATGACAAGGTCGAGGCGCCTCGGCCCGATGCCCGCAACGGACACTGTGACGTCGCGCGCGGAAACCGGTGTCTCGCTGTCGCTCAGCCGCTCCACCAGATGCTGTTGGGCGAAGCCGAGCACTTCGGTGAGCTTGCGGCCTGAAAGGCGGCGCAGGCTTTGTCCAAGGAATTGCTCGGCGGCCGGGTTTGCGGACGCGATATGAAGGCTGGGCGCCAGCAGGACGACGGCGACAGGAAGGCTGGCGAGCTGTCGTTCGCTGTCGGGCTTGGCCTGATCAGCCAGCTTCATGCGGCGCGGCGGCTCAGGAAGGGGGCGTAGAATTCATGTAGTGATGTAATCACTTCAGATTCATCATCCATGAAGTTCACGCGGTTTCTGAACTCTGCGGATCCGGGCAGCCCCTTGGTGTACCATCCCAGATGCTTGCGGGCCATTTTGACGCCAGTCGTCTTTCCGTAGTGACTAAGCATTGCATCGTAATGCTCTGAAATAACGGCATACTGCACGTCAACATCCGGATCAGGCAGCGCAATTCCGTGCTGCCACCAGTGCATCACCTGCCCCAGCAGCCAAGGCTTGCCATAGGCGCCGCGCCCGATCATCAGTCCGTCTGCGCCCGATTGGGCGAGCGCGCTTGCCGCATCCTCGATCGTGCAGATGTCGCCATTGACGATGACCGGCAATGAAACTGCGTCCTTGACCCGGCGGACAAAGGCCCAGTCGGCGCTGCCCTTGTACATCTGGTTGCGCGTGCGGCCATGCACGGTGATCAGCGTGGCCCCCAGATCCTGCGCTATGCGTGCCAGTTCCGGGGCGTTCAGGCTGTCGTGATCCCAGCCCATCCGCATCTTTACGGTAACCGGTATCGAAACCGCCTTGACGGTCGCCTCGATCAGGCTCGCCGCAAGCGGTAAATCGCGCATCAACGCCGATCCGGCATCGCCATTGACCACCTTTTTGACCGGGCAGCCCATATTGATGTCGATGATCGCGGCGCCCCGGTCTGCGTTTAGCTTTGCAGCTTCGGCCATTTCGGACGGGGAGCAGCCGGCAAGCTGGACTGACACCGGTTCCTCAACCGGATTCCACGCTGCTTTCTGCAGCGACTGGCGCGTCTCGCGGATCATGGCAGGCGACGCGATCATTTCCGTGACGTTCAGGCCCGAACCGAACCGCCGCACCAGCGTCCGGAAGGGCATGTCCGTCACGCCCGTCATCGGCGCAAGCACGACCGGACAAGGCACGTCGATCCCGCCCACGGAAATCGGTGTCACGGGAGGAGGAACGGGAGCGCTCATGTGTCAGACTGCCTAAAAAACAGGCAGCACATAGGGAATTGTCTTGGCCGCGACAAGCGATTACCGGACGAACGATGTCAGGCCCGCCAGAACGACCTCGCGCCGCAGCCCCCAGCGCCGCAGCCATCGTCGTCGCGGCAGGACAGGGCCTGCGCGCCGGGCAGCCGCTTCCCAAGCAGTTTGCGCTCTGGCGTGGGAAGCCGGTTGTCCGCCACTCGGTCGATGCGCTACTGGCTGCCGGTGTCGGGCCGGTTGTTGTCGTCATACCGGAGGGCTGCGAAGCGCTGGCGGAAGCCGCGCTGGCCGGAACGGATACAGCGATGATCCATGGCGGCGAGACGCGGCAGGCGTCAGTTCGCGCGGGACTTGAGGCGCTAGGCACCAATGCACCTGATCTTGTGTTGATCCACGATGCCGCCCGTCCGGGCCTGTCCGCCGATGTCATCACCCGGCTCCTAACGGCGCTCGAGAGGAATGACGCCGCGATTCCTGTGCTGCCCGTAGTGGACAGCCTTGCTGCTGCCACCGGTTACCACATGGCTGCCCCGGCGCGCCGCGAGGATCTGCGGCGGGTGCAGACGCCGCAAGCCTTCCGCCATGCCTCGATCCTTGCCGCGCACCGCGCGTGGGTCGGCGAAGACACCGCCGGTGACGACGCCCAGGTCGCGCATGCCCACGGGCTGTCCGTCGCTATGGTCGAGGGCGACGAAGCGCTCGCCAAGTTGACCTATGCCTCGGACTTCGAGCAGAAGGCGCCGCCAATCCGCATGGGCACCGGCTACGATGTTCACCGGCTTAGTCCCGGCGAAGAGCTTTGGCTCTGCGGCGTGCGGATCGAGCACGACAAAGGCCTTGCCGGGCACAGCGATGCCGACGTGGCAATCCACGCCCTGGTCGACGCGATCCTCGGCGCGATCGGCGCGGGCGACATCGGCGACCATTTTCCGCCCAGCGACCCGCAGTGGCGCGGGGCCTCCTCGGACCAGTTCCTCACCCATGCCATTCGTCTTGCGGCGGAGGCCGGGTATGCCATCGGCAATGTCGATCTCACCCTGATCTGCGAGGCGCCGAAGCTTTCGCTTCACCGCGCCGCCATGCGCGAACGGCTCGCGGGTCTACTCGGCTGCGCGATGAGCCAGGTCAGCGTCAAGGCGACGACCACCGAAGGACTCGGATTTACCGGTCGCGGCGAAGGAATTGCCGCACAAGCCGCCGCCGTTCTGGTACAGTCGACACCTGAGATCACGAGATAGAGGCAATCACCATGCGCCGACTCCTTACAGCATCAGCCTGCGTCCTGATTGCGCTTCCCGGCGTGGCACAGGCAGCCGAAACGCCATGCCTGCAACCGGCCGAGTTCGCCTCGCTGGCAGGCTATGCCCTGCCCAGCCTTATCAATGGCACCGCAAAGCGCTGCAGCACGACGCTTGGGCCGCAGGCCTATCTCAACCAGAGCGGCAAGGACCTTGCATCGCGCTACGCGCAGAACAAGGGCGCCAATTGGCCGGGTGCAAAGGCCGCGTTCCTCAAGCTGAGCGCGCAGAAGGATGCTTCGGCAAACCAGATCATCGCCACCCTGCCCGACAACACGCTCCAGCAGATGCTGGACGGCGTGATGGAAGGGCTGGCCAGCCAGCAGATTCCGGTCGAACGCTGCGGCACGATCGACAGCTTCGTGCGCCTGCTTGCGCCGCTGCCCCCTGCCAACACGGCCGAACTGATCGCGCTTGCCGTCGGGCTTGGCGCCAAGTCGGGCAAGACCAAGGTCGGCAGCATCAACATGTGCGAGGCATGAGCGATATACCTCCCGATGCGCTGGTTCCCGGTGATTTGCTGGCGCTTGCCGAACGGGTGATCCGCGAGAATGCCGCCGCAGGACGCCGCGTGGCGCTGGCCGAAAGCTGTACCGGCGGGCTGGTCTGCGCCGCGCTCACGGAAATCGCGGGGTCATCGGCCGTGCTTGACCGCGGGTTCGTGACCTATTCGAACGAATCGAAGCGGGACATCCTTGGCGTTCCCGAAGACATCATCGACACCTTCGGCGCCGTTTCGATTGCGACCGCCTGGGCCATGGCACGCGGCGCGATCGAGCGAAGCGAGGCGGACGTCGCGGTCGCCATCAGCGGCATTGCCGGACCTGACGGCGGCAGTGAGCTCAAGCCGGTCGGCACCGTGGTGTTCGCGCGCAAGGTGCGCGGCAGCGAGGACGTCGACGCGGAGGAGCGCCGGCTGGATGGCTCAAGCCGCGCCGCAGTCAGGCATCAGGCGGCGCTGGTCGCGCTTGAGTTGCTGCTGCCGTAAAGCTCGGTCGCGCGCGCTTCGAAGGCGGTCACCATCTTGCGGAAGGCCTTGTCGAAGTACTGTCCGGCGAGCCGCTCGAACAGGGCGTTGCGGAAGGTGAACTCGACGCTGAAATCGATTTCGCAGGCGTCGGGGCCAAGCTCGCGGAACAGCCACAGGTTGTCGAGATCGCGCAAGGGCCCGTCGATATAGGTGACTTCAATTCGGCCCGGACGCTGCTTGCGCACGCGCGACGCAAACTTCTCGCGCAGCGCCTTGAAGCCGACGAGCATGTCGGCAATCATCTCATTCTCGCTGTCCGAGCGGATCCGCGTTGCCACAACCCAGGGCAGGAATTCCGGGTAGCGCGCGACGTCCGCAACAAGGTCGAACATCTGCGCCGCACTGTAGGGCAGCTGGCGTGTCTCGCGGATACCGGGCATCAGACGCTCGCGGGCGCGCCCTGCGCTTTGTTCGCTGACTGGGACTTGGCAAGCTGAGCCTCACGCGCCGCTCGCATCTGTCGGAAATCGGCGTCGGCGTGATAGCTCGACCGGGTCAGCGGGCTGGAGGCCACCTGCAGGAAGCCCTTGGCACGCGCAATCGCACCGAAAGCGTCGAAGGCCTGCGGTGTGACAAAGTCCGCAACCGCGGCATGGCGCGGGGTCGGCTGGAGGTACTGGCCCATCGTTAGAAAATCGATGTCGGCGCAGCGCATGTCGTCCATCACCTGATGCACTTCGAGCCGCTCCTCACCCAGTCCGAGCATGATGCCGGACTTGGTGAAAACCGTGGGATCGTGACGCTTTACCTGTTCGAGCAGCCGCAGCGAGGCATAGTAGCGCGCGCCGGGCCGGATCGTGGGATAAAGCCGTGGCACCGTCTCGAGATTGTGATTGTAGACATCGGGCCGTGCGGCGACGATGGCCTCGACGGCGGGCTGCATCTTTCCCCTGAAGTCGGGCGTAAGGATCTCGATCGTCGTAGCTGGCGTGGTCCGGCGCAGCGCCTGGATCACGCGCACGAACTGGCCCGCGCCGCCATCGGGCAGGTCGTCGCGGTCAACCGAAGTGATGACGATATGCCCGAGCCCGAGCTTGGCGGCAGCTTCGGCGACATGCTCCGGCTCGTCCTCATCAAGTTTTCGCGGCATGCCGGTCTTAACGTTGCAGAAGGCGCAGGCGCGCGTGCAGACGTCTCCCAAGATCATGACCGTGGCGTGCTTCTTGGTCCAGCACTCGCCGATGTTGGGGCAGGCCGCTTCCTCGCAAACGGTGTTGAGGCCCAGTTGCCGCATGAGATCGCGCGTTTCGCCAAAGGCGCGCGATGTCGGCGCCTTGACGCGGATCCAGTCAGGCTTTTTCCGGCGAGCGGGCGCGGATTGCGTTTGGGGCGGGCTTGCAAGCTCGTTCATGGCGCCCAGATAGGCGTATGTCACGAGCCTTGCCAGTGGCAATCTGCGCTTTAAGGGCAACAGCATGACAAACCCGCACTCACCCGAACTGAACCACCTCGTCGATGGATATCGCCGCTTCCGGCGCGAAGGCTGGAATCCCAATCGCGAACGCTGGGAGACCCTGCAGGAGGGTCAAGAACCCAAGGTAATGATCATCGCGTGTTCCGACAGCAGAGTCGATCCCGCGCAGATCTTCGACGTGAGTCCGGGCGAGATCTTCGTTGTGCGCAATGTCGCGGCACTGGTCCCCCCCTTCGAGACCACGCCCGGCCTGCACGGCGTCTCGGCCGCGCTCGAATTTGCGGTGCAGGCGCTCAAAGTCAACGAGATCGTTGTCATGGGTCACGGCATGTGCGGCGGGTGCCGCGCCGCGCTGACCAACGAGCTGCACGGCAGCAAGCCGGGCGAAGGCGGCTTCATTGCCAACTGGATCCACATGCTGGACGATGCGCGCGGCCCGATCGTCGAGGCGCTCGGCACCGGCGGACGCGAGGCGGAGCGCGCCATGGAGTTCGCGGGCGTAATGATCTCGCTGCGCAACCTGCGCACGTTTCCCTGCATCCGCGAGGGCGAGCGCAATGGGACGCTGCGGCTGCGCGGCGCCTACTTCGCAATCTCCGATGGTGTGCTGCATCTGCTCGACGAAGAAACCGGAGACTTTGAACCGGTTGTATGAGCACGGCCAACGAAAAGGGCGGCGGTTTCCCGTCGCCCTCTTCGATAATCAGGTCTTGAGTCTTGGGACAGACCAGTCTTACTTTGGCGCGGCAGCAGGCGATACCGCTGCGGTGGCTCGCGGCGGCGCGGCCTTACTCCCCGCATAGAGCGCCCAAAGGTCGGCGATCGGCTTGCGCGGCCCGGTCACCTTGGCAAGCGTGGCCTGCGCCTCGGCATAGCGGCCTGCCTTGACTTGGGCGATGCCCAGACGCGTCAGTACACGAGGCTGATCGATGCCCGGCTTGGCCAGCGCCAGCGTGAAGAAATCGATGGCCTTGGCCGGCTCGTTGTAGCTGAGGAACGCATCGCCCGCACCACTCAGCGTCGCGGCGCTTGCAGCCGCACCGCGCGCGTCCCGTTCAAGACCGGCAAGGGAGGCCTTGTCGGCAGCGAGACGGCCCGAGGCAATCGCCTTGGCATCGAGCATGAAACCATCGGTGGCGGGAACCTTGCCCGATGCGAGGCCGGCCTCGATCACGTGCAGCACTTCGCCCGGCAGGCGGCGCGCGTCGGCCGTCTGGATATATTCCAGGTAGTCGTTCCTTTCGGCATAGCTGCCCGTCGCGTCCATCAGGCGCATCAGGTCCAGCACTTCCTGATCCTTGTAGTTGCCGACTTCGCGCACGACCGTGATGGCACCCGCCCAGTTTTCCTTGGTGGGATAGTCACGCGCCAGCGCCTTGGCGAAGACGCCAGCCTGATCGAGCGCCTTGGCCTTGTAGGCGAGGCCGAGGCCGCGGCGATACCATGCTTCCGGAGCCATCTGCCCAGCGGCCCGGCGCGTTTCAATCGCCTGCGACAGAACGCCCAATCCCTGTGCAGCCTGATTATTGCCGATGTAGGCCTCGGCCAGGACCACGTCCATTTCGGGATCGACGTGATTGAGCCGCTTTGCCTCAAGAATTGCAGCCTGCGCCGCCGCATAATCACGGGCCTGAAGTGCAAGCTGTCCGACAAAGACGTTGTATTTGCCCTGTTCCTCAAGCGGCACCTTGCCGCTGGCGAGCATTGATTCAAGACCGCGTCGCTGCATCGCGGAGTCCTGCGTGGCAGAACCGAGCGAAACCGCAAGATTGCCGGCCATGAACTTGTCGTCATTGTTGACCACTGCTGCGAACGCCTGATCGAGCAGTGCCTTTGCCGCTGCCGAATCGCCGCCACCCTTGGCTGCTTCGATCGATTTCTGGGCATCCGCCGCGATTTTCTGGAAGGCTGGCGACAGCTTGAGGGCCGGTGCCTTCTTGGCGGCAAGGGCCGGCGTGCTGAACGCCATGCTGCCGGCGGCAACGCCCATACCCAGAGCCAGTGCCAGTGCCGAACTCGACAATACGCGGCGGCCTTGAGCGGAAATGCGATTGAACATGCGACGTCTCTCCTCGATCAGGGACGCGTCTTGCGGCGCCCGGTCCCTACTCAACACTCTTGTTCGCTACTGACGCCGAAACGGCCGTTTGGCAACTGGAGACCTGCTAGGTCAAGGGCGCTGAACGCCGATTGAATGCGTTTTGTCGCAGCTGTTCATGCTGCGGCGGCACTGGGCCGCGACGGATCGGTTTGTCAGCGGGGAAATGTGGAAAAAGCCGGCCTCGCGAGGCCGTCCGGCGGCAGGCGGGTGGCAATTGCGGGCGGCTTGTCATAGGGCCGTCAGCAAGAGCCGAAATTCCTTCAACTGCGAAATCGAAGACACCTCGTGAGCGACGATACAGACACCATCCAGACGCCGCCCTCACCGGGCGAATACGCGCGTATCGACATCGTCGACGAGATGAAGGCCAGCTACCTCGATTACGCGATGAGCGTGATCGTGGCGCGCGCGCTCCCTGACGTGCGCGACGGCTTGAAGCCGGTTCACCGCCGCATCCTCTTCGCCAGCCAGGAAGGTGGCTTCGTCGCCGGGCGGCCCTATCGCAAGTCGGCCAAGATCGTCGGCGACGTGATGGGCAACTATCACCCGCACGGCGACAGTGCGATTTACGATGCACTTGCACGCATGACGCAGGACTGGTCGCTGCGCGTGCCGCTGATCGACGGTCAGGGCAACTTCGGCTCCATCGACGGCGACCCGCCGGCGGCCGAGCGCTACACGGAAAGCCGCCTCACCAAGGCGGCGATGACGCTGCTCGACGATCTCGACAAGGACACGGTCGATTTCGCCCAAAATTACGACGGCAGTCGGCGCGAGCCCACGGTGCTGCCCGCGCGCTTCCCAAACCTGCTGGTCAATGGCGCGGGCGGCATCGCGGTGGGCATGGCGACCAACATTCCGCCGCACAATCTCGGCGAAGTGATCGACGCCACGGTGGCGCTGATCGACACGCCCGACATTTCCGATCTCGATCTTTTGGACATCATACCTGGCCCGGATTTTCCCACAGGCTGCGAAATCCTGGGTCGCGCCGCCGCGCGCGCTGCGCTGCTGACGGGCCGCGGCTCCGTTGTCACGCGCGCGCGCTACAAGATGGAGACCATTCGCGGGCGCGAAG
>JBEIPK010000055.1:0-11144 GCA_040377095.1 Novosphingobium sp.
CCGTTCGACACCTACAACACCTTCTATCGCGAAGGCGCCGAAGGCGCGGGTGTCGTTGCACGCCACCGCGCGCTTGCCGCAGGGCAGCGCGCATGAACAAGGTCCTGGGCGGATGCATGCTCGGCGCGGGCATCCTGATCGCCGGGCTCTCCGGCCTGTGCTCGCTTATGCTCATTCTGTCGGAAATGCCGCTGACGGCGCGCGATCTCAGCGAAGGCCTCCCCGTCGTGCTGGTGATCGGCGGCGTCCCGTTCCTTGTCGGCATCGGCCTTGTGTTCCTGGGCCGCTTCGTCGTCAGTCAGGATTATGGCACGCCGACGGCGCCTACCCAGCCAACCGAGCCGCCGGACGGGGATCTCGGTCCATGAGCACCAACAAGCTTGCCGGCATCCTTTTGATCGTCTTCGGCGTGCTGCTGGCCGGCGCGAGCGGGCTGTGCTGCCTTGCCTTCCTGTCCGAAGACGGGCCGAATGCCATGACCCTCGAGAACGGAATTCCGCAGGTACTGCTGATCTTCGGCGGCGTACCCTTCACCTTTGGTCTGATGGCGATCCTTGGCGGCGTGCTGGCGCTGAGGAACGATGCCCGCAAGGGAGGAAAATAGCCGATGCGCAGCTTCTTTGGCGGAATGCTGCTGGGATGCGGCATTCTCGTGGCGGGACTGTCCGGCCTGTGCACCCTGCTGATCTTCATCTCGGCCGGCGTCAACGGCGCTTCGAGGGAGGAACTGGCTTACCTGCCGGCTGCCGTGATCTTCGCGCTGGTCCCCTTCGTCATGGGCCTCGCCGCGTTTTTCGCAGGGCGACACTTGCTGCGCACGCCAGACGGAAGCAGCGACCTCAGCGGGCCACCACCGACTGTTGTGCCCCCACCGGTCGCGGCTCCGCCTGTCGCGCCGGGCGCAGAGCAGTCAGCAGCGGATAGGGATTGATCGCGGCCGCGGGATCGCTCCAACGGCGGTCCGGCTCGGTCTGCCAGACCGCAAAGTGCAGATGCGGCGCATCCGTGCTGGCATTGCCTGTCGCGCCGACCGTTCCGATCGGCGCACCTGTCTGAAGCACCTGCCCCTCGGCAAGGCCCGGCGCGTAGCCGTCCAGATGAGCGTAATAGGTTATCACGCGCCGATCGGGCGAGCGCACGTAAACCGTGTTCCCGCCATCCCTTGAGAGCCACAGTTTCTCGACCGTCCCGGGCATCGCCGCGACAACCAGCGTGCCGAGCGGCGCCTGAATGTCGATGGCGTCGTGCCGGCGCGCGCCGTCCGCCCTCGCCTGTCCGAAGGTATCGACAAGCTGAGCTGGCGATATGCCGACGACCGGGATAGCTTTGATAGGCACCGCTCCATCCGCCGCGCGGGCCGCTACGAGCATCGGGGGCTCCCTATGGTCCACCTGCGCCGCCTGCGACGCCTTCGGGTGAGTGTCATCGCCAGATCGCACTTCAAGGTGCCGATTGAACAACCAGCTGCCCAGCACCACCCAGAACGCGGACGTCACGGCTGCCGTGACGGCAATGGTCCGCGCGATGCCCTGCCAGCCGACCTGCATGTCACGCCTCGAAGAGCACTTGCGTCCGCGTGGAGACCATCTGCGCGAGCCGTGCGGCATCCCAGTTGGTCAGTCGGACGCAGCCGTGACTTTGCGCGCGCCCGATGGTCTGCGGCTCGGGCGTGCCGTGGATGCCGTAATGCTCCTTGCTCAGGTCGATCCAGACCACGCCAACCGGACCGTTCGGCCCCGGCGGAAGCTTCTGCTTGTCGACCGAGTCCGACACATCCCAGAACAGCTCCGGATTGTAGTGGAAGGGCGGATTGTGCGCGATGCCAAGGATCTTCCATGTCCCGAGCGGCAGGGGATCGCGGCGCGAGCCCATTGTCGCGGTGTACATGCCAACCAGCATTCCAGCCTCGTCATAGGCTCTGAGCGTGCCCTTCGACTTGCTGACGACGATACGTGCGGCCTTCGGCTGCTCCGAACCCACGCCAAGCGATGCGAGAGTCCGCGCCCAGCCTTCGTCAGTGACGGACCCGGCGCGGATTGCATCGGCACCGACATTGGGCACGCGAATGGCCTGCCCAGCCCGGAACAGCGCGGGCGCCGCCGTGGTTGCCGGGGCGGTAGTCGCCGATGCGGAAGCGGTGGGAACTGCCTCCGGCGATCCCGCGGGCAGGCCGCCGGGATTGAGCATGGCCAGTGTCTCGATCGTGGTGTGGAACCGTTCGGCGAGCTTCTCGTCAAGCGAGGCGTATCCCATCTCGGGAAGCTTCGCCTGCTCCGCCGGGTTCTTGGGGAGCGGCGCGAAGGGCCCCGCGGCGAAGTCGGCAGGGATGGTCACGACACGCGTCGCTGGAATGTTCGACCATTTCCCGAGCGCGGCCCGCGTGGGCTCGTCAAGCGTGCCCGTGACTTGCAGACCGTTCGCTTCCTGGAAACCGAGAATCGCGTTGCGCGTCGAAGCACCCGGTTTGCCATCGACGACCCCGGGGGTGAAGCCGAGCCGGTCGAGCACAACCTGGAGCTGCATGTCGGGCCGCTCGACTGCATCGGGAAGATCTACCGCAGGCGTGCTTCCCGGCGCCGGGTCGTTCGCGGCCATGCCGTACCCCTCATCGCCGCGGCCTGGCGCAGCTTCGGATGGGGCCTCGGCCGCGTCGCGGCCTTTCCCGGTCGGATCGGCATTGCAGCCCGCGAGCAGGGCCGAGGCCACCATCAAGTTTATGAAATTGCGCACGGATCCGTCTCTCTCCCTCGATGCGGCAGCCGTACCGCGCCGCTTCGGTATCAACGCACCGGCGCCGTTTTCGATCCGAACCGTGATTGCCGGCACTCAGCGCGGCGGGGCAGCGCCGGAGAAACTATCTCGGCCCCGCCCTTAAATTCCGGCGAAAGCCGACGTTAACCACACCCATGAGCGAACACGAGAACACACAAGAGCGTGGGCAGCGGGGATTGCTGGCCTGGTTGAGCAACCGGTTTGCGGGCGAAGGCCTTGACACTGATGTCGCTGAGGCCGCGACCGAGCCCGAGGACGCCAAGGGCATCCATGATCCGCGGGAACTGCGCCGCAGGCAGCTGCTCGACGATGTCAGCCGCTTCCTGATGACGCACCGGCTCGAAGTGAATTCCTATACGCTCGGCGTGGCGCACGATGTCATCACCGGCAGCGACGTAAAGCTTTCACGTCTGATCGAGCAGCGCGTCAGTTCACGCCAGCCCGTGACTCTCGATTGGCTGGAACAGGCGGGCCGCAATTCGGGCCGCAACGACGGGTCCGAGATGCTCAAGGCGCTGATGCAGCGGCTGGAGGAAAGCCTTGAGGAATTTGCCAGAACCACGCGCGACGCCGGCACCGCAACCCGCGAGTACCAGTCCGCGCTGGAAGGCCACGTCGGCGAACTGGAGCAAGTCGGCAAGGCTGGCCTCGTCATTTCCGATCTCGCCGCCATCGCCCGGGTCATGCTGGGTCGGACCCGCGAGATCGAGGACCAGATGTCGCGGTCCGAAAAGCGGACCATGGCGCTTCAGAAAAATCTCGAGGAAGCGCGCCGCAGCGCCGAAACCGACCACCTGACCGGCTTGCCAAACCGCCGCGCCTTCGAAGGGGTGCTGCAGAAAACCGTCGAGGAGGCAAAGGCTGCCGGTGAGCAGCTGTGCGTCGCGTTCTGCGACATCGACCATTTCAAGCGTGTCAACGACACGCACGGCCACGAGGCGGGAGACCGTGTGCTCAAGGCAGTGGCGCAGACCCTGTCGCGAATATCGAACGACCATTGCCACGTCGCCCGGCACGGCGGCGAGGAATTCGTCGTCCTGTTTCGCGGCAAGACGCTTTTGGAGGCTCATGCAATTCTCGACAAGGCGCGGGATTCCATGGCCGAGCGCAAACTGGTCAACCGCGCCACCGACATGCCGTTCGGACGCATCACATTCTCTGGCGGCCTGGCGGATATCTTTGCCCACCCGGAAGCGGGTGACGCGCTGCGCGCGGCGGACGAGGCGCTTTATGCAGCGAAGAACGGCGGCAGGAACCAGATCGTCGTCGCAGGCGTAGGGCCGCCGCTCGAATCGGTAGCGTGAAGCTGCCCGGCGCGGCGCGGTTGCCGCCTGCAATGATGTTTCCCATCGCATGCTTTCCGTTCTAGGCTTTGCGCCAGTCGTCAGCCAGCAGGGGGAGCAATCCGATGCCCGTTTCATTGCACGCCGCCACAGTTCCGCATTTTCAGCGCTTCGTGTCGTCGGTCGGGAAAATTCTCGACAAGGCCGAAGCGCATTGTGCCGATGGGCGCGGTGATCTCGAGACGTTGGCTCAGGCCCGGCTGTGCGACGACATGTGGAATTTCGCCAAGCAGGTGCAGCAGGTCTGCCACCATTCGCAGGGCGCCATCACGGGCGTGCGGGCGCGCGTCTTCAGCCCGCTCCCCGGAGACGTGCCGCATGATTTCGCCTCGCTCCGCGCGATGCTTGACGCGGCGAAAGCCGAGCTGGAAGCCGTCAGCGAAGCCGAACTAGAATCCCTCGCCGATGAGTCCATGGAGTTCCGGATGGGCGAGACACGGATCCCCTTTACTGTCAGCAACTTCCTGCTCGGTTTTTCAGTTCCCAACTTCTATTTTCACGTCACCACCGCCTACGGCATCCTGCGCAACCAGGGCGTCGGCCTTGGCAAGCTCGATTACCTGGGAGGGATGCCAGGCAAGCGCGACTGATCGTAGCGACGCTCCATAGAAAAGGGCCGGAGGATTGCTCCCCCGGCCCCTTTTTATTGCAGGATCAGTGCCTCAGTCGTCGGACTTGAGGAATGCCGGCATGTGACCGGCATCGCCGCCATCATCGCGGCCGCCTTCGCGCCTTGGCCCACGATCATCGCGGTCGCGGCCCCCATCCCTTCTCGGTCCGCGATCACCGCCGCCGCGCGGGCCGCGGTCGTCACGGCCCCGATCAACTCTGGGTCCGCGGCGATCACCGCGGTCTCCGCCCGGACGATCGCCGCGCGGCTCGCGGGCCTCGCGCGGCGGGCGCGTGTCTTCGAGCTCGGCACCGGTCTCCTGGTCGACGAGACGCATCGACAAGCGAACCTTGCCGCGCTGGTCGATCTCGAGCACCTTGACCTTCACGGCCTGGCCCTCAGAAACGACATCGGTCGGCTTCTCGACGCGCTCGTTGCGCATTTCGGAGACGTGGACGAGGCCGTCCTTGCCGCCCATGAAGTTCACGAAAGCGCCGAAGTCCACGATGTTGACAACCTTGCCGTCATAAACCTTGCCGACTTCCGCTTCCTCGACGATGCCCAGGATCCAAGCCTTCGCAGCCTCGATCTGGCCAAGGTCGGCCGAGCTGATCTTGATCAGGCCCTCGTCGTCGATGTCCACCTTGGCGCCCGTCTCTGCAACGATCTCGCGGATCACCTTGCCGCCGGTTCCGATGACGTCACGGATCTTGGACTTGTCGATCTGGATCGTCTCGATGCGCGGAGCATGGGCCGAAAGCTCGGTGCGGGCCGATCCCAGCGCCTTGGTCATTTCGCCAAGGATGTGGGCGCGGCCGTCACGGGCCTGGTTGAGCGCGGCCTCGAAGATCTCGCGCGTGATGCCCGCGACCTTAATGTCCATCTGCATCGTGGTGATGCCCTCGGACGTTCCGGCCACCTTGAAGTCCATGTCGCCGAGGTGATCCTCGTCGCCAAGGATGTCCGACAAGACGGTGAAATCCTTGCCTTCCAGGATCAGGCCCATGGCGATGCCGGAAACCGGCCGCTTGATCGGAACGCCCGCGTCCATCATCGAAAGCGCGCCGCCGCAAACGGTGGCCATCGAGGAGGAACCATTGGACTCGGTGATGTCGGACACCACGCGGATCGTATAGGGGAACTCTTCCTTGGTGGGCAGAACAGCCTGAAGCGCACGCCATGCGAGCTTGCCGTGGCCGGTGTCGCGGCGCGAGGGAGCGCCAAAACGGCCAACTTCGCCAACCGAATAGGGCGGGAAGTTATAGTGCAGCATGAAGTTCGAGTAGGAGAGACCCTCCAGCCCGTCGATCATCTGCTCGGCGTCCTTGGTGCCAAGCGTGGTGGTACAGATCGCCTGCGTCTCGCCGCGCGTGAACAGCGAAGAGCCGTGCGTGCGCGGCAGGAAGCCGACCATCGCCTCGATCGGACGGACCTGCGTCGTGGTGCGGCCATCGATGCGCTTGCCGTCCTTGAGGATGGCGCCGCGCACGACGTCGGCCTCGACCTTCTTGACGGACTTCATCGCGACCATCTGGGTCTGCGCATCCTGATCCGCGAACGCGTCCTTGGCCTTGGCGCGCGCCGCGTTGAGCGCGTTCGAGCGGGCCGACTTGTCGGTCAGCTTGTAGGCGGCGGCGATGTCCTTGCCGATCAGCTTCTTGAGCTTGTCCTTGATCGCGGAGTTGTCGCTTACAGCAACGTCCCACGGATCCTTGGCAGCCTTCTCGGCGAGGTCGATGATCGCATTCACGACCTTCCTGATCTCGTCGTGCGCAAACAACACCGCGCCGAGCATGACATCCTCGGGCAGCTCGCGCGCCTGCGATTCCACCATCATGACGGCATTGCCGGTGGCGGCCACGACCAGATCGAGATCGCCGGCGGCAGCCTCGTCCTGTTTTGGGTTGAGCGTGTATTCGCCGTCCTGGAGGCCGACGCGGCAGGCGCCGATCGGGCCCATGAAGGGAACGCCCGAAATGGTCAGCGCGGCGGACGCGGCAATCATCGCCAGAATATCGGGCTCGGTCTCGCCATCATAGCTCAGGACCTGCGCGATCACGTTGATCTCGTTGTAGAACCCTTCGGGGAACAGCGGGCGGACCGGACGGTCGCTCAACCGGGAGACGAGCGTCTCCTTTTCGGTGGCGCCCCGTTCGCGCTTGAAGAAGCCGCCGGGGATGCGGCCCGTCGCGAAGAACTTTTCCTGATAGTGAACGGTGAGCGGGAAGAAATCCTGCCCTTCCTTCACGGATTTGGCGGCCGTCACGGCGCAGAGCACCACGGTTTCGCCATAAGTGGCCAGCACGGCTCCGTCGGCCTGACGGGCAATGCGGCCGGTTTCCAAAGTGAGGGTCTTTCCGCCCCACTCCAGCGATACGGTTTTGACGTCGAACATGTGTTTTCCTTAAGCCCGCCGGGCCCTATTGCACGGGCGGGGCCTTCTGCCGGGTGATCCGTCCCGGTCCGGTGCGGGCACTTGATGGCCCATTGGCCGGGGCTGCCGAATTGCAGTCCCCTGGCCCCATGCGAAAAGCGGCCCCGTTTGGAGCCGCCCTTGCGTCACTTACTTGCGAAGACCGAGCTTCGCGATGAGTGCATTGTAGCGATCCACGTCCTTGCGCTTGAGATAGTCAAGCAGCGAACGCCGCTTGTTGACCATCATCAGCAGACCGCGGCGCGAATGGTTGTCCTTGTGGTGCGCCTTGAAGTGATCCTGCAGCGTGTTGATGCGGCTGGTGAGGATCGCGACCTGGACTTCCGGCGATCCCGTGTCGTTGGGCTCGCGGGCATTGTCCTTGATGATCTTCTGCTTTGCTTCGGCGCTGACCGACATTTCATTTACTCCGCGACATCCGGAAAGTTGAAGCCCCTCAGCACGGCGGCGTTGCCGCCATCGACCTGCATCAGCGCAACCGGCGTTTCGCCGCACCGCGCCCAGCAGACCCCGTCCTGAAAGGCCAGTCCGGTCAGAACCCGGCCCTGTCGGACCATGCTTGCCTGTTCCGGACCGAGGTCAAGAGCCGGGATGTCGACCAGCCCTGCCTCCAGCGGCAAGATTACGTTCTCAAGCGCCGCGCCCTTGCCGATTTCGTTGAGTTTGTCCAGCGAAATCGCGCGTTCGATGCCGAACGGCCCGGCGCGGGTGCGGCGCAGCATCGTGACATGGCCGACCGTCCCCGCCGCGCGCGCAATGTCGCGCGCCAGACTGCGGATGTAAGTGCCCTTGGAGACGTGGGCGATGAGCGTGACCGCGTCGTCCGCAATGTTGGTGATTTCGAGCGAATGGATCGTGACGCCGCGGGGCTTCAGCTCGACCGCCTCCCCCGCCCGCGCCCGGTCATAAGCTCGCTCGCCGTCGATACGGATGGCGGAGAAGGCCGGCGGCACCTGCTCGATCGGTCCGCGAAACCGGTCTAGCACGCGGTCCACGCCTTCCTGCGTCGGACGCACGTCGCTCGCCTCGATCACCTGCCCCTCAAGATCGAGCGTGTCCGTCTCTTGCCCAAAACGCACCGTGAATTCATAGATCTTGCTCGCATCGAGCATGCGCCCCGCAAGCTTGGTCGCCTCGCCCAGCGCGATCGGCAGGACCCCGCTCGCCAGCGGATCGAGCGTACCCCCGTGGCCGACCTTGACCTTGCCGTGTCCGGCCTGCCGCAAGTTGCGCTTGACCGCCGCCACGGCCTGCGTCGAGCCAAGCCCGACCGGCTTGTCGAGGACGATCCAGCCATGCACCATAGGTCAGCTGCCCGCTACGGCCTGCGCAAGATCAAGATAGTGCTGCACCATCCACTCGACCGGCGGGAGAACATAGCGCTGGACCAGATTGATCGACGGGAGCAACCACGGCAGCACGATGAACAGCGCGATGACGACCCCGAACCCAAAGCGCCGCATGCGCGCATAACGCGCCGCCATCGGGCGCGGCAGCAACCCCTCGACAATGTGCGAGCCATCGAACGGCGGGATCGGCAGCATGTTGAAGAAGGCGAGAAACACGTTGATCATGAGGAAGTTGACGAGATTTGCAGCAAGGAAAGCGGTGCCGACGCTCGTCCCCTCGATCTGCCCCTGCCCGCGCAGCAGGAGGCCCAGCAAGACCGCGCCGACGACGCCCAGCACAAGGTTCGATCCCGGCCCGGCCGCCGCCACCGCCATCATGCCGAAGCGCGGATTGCGCAGCCGCCACTTGTTGACCGGCACGGGCTTTGCCCACCCGAGGATCGGTGCCTTGAGTAGCGCGAGAATGCCCGGCAGCACGATGGTGCCTATCGGATCGACATGGCGCACCGGGTTGAGACTCAGCCGGTTCTGCTCCTCAGCCGTGGGATCGCCCAGCGCACGCGCCATCCAGCCGTGCGCTACCTCGTGAAAGACGATGGCAAGAACCAGCGGGATGATCAGCGCAAGCGCCTGGAACAGGGTGTCGCCGTTCAAGGCCTATTCTTCCCCAAGGTCGCGCTTGACGCGGGGATCGGACAGAAGCGCGTCGATGCGGGTCGCCTCGTCGAAGCTCTCGTCGCCAAGGAACTTCAGTTTGGCCGCGAACCGCAGCTTGAGCCGCTGCGCAACCTCCCGCTGGAAGAACGCCGTGTTTGTGCGCAGCGCTTTCAGCACCTCGTCCATGTCGGCGCCCATGAGCGGACGGACAAAGACAGTCGCCTGCCGCAGGTCCGGCGTCATGCGCACTTCGGTCACGCTGACGGTGTGCGCGGCGAGCACATCGTCATGCACTTCCTGCCGTAGCAACAGCTCCGAGAGGATATGGCGCACCTGTTCGCCCACCTTCAGGAGGCGAACAGAGCGGGTTTCTGGCGTGGAAGCGGCTCTTGCCATGCGTCACACCTTGCGCCGGACGGGCTTGATGCCCCTCACAGCGTCCGTTCGCGTTCCTCGACCTCGAACACCTCGAGCATGTCGCCCGGCTTGATGTCGTTGGTGTCCTGAAGGACCACGCCGCATTCGAGGCCCGCGCGCACTTCCGGCACGTCGTCCTTGAAACGCCGCAACGAGGCGATGACAGTCTTCGAAACGATGACGTCCTGCCGGGTGAGGCGCGCGTTGATGCCCTTGCGGATATAGCCTTCGAGCACCAGCAGGCCGGCGGCCTTGTCGCGCTTGCCGGCGGGGAACACGTCCTTGACCTCGGCGCGGCCAACGACCGTCTCGATGATTTCCGGACCCCACTGGCCGGCCATCTCCTTGGCAATGTCTTCGGTGAGGTGGTAGATCACGTCGAAGTACTTCATCCGCACCTTCTGGCGCTCGATCATCTCGCGCGCCTTGGCGTTGGGACGCACGTTGAAGCCGACGATCGGTGCGCCCGAGGCGCCCGCGAGCGCAACGTCGCTTTCGGTGATCGCGCCCACGCCCGATGCCAGGATGCGCACCTTGATCTCGTCGTTCGAGATGCGGTTGAGCGCATTGACGATCGCCTCGGTCGAGCCCTGCACGTCGGCCTTGATGACCACCGGATACTCGATGACGGCCTGCTTGGCGGCAAGAGCCGAGAACATGTTTTCAAGGCTGGCGGGAGCAGCCGTCGTGCGCTTTGCAGTCGCCTGCTCGGCGCGGAAAGCGGCGACCTCGCGGGCGCGGGCCTCGCTTTCGACCACGGTCAGCGTATCGCCGGCCATCGGCACGCCGCCAAGGCCGAGCACTTCGACCGGAAGCGCCGGGGGCGCTTCCTTGATCTGGCGGCCCTTGTCGTCGTGCATGGCGCGCACGCGGCCCGACTGGGTGCCGACGACGAGGATGTCGCCGGTGCGCAGCGTACCGCGCGTGATCAGCACAGTCGCCAGCGGCCCCTTGCCCTTGTCGAGCTTGGCCTCGATCACGGTTGCCTCTGCCGCGCGGTCCGGATTGGCGCGCAGTTCGAGCAGCTCGGCCTGGAGGAGGATCTTCTCGATCAGGTTATCGAGGCCCTGCCCGGTCTTGGCCGAGACTTCCACGTCCTGAACGTCGCCCGACATCGCCTCGACCACAATCTCGTGCTCGAGCAGGCGTTCGCGGATCTTCTGAGCATTGGCCTCGGGCTTGTCGATCTTGTTGATCGCCACGATCATCGGCACGCCGGCCGCCTTGGTGTGGTGGATCGCCTCGATCGTCTGCGGCATCAGTCCGTCGTCCGCCGCAACCACCAGAACGACGATGTCGGTGACATTGGCCCCGCGCATCCGCATGTCGGTGAAGGCCTCGTGGCCCGGCGTATCGAGGAAGGTGACGAGATCGCCGCCCTTGGTCTTGATCTGGTAGGCGCCGATATGCTGCGTGATGCCGCCCGCTTCGCCGCGTACCACATCGGTGCCGCGCAACGCATCGAGCAGCGAGGTCTTGCCGTGGTCGACATGGCCCATGATCGTGACCACGGGCGGGCGCGGCTTCAGCGTGGCTTCGGCATCGACATCCTCGCTGGTGTC
>JBEIPK010000064.1:0-5289 GCA_040377095.1 Novosphingobium sp.
ACCAGCGCTGGTTCCGCTGGGTACCGCGCAAGGGCTATGCCCGGCGGCTGGTGCAGGCACACAAGCTGCACCACGCCACCGTCGGCAAGGAGGGCGGCGTCAGCTTCGGGTTCGTTTTCGCCCGCGATCCTGCCGTGCTCAAGCGCGAGCTGCGCGAACAGCGCAAGGCCGGGATTGCGGTCCTGCGCGAGGCGCTGGAGGACTAGGGGCTACTTCGCCTGGATCAGCACTTCAGGCGCGCCGGCCCGGAACAGCGGCGAATAGGTCAGGTAGATATGGTCCATGTTGCGGCGGCGTCCGGCAAGGTCGAACTTCGCGGTGCATGATCCCGCGGCGATGAGCCTGTTCGCCGGGAAGCGCTGGCGCTGCCCGTTGTGGAACACGACTGTCATGTCGCGCAGCTCGATCGGCTGGTTCACCGCACAGAGCCGGACCTTCTTGTAACGCACGTTGCCGCGCACGCGCAGGTGATCGTTGTCGAGCCCGGAATTGACGGTCTTGCTGCCGATCGTGTCCCATCCGTCGCGGGCATAATCCGACTGTGCAGATGCCGGTGCGGCGATAAGTGCGAGCGCGGCAGCTCCAGATGCAATGGCAAGCCTTGTGTGCACGGTGTGTCCTCCTTGAAGCGACCTTGCCGCAGGTGATGCCACTGCCGTGCCCCGGCGTCGAGACGCAGGCGCAATTATTCGCTGCGTGTCCAGATCCAGCTGCCGGCGATCAGCAGGATGGCAATCGAGATCCCAGCCCACGGCCAGCCGACGAGGTACCACGTCACGCCCGCGCCCACAGCCATGGCGGCCAGCGCCGAAAGCTTGGCCTTGCGGCTGATCGCCCGGCGGTCGCGCCAGTTGCGCATTGCGGGACCATAGTGGGGATGATCGTAGAGCCTGTCCGCAAGGTGCGGGTGGCTGCGCGAAAAGCAGAACGCGGCAAGCAGCAGGAAGGGCACTGTCGGCACGATCGGCAGGACGATGCCGATCATCCCCAGCACGAAGGCGAGCCCGCCTCCCGCCATCCAGGCATGACGTTTCACGGGTTCCAAGTCTTAGGGGGCCGCATACCGGCCGGCAGTCTCGCGGATCAGCGCGATCATGTTTGGCACGCCCTGCGTCCGGTTCGACGAGAGCTGGTTGGCAAGATCGAACGGCTTGAGCGCGGCGGCGATGTCCGCCTTGGCGACCTCGCGGGCGGGGCGATCCTGCACTGCGGACAGGACGAGCGCGACGATGCCCTTCGTGATCGCTGCGTTGCTGTCGGCCAGAAAGTGGAGCGTGTTTCCCTCGGCCTGCGTCGGATAGACCCAGACGCTGGCAGAGCAGCCACGCACTTTCGTGGCGTCTGTCTTGAGCGCGTCGGGCATGGGATCGAGCTCGCGCCCCAGCTCGATAAGCAACCGATAGCGGTCGTCGCTATCGAGGAATTCGTACTCATCGCGGATATCGTCGAGGCTGCGCATCGTCACGCCATGTAGGGGGCGGACAGCGCGGCGCAAGGGCGCTTTTGGGCGAGAAATGCCGCCTCGTGCACAGTTGAAAAAAATTCCGACACTTTAAGGGAGTGGAAACCGGCAGGCACGTAAATGCACGGCGTAAGGCATCGGGGGTTCGGACATGTTCAGATTTGCACAGGCAATCGTACGTCACAAGATCGGCTTTCTCGCCGTGTTCGCCACGGCAATGTTCCTGTTTGCACGCGGAGGAAACGAGGAGGCGGCGAAGCCGTCCAGTCCGTGGTCGAAGCAGGTTTCCGTCAGCGTGGCCCAAGCCGGCGAGAGCGACGACGATTCGTTTCTGTCAGGCACGGTCGACAAGGCGGTGACCGCCGCCAGCGACTATGTCGGCGAGGCGACCGGCGTCAATCCAATGGAAGTCAAGGACCAGACCGTCGGCAACTGGGACAAGACTGCCGATGCTTATGGCAAGGCCAACAGCAACTGACAGCGTAAAACACCGGTGATAATGGGGGCAGCCGCCGCGCTGCCCTTTTTCGTTTGGCGTCCCGATCTGTTTGACGCTTGCAATCGCGGCCGGGTGCAGGTATCTGGCCCGTCATCCCGACATTGTCGCAAACAAGGTCTGGTGCTGGCGCCCCCGGGGGCCGGCACGAAATCGCGTTTTCAGTCATGACGGAGCCGGCATCCCGCCGGATCGGAGCCTGCCTTGATTGCCACCGCCGCCGCCATGGCGCGCATCGCCGAAGTCATCGAGCCCGAGGTCAAGGCCCTGGGTTTCGATCTCGTGCGCGTGCGGCTGTTCAAGGGTGGTGAGATCGGCGACGAGGAGCAGACGCTCCAGATCATGGCCGAGAATCCGGCAACCGGCCAGCTTGTGATTGACGATTGCGCCGCGCTGTCGCGCCGCATCTCGGATGCGATGGACGCGCTGGAAGAAGCGGGCGAAGTGCTGATCGCGGATGCCTACCGGCTCGAGGTGTCGTCGCCGGGGATCGACCGGCCGCTGACGCGGGTCAAGGATTTCACTGAGTGGGCCGGGCATGAGGTGCGCGTCCAGCTGTCGAACCCGGTGGAAGGCAATCGCAAGTCGCTGCAAGGCGATCTCGTCGGGATCGAGGATGGCATGGTCACGCTCGATGATCGCAAGTCCGGCCGCGTCTCGTTTGCTTTCGACGATATTCAGAACGCCAAGCTTGTCCTGACCGACCGGCTGATTGCCGCAACCCGGCCGCTCGATACGAGCGGCGCAGACGAAGAGATGTTCGCCTCGGATGACGAGACGGACGACGTTCCGCAAGTACAGGAAGACTGACCATGGCCAGTGCGATTTCCGCAAACCGCGCCGAACTGCTCGCCATCGCGACTTCGGTGGCAACCGAGAAGATGATCGACAAGGCGATCGTCATCGAGGCGATGGAAGAGGCGATCCAGAAGTCGGCGCGCAACCGTTATGGCGCCGAGAACGACATCCGCGCCAAGCTCGATCCTCGCACCGGCGATCTTCGCCTGTGGCGCGTCGTCGAGGTGGTCGAGGACGTCGAGGACTACTTCAAGCAAATCGATCTCAAGGCCGCGCAGAAGCTCCAGAAGGACGCCAAGCTGGGCGATTTCATCGTCGATCCGCTGCCGCCGGTCGATCTTGGCCGCATTGACGCACAGTCGGCCAAACAGGTCATCTTCCAGAAAGTCCGTGACGCCGAGCGCGAGCGGCAGTTCGAGGAATTCAAGGACCGCGCAGGCGAGATCATCACCGGCGTCATCAAGTCGGTGGAATTCGGCCATGTCATCGTCAACCTCGGCCGGGCCGAGGGCGTCATCCGCCGTGACCAGCAGATCCCGCGAGAGGCGGCCCGCGTCGGTGAGCGGGTGCGCGCCCTGATCCTGCGGGTCGAGCGTCAGAACCGCGGTCCGCAGATCTTCCTGAGCCGCGCCCACCCCGACTTCATGAAGAAGCTGTTCGCGCAGGAAGTGCCCGAAATCTACGACAACATCATCGAGATCAAGGCTGCCGCCCGCGATCCGGGTAGCCGCGCCAAGATCGGCGTGATCAGCCGCGACAGTTCGATCGACCCGGTCGGCGCCTGCGTCGGAATGAAGGGCAGCCGCGTCCAGGCCGTCGTCCAGGAAATGCAGGGCGAGAAGATCGACATCATTCCGTGGAGCGAGGATACCGCGACGTTCGTGGTCAATGCGCTCCAGCCCGCGACGGTCAGCCGTGTCGTCATCGACGAGGATGAAAGCCGGATCGAGGTGGTTGTCCCCGATGACCAGCTTTCGCTCGCCATCGGCCGGCGGGGCCAGAACGTGCGCCTTGCCAGCCAGCTTACTGGCTCGCAGATCGACATCATGACCGAGGCCGAGGCCAGCGAGAAGCGCCAGCGCGAATTCGCCGAGCGGTCGAAGATGTTCGAGGAAGAACTCGACGTCGACGAGACGCTGTCCCAGCTGCTGGTGGCGGAAGGCTTCAGCGAGCTGGAGGAAGTCGCCTATATCGAAATGTCCGAACTTGCCGCGATCGAAGGCTTCGACGAGGAACTCGCCGAGGAACTGCAAAGCCGCGCGACCGAGGCACTGGAGCGCCGCGAGGAGGCTGCGCGCGAGGAACGCCGCGGCCTTGGCGTCGAGGATGCACTGGCCGACATCCCGCACCTCACCGAAGCCATGCTCGTCACGCTTGGCAAGGCCGGCATCAAGACGCTCGACGATCTGGCCGATCTCGCGACCGACGAGCTGATCGCCAAGAAGCGCACCGAGCAGCGCCGCCGCGAAGGCAGCCCGCCGCGCCGCGAGACACGTTCGGAGCGCAGCGAGGACAAGGGCGGCGTCCTTGGCGAATATGGCCTCAGCGAAGAGCAGGGCAACGAGATCATCATGGCGGCACGCGCGCACTGGTTCGAGGACGAAGAACCCGGCGCTGGCCCCAATTCCGGGGAGGCCGCCGATGCGGACTCCTCACAATGAGCGCCTAGGTTCCGACATAGCGGGCGAGGGTCCGGAAAGGAAATGCATCCTTTCCGGCGAACATTCCGCGCGCCATGCGCTGGTGCGCCTGGCAGTCTCGCCGGAAGGTCCTGATGGAACTTGCCAGGTGATGCCCGATGTCCAGGCCCGCGCGCCGGGACGCGGCGCCTGGATCGGCGTGCAGCAGGCAGACCTTGAAATTGCGCTTGCCAAGGGCAAATTGAAGGGCGCGCTGGCGCGCGCCTTCAAGGGTACGGCGCTGTCCATCCCCGAAGACTTGCCGCAGCGCATCGAAAACGCATTGCTGCGCGTCTTTACCGACAGGCTGGGGCTTGAACTCAAGGCGGGCAGGTTGCTGCTCGGCTCTGACAGGATCGCGGAGAAGGCCCGGGCTGGCCGTGTGGCCTGGCTGGCGCATGCCGCCGATGCCAGCGCCGACGGCTCGCGCAAGCTCGACCAGGCCTGGCGGGTGGGCGAGGACAAGGAAGGCACGGCGCTGGCGGGGATCACCTTGCCACTGGACCGGGCGGCTCTGTCTGTGGCATTGGGCCGCGACAATGTCGTCCACCTGGCGCTGACCGACGCAGCGGCCGCCGAAAGGCTGACAGCCGCGCTGCAACGTCTGCTCCATTTCCAAGGGCCGGCTTCCGGCGGGGACATGGTGGACCGGACCGAAGCGGATGAAACGAATGTGAGCAGCCGGACGGCGGGCAATGCCGCGCCGCTGGCTGCAACGATGAATCGAGAGTGAAGGGCGTAAGCACGAAATGAGCGACACCGACAACAAACCGACCCTGGGTCGCAAGCCGCTGGGGCTCAAGCGCTCGGTGGAAGCGGGCGAGGTCAAGCAGACCTTCAGCCACGGCCGCACC
>JBEIPK010000006.1:0-78893 GCA_040377095.1 Novosphingobium sp.
AGCTTGCGGTGGTCGCGCTTGGCGGCCTCTTCCAGCCGGGTGAGGTGAGCGTCGAGCTGCTTCTTGTTGAGCCAGCCTGTGCCGTAGATGCGGCTCAGCATCGCGTTCCTCTGGTCGCCGCGCCAGTAGGCGCCCGAGACGCGCGTCAGCTTGAAGGCTGACGGATCGAGCTTGCCGGTGCTGGGCAGATGCGGACCGCGGCACATGTCGTACCAATTCGATCCGGAGTGATAGACGGTCAGTTCCTCGCCCGGCGGCAGTTCTGCGGCCCACTCGGCCTTGAAGCTTTCGCCCGCCGCACGCCACTTCGCGATGAGGTCGTCGCGCGCCACCACTTCGCGGACCAGCGGCTTGTCGGCAGCGATGATGCGGCGCATCTCCGCCTCGATTCCGGGCAAGTCTTCGTCGGTAAAGGGGCGCTCGGCAAGCGCGAAATCATAGTAGAAGCCGTCGTCAGTGCTCGGCCCGAAGGTGATCTGGGTTCCGGGGAACAGCGCCTGCACTGCCTCAGCAAGGACATGCGCGAAATCGTGGCGGGCAAGCTCCAGCGCATCCGCCTCGTCGCGCGCCGTGACCAGAGCCAGGCCGCAGTCGCCCGCGAAAGGCCTTGTGAGATCGACCAGCTCGCCGTCAATGCGCGCGGCAAGCGCCGCCTTGGCAAGGCCGGGACCGATGGCTGCGGCAAGGTCTGCCGGCGTCGAGCCTTGGGGCATTTCCCGAACCGAACCGTCGGGAAGGCTGATCTTGAACATGTCGGACATAGGAGCGCCCTTAGCCGCGCTTGGCCGTTGTCTCAATGGTCTTGCCGTGGGGAGGTGAAGCGCCCAAGTTGGAGCACATGCCCGATCTTCAGTTTCACTCCATGCCCGACGGGCGCCGCATCGCCTTTCGACTCGCGCCAGGCACAGGCCCCGCAATTGTCTTCCTGCCGGGATACATGTCCGACATGACCGGCAGCAAGGCGCAGGCGGTGCTGCAGTGGGCGCAGACGCAGGGCTGTGCCTGCCTCCTGCTTGACTATTCGGGCTGCGGGGCAAGCGAAGGCGACTTTGCCGACGGCACCTTGTCGAATTGGCGCGATGAAGTGGTTTCGCTGCTTGACGCGCACTGCCCTGGCCCGGTCGTGCTGGTCGGCTCGTCGATGGGGGGATGGCTGATGCTGCTCGCCGGGCTGGCGCTGAAGGAGCGGCTCGCCGGCTTGGTCGGCATTGCCGCCGCGCCCGATTTTACCGACTGGGGCTTCGACGCGGCGCAGAAAGCGCAGCTGGCATCGGGTCAGACGATTTACGAAGAAAATGCCTATGGACCCGACCCGACCCCGACTTACGCCGCGCTCTGGGCTGACGGCGAGGCAAACCGGCTTCTGAACGGCGAGATCGGGATCGGTTGCCCCGTGCGCTTGCTGCACGGCCAGTGCGATCCCGACGTGCCGTGGGAAACGTCGCTCAGGCTTTCCCGCATGCTTCGCAGCAGCGACGTCCGGGTGACGCTCGTCAAGGACGGCGACCACAGGCTGTCGCGCGACGAGGACATCGCGCTCCTGCTGGAAACGCTGGACGCGCTGGTAACGCAAGTGGGAGACAAGGCATGATCCCCGTCTCCGTTCTCGATCTGGTCACTGTACGCCAGGGCGGCACATTGGTGGAAGCAATGGCCGAGACGGCTGCTCTTGCACAGGTTGCGGAGACGGCAGGATGCAAGCGGTTCTGGGTGGCCGAGCATCACGGCATGCCCGGCATTGCCGGCGGCGCGACCTCTGTCGTTCTCGCCCATGTCGGCCATGCGACGCGGACCATCCGCATCGGCGCGGGCGGCATCATGCTGCCCAACCACAATCCGTTCGTCATCGCGGAGCAGTTCGGCACATTGGACGCGCTGTTTCCCGGCCGGATCGACCTTGGCCTCGGGCGCGCGCCCGGCGCAGACCAGCGCATCGCGCATGCCTTGCGCAAGGACCTCATGGCCGAATCGAGCCACTTTCCGGCCGACGTCGTCGAGCTTCAGGCCTATTTCGCTGATGATGCGGCCTTGCCGATCAAGCCTACGGCGGGTCCGGGCGCCGAGATCGACCTGTGGATCCTCGGCTCCAGCCTGTTTGGCGCGCAGCTTGCGGCGCACCTAGGCCTGCCTTTTGCGTTTGCCTCGCATTTCGCGCCGGCACAGCTTGATGCCGCGCTCGATCTCTATCGCCAGCGCTTCCAGCCGTCGCAGGCGCTGGACCGGCCGCGCGTGATGGTCGCCATGAACGTCATCGTTGCCGACAGCGACGAGGAAGGGCGCTTCCTCGCCTCGTCCATGGACCAGAGCTTTGTGGCCCTGCGCACGGGCGATCCGGGTCGCCTGCCACCTCCGGTCGAAGGATACCGCGAGTCCCTCGCGCCGCATGTCGCGGCGTCGATCGCCGCCATGCGCGAGGCGAGCGCGGTCGGCAGTCCGGAAACGGTGAGCGCCGCCATCGCAGCCTTCATCAGGCGCACCGGTGCTGACGAGCTGATCGTCTCGGGCATGATCTGGGACCCCGAAATCCGCAAATCTTCGCTGGTCCACCTGATGCAGATAGTGGAGCAATCGGCGCCTGCGTGAATTTCCATATCCGAACCAGCCACGATTTTAAGCATGTCTGGCTGAAGGACGGGCTGAAAACCGGGAGAGAAAGCGCGTGACGTCACCTCGCAAGGCTGCCCGCCGCCAACCGGGCCTCGTCGCCATCATGGCAGAGCTACTGAACGAATCGCTGTTGCCCGGCGATTCGGCGTTCGGTGAGGAAGGGCTGGCGCAAGCCGCGCTCTTTGTCCTCGAAGCGTCCGGTGAACGGGCGGCGGGAACACCAGCGATCAGGATCGAATCCCAGACTGTTGGGGCGCGCGAGCGTCAGACGCGGATCGCTGTGGTCAACGACAACATGCCGTTTCTCGTCGATTCGATCTCGGCCGTCATTTCTTCGCTCGGCCTCGCGATCGACCGGCTGGTCCATCCTGTCGCGGCCGTGACGCGCAACTCTCTGGGCAAGCTCAAGACGCTGGCGCCTCCGAATGGCACCGACGCCGCCCGCGAATCCATCATCTATATCGAAACCGCGCGCGCCGATGCCCGAACCCGCGTCAAGCTTCGCGCCGCGATCCTTGCGGCGTTGCAGGACGTGCGCGGCGCGGTTGAAGACTGGCGCAGCATGCAGGCCCGGATGGCCGCCGACGCCCACCGGCTTGAACGCGAATCTGGCAAGGAAAGCGAGGATGCCGCCCTGCTGCGCTGGCTCGAAAGCGGCATGCTGACCCAGCTTGGTCATGTCACGCGCACCCGCGCCGGACGGCATCTGCGCCCGCTCGGCATTTGCCGGACGGGGACCGCGGCCCTGCTCTCGGCCAAAAGCTATGGCCGCGCGTTCGAGTGGTTCGAGGCTTCGGAGGGCCGCTCGCTACTCATCGTCAAGTCGAACCAGATCAGCCAGGTCCATCGCCGCGTACCGCTCGACCTGTTCATCGTGCCCGTCCGCGAAGACGGCGGAATCGTCGCGCTGTCCGTCCACGCCGGAGTCTGGACGAGCGCGGCGATGGCCGCGCCGCCCTCTCAGGTGCCCCGTCTGCGTTCTCGGCAATCGGCGCTGATGAACCGGCTCGGCTTCGACCCCGGCGGCCATGATGGCAAGGCGTTCGTCCACGCGCTGACCCGCCTGCCGCACGACTTGCTGATCGCTTTCGAGAACCAGGACCTCGAGCGGGTGGCAACCTGCCTGATGAGCTTGATCGACCGGCCGCGCCCGCGCGCGGTTCTCGTCAAGGCCCCGCTTCGCCGCCACCTTTTCGCTTTCGTGTGGCTGCCGCGCGACGTGCTGTCGACCACGGTGCGCCGCGACATCATGACCATGCTGGCACAGGCGACCGAGGCCACGGTGCTCGACTGGACACTCGAAGTTGAGGACAGCAGCCTTGCGGCCCTTCGCTTCGTGCTCGACATCCGCGACGGCGGGCGCATCCCGTCGGAAGCGCGGATCGACGGCATCATCAAATCCATGGTGCGCGGCTGGCGCGAAGCGGTCGAGGCCGAATTGCTCGGCGTTGAAGACGCGAGCCGCGCGGCCACACTTGCGATGCGCTTCGCCGATGCCTTTCCTGTATCCTATCGCACGGCAAGGAACGCGGCGGCCGAAGCGGCACGCGACATCCTCCGGCTTCGCGGTCTGGCGGGGGACGATGCAGATCAGACGCCGGCGCGCGATGCCCGTTTCCACGCATCGGAGGGCGAGGCCGGTCTGCGGCTGAAGCTTTATCAGCGGCGCGGTGCGCTTGCGCTATCCGACACGGTCCCGATGCTGGAGAATTTTGGGTTCCGCGTCGCTGGCGAAACCTCCACTCTGCTTCAGGACGGCGCCTTGGGCGCGATCCATGATTTCGAGCTGCAACTGCCCGCCGGGATTGATCCGTGCGCGGTTATGGGCCGCGCCCCGATTCTTGACGCGGCGGTCGCCGCTGTCATCAACGGCAAGGCGGAAAATGATCCCTTCAACCGCCTGATCGCTGCTTCGGGGCTGACCGCCGGAGAGGTCAACTGGCTGCGGGCATGGTATCGCTATCTGCGCCAGACCGGCATGAACTATGGCATCGCCACGGCCGTCGACGCGCTTCAGGCGGCACCCGGAGTGACGCGCGCGTTGCTTACCCTGTTTACCGCGCGGCACGATCCAGACTTTTCGGGGGACCGTAGGAGAGCGGGAAAGCGCGCGCAGGAGCAGATACGCGATGGCCTCGCCAGCGTCTCCGCGATCAATGACGACCGCCTGCTGCGGCTTTACCGCGCCGTGGTCGAAGCGATCCTGCGGACCAATGCCTTTGCACCAGAACTCGAGGCGT
Source organism: Novosphingobium sp. (assembly GCA_040377095.1). Taxonomy (GTDB): domain Bacteria; phylum Pseudomonadota; class Alphaproteobacteria; order Sphingomonadales; family Sphingomonadaceae; genus Novosphingobium. Next base: position 4,848 of record JBEIPK010000006.1, read on the forward strand.
CGGGCCGGGTCGCGCTCGCCTTCAAGATCGAGTCCGCTGACATTCCGGGCTTGCCCAAGCCCGTGCCCTGGCGAGAGATTTTCGTCTATTCCCGGCGGGTGGAGGGCATCCATTTGCGCGCCGGCCCGGTGGCACGCGGGGGCCTGCGCTGGTCTGACCGGCGCGACGACTTCCGAACCGAAGTGCTGGGGCTGATGAAAGCGCAGCGCGTCAAGAACGCCGTCATCGTGCCGACGGGCGCGAAGGGCGGCTTCTATCCCAAGCGCCTGCCCGATCCCGCCAATGCCGAGACCGGCGGCCGCGAAGGCTGGCTCGCCGAAGGCAAGGCAAGCTACGAAGTCTTCGTTCGCTCGCTCTTGTCAATCTCTGACAACATCGAGGGCGGTACAGTCGTCCAACCGGCCGGTGTCGTGGTGCGCGATGGTGACGATCCCTATTTCGTCGTCGCCGCCGACAAGGGGACGGCCAGCTATTCCGACACCGCTAACGCCATTGCCGCCGAGCGCGATTTCTGGCTCGACGATGCGTTCGCCAGCGGCGGCTCCAAGGGTTACGACCACAAGGCGATGGGCATCACGGCTCGCGGCGCCTGGCTCTCGGTCCACCGGCATTTCCTCGAGCTTGGCATCGACGTCCAGACCGACCCGGTTCGCGTGGCGGGCTGCGGCGACATGTCGGGCGACGTGTTCGGCAACGGAATGCTCCTGTCGCAATCGATCAGGCTGGTCGCGGCATTCGATCACCGCCACATCTTTCTCGATCCCGATCCCGACCCAGCGAGGAGCTGGGCAGAGCGCAGCCGCCTCTTCGCGCTCCCGCGGTCCAGCTGGGCCGATTATCAGAAGGCGCTGATCTCGCGCGGCGGCGGCGTCTTTCCGCGCAGCCAGAAATCGATCCCGCTCAGCTCCGAGGTCCGCGCCGCGTTGGGAGTCGAGGCAGAGGAGGTCGATCCCGACACGCTGATCGGCGCAATCCTGCGCAGCCCGGTCGACCTGCTGTGGTTCGGCGGAATAGGGACTTACGTGAAGGCTGCGGGCGAGAACAACGTCCAGGTCGGCGATCCCGCAAACGACGCCTTTCGTATCAACGGCGAGGATGTCCGTGCCCGCGTCATTGGCGAGGGAGCCAACCTCGGCTGCACCCAAGCGGGCCGCATCGCATACGCCCTGCGCGGCGCTGAGGGTAGCGGTGGGCGCATCAACACCGACTTCATCGACAATTCGGCCGGGGTCGATTGCTCGGACAACGAAGTCAACATCAAGATCGCGCTCGCTGCCGCAAAGCGTGAAGGCAGGCTGACCGAGCCGGCGCGGACGAAGCTGCTTCGCGCAATGACCGATGAAGTTGCGCAGCTTGTGCTCGAGGACAATCGTCTCCAGGCATTGGCGCTTTCCATCGCCGAGGCTGGCGGCGCAGGATCAACAGCATCGCATGTGCGGCTGATTGAGATGCTCGAAGAACGCGGCCACCTCGACCGCAGGACTGAAGGGCTGGCCGACAACGAGACGTTGCTGCGCCGCGCCGCGGACGGCAGGGGCCTGACCCGGCCCGAACTGGCAGTTCTGCTTTCAAGCGCCAAGCTTGCGCTGCAGGACGCTCTGGAGCACTCCGCATTGCCAGACGATGCTGGTCTTGCAGAGGAAGCAGTCGCGGCTTTTCCGAGCGCGATGCGCAAACGCTATCGTGCCCAGATCCTGAGCCATCGCCTGCGCCGGGAGATCATCGCCACCGAGCTCGCCAATCGCATGATCAACCGAATCGGTCTGGTCCATGCCTTCGAACTGGTCGAAGAAGAAGGCGCGACACTCGCGCAGGTCACGGCATCCTTCGTCGCAGCGGAGCGCCTGTTCGGCACGTCGCAGGCGTGGCAATCGATCGAGCGCGAGCCGATGCCCGAACGTGCGCGCATCTTGCTGTTCGACCGGATCGCCGCTGCGCTGCGGCCGCAGATCGCGGACCTCTTGCGGGCCGGCGAGGGGACAGAGCAGCCTACCATGCTGATCGAGCGCCTCAAACCCCGGATCAGGGAACTGCGTTCAGCAGCGGGCGACCTGCTCGGTTCCGAGACGCGAAGCGAATCAGCCCGGCTGCGTGGCGAACTGATCGAGGCGGGAGCGCCCGAAGCCCAAGCGAGGCTCGTCTCGTCGCTCTACGAACTCGACGGCGCTGTCGGGATTGCCCAGCTTTCAGACGAACTCAAAGTGTCGCCATCCGTGGTCGCTGGCGCGTTCATCGCGCTGGGCGCGCAGCTCGGCCTCGACTGGGCGCAGGCCACGGCGGCGCGGATGAGTCCCTCCGATCCATGGGAGAGGCTGCTGGCGTCCGGCCTTGCCCGCGATCTCCAGCAGATGCGGCTCAATTTCCTGCGGCAAAGGGCCGGAAGTGCCCGCGATCCGCTCAAGGCAGTGGAAACCTGGTCCGAAGATCAAGCGGCTGCCGTGGCCCAGTTCCGCTCAACCGTCGGACGCGCTCGCATCGCCGTTCAGATCACGCCGCCAATGCTGGCCCAGATCGCCGGGCAAGCAAGGAACCTTCTGGCCCGCTGATTCCGATCAATTCCATGCGCCTCCATGCAGGGCATTGACGTCCGAAGTGAATCGCATGAAGGGGCAGAGTATGGAAAGAGCTGACGTTGTCATCGTCGGGGCAGGACACGGCGGGGCGCAATGCGCCATCGCGCTGCGCCAGAACGGGTTCGAAGGGACGATCAAGATGATCGGCCGGGAACCGGAGCCACCTTATGAGCGGCCGCCGCTGTCGAAGGAATACTTCGCGCGCGAAAAGACGTTTGACCGGCTGTACATCCGCCCCCCTGAGTTCTGGCCGGAAAAAGGCGTCGAACTGCATCTCGGCACCGAAGTCATGGCCGTTGACGCCGATGGGAGGCAGTTGACGCTGAGCAACGGGTCGAGCGTCGAATACGGCACGCTTGTGTGGGCAACAGGCGGCGATCCGCGCCGCCTTTCGCTGCCGGGCGCAGAACTCGCCGGGCTCCATGCCGTCCGAACGCGCGCCGATTGCGATCAGCTGATGGGTGAAATCGACGGCGGCGTGCGCAACATCGTCGTCATCGGCGGCGGCTATATCGGGCTCGAGGCGGCGGCCGTGCTCAGCAAGCTGGGCTGCAAGGTCTCGTTGCTTGAAGCTTTGCCGCGCGTGCTGGCCCGCGTCGCGGGGCCTGAGCTTTCGGCCTTCTATGAAGGCGAACACCGCGCCCACGGCATCGACTTGCGCACAGGCGTGGTTGTCGATTCGCTTGTCGGGGAAGGCCGCGTCACCGGCGTGAAGCTGGACGACGGAGAAGTCCTTCCAGCCGACGCGGTGATTGTCGGCATTGGCATCGTCCCAGCCGTGGCGCCACTGATCGCGGCCGGAGCGGCCGGCGGCAACGGCGTGGATATCGACGTGTACTGCCGCACGTCCCTGCCCGACATCTACGCCATCGGCGATTGCGCCGCCTTTGCCTGCGATTATGCGGGGGGCACCGTGATGCGCGTCGAATCGGTGCAAAATGCCAATGACATGGCAACCTGCGTGGCCAAGGCAATCTGCGGCGATGTGCAGCCTTATCACGCCTTCCCGTGGTTCTGGTCGAACCAGTATGACCTCAGGCTCCAGACCGCAGGGCTCTCGGTGGGCTATGACAGCAGCGTCGTTCGCGGCTCACCGGAAAATCGTTCTTTTTCAGTTGCCTATCTGAAGGGCGGCAAGCTTATCGCGCTCGACTGCGTCAATTCGGTCAAGGATTACGTTCAGGGCCGTAAGCTGGTGGAGGCCGGCGCCGCGCCCGACCCAGCGCGGATCGCCGACGCGAGCGTGCCGCTCAAGGAGCTTCTCTAGCAGCCCCTCAGCCGGTCAGCCGCCCAGCGGGCCGCCTCGGCGACGACTGGATCGGCATCTGCGAGCAGAACCGAGACCGGTGCCGCCAGATCGGCCCTGCCGCTGTTCCCGGCCGCAATCAGGCAATTGCGGATGAACCGGTCCCGGCCGATGCGCTTGATGGGTGAGCCGGAAAAGAGCCTGCGGAACCCCGCTTCGTCAAGTGTCAGGAAGTCAGCCAGCTCTGGAGCACTGAGTTCGGCGCGCGGCAAAAAGGCACGCATGCCAGCCGCCCTGCTCGCGAACTTGTTCCACGGACAGACTGCAAGGCAATCGTCGCAACCGTAGATCCTGTTACCGATTGCCGCGCGAAATTCCTCAGGAATTGGTCCCTTGTGTTCGATGGTCAGGTAGCTGATGCAGCGCCGCGCATCGAGCCGGTACGGCGCCGGGAAGGCATCCGTTGGGCACGCCTCCTGGCATGCCCGGCACGATCCGCAGCCGTCCGCCCGAGGCTCGTCCGGCGGCAAATCCAGACTGGTGAAAATCTCGCCAAGAAGCAGCCATGATCCATGCTCGCGGCTGACAAGATTTGTGTGCTTGCCCTGCCAGCCAATCCCGGCCGCCTGTGCCAGGGGCTTTTCCATGACCGGCGCAGTATCGACGAAAACCTTGACCTGCGCCTCATCGGTGCCCCGCCGGGCCGCCTCGGCAACGAGCCAGCGCGCGAGCGCTTTCAGCGCCTTCTTGACGGTGTCGTGGTAATCCCCGCCCTGCGCATAGACCGATATCCGCGCGTTGCCGCCTTCTTCTGCGAGACGAAGCGGATCGTGCCCCGGCGCATAGCTCATGCCCAGCGCGATGACGCTGCGCGCCTCGCTCCAAAGTCCTTGCGGCGAGGCACGCTCGCCAGCCCGGTCGGCCATCCACTGCATCGAGCCGTGCATGCCATCCGACAGCCACGCATTCAGCCTCTCGCCGCTCGGCCCGTGACCGGGCGCCGGGGCGATGCCGAAGGCGACGAAGCCCAACCGTCGCGCTTCCGCTTCAAGGTCTTCGCGCAACGCAATGATAACCGGTGAGTTAACCAAGTTTCCTGCCGCTCCTGTTCACACGGCAGGGTTAATGCGCCATGCCATGAAGATGGAACTAGGTGATTGGCAGCAGGGCGGCAATGCGTCTGCAACAGGGGCCCCGCTCGCGATTTATGCGCGTGGCCTTGTCAAGCGCTTCGACGGCTACACCGCCGTTGACGGGATTGACCTCAGCGTACCGGAAGGGGCGATCTACGGCATCCTCGGCCCGAATGGTGCCGGCAAGACGACGACCTTGCGGATGCTGCTGGGCATCATCGATCCGGATGAGGGAACGCGGACCGTCCTTGGCGCTGCGCGGCCGCACGATGTCGCGCATGCCATCGGCTATCTTCCGGAAGAGCGCGGCCTTTATCCGAGCATGAAGGCGTACGAAGCAATTGCGTTTGTCGGCGCCTTGCGCGGGCTGCCACTGTCCGAAGGGCGCAGGCGCGGACGCATCCTGCTCGAGGAGAACGGGCTCGGCCAAGCGGCGGACCGCCAGATCCGCCAGCTGTCCAAAGGTATGGCCCAGCAGGTCCAGCTTCTTGGCACGCTGGTCCATGAACCGCGGCTGGTCGTGTTCGACGAGCCGTTTTCCGGGCTTGACGCCATCAATCAGGGCCGTCTCGAAGGGATGATCCGCAGACTCGCTGCAAGCGGGACGACAGTGATCTTCTCGACCCACGTCATCGCCCACGCCGAGCGGCTTTGCGATGAGGTTGCCATCATCGCTGGCGGGAAGGTGCCGTTCGCGGGGCCGGTCGACGTCGCACGCGACCGCATCCCACCGCAGGTACGGCTCGAGACCCGCTCGACAAACGGCCGGTGGCAGCAAGCCTTGCCGGTCGACGTACGACAGGAAGGCAATTTCTGGCATTTCTCGCTCCCGGAAAGCGGCGTCGAGCCGCTGCTGCGCGCCCTGATCGAAGGTGACGCGGGCATCCAGTCGCTTTCTATCGAGCGTGCTGGGCTTCACGATGCTTTCGTGGCTATCGCGGGCGAGGCTGCCGCGGCTGCGCTGGCACGCGGCGAAGGGGAGGAACTGCCGTGATCCCTGCCCAACGAGGCGGGAGGCTTTCCACCGTCGCCGCCGCATTCGTCATCGCGCGGCGGGATTTTACAGCCATCCTGTTCAGCCGGAGCTTCATTTTCTTCCTGCTGGGTCCGCTGTTCCCGGTGCTGGTCGGCGCCATGGCGGGCGGAGTGGGGCAGCAGGTCCAGCAATCGACCAGCCGGGCCGTGCTGGGCCTCGCGATGCCGGCCAGCGAAAACCGCGCGATGATAGAAGCGCGTGCGGCTCTTGCCCCCCACTTGGGGGGCGCCTTGCCTGAATTCGTTGTGGTGCGCGATGCCGAGCCGGGAGCGTTCTTCGACGCACGGACGGCGCTGGCCTCGAAGCAAGGCAACGTCGGCGCAGTCCTGACTGGCAGTGCGGCAGCGCCAGTTCTGGTCGGCACGTCCGAGCGGATCGCCGCCTGGCAGGGACCGGTGTCGCTCGTTGCCGCGCAGGCAGCAGGCAGCGCGCCGCCGAAATTTCCGACTGTCGCGCTCCAGGCCACCGCGACGTCGAAGTCGAACGAGCGGCACGGCCGCGTCGTGACGGCGCAGGCCGCGCAGACTCTGCTGTTTCTGCTGACGATGCTGCTGGCTGGTATGGTTCTGTCCAACCTTGTCGAGGAGAAAGGCAACAAGATAATCGAAATCCTCGCCGCAGCGATTCCGATGGATGCTGTTTTCCTCGGCAAGCTCTTTGCCATGCTGGCAATTTCCTTCGTCGGGATCGGTGTATGGTTCCTCGCTGCCGCCCTCTTTTCGTCGCTGATCGGACAGAGTCTCGCAACCTTACCGGTCCCGGCCGTCGGCTGGCCGATGTTCTTTGCTCTCGGTATCGTCTACTTCGCGTCAGCCTATCTGGTGCTGGGCGCCGTTTTCCTGACAGTCGGATCGATGGCTTCGACCGTTCGCGAAGTGCAGACCTTGTCGATGCCGGTGACGATGATGCAGCTGATGGTCTTTTTCCTCGCGAGTTACGCGATGACCCAGCCCGGAAGCGGGATCGAAGCATTTGCGATCATCTTCCCGTTCAGCTCCCCGTTTGCGATGCTCGCCCGCGCCGCACAGGACGCCGATCTCTGGCCGCACGCGCTCGCGCTCATCTGGCAGGCCTTTTGCGTCGTCCTGTTCATCCGCATCGGAGCGCGGCTCTTCAGGACACGGGTCATGAAATCGGGTCCGGCTCGGGTCCGCAGAAAACGGAGGCTTGTGCGCTTCCCCGTTCGCACGAAACGCTCCGTGGCGGATTGAACCGGAGTACCGCCGCCCCATCTCGGTTGGCCACGACAAAGGATCGACCGTGCTCCGGACAGCAATATCGCGCAGGGCTCTCATGGCCGGGTTAGGTGCAGCCGCCACAGCCGCTGCTTCGTCGGCCGGGGTGGCGTGGGCCGACCATGACAAGGCTTTTCCGGTCAGCCACAGCGACGCCGAGTGGCGCGAGCGTCTCTCGCCAGCACAGTTTTTAGTGCTGCGCCGCCATGCTACAGAGCGCCCTTGGTCCTCGCCCCTCAATGCCGAGAAGCGGCGCGGGACGTTCCTGTGTGCGGCCGATGGACAACCGTTGTTCGCATCCTCGGCAAAGTTCGAGAGCGGAACCGGCTGGCCGAGTTTCTCCCGCGTCCTGCCGGGCGCAATCGGAACCTCCGCGGACCGCAGCCTTGGCTATCTTCGGACAGAAGTGCATTGCAGCCGCTGCGGCGGGCATCTGGGGCACGTCTTTAAAGACGGGCCGGCCCCCACAGGCAAGCGTTATTGCATGAACGGGGCTGCCTTGAACTTCAGACCCGCTTGACGGAAAGGGTCGGGGGATAAGGCCGCTTTCGCGCTTTGTTCACCGTTTCTGGTCTGCCTCGCGCCGGCGTTAAAAATCCCCGCGAACGTTGGACTGACCGGCCCCTTGTCGAGGCCTGAAAGAAAAAGGGGCCGGATTTCTCCGACCCCCAAATCCTGTCAGCTCTTGGAGACTTACATTCCCGAGCCGGGTCCGTAAGAAATTTCGACCCGGCGGTTCTGCAGTTCGCGAACGCCATCCGCAGTCGGCACGCGGTTGTTGCTCTCACCGAATGCCTGGGTCGTGATGACTTCATCCGGAACGCCGTGCGAGTTGAGATACGAGCGCACTGAAACGTTGCGACGCTCCGACAGACCCTGGTTGTACGTAACCGTGCCCGAGCGATCGGCATAACCAGCAAGCATGATCGGGATACGATCGCAGCTTGCGTAGGCGCTGATCGCGCTGTCAAGAATGGTCGCCGCCTCAGGCGTGATATCCGACCGATCCCAGTCAAAGAACACGATGTACGGTCCCTTGTTGCAGACTGCCACCGGAGGCGGAGGCGGCGGCGGCGGCGGCGGCGGAGGAGGAGGCGGAGGAGGCGGCGGGGGTGCAGCCGGTTCGCCGAAGTTGAAAGTCAGCGTGCCCATCAGGCTGTGCGAACGGAAGCGAGTATCTACATCCGCACCGCCAACGCCGACCAGTCCGATCTTGTCCGCATTGAAGAAGCGATACTTTATACCAACGTCGATCGTATCCGTGAGCGGCGCGCGAACACCGGCGATCGCCTGCCAGGCAAAGCCGCTATCGCTGTCGTTCACAAGATTGCTGCCGACGCGATACTTGACGCGCGCAATACCGGCGCCGCCACCGACAAACCCTTGGAGGCCGTTGTCAGGGCCGAAATCGAGCATGCCGTTAAGCATGAACGACAGGGCATCTGCGCGTCCGCCGACATCGAAGCGGCCGCCGCCAGCACCGATGCGGGTCAGATCATCGTTGCGAGCGCGACGATAGCTTGCCTCGGCTTCGAGCCGGAACATTCCGAAATCATAACCGACAGCCGCGCCGCCGTCGAAGCCATACTTCGAATCGAGGCTGGCGGCGTTGTTGACCGCGCCGATGTCGAAGTCGGAGTCTTCGACAAGCATGGGACCGAAATCGAGTTCGGCATACCATGCGCCGTCGCGCGCCAAAGCTGGCGTGGCGAGGACCGATGAAGCCAACGCCAATCCAATGACGAGTTTCCGCATTTCTGATTTCCCCTATTAGAGACTAAGAAGCCACCGAGTAAGCCGTGTTTAACGTTTTCGCGAAATCCACGCAACCCGTCAAAATCCAAAACTGTTGCAAGAATGTCGCGATTCCGAGTGTAAGTTCCTCGGTGTTGAACCGAAATCCCACCCCTTGAGTACGCGGCCTAGTTGCTACAGCCCCGGAAAGACACCTGCCGTTCGCAGCGCCCCGAACAAGGCTAGGAGCGCGGCTCTGGCTTCGGTATCAACTGTTGTTCCGCCAATAGGTTCCGACGGTATGCCAGCAATCTGCCAGGCTCCGTCGTAATGAATGTGCTGACCGGTCGCGCGATTGAGCAATTTCATGCCGTCGCGCGGTTCCACGTAGAGCCAGTTGCCCCCTTGCCGGCATGCCAGAACGCCTTCCTTGCCAGCCCAACCGGCGGGCGCTGGTGTTCCGATCAGCCACGATTGCCCGTCTGCGGGAGTTGCGGGGATCGTCGTTGCAACATCCTCTACCGCGGCATGCAGCAAGGCATCGATCAGGGCATGCGCTTGGTTGACCGAGAGCTCTTTCTGCGCTTGTCCCATGAACAGGAAGGGAAGCGAAAAGCGCGGCGAAACATCATCGAAAACAACAGGATCGGTCATGATAGTCTATCCATTCACAGAGGCAGCGAAGCGAGGATGAGCGGATCCGACAAGGCATAGCTGCCAAGCTGCCGGACCTCGAAGAGACCCGTGGGTGAAAGCGCGGTCAGCTGTGCGATGTCGGCGGGCGTCAGTTCCAGTCGAGGCTCGACGACAGTCCAGCTGGCGAGCGGCGCGGCAGAGGTTCCAAAGCGGACCTGGTATTGCTCGGTCTGCTCGTGCAGCGGCGAATCCACGCCATCCAGCCAGAACCAGGCTCCCCGCGCGCGGCGAGTCCAGCACAGGACCAGCCCGCCCGAGGGAAGCCAGTCGGCGACCGGATGGACCGGCGAGAGCGGCCGCTGGGTTATCCCGCGCAGGCTGATCACGCTGCTGACGAGATCGTCGTCACCGCGTCCGAGCGCGAGAATGGTTGCCGCCGGCCCCATCCCGACGCGCGCCGGATCCAATGCGACGGGCCGGGCATCAAGCAGGACGAAATTCTCGCCCGCGACGTGTCCGCTGACTGCGGACTCGGTTCCGCCACGCCCGCGACGTAGCAAGCCCAGCTCCCACTGGCCGGCGCCAAGCGGCGTTGCCTTCGCGAACTGGATGATCTCGGAACCGACCAGCGCGCGGTTCGCGCCCTGCCAGAGCTGGCGGCCGGTTGCATCATCTAGCGTCATCGAGGCATCGATAAGCGTCACCACTAGCGTGGACTGGCTGTCGACGAACAGCGGGTTGCCGGCCGGCAGCACGCTCGTGCACGTGCCGATGAGGCTGCGCGCCCGGCCGCCCGGTCCAAGCGACTGAAGTGCGCCGTCACCATGATCGACAAACAATGCCGCCCCGCTCCAGCTGGCCACCGGCGAGGACAGCGCCGCAAAGACAGACGCGGAATCTCCGCTGCCGTTTCCATCCCAAGGCAACTCGAACGCGACCAGGCTGGTGGGCGCGGCAGGATCATCGCTTGCGTTGTTCGACCGGCCGGGGTCGGTGGGCGACGTCGGCAAGGCGCTGGCTCCGGTTGGGATGATCCGCGAGAGCGACAATTCAATGCCGCGCTCGCGCCATTCCCAGTCCGAGACTTTCCACTGGCCCGAAATGTTTGGCAACGAAACCACCGCGCCGGGCATGACGTCAGGATCGAGTTCGGTCGTGCGCCAGGCAATCCGGTCGCGGTCCCAGTCCGCCCGGCGCAGCGCGCCGATCGAAAGGGCGCGGGCATTATGCGCCGATATCGCAGCCGGCAATTCGATCGTGGTTGGCTGACCGTTTCCGGCCCGCCCTCCGGCACGCTGCAGACCGGGCTGATAGTCGCGGTCGATGTCGTAATAGCGCAGCTGACTCGGCGGCCGGGTCGCAGGCGGTGAGCGCCGCCGCGCATAGCCCGCACCCTTGCCGAAATCGGCGTCGTCAACAGAGGCTGCCGCCTCAGGAAGGGCGACCACGCCCGGCTGGAGCCGCTCGCGCGCGATAACAATTGTTTCGCCGCCGGCATCGCAATCCATCGGGAAGACCGACTCGAAGGTCTGAAGCGTATCGACGAGCGGACCCTCGCAGGAATAGCCCTCGATCCCCGTGAGCGGCAGCACGGCATCGACATCGTCGACAACGCCGTTGAACAGATCAGAGAGCGTCAAGCTTCCGTCATCGGCGATGACTTCGAAGGTTAGCGCCGGGATGCGGTTGAAGAAATCGCCAAGTTCGAGATCCTCGAAGACCACATAGGCAAGGCCGCGGAAGGCCGGGCAGAGCGCTTCGCCTTCAAGCTGGGCGATGAGCGGATCGACCGCCTGATCACCGTAACCATTGTAAATGCGCATCTGCCCGCCGGCCTTGAGATCGCCCGCAGCGCCGCGCAGCAGGTTGCCATCCGCCCAGATGCGGCCGACATCGAGGATCGGTCGGCTCGACAGGGCGACCGCGAACGACGCGGTATAGCTGTAGGTGGTGACCTTGGGCTTGTTCTTCCCGCCGCCTTGCGTGTCGGTATGCTCGACAAGGTCGGTCGCCCAGATCACCGAGCCTGCCACGCGCATCCGACCGAAATGCCGCGGCATCGCTGCACCATAGCTCGACGAGGTTGTGGCCAGTTCCTTGAGGCGAGGCCCTTCCTGGCGAGGCGAGCCGATGATGGCCGCATCAACCTGCCGGCCGATCAGCGCCCCGATGGCCCCTCCCAGCGGGCCACCAACCAGCGTGCCGATGGCGGAAAACACGATAGTGGCCATGAGAAGTCCTATTCCGGTTGAATGAGGCGGAAGTGGCCGGCAATACGCCAGTCCTTTGGCCAAGCTGACAGGATGACCCGGCCAATCCCGGCGTGCGCGTGCACGAACAGGTCCTGTCCCAGCGCGACGAGCAAATGGAACTGGCAGGCATTGGGCCGCGCGAGGAAGACATCCCCGGCCTCGACGGTGTCCGTGGCCGGGCCGAAGCCGCACTGCACTGCGATCGTTTCAAGCCCCGCAATGCTGCGGCTGCGCAAGCTGTAGCCGGTCGGCAAGGGCGCGGGCATTCCGGCATCCGTGAGGGACGCCGCCAGTACGCCGATGCAATCGAGCCCTGTCGCCGGATCACGCCCGTGCAGCCGGAACGGCGATCCGGCGAGGCGATGCGCCGCATCTGCAAGACGCACCGCGCGGGAGTCGGGCGCTCTCATTGCGGCGGCGTCGGATAGCGGGTGATGAGGTCGTTGCCCGGCAGGAACGGCTCGCCCTGGAAATTGACGGCATTGTCGAACCGGGTACTGCATGTCTCTATTGTGTGGTCGCAGCCCTGCCTTACGATAGCCCGCATGCCGGGCGCGAGCGAAGGCTCGAGCGGCCAGTCGAGGATCAGTCCGCCCGTCCCGGTATCGACGATGTTCATCATCGTTCCGGCATGCGGACCATCGAGCCAGCGGACCTCCCCGCCGACCAGAAGCGCCGCCGCGACGCCGACCGAAAACGTCACGGCATTGGTCGTCAAGTTGCGCGAGACCAGCACGGCGTCGTGCGTGTAAGGCGCTGGGTTGAGCCGGCAGCCTTCCGCACAGAACCGCGCCCGGCAGGTTGGCGTCGTGCGCGGAATGGGATCGATCAGCAGCTCGGCCTTGCGTGATGCGAGCTCTGCCGTAAACCGCCCGTCTTCTTCGGTCATCGCGCCGATGGCCCCGCTGTAAAGGATCTTGCGGTCGCCGCTTTCCCAATCCACCAGCCCGATCCGGACTTGCGCCCCGTCGAACCGCCCGGCCGCCAGGTCGGCCCTTGTGATCGCCTCGTGGCTGAGCGCGCCTTCCACTTCGGCGCTGTCGGCATCGAAAGTCGCCGAGCGCCGGATCGCGGATGGCACCATGCCGGGCGTCGCACTGTGCAGCACACCGTCGAACCACAGGTCATAGTCGTGCGTGGTGAAGCCCAGCGTCACGCCGTCCTGGCGAGAAACGCGCCAGAAGGTCGCGACCGTTTCCAGGTCCTCGCGAAACCAGACCCGGCTCATGATGCCTCCCGGATCTCGATGACGGGCACGCTCGGCGCCTCGCCGGCGGCGAATGCCGCGCCAGATATTTCCAGCCTGTCTTCTGCAAAGCGCACCGGCACGTCAAACAGGAAGCCTGCCCGCACCTGCTGGCCTGCCGTGGGCGGCGTGAAGAACGAGAGCACGCCGTCCTCGCCAAGCGTGAAGCCACTGGTGCGCACGAAACCGCCGACGCTCACCAGCAGGGTTTCGGCCAGCGGACGCGTGATGCGCCTGATCTGGATGGCATCGCCGCTGCCGTAGCGCTTGATCAGCGGGAAGCTTGATTGCGAGCCGTTGCCCACGCCAAGCAGCTGATCGGAATGGCCGGGCGTGCCGGTCATGTCCTTCGAGCTGTAGTCCGAAGGGTCGCGCATCCGGAAACCGCGTGCGGCACCGCGCCGCGCCCTGAAAAATTCGATGAGCACGCCAAGCTCTTCTTCGGACCGGATGCCCGGTCCCACATCGAAGCGCAGCCGCGCATTGGCCCACAGGCTGTTGCGCCGCTCATAGCCCGAGGCCGTCACCGAGACGGTGGTCGAGAACTCGGGGATGATCGTCGCATCGCGTCCGAGCGCGAGCGGATAGCGGACATCGTCGAAAGCCTGCATGTCGTCGGTTTCCTGCGTGGCTGGCAGCCGGACGTATCCGTCGCGGCAGACTTGGGGCAGCGCCCAAACGAAGATTTCGTGCGGATCGCGTTCCAGCGCCTCATCGATGCCGGCATCGATGCGCCGCCACAGCTCCGCGTCATCCGCCAGGAGCACGAAGCCGGCGAAGTAGTCCTGCTGGGCGGCGGGATAGCCGAGCCGCTGGTCGATCACGGCGTAAGCGGCGCGGCGGTGGGCATCGTCGCCATCGGTCAGCCAGTCGTAATCCTCAACCTGCAACCGGTCGAACGCGGGCGAAGCCCATCCCGTCGGCAAGTTGGCGCGCCGCGCCTCAGGCGTCTCGGGATCGAGCAGCGTGGGCGGGAACACGAGCAACAGCAGCTCCGCGCCGGTGGGCCCGGCCGCTGTGCGCACGGCCGACGCGATCGATGCCGTCGACTGTGCGAGAACGGTGCCCGCGAAGTCAAGGAAGGCAAGCTGCGCCGGGGTCATCGCCGCGCGCATATCGGTGATCGGCACCATGACGGTGCCAGCCAGCGCTTGCATCGCGGCATCGTAAAGGCAGATGCGTCCGTCGAGCGTCGTCCACCACCACGGCTCGCCGATCTGGAAGCGGACGGGCGCGTTTGCATCGCGCATGACCCCGACGAACGCCTGTGCGGCGGCACGTAGCCAGTTCATCGCTTCCTCGTTCGCGGGTGAAAGCAGCGCCGAGGGCGGGTCCCATCCAGTGCGCGAGGCCTCGCCGTCCCAGGTGCGCTGCTGCCATTCGGCGGGGCAGTGCTGGGCCAGGATTTCGTATGACAGCGACGCAATCGGCGAGAAGCCCAGTCGCACGCAATCGGCGAAGAAAGCTTCGTGCCAGCGGATCGCGGGCGTGCAGAGCGGGACGCCGCCAGCCACGATCTCGTAAGTCGGCGCCGGGATCGGATCGCCTTCCGGCACGGCAGCGACTTGCGCCGTCAGCTGGAAATAGTGGCTCATGCCCACGTAGTGGACGACCGACCCCCGGTAGCCGAGCTGGCGCAGGTTTCGAAGAACCCGTGCCGGGGTCTGCGTCCCGAGATCATCGAACGCCGTCGCGACGGCAAGGCCATGCGGTGGGACGACCACGTCTCCGATTTCCAGCATTGCGCGATCGCCGGTGCATTTGATCGCGGTCAGCTCGATAGAACCGTCCTGCGTGAATTCGAGCGCCTCGGTCGTGGCGGCAATGTCAAAATCGGGGGCCACCATCGAAATGAACAGGCGGTCGATGTCGCCGGGCCAGACGGGGTCGGCCTCCTCAGGATGGAGGAAGCCGCCAGCGAGTTCCGAAAAAGGCAAGGTAATCTGCGCGGCCTCGGGCGTGCCGACGGCGTAGTTCCACAGCCTGACGTACCACGTGCGGGGTTCGCCATCCTCGTCACGGCCCTCGATCGTCAGCGTCGGTCCGTTTACCGCATCGAGCGGGATGATCCCGGAAGACCGCCAGTAGAAGGACAGCGTCGTGCGCGAATAATCACGGTCCATGCGATAGGAGAGCAGCGGATGATCGAACCGGTCCGCGCTCTCCCAGATCAGGCCGGCAAGGTCGGCCTTGCGCAGGAAGACGGCATCGACACGCAGCGCGTCGTGCGCCGTGGTGATGACCGACGCTGTCATCGGGCGCGGAAAGTTGACCGTCCAGAATCGGGGATCGAACCGCTGTACCCAGTCGGAGTGCTGCCCCTCGCGCTTGCTTGCCAACCAGAATGCCATGTCAGGTCCCTTCTCAGCCGGCCGCAAGCGCGCGGCGCACGGCGCTTGCGACTTGCCTGCTCGAACGTTGCAGCGCCTGAGCCCCGCTCGACCCCGGCGGCGTCACGACGTTGATCGAGACGCGCACGTCGCGCGCTCCCCGCCCTTCGCCCAGCGTGCGCACCGCGCCGGCCGATGTGGGCACGAAGACTTCGGGCCCGCGCTCGCCCACGAGATAGCCGCGCCCGGGCGAGACGGGCCCGCCGGTCGCCCGGCCGGGCAGGCCGAGGAGCCCGCCGATCAGGCTCGACCCTGCCCCTGCCAAAGTGCCAATCAGGCCGCCGCCCGCAGTCGCGCCGCCGCCGAACAGCCCCCCCAGCAGGCCACCGCCATTCTGGCCGGAGAACAGGCTGCGCATGGCCTGTGCGGCAATGTCGTCGATCACGGTCAGGGCGGTCCGCCGCAAATCCGCAAAGCTCAGGCTGCCGCGCCGGACCGCGCTGATCAGACTGCGTTCGAGCACGTTGCCGGCCCTCGAAAAACCATCGACGATGGTCGTGTCGAACGCGCCGCGCATTGTCTGGATATCCTGGGCAAAGCCCTGCGTGCTGGCCCTGATATCGATCAGCAGGCCGTCAACTGGATCGTTCATTGTCACGTTCCATCATCCGAGTGATTTCCGAGCGGTTCGGCGGCGCCGTGCCCGCATCCGGGCTGGACAGCGCGGTGACGAGTTCGGCCGGGGTTGCCCGCCAGAAGTCGTCCGGCCGCCAGCCAAGCATGCGTGCCGAAACCCCGGCCCATTGCAGCGCGTATTTGCCGAAGCTGGCGTCAGCGGCTTTCCCGCTCACCCCGCGCCCTGGAGGATCTGGGCCAGCAACGTCCGCAGAGGCACCGCGCAGGCGGCAAGGCCCTGCGAGACAACGGCTTCGCCCACCGCCTCGCGGCTAAGGCCGCCGCGCGTCGCAAGGCAGTGCCAGAACAGCGCGGCGACTTCCGACAGGCGCAGCTGCCCCGCGCCGGCCCGCTCTACCAGCGCAAGGAGCGGGCCAAGCTCGTCCTCAGCCGCGACAAGCGCAGTGAAACTCGGGCGGAGCAGGAGCGCAGTTCCGCCGACCATGAGCGAAACCTCACCGCGCAGCGCATTCTCAGGGCCGCGACGGTGCTGCGGAGCCAGTTGATCCATGCCATTGCCATGCTCCCCGCTCATGCCGGCGCCACCACGCCAGAGCTTTCCAGCTGCATGGTGTAGTTACGCTCTCCGTTGAAATCGCCGGCATATTCCAGTCGCTGGATGAGGAACCTGCCGCGCAGCTTGGCGCCGTCCTCGAAGCTCAGCTCGTAATCGTCGAGCGTCCCGGCCATGGCGTTGGTCCGGACCTGGGCTTCGGCCGCGCTGCCGAGGAAAATGCCCGCCGCGCTGACCGAGACCGAGCGCACGCCCGCGCCCGAAAGAAGCTCACGCCAGCCCCCGCTCTCCTTGCTGGTGATGACGACGGTGTCGCCGACAATCGCCATTTGGGTGGTGCGCAGGCCCGCGACGGTCTGGTAGACGGCCGGCGTCGCGCCGTCCGAAATCTTGAGCAGGAAGGCTGCGCCTTTCTGTGCTGTCATGTCGGTATCCTTTGAGAAGGAGGGATCAGTCCGCCATCAGGCGGAAGCGGTACTCGAGCAGGATGGCGCGGTTGCTTTCGCCGCGCTGTTCGGCGCGGGCGCGCAGGAACTGGATCGTCACGACGAAAAAGCCGGTCTGCTGCCGGGGCAGCGCGGCAATGCGCTGTTCGATCGCGGCGATGACAAGGGCCGCAGCGTCGGGTGTGTCGCCCCGGCAGTGAAGCTCGAACGCGATGCGCACTTCGCGCCCTGCTTCCGTCTTGGTGCTCCAGTCGGTGCTGGCACTTGCGGCAATCGCCAGCCAAGGCAGGCTGGTGCGCGAGGGCGCTTCCTCGAAGACGCCGTTCAATTCGGGGGCGAGAGCGGGATCGCTGGCCAGCCAGGCGACGAGCGCGGCACGAAGCGGAATCTCCATGGGTTATCCTTTCGCGAACAAAGGCCAAAGTAGCGATGCGGTGCGCCAGCGGCGCGGATCGCCGCGTTTTGCCATCCGGCGATCCGTCAGCCGGGCCTCGGCGAGTTGCCGCGCTCGTGCCGCAAGTGTGGCCATGAGCCGGTCGAGATCGGCAGCGGCAGTAATCATGCGAGACGCACCCGCCGCCACGGACGCCACAGCGCCGCGACAGATGCTGGCGGAACGGGGGCTGCGCCGCTGCCCTCGCGCTCGCGGTGCTGGTGCGCGGCAAGCCGGACGACGCCCTGCCGCAGGGCGTCGGGCAGCACGTCCCAGGTTGCGGCAAGGCCGGCGGTGAAGCGCACCGCGATCCGGCCTGCCGTACCGGCATTGAACATGTTGATCCGCCCCGATCCGTCGGCGTCGAGCTCGACGGCATAGGCCGCGGCGGCAAGTGTGGTTCGGGTATTGTCGGCCGCGACCGCGAACACGTCCGTGATCGACGTGACCGGCCGGACGGTCAGCACTTGCCAGCCGCCAGTGGCGGGCAGGATTTCCTCACATGTGCTGGAAATCGGCATCATGCCGGTAAAGGCCTCGCAGATGTCGATGGCCGATCGCAGGAGCGCCGTAAGCGGCACGTCGTCGCGCGTCGTGGTGATGCCAAGCCATTGCTTGAGGTCGGCGAGAGCCGCCGGCGCAAGCACGGCCGGTGTGACGATAGCCCGCGTCATGGCAGTCTCCGTTGCTGTTTCGTCGGGAAAGATTGCCCCCGCAAAGCCGGGAGCCGGGTGCCCGCGCCGGGTGAACGGCGCGGGCGGTGCGGACGGCGAGGGGGACGCCGTCCGCGCAGGGAGCCGGCCTCGCTATCAGGTCGAAATCTTCAAGAGCTTGATCGCATCGCTGTCGAGCACCTGGCCGCCGACCCGCTTCGTTGCGTAGAAGTGGACAAACGGCTTGTTGGTGAAGGGATCGCGCAGGATCGAAGTCGCGCTGCGCTCGGCAATGAGGTAGCCGTTGCGGAAGTTGCCGAACGCGATCGGGAAGGCATTGGCGGCAACGTCCGGCATGTCTTCCGCCTCGACGACGGGATAGCCGAGCAGGCGGGCCGGCTGGCCTTCGGTCAGGCCCGGCTGCCACAGGAACGAGCCGTCGGCCGCCTTGAACTTGCGGACCTGGGCTAGCGTTGCCGAGTTCATCACGAAGCTCGCGCCCTGGCGGTGGCCAGGCTTGAGTGCATGGACGAGATCAATGAGCTTCATTTCAGGCGAGGTGCCGAACGTGGCCGCATCGCCGCTGGCGAGGAACTGGAGCGTGCCGAACGCACGGGTGGCATCGGCCAGAGCGCTCGTCGACGCGCCAAGGAAGCCCCTGGGCTGGTTGGTGCCAGTGCCTGAAACAAAGGCAGCGCCTTCGGCCCGTGCGAACTCGGCCGCGATCTCGTTTGCCAGCCAGGTCTCCAGATCGAAGCCCGCATCGTCGAGCATGGCCTGGCTCGCCGCCGGATTGGCATAGAGCTCGCCCGAAGGGGGCGCGATTTCAGCGAAGGCGGGCGAAGCGGTCTCGGGACGGCCGGCCGTCTCGCTGACCCAGCCCGAAGCGGTGCCGCTGGTGGTGATGAGCTTGCGGTAGCCGGCGCTGCCCGTCTGCACGACTTGTGCGATGGCGCGAATCGGGCTGAGCTTTTTCAGGCGCGCGGCGATCATCGCGTCGATTTCGCGCGGAACGGCATAGCCGCCATCGGCGAGCACCGCGCCCGAGACCGACTTGACCTCGCTTTCGCGGCCACGGCGCAGATAGCCATCGACGAAGCCCTTGACCCCGGCGCTGACGGCGATTCCGCCATCGAGTACGGGACGGGCTGCCGCGCGGCTGACACGGTCAAGCCGGCTCTTCACTTCATTGACGTCGCCGCGCAGCGCGTCAACAGCATGTTCGGTTGCGTCCTGCCGGGAGACGAGGTCAAACGAGGCATCCAGCGCCTCGACCGGTGCCGGGATTGGCGGTGTGGTCATTTCCATGGGGCATTCACCTTTCGACATAGAAGACCGCCCCATCAGGCGGCCGGGGGGAAGAGGTTGGATGGATCGGAAAATCAGGCGTCCTGGGCGATCAGGTGGACCCGCGCACCGAACTGCATCGGGTGGGTGACGAGGCTGACCTCGAACAGTTCGACATCGAGGAGTTCGCGCCCCTCAGGGGTCCGCTCGCTGTCGATGGCACGGTAGCCGAAGCTGAGGCCGCTCACCTCGCCGCGGCGCACGGATTGCGCCGCTCTGCCTTGGGGATTGTCGATGGCGGCGATGACGCGCAACCCGCGCTGGTCTTCGGCCACCATGGTGACCCAGCCGACGCGCAGGTCGCTCCTGTGCTGCCAGTAGAGCGGAAGCGGATCGCGCCGCGCCGCCAGCGTCCGGGCGAAAGCGCCCTTTCGGATCACGTCGCCGCCGCCGTCGCGGCGGCCGAACAGCGCGGCATAGCCCGCGATGCGCAGGCCCTGCTCAAGGGGCGCACTCAACGCAGCAGCTCCGCCGCGCCCATGCGCCAGGCAATCCCGGCAAGGAGCAGCGCAAGCACGCCGCGCACCACCCAGTTCACCACGGCCTGCCAGGCACTGGCCTTGGCATCGCGCCAGGCACGCAGCAGCTGACGCAGCTCGATCAGATCGGCGGGCGCATTGTCGTCGTCGAGACCCATGCGGTAGAGCACGCGCTGCGCGCCCAGATCGCCCGCTTCCTCGACGATGGCGCGCAGCGTCACGAAATCGGCGCCCTCGTCTTCGGCCTGCGCCATCAGGCGGGCAATGACATCTTCTCTGTTCATGAAATGTTCCTCCTATGCCACGGGCACGTCAGGTAGGCCGAGGAGGCTGCGCTTTTCGGCGTCGGACAGAAAATCGGCGGCGCTGACCTGCGCCCAGAGCCGTTCGCGGTCTTCGGCAAGCGCGGGCACGCCGTCGAGATCGATGGCGAGCGAGGCGCCCGGAAACCAGACCGAAAGCCCCTCGCCCAGCGCCGCCAGCACCTTTGCCGCGAGTGGCAACAGGGTCAGCCGCCACAGCGCTCGATTGGCCTCGCGATAATTGGAGTATGTCGCGTCGCCCGGCAGTCCGAGCAGCATCGGCGGCACGCCGAAGGCCAACGCGATGTCGCGCGCCGCCGCGGCCTTGAGCTCGGCAAAGTCCATGTCGGCGGGCGTCATGCTCATCGACTGCCACTTGAGCCCGCCTTCGAGCAGCATCGGCCGCCCGGCGTTGCCATGCCCGGCAAAAGCGCTGGTCAGCTCGGCCTTGAGACGTTCGAACTGCTCTGGCGTCAGCGAATTGCTGTCGCCTGCGTCATAGACCAGCGCGCCCGAGGGCCGCGCCGCGTTCTCCAGCAGCTGGCGGTTCCACTCGGCCGCGACATTGTGCGTCGCAACGGCCTGGTCGGCAGCGGCGAGGCAGCCCGCGCCGTAATGGTCGTCCGCCGGGTGGAAATGGCGGATGTGGATCACGTTGGGCGATGCATCCTCGTCCAGCACCGGGATCGAGAGGCTGCGCTCACCGACCCGGTAGACAAATGCAGCTGGCCAGCCGTCCGGCCCCGCCGCGATGGTGACGCGCTCGGGCCTGAGCGCGAAGAGCTCTACCGGGCGGCCCCGCGCGTCCTTGATGATCTGGACATAGCCGTTGCCATGCAGCAGCAGGTTCGAAGCCAGCGTTTCAAGCAATGATTGCCCGGCGCTCGTCGCCTGGACCAGTCCCGCCAACTCGGGAGCCGCCGGCATCAGCGGCGCGCCGCCGATCCCTTCGGCGACCAGCCGCACCGCGCGCTGTGCGACCGGGTTTTCCAGATAGGCGCGGCGCACTGCCCTCGCATAGTCGAACGAGGGGCGCGAGCCGGGATAGCCGACATCGGCAAAGGCCCACGGAGAATTGAAACCGCGCGCCAGCGGCACGCGCGAGCTTTCGCCCTTGAAGGCGGCGGCGATCGTCTGAAGGAAGGACATGAGGGGCCTTTCATGAGATTCGCGGAAGTACTATTCGCCCACCCAGACACGCGGTGAGGCAGTTCGGTTGAGCATCAGCTCTGTCATCGCCCAGACCAGCGCGTCGGCGCGGTCGGGCGAGCGGCCGGGGCCTTGGTAGTCGCCGCCGGTCATCAGCCCGCATAGCTCGTCCTCAAGCTGGGGAAACATGCCCGAATGGCGCACCCGCCCCGCCTCGTAGAGTGCGGCGACGGGTTCGGCGCGGGCCGACTTGCCTTTGCTGGCGCGCACAAGCCGAACGGGGAGCGAGACATCGGCGGCGCGCAGCACGCTTTCCACCATCGACCCGCCCTGGTTGGCCTCCGCGATAACGCGGTCGGCTGCCCAGGCCTGGGCTGTCTTCGCGACGGCACGCGCCCAACGCTCGGGCGTTGGCCGCGTGACCGAGGCATCGGCCAGCACGCGGCCAATCCCGTCCTCGCCCAGCGCGCAGACCACGATGCCGCAAGCGTCGCCCTGCGCAGACGCCGGGGGATCGACCCCGATCACCGTGCGTGCCGGCCCTGACGATGCCGATGCCTCGCGGCAGGCCTCGATCATGCCGCGCGTCCACAGAGCGCCTGGCAGATCGGCAATCAGTTCGCCGTCCAACTCCTGCCGGCCAAGCACCGACTTGCCGAACGTCCGCCGCATGGCGCGCACGAAGCGGGCCGGCAGGTTGTCCGCATTGTCGTCTGTCGAGCCGCGCGTCACTACGACCTCGCCTTCATTCCCGGCGTCCGCGAGCAGGCGCTGGATGAGAGCCACGGCGCGCGGCGTCGTGGTGGCAAGGACGCGGGGTGCCTCGCCCAGACGCAGCCCCATCAGCAAGTTGTCCCACGCGGAGAGAGCACGATTTCCGGCATTGTCCCACTTGGCAATCTCGTCGCACCAGGCATGACTGTGCTGCGGACCGCGCAAGCTTTCGGGCTCGAGCGCAGAATAGAGCGTCGCCTGCGCGCCGTTGGGCCAGGTCAGCCGCCGCAGCGAGGGTTCGAATTTCGGGCGGCGCCGCGGCGGGCTGGTTGCAATGAGGCCGCTTTCGCCCTCGATCATGACCGCCCGTGCCTCGCCCAGCGATGCGCCAACCAGCGCGACACGTGCGCCCGGATCAGCACACGCCACTTCGCGCACCCATTCCGCGCCGGCGCGGGTCTTGCCGAAGCCGCGTCCCGCCATGATCAGCCATAGTCGCCAGTCGCCCAGCGGTGCTACCTGCGAGTTGCGCGCCCAGAGCCGCCAGTGATGTGCCATCTCGACCTTCTCGGCTTCGCTAAGCAGGCGCAGCTGGGCAAGCCGCTGGGCCTGCGGCTGGTCGAGCAGCCACTGGAGCCGCTTGTTACGCGTCATCACTGGTCCCGGCGCCCGCTTCAGTCGCGGCCGCATTGCGCGCGGCCGCCTGCTGCGCGCGTTCGCGCATCCGGTCGAGCTTGGCGTCGATCGAGGCAAGTATGGCATCGGCGTCCTCGTTGTCGCGAACGGCGCGGGTCATTGCCGCCGATTCGCGGTGGGCGAAGAGCAGCCGGAGAGCAGCGCCGTTGTCGAACTGGCGCACCCCGCGCTTTGCCGATGTGGCCGGCTTGATCTCGCCTGCGCGCAGGCGGCCGAGCAGCTCCATCTCTAGATGTTCGTAGCCTTCGAAAAGCGCCTGTTGCCAGGCACGGTTGAATTCGGGCTTGAGGCGGCGTGCCTCGTATGCCGTGCCCGTGGCCACCCCGGCGGCCTTTGCCGATGCCGTGACGTTCGAGGTGGAGGCGAGCGTTGCGAGGAACTTTGCGCTCCATTGGTTGAAAGCCGGTCCGCGCGCGGGGGACTTGCGATCTTCTCCCCGGCGTTCTGGGGGCTCACGTTTTCCGGACGAGTCCGGGCGCGAGCGGGACTTCGCGTCATCCGCCATGCATGAGGATCCTGCTGATTAGATGTGAACCTGAACCGGAGCGTCGCCAAGGGCGACTCGGTTTATCGCGATGTTCATGTTTTGTGCCATATCAGCGTAACGATGTCAATATAAATAACCAAATAGGTTATCTGGTGCGGCGCTGTTGCAGGGCGGCAGGCTGCCGACTAAGCACCTGCGCCGAGTGGACGAGGGAACGCCGAGATGCTGCGCCGCCTTTACGACTGGACCATGGGCAAGGCCGCGCATCCCCATGCCGAATGGTGGCTGGCGATCTTCGCGTTCATGGAAGCAAGCTTTTTTCCGATTCCGCCGCACCCGCTGCTCGGACTCATGTGCCTGGCCGAACCAAAGAAGGCGATCCGCTTCGCCGCAATCGCCACGCTTGCCTCGGTCGCGGGCGGCCTCCTTGGCTATGCGATCGGCTATTTCCTGTACGAAGCGGTTGGCACCGCGCTGCTCGCCGCCTTGGGGCTGACCGAGAGCTTCCCGCAGGCCGCGTGCTATTTGCGTGAGTACGGGGCCGAAATCATCATGATCAAGGGAGCGACGCCGATTCCCTTCAAGCTCCTGACAATCACGGCCGGCTTCATCGCCATGCCGCTGGTCACGTTTATCGGCGCCAGCATCATCTCCCGCAGCATCAGCTTCATGATCGTGGGCGTATTGTTCCGCCTTTTCGGCGCCCCGATCAAGAATTTCATCGACCGCTACCTTGGCCTTGCGACGGCAGGTTTCGTGATTCTGGTGGTCGGCGGGTTTGTGCTGGTCGCCATGCTCGGCGGGAGCGGCGACGGCAGCGAGGCCTGCAAGGCCGCGACGCTGGCCGCGGCTCCAGTCTAACGTTCCGCCACGCGCCGGGCCAGCCGGCCTTCGACCCGCGCGACGGTTTCGTCCAGCACCTCGCGCAAGGCGGCATATCCTGCCATGTTGGGGTGGACACCGTCCCTGTAGAGGGCCGCTTTGCGCGTTCCGCCGGGCAAGGCCATCGCGGCGTGGTAGTCAGCGACAATGATGTCCTCGGCCCGCGCGTAGTCGGTCAACTGGCGATTGAGGACGGCGATCCACTGCTTTGGATCGAGCCCGGGCTTCCAATCATAGTCGCTGACCGGCGGGATGGTGCCCAGCACCGGCTCGATCCCAGAAGCGCGTGCAAGATCCACCATGCTGCGGATATTGGCCATGAACATATCGGGCGAAATCGGGCCGGCATTCCCCGCCGTATCGTTGATGCCGGCAAGGATGTGGATCGCCACGGGACGCAACTCGACCGAATCCTGCCTGAAACGAAGCAGGATCTGCGCGCTGGTCTGGCCGCTGACCCCGCGATTGACGATGCCATCGGGAAGGTCGGGCCACTGCGCCGTGATCGAATCGCCCATCATCACCATGCGAGGACGGCTGCCCTGTGCCCAGACCTTCCGGTTCGACTCTCGGTAGAGGCACAACCCGGCCCAGTCATCCGCCGGCCTGCCCGTCACGGGCCCGCGGTTGGCGGCGCACGGAGTTTCGGTCATACCCACCGGTTTGCGAAGCCAGTCGCCGAGATGGGGCCTGAGCAGAGCATAGCCCGCAAGCGCGACGACTAGCGCAAGCACCGCGATGCGGACCCGGCCCATGCGCCCGCCATGCAGCACCGCAGTCAGTTGATGATCCCGGTCGCCTTGCCGGCGCGGCCGAACATGCCGATGATCGTCTGCACCTGATCGGCCGAA
Source organism: Novosphingobium sp. (assembly GCA_040377095.1). Lineage (GTDB taxonomy): Bacteria > Pseudomonadota > Alphaproteobacteria > Sphingomonadales > Sphingomonadaceae > Novosphingobium. The sequence continues at coordinate 29,897 of JBEIPK010000006.1, forward strand.
TGTTCGGCGCAGAGCGAACATCGCAGCAGGGTCATGTTCGCGGGCGTTGCCGGCGGGCGGGCGAGATTGACGTAGAGCCCCTCGTGCAGCAACGCCTCCCACATCGCGGCGCCGCGCTCCAGATCGGGCATGATGACCGAGATAATCGCGCTTTGCGGTGTTTCGGTGCCGAGCTGGAAGCCGGCGTCCTTCAGACCCCTGTGCAGCACGCGGGAGTTATCCCACAAGTGCGCGCGCTTGTTCTGGCCGTGCATCAGCTTGCGGATTGACGTGGCCGCAGTGGCGACGACCGAGGGCGGCAGGCTGGCCGTGAAGACATACGGGCGGCACACAAGCCGGAGGATCTCGAACTTCGGGTGGTTCGATACGCAAAAGCCGCCAACCGTTCCGACCGATTTCGAAAAGGTGCCGATGACGAAATCCACCTGATCGAGCACACCCTGGTCCTCGGCCACGCCGCGCCCGTTCGGGCCGATGAAGCCCATCGAATGCGCCTCGTCGACGAGCACCATCGCGCCGTGCTTTTTCGCAACCGCGATCATCTCCTTCAGCGGCGCGATATCTCCCAGCATCGAATAGACACCTTCGAGGATCACCAGCTTGCCCGCGCCTTCAGGAATGCGGCCAAGCCGCTTGTCCATGGCCTCGATGTCGTTGTGCTTGAAGGGCACGACTTCGGCATCGCCCAGCTTGCAGCCGTCCCAGATCGAGGCGTGACTGTCGATGTCGAGCACGATGTAGTCGCCCTTGCCGGCAACCGTGCTGATGATGCCCAGATTGGCCTGATAACCGGTCGAGAACACCATGGCATGGTCCATGGCGTAGAAGTCCTTGAGCGCGTCCTCAACGGCGCGGTGCCCGGCATAGGTGCCGTTGAGCACGCGGCTGCCGGTCGTGCCCGAACCGAAATCGTCGAGCGCCTGCTTGCCCGCTTCGATCACGTCGGGATCGAACGTCATGCCCATGTAGTTGTAGGTACCCAGCAGAATCGTCTCCCGGCCGTTGCACATCGCCACGGTGGGCGAGAGGACCCGCTCCATGACCAGCCCGAACGGGTCTTCCTGCCCGCTGGCGAGCAGGTTGGTCCGCATCTCGATGAGCGGGTCGAACTTGGAAAACAGGTCAGTCATCCGCGGATTACTTCTGCAACCGGACGACAGCGTCGATCAGCTGGCCCCAGGTCTCGATCTCGGCCTGCTGGTTCATGCTGATGATGATGTCGAATTCGTCCTCGATCGCGGCGACGAAATCCATCACCGTCAGGCTGTCGAACTCAAGATCGCCCGAAAAGGTTGTCGCATCGTCGATTGCCACGCCCTTCTTGTTGAAGGGGGCAATCAGCGCGGCGATCCTGATCGCAGTTGCGTCGCGGTCCATGGTGGGCGTTCCTCCTGTGCGGCCGTCCGGCCGATGGCTGTGCGGCCCTCTGGCCGATGAATACGGCGCAAAAGCGGCGCTGGGCCATGCTGTCAAGCGGTGTGGTCCGGCACTGGTCAGGCCGGCCTTTCGACAAGCGCGCGCACGGCGGTCATGAAGGGGCCGATCGACACCGGCTTGGCTAGGTACGAATCGGCGCCCGCGTCGCGGATGCGCTCCTCGTCGCCCTTGCCGGCATAGGCGGTGACCGCCAGCACCGGGATGCTGCGCAGCACCCGGTCTGCCTTGGCCGCCTCAATCAGGTCAAGCCCCGAAACATTGGGCAGCTGGATGTCCATGATGATGAGATTCGGCACGAAATCGCGCGCCTTGCCCAGCGCTTCGCAGCCATCGGCGACTGGCTCCACGGCATAGCCCTGGCTCTGCAATACGTCGCAGAACAGTTTGCGGTTGAGATCGTTGTCCTCGACAACGAGAATTCGCTTTGCCATTCGACTGGTCGCGCCCCATCTTGGCATTCGGCGGACCGGCTCGGACCGCTGCCGCCATGCTTTCACACGCTCTATGCCTTCGAAACGAGACTGACAATTCTTCGCGATCCTCCATCCCCTGAAGTCGATCCCGGGGCACTGGCCCTGTCCGCGCTCGGCTGGATCCTTTCCGAGGACGACCGTGCCTCGCGGTTCCTGTCGCTCACCGGGCTGACCCCGGACGATTTGCGCGGCCGACTTGGCGAGCCGGACGTGATGGGTGCGGGAATCGATTTCTTGCTGGCGCACGAACCTGATCTGCTGGCAGCATCCGACGCGCTTGGCGTCGCGCCGACGGTGCTGGCCGACCTTCCACGGAGGCTGACGGCATGAACCGGCCCCTCGTCATCACGGACTGCGACGAAGTGCTGCTGCACATGGTCACGCCGTTTCGTGGGTGGCTCGATGAAGCCCACGGCGTCGAGTTCAGGCTCGGCCCCGGGCACGACTGGTCCCGCTCGATGACCCGGCGGGAGGGCGGAGCGCAGCTCGAGATGCCCGAAATGTGGAACTTGCTGGGCGAATTCTTCGATACGCAGATGCACCGCCAGTCGCCTTTTCCCGGCGCGGTCGAGGCCATGGCGAAGCTTGGCGAGCATGCCGACGTTGTGGTGCTCACCAATCTCCAGGACCACCGGCAGGACGCGCGCGCGCGACAACTCGCCGATCACGGCATCAACCTGCGTGTCTACACCAACCAAGGACCGAAGGGTCCGGCAATCAAGGCGATCCTCGATGAGTTCTCGCCCAGCCGCGCCGTGTTCATCGATGATATCGCGCAGCACCATGGCTCTGCCGCGCAGCTGGTGCCGCATGTCTCGCGGTTGCATCTCTGCGCCGAGCCAATGCTGGCATCGCACATCGAATGCGCGCACGTCGCCGGCCACGCCCATGCCCGCATCGACGACTGGCACACGGCGCTGCCCTGGCTGCTCGACCGGATCGAAGGAAAAACCGATGACTGACGCCGAAATCGACGCCGTTCTGGCCGGGATGGGCCTCATGCTGCCCAAACCGGCCGCGCCCGTTGCGGCCTATGTCCCCGTGGTGGTCGCGGGCGGGCTGGCGCATGTCTCCGGCCAGCTTCCTTTTGTCGGCGGCAACCTCGTCATCGGCCGCCTGGGCGAGTCCATCAGCCTGGAACGCGGCACAGAGGCAGCGCAAGCCTGCGGACTGATGATCCTGGCGCAGCTCAGGGCCGCTCTGGGTTCGCTTTCGCGCATCGAACGCATCGTCAAGCTGGGCGCCTTCGTCAGCTCGGCGCCGGATTTCACCGATCAGCCCAAGGTGGCCAACGGCGCCTCCGAACTGATGGCCGCCTTGTTCGGAGACGCAGGACGCCATGCGCGCAGCGCGGTCGGCGTGCCGGTGCTTCCACTTGGCGCAGCCGTGGAGGTGGATTGCATTGCCGCTGTTCGGACCGATTGACCGCTGGCGGGCCCCGCTTCCCGCCCCGCAGAAGGTCGAGTGGATCGACCGGGTCGTCTATGCGCATCGCGGACTTCACGGACCCCACGTGCCCGAGAATTCGCTCGCCGCGTTCGAGGCAGCCGCCGCGAGTGGTTGGGGGATTGAGCTTGACGTCCAGCGATCGAGTGACGGGCAGGCCATCGTCTTCCACGATTGGGAGCTTGACCGTATGACGGCCGAAACCGGGCCGCTGGTCTGGCGCAGCGCCGATCAGCTGGGACGAATCAGGCTCGTCGGGGATGGCATGATCCCCACGCTGCGGCAGGCGCTCGACACCATCGGCGGGCGGGTTCCCGTGCTCATCGAAATCAAGACCCGCGCCAGCACCCGCATGGCCGCGCTGTGCCTTGCCGTTCGCCGCGTCCTCGAAGGCTACCGCGGCGAGCATGCCGTGATCAGCTTTGATCCGCGCGTCTCACACTGGTTCGCAGTGCATTCCCCACTGACGGTGCGGGGACTGAGCTTTACCGAGGAGAGCGAGCGCACGCTGGGCGCCCGCCTGCGCCGCCGCCTCTCCCTTTGGCATGCCCGGCCCGATTTCCTGACCTACGATCTTCGCGACATGCCCTGCCCCCTGGCGACCTACCAGCGTCGGCGGGGCCTGAAGCTGGTGGCCTGGACGATCCGCTCGGCGCAGGACCGCGAGCGAGCGCAGGCCCATGCCGACGCGTGGATCGCCGAAGGCGCGGGACTGGGCTGAGGCCGCGCGGCGATGGCTGACAGCGACCCCCCAACAGTCGGTATCGGCGAGGGCGTGGCCGGCGTTCCGCAGGCGGACTGGGACGCGCTGGCCGATCACGGCAACCCGTTCGTCTCGCACGATTTCCTGTCGATCATGGAACTATCGGGCAGCGTCGGTGCCCGCAGCGGCTGGCAGCCCGCCCCGCTGCTGGTCGAGATCGGCGGGAAACTCGCGGCTGCCGCACCGGCTTACGTAAAAAGCCATAGCCAAGGCGAATACGTGTTCGACCATGCTTTTGCCGATGCCTGGCACCGTGCCGGCGGGCGATACTACCCAAAGCTCCAGATCGCGGTGCCGTTCACGCCCGCGACCGGCCCGCGCCTGCTCACGAAGGACCCAGCCCTTGCCGCCACCCTGCTGCGCGCGGCCGAACAGGTTTGCAGGGACAGCGGCCTGTCCTCAGCTCACGCGACCTTCATCGAGCCTGCGCAAGTGCCGCTGTTCGAGGCGGCCGGCTGGCTGCTGCGCGAGGATATCCAGTTCCACTGGGAGAACCGGGGCTACGCCGCGTTCGACGATTTCCTTACGGCGCTCTCGTCACGGAAACGCAAGGACATCCGCAAGGAGCGCGCCGCCGCGCAGGAGGGTGTCGAGATTCGGCGGCTCACCGGAGACGCGATCCGGCCGGAGCATTGGGATGCCTTCTGGCAGTTCTATCAGGATACCGGCGCGCGAAAATGGGGTCAGCCCTATCTGACGCGCGAGGCGTTCACGTTGCTGGGCGAGCGCATGGCCGACCGCATTCTGCTGATCATGGCGTTCGTGGAGGGAAAACCGATTGCCGGCGCGCTCAACTTCATCGGGCGCGATGCTCTCTATGGGCGCTATTGGGGGGCCGTGGTTGACAAGCCCTTCCTGCATTTCGAGCTGTGCTATTATCAGGCGATAGATGCAGCCATCGAACACGGCCTGTCCCGGGTCGAGGCCGGCGCGCAAGGCGGGCACAAGCTGGCGAGAGGCTATGAACCGGTTCGCACGGTCTCAGCGCACCATATCGTCCATGAAGGTTTCCGCGAGGCTGTGGCCGATTACCTGTCGCGCGAAAGGCGCGGCGTGGCGCAGGACCAGATCGTTCTCGGCACGCGGATGCCGTTCCGGAAAACCTGACGAATCAGGCGGCTCTGAGCTGACCGGCGCGCTGTCCGGCGGATAGCCATGCGCGGGCGCGGCGCTGCGCTTCGGCAATTTCGCGCGCCGACATCTCGTCGGCAATGTCCGCGCGGCAATGCTGCGCTTCCTCGTGGCCGGCGACGGCAGCGAGGTTGAACCACTTGTGCGCCTCGATCAGGTCGCAGGCGATGCCGTGGCTTGCGGTCGAAAACGCGACGCCAAGGTCGAAATAGGCCGATACGTCGCCCCCGGCGGCAGCGGCGAGCCAGTCGGCGACAAGCAGGTCGGCTTCGAGTGTCGCGACATCGGCGCGGTCAAAACCCTTCAGGACAGTGGTTTGCATCGTCTCTTTACCCCCAGCGGACCAGACCCCCTTGCCTGGCGCTGAGCCCAAGCTGATCGAACATGGTCAACAAGAGGTTAACGAAGAGGCGACTTTTTCGTTTGCAGGGTCCGTCGCGCGACCCGTCCGCCAAGAAGTGCCTTTTGGCGACCATTGCCGCTTGTCGGTTCACGCGGGCGCAACTATAGGCGCGGCACACCGGGTTCGCCGCGTGCCTACGGAAATCTCCGGGGTGCAGGATCGGGCGGCAAGGTCTGGTTTTTTGGCGTGGAGATTCGGATGGCTACCGCTTTGGGCGATGAAATCGACGTGCTGGCCAAAGCCAAGCGGTCGCTGGGATCTGATTACGTTCCCGGCGAAGCTGAACCCTATATGTCGCCTCCCCAAGCCGACTATTTCCGTCGGCTGCTTATGGCCTGGAAAAAGTCGATCCTCGAAGCCGCCGCTGGAACGCTCCAGCAATTGCAGGACGGCCCGATTCGCGAGCCCGATCTCAATGACCGGGCATCAAGCGAAACGGACTGGGGGATCGAACTGCGCACCCGCGACCGGCAGCGCAAGTTGATCGCCAAGATCGATTCGGCACTGCGCCGGATCGAGGAAGGCGAATATGGTTACTGCGAGGTCAGCGGCGAACCGATCGGGCTAGGCCGCCTGATAGCGCGGCCCATCGCGACCATGACAGTCGAAGCGCAGGAAGCACATGAGCGTCGCGAAAAGGTCTCTCGCGACGATTAACCTGCCCGATTTCGAAACTTCCTGTCGTAAATCCCGGACCTTGCGGGGTCCGGTTAACGCTTTCTTTGCTGATGGCGCCTATGGATCGTGGCATGGCTGCCTGCAAACCGGCGGCATCCGTAAACCACCGATCGAGAAGGCAAACCGGGCGCGACATGGATATGAGCGACAATAGGCAAATCGGACGCGACAGCCTGTTCCTCATGGCCGACCTGCGCCGCGAAGGGGTTCCCGGCGAGGAGCGAATCAAGGTCCGCAACCTGTCGTCAGGGGGCATGATGGGTGAAGGCGCTGTTCGCGTCGTCAGCGGCGAGAAAGTTTCGATCAACATTCGCAATATCGGCTGGGTCGCGGGCTCGGTCGCCTGGATACAGGACAATCGCTTCGGCGTGGCATTCCGCGAGGAGATCGATCCGCGGGTCGCGCGCGCGCAGATTGGCGAAGGGGCGGGCGAGCATACGCCGCGCTTCCTGCGGCCGCCGCTACCGCAGTCGCCGACATCCACGAAACTGCGCAAGATCTGATCGCCAATTCCCGAAACGGCGCAAACCGGCTAGACCCCCGGTCATGGCCGAACCAAGCCTCATCCGAAAACAACGCAGCGGCGCGCTTCTCCGTCGAAAGGGACGATTGGCGCCGGTCATCGCGGCGCTGCTGGCCACCGCCCTCAGTGGCTGCGGATCGGGCCGCGACGCCGAGCTCGACATCGTCGCGATCGGCGAGCCCAAGTCGCCCTTCGCGAGCGGCGCCCGGCTCGGCCCTGCCGGGCAGACGGTGCGGCAGGCGACTGTCGAGGGACTTGTCGGTTTCGACGAACTAGGCCGCGTCGTCCCCGCGCTCGCCGACCGCCGGATCGTTACCGACGACGGGCTGAGCTACATTTTCCGGCTGCGCGACGGCACCTGGCCCGATGGCAGCGCGATCACCAGCCAAGGCGCGCGGACCTCGCTGCTCGGCGCGATTGCCGCGCTCTCAGGCACGCCTTTCGCGCGCGACCTTGCGGACATTGGCGAAATTCGCGCGATGGCCGGCCGCGTCATCGAGATCAGGCTGGAACGACCCGTCCCAATCCTGCTCCAGTTTCTGGCACAGCCCGAACTTGGCCTGCCATGGAAAGGCAATGGCTCGGGGCCGATGGCGCTGAAGCGCGAAGGCTACGTCGCCCTCCTCACGCCCCTTTCGCCGCAGCAGCGCGGGCTTCCCGCGATTCCTGACTGGAAGGAGCAGACCCGCACGATCCGCCTTGTCGCGCTGCGCGCCGATCAGGCGGTACGGCGCTTCAGCGAAGGCGAATCGGACGTCCTGCTCGGCGGCAGGATCGAGCATTTTCCGCTGGCGAGCGCGCTGGGCCTGTCGCGCGGCACGATCCGGCTCGATCCAGTGACCGGCCTGTTCGGGCTGGCGGTCGCGCACGAGACCGGTTTTCTTGCCGAGACAGAAAACCGCGAGGCACTTGCCATGGCGATCGACCGCGACGCCCTGATCGCACCATTCGGGCTTGGCGGCTGGTCCCCCGCGACGCGAATCGTCGCGGCGGGCGTCGAAGGCGATCCGGGCCTCGTCGGAGAGCGCTGGACCGCACTGTCCCCCGCAGAGCGAAAGGCACAGGCAAAGGCACGGGTCGAACGCTGGCGCGCGGGAGGCGGGGAACCAAGGCTGCGCGTGGCGCTGCCGCCCGGGCCTGGCTCTGACCTTCTGCTGGCGCGGCTGCGCAGCGACCTTGCGGAGATCGGCGTGAGGCTCGACCGCGCGCCGAACGACGCCAGCGCCGACTTGCGGCTGATCGACATAGTGGCGCGTTATCCGCGCGCCGAATGGTTCCTCAACCAGCTGAGCTGCCAGGCGCGCCGCGCGCCGTGCACTCCGGCGGCCGACGAGCGCATGGCAGCGGCGCGGTCCTCGCACGATCCGGTCGAGCGCAGCGCCCTATTGGCCGAGGCCGAGGACGAACTGACCCATGCCAACGTGTTCATTCCCTTCGGCCAGCCGATCCGCTGGTCGCTGGTGCGCGGCCACGTCACCGGCTTTTCCACCAATCCGTGGAACATCCATCCCTTGATGCCGATGGCCCTACGCCCCAGATAATGGGCGCTTCAGATAATGCCTTCGCGGATTTGCCCGCGCCAAGGGAGACCGAACGTGCCACAGACCGGGTCCGCCCGCCCCATGCGCAACGCCTTTCCGGCCGGGCGCGATCCACGTTCGGTGCGGCAACGCGTCGAGGCGCTGGAAACGCTGCTGGAACGCGGCTTTACCGTGCCCGGCACCAGCATCCCGGTTGGGCTTGACGCGATCATCGGCCTGGTCCCTGTCGCGGGCGACATCGTGACCGGCGCGATGGGGCTCTATCTCGTCTGGGAGGGCCGAAACCTTGGCATGTCAAGATGGCAGCTCGCGCGCATGATGGGCCATGTCGGGATCGATTCGCTGCTCGGCGCGGTACCGGTAGTGGGCGACCTGTTCGACTTTGCCTACCGTTCAAACACCCGCAACCTGCGGATCATCCGGCGCCACCTTGACCGGCACCATCCCGGCACGCGGACGATCGATGCCTGAGGTCCGAATCCGGGCGCGCGGCGCGGCGCTTCTTGCCATGTCGCTCAGTCTTGCCGCCTGCGGTCAGGGCGAGAACTCGCCCGGCCCCGGCGGGGTGACGCGGGGCGAGGCACGGGCACTCGACGAAGCGGCGCGGATGCTGGACGAGCGTCGCCTGCCTGCAAATGCGCTTGTCATTCCGGGGAGCGGTGCATCGCGGCCCGCCGCCGTCCCTTCGGCGCTACCTGCGTCGACCGCAAGCGCATCGACCGCGCCCTGAGGTTTCAGGCGCGCCCGGTCGTGCTGGCAAGGTGACCGGGATCGAGTCCCTCGGCCCGCCAGCAGGCCTGCCAGCGTTCCGAAGCTTCCTGCTCGAACAGCACTTCGCTGCGCCCCGCAGCCGCGAACCAGCCGTGGCGGCGCATCTCGCCATCCAGCTGCCCTGCCGACCAGCCGGCATAACCCAGCGCGACCAGCCATTGCTTCGGGCCGCGCCCCTCGGCAATGGCGCGCAGGATCTCCACCGAGGCCGAGAGCGAACAGAGCGGCGCGACGGATACCGTGCCCCCGCTGTTCCAGTCAGCCGAATGCAGAACGAAACCGCGCCCCGGCTCGACCGGCCCGCCGTGATGGACAGGGCAATCGGGCGCCACGCCCGGATCGATCTTGAGCTCATCGAGCAGCGCGTGGAGCCGCACCTTAGGCCGAAGCTGGCCCACGCCCACCCCGAACGCGCCGTTGCTGTCGTGCTTGCACAAGGCAATCACGGCATGGTCGAAGCGGGGATCGCCCATGCCGGGCATGGCAAGCAACAGCCGGCCCGAGAGATACTCGGCTGAAAGAGTTTTCGCCTTTGTCATCGCTTACCACATATGGCCTGAAACGCGGCTGACAAGGCTCGCGTGCCGCGAAGCGCACGCAATCACACGCTTTGAGCGCGGGCGGGGAACCCTTCGTCCAGATAGTGCCGCGCCAGTCCGGCAAGCAGCGCCGCGCCGCGCGGCATCACGCTCTCGTCCAGCATCATGCGGGTGGAGTGAATCCCGCAGCACTGCAACCAATCCGCGCCTTCGTGCGCGAAGCCGAGGAAGAACATCGCGCCGGGCACTTTTTCAAGGACATAGGAGAAGTCCTCCGCCCCCATGATGGGATCGGCCATGCGCAGGAAGGCTTGCGGGCCGAACATGCCCTGCGCCACCTTTTCGCCAAGGTCGACCGCCCGTGCATCGTTGATGGTCACGGGGAAGCCCTCCTCGATCGACACCTCCGCCTCCAGTCCGTGCGCCGCCGCGATGCCGCAGGCGAGCTGAGTCACCTCGCCGCGCAGCCGCTCGCGGTGCCCAGCCGAGAGCGAACGCATCGTGCCGAGCATCCGCGCACTATCCGCGATGACGTTATGCGCGCTCCCCGCCTCGATCTTGCTGATGGTCACGACCACAGGGTCCATGACCGTGAACTTGCGCGTCACCATAGACTGGATCGCCGACACGATCTCGCAGGCAACCGGCAATGGATCGAGCGTCTGGTGCGGCATCGAGGCGTGGCCGCCCCGCCCCTTGACGACAATCGCCAGCTGATCGGCGCTGGCCAGCATCGGCCCGGCCCGGCCGCCGACAACGCCGTGCGGTGCGTTGGGCATGACATGCAGCGCAAAGGCGGCGTCCGGCAGCGGCATGTCCTGCCCCTCGCCGCCAAGCAGTCCATCGTCGAGCATGAAGCGCGCGCCGTGCCAGCCTTCCTCGCCCGGCTGGAACATGAAACGCACCTCGCCTTTGAGCGTCGAGGCGTTTCTGCAAAGCACTTCGGCCGCGCCCGCCAGCATTGCGACATGCGCGTCGTGCCCGCAGGCGTGCATCGTGCCGGGCACCGCTGAGGCAAAATCGAGCCCGGTCTCCTCGGGCATGGGCAGCGCGTCCATGTCGCCGCGCAGCAGGACGCTGCGACCCGCTCCTGCCCCGCCCTTGAGGACGGCGACCAGCCCGGTGGTCGAAGGTCCCTCGCGCCACGTCAGCGGCAGGTGCGCCAGCGCTGCGCGTACCTTGTCGCGGGTGCGCGGCGTGTGAAGGCCAAGTTCCGGGTCGGCATGGATCGCACGGCGCAGCGCCGTCAGCCCGCCGGCAAGGGCCGTTGCATCGTCAATCAGATCTCCATGGAGCATGCCGGCATAGTAACCCTTGCCGCCGCCCTGTCGAGAGGCGCTCAAACGGACGTGGGCGGGTTTTCGTCGATCAGTCGCGGGGAAGCCGGCGCATGATCTCGCGCGCCCTTCCACAGCGTATGGAAGACCGCGAGCGCGAGGCTGAGGTAGACGACGAACGAGCCGGCCGCAACCGACCAGGCGATGCCTTCCAGCCCGCCTGCATAAAGCGCCGCAATACCCAGCCCGAGTGCCGCCGCGCCAAGCAGACGTGCCGCGAGCGCCTTGCCGGCGTGCCCGGTCGAATGGAGCACGGGCTCGAACGCCACGCTCGCCAGATCGAAGCTTGCGGCAATGGCAAGCGGAATGAGTACGACCGCGCCGCCCTCGAACGCAGAGCCGCCGATCAGCGACAGCACCTGCCGGCCAGCCAATACGGCCACCAGCACGATCACCGCGCCCGATCCGCCCGCAATCAGGCTGGTCCGCAGCGCGAGCTTGCGGAACTCACCGGGGTCCTCGGTGACGCGGGCCTTGGCGATTTCGGGATAAATGGCGCGCGTGAGCATGGTTGAAAGCTTGCTCATCGACTGGGCAAGCTGGCTGGCCAGGCGGTAGATACCCGCCGCCTTGGTGCCGACCAGCGCACCCACGGCCAGCAGCGGCCCGTGACGGACCAGCGCGTCGAGCGTGGCCGACAGATAAGTCACCAGAAAGAACCGTCCAACGCCCGGGTTTTCGCCAAGCGTCTGGCGCCATGCGCGCAGGTGGCCGAGCCGGACGGCCTGCGGGCACAGCCGCCGCGCCGCGATCCAGTAGGCAATCGCCTCGAGGATGTCGATCAGCGCCCATGCCAGCAGGAACCGCCCAACGCTCGGCCCCGTCCACCAGATCGCCAGCGCGGCAAGCAGTCGGCCCGTGGGCACGATCGCTTCGACATAGACCGCGACGTCGAAGCGCCCCAGCGCACGAACGATGCCGGTCGGCGCTGAAACCAGAGCGAACAGGGCGAGGCAGCTATAGGCGAAGCCCAGGTCGACATATTCCGGGTTCAGATCGAGCAGGTGCGCGAAGGCAAAGAAGATGACGGCGGCGAGCGCGCAGCCAAGCACCGCGCCCACCGCATCGAGTGCGCCCGCCAGCACACCGAGACGGCCGAACTTGTCCCACTGCGCCTGATGGACATGTTCCGCGCCGTAGCGGACGACAACGCGCCAGGTCTGGAAGCCTGCCATCGCGATGAGGGCCTGCGCGGTCGTGAAAATCAGGGCGAAGTGACCAAACCCCTTGAGGCCCAGGGTCCTGGTCAGGATCGCCAGATAAATGATGGAGCAGATCGCCCCGAAGCCCTTGCCGCCCAGCAGCCAGCCCATGTTCGCCAACATGCGCCCCAATGCGGATTGTGCAGATACGGGACGGGCCGGCATTGTCGCCAATTGGACGAGTGTTACAGTAAGCGCAAGGGCGCGGCGCTTTCACGCGACTGTTGCCAAACCTTGGGCAAACCGCCTAGCGACCTGGCATGGACCAGATTGGCACTGATCCCGCGCGCGGGGACGAGGGGCGAATAGCCGTCGTGCTGCTTTCCGGCGGCCTCGATTCGATGGTGACGGCTGCGCTCGCAATCGAGGCGGGCTACCGTGTCCACGCACTCACCATCGACTACAACCAGCGCCACAGGCGCGAGATCGAAGCCGCCCGCAGCATCGCAGCGCATCTCGGGATCGAGCGTCAGATCGTGCTTCCGCTCGACTTGCGGCAGTTCGGCGGATCGGCGCTTACAGATGCCATCGACGTGCCCAAAGACGGTCTGGGCGAAAGCATCCCGGTGACCTACGTCCCGGCGCGCAATCTCGTGTTCCTGTCGCTAACGCTGGCCTGGTCCGAAGCGCTGGGCGCGCGAGACCTGTTCATCGGCGTCAACGCGCTCGATTATTCAGGCTATCCAGATTGCCGGCCCGAATTCATCGATGGCTTTGCCCGGCTGGCAGAACTGGCGACCAAGGCAGGCGACTGTGGCGAGGCTTTCACGATCCACGCGCCGCTGCAACATATGTCAAAGGCCGACATCGCGCACGAGGCGCACCGCCTCGGGCTCGATCCCGCGATGGCGTGGTCGTGCTACGATCCGGAGCCGGACGGCCGCGCCTGCGGACTGTGCGACAGCTGCCGGCTGCGCAAGGCCGGGTTCGCGCAGGCCGGCCTGTTCGATTCGACGGACTACGCCGCCTGACGATCACACCTCAGGGCGTACGCGTCATCACGCCGCAGGCAATGCGCCCGCCGCTGTTGCCGCTCGGGTCGGTCTGCTGGTCGTCCGGAGAGGCGTGGATGACAACCGCTGCGCCGTCGACATCGAAAATCTGTGCGAGCACCGTGTCGGCCGGACCGGGTAGCGCGACCTCGAGCAATCCTGAGCCATCTGCCCCAATAACAAGGTTCGGCAAGTCCCCCAGATGGCTGCCCTTGGCATTGAGCGCGCCGTGCTGGTGTCCGCCCGGGTTAAGGTGACCGCCCGCGCTGGTGAATCCCGGCGCCTCGCAAAGCCCCGTCATGTGGAGGTGCGTGCCGTGCGGGCCAGCAGCGAGCCCGTTCCCTTCGATCCGCAGCATGAGCGCGTCACCGGTGCGCCGAAGGGTCGCCTCGCCCCGCGAAGCGCCATCGGCGGAGACGAGTGCGGCGCTTGCGATGGGCGATACCTCGCGACCGGTCGTGGCGCAGGCGGCAAGCACGGCAAGGGTGGAAAGGGTGAGGAATGGACGGATCATGGGACGCGCTCCTGTTCGCGATCGGTATCTGGCCTGGATGTCGCTGCGGCAAGAAAACCGCCTGACACAGGTTCGGCGCATTCCTGCGACCGACCAGCATCGTGCGGGATGGGTGGAAGCGTCAAGTCGGCCGGTGGTTCCCCACACTTCATCGCGGGCGCTGGTGCGGACGGCGGGACTCGAACCCGCACGAGCAAAGCTCAGGGGATTTTAAGTCCCCGGCGTCTACCATTCCGCCACGTCCGCAGCGAGCCGCCGGGCGGGCCGGCGGCCATTTCAAATGCACGAAACGCCCGAGCGCCGTCAGTCAGTGTTTAAGCGGGCGCGCATTTCCTTGCCGGGCTTGAAATAGGGCACGCGCTTTTCGGGCACCTGGACCGAATCGCCGGTGCGCGGGTTGCGACCCTTGCGCGCCTCACGGTGGCGGGTGGAAAACGCGCCGAAGCCGCGCAGTTCGACTCGGCCGCCGGCCGCAAGGCGATCGGCGATCTCGTCGAAGAAGATATCGACCGCGCGCTCCACGTCTTCAGCCCGCAATTCGGGATTTTCGCGCGCCAGAGCCAGCAAAAGTTCCGATCTGATCACGTAGGCACCCCCAATTTGCCAAGACCGCGCCGCCCCCCGGCGGCAACAAACCACGCCTCGAAAAGCGGGCTCCGTTTTCACAAACTGCCACGAAAGCCTTGTTTGCGCAATGGATTACCTTTGAGGCCTGCGTTCCGGCTTGAAGCGCGGCTTGCAGGCCTTGAAGAGCGTGCCGCTTCACGCGCTTCCGGCCATGCTGGGCCCTTCACACAGCGGTTTTCCTCGCTAGTCTGCGCCTCGCGTCGGCGCTCTGCCGGAACATGCGCCAAGGCGAGAGGTTTTGAGGCCATGAAGGACATCGCCAACTGGAACGAGGGCGACTGGATTGGCGCGATAGCGGCCGTTGCACTCTTTGCGGTGCTTGTCGTTGGCGGGTTGATCGCCTCGCGCCGCAGCGAGGAATTCGCCGGCCATCCACGCGGCCTCTACGTGCTGTTCTATGCGGAAATGTGGGAGCGCTTTTCCTACTACGGCATGCGCGCCCTGCTCGTGCTCTACCTCACCAAGCACTGGCTGTTTGCCGACGGCAAGGCCAACCTCGTGTACGGCGCCTACGGCGCGCTGGTTTATATCATGCCGGTGCTGGGCGGCATCCTGGCTGACCGCTGGCTCGGCCAGCGCAAGGCCGTGATCTTCGGCGGCGTGCTGCTGGCAATCGGGCACGGCTTGATGGCGGTGGAAGGCGGCGGCGACCAGACCGACCCCGCGATCAACGTGTTCTGGGCGGCACTGGCCTTCATCATCGTCGGCTCGGGGTTCCTCAAGGCCAACATTTCGGTCATCGTCGGACAGCTCTACAAGATGACCGATACCCGGCGCGACGCGGCCTATACAATCTTCTACATGGGAGTGAACGTCGGCGCGGCGCTGGGCACGATCCTCGTCGGCTATCTGGGCGAGACGATCGGCTGGGCCTACGGCTTCGGCCTGGCCGGGATTGGCATGGTCATCGGCCTCATCATTTTCATCGCCGGCCGCCGGGCGCTGCGCGGGCACGGCGAGCCGCCAGCGCTGTTGCCAAAGGCGCACGAGAACGCGCTCTATGCAATCGGCCTCGGCGCAGTGGCGGCAGTCTGGCTGCTGATCCAGTTCCAGGACGTCATCCAGAACCTGCTGATCGTCAGCGGCCTCGCCATGCTCGGCTATACGCTTTACGAAGCCTTCAAGCTGCCCAAGGAACCGCGCGAGCGCATCTTCGCGATGCTGTTCCTGATCGCGCTCAACCCCATTTTCTGGGGTCTGTTTGAGCAGGCGGGCGGGAGCCTCAACCTCTATACGGACAAGTTCGTCGACAAGGGCGGGGTGCCGACCAGCCTCTTCCAGTCGATCAACCCCATCTACATCGTGCTGTTCGCCCCGCTGTTCGCCGCGCTGTGGCAGTGGCTCGGCCGCAAGGGGCTCGAGCCTTCCGCCCCGGCCAAGTTCGGGCTGGCGCTGACGCAGGTGGGTTTAGGCTTCCTTGTCTTCGTGTGGGGCGCGAATACGGTGGGCAGCGCAGTGATGACCCCTGTCCTCTTCGTGTTCTTGATCTACCTGCTCCACACCACGGGCGAGCTTTGCCTATCGCCTGTCGGCCTCTCGGCCATGGCGCGCCTCGCGCCGCTCCACCTCGCCAGCTTCGTCATGGGTGCTTGGTTCTACATGACGGCCGTCGGCAATTTCGTCGCCGGCAAGATTGGCGAGGCGACCGGCGGCGAGGGCGGCGAGATGAGCAAGGAGCTGACCTTGCAGATCTACAACAAGATCGGCTGGATCACGATCGGCGTTTCGGTGGTGGTGCTGGCGGTATCGCCCTTCGTGAAGCGCTGGATGCACCTCGATACGCTGGATGACCGGGCGGAGAAGGACCTGCAGGAGACAGCACAAGGCGGTTAGGGTCGGCGCATCCATTGTGGCATCAGGGGGAAAGCAAATGACATCAGCAGAAGCGTCGCTCGTCGCGGCGAACGTGGCCTTCGTCGGCAGCCATTTCGCGCTGTCCCATCCGTTTCGCGCGCCGCTGGTTCGCATGGCTGGCGAGAAGGGCTTCCTCGGGCTCTACTCGCTGATCTCGCTGGCCAGCTTCGCCTGGGTCGTGATCGCTTTCCGCGCGGTCGGTCCGGGCGGCGCGCAGGCGTGGGACGGGAGCGCCACCGCGCCGTGGATCGCGGCCAGCGTTCTGACCGTGCTGGCGGCCACGCTGCTCGTCGGATCGTTGCGCGGCAATCCGGCCTTGCCCGATACCGCAGTCGAAGCTGTTGCGGCAGCGACCCCCAACGGCGTGTTCGCCGTCACCCGCCATCCGATGATGTGGGGTTTTGCGCTTTGGGCGCTCGCGCACCTCATCGTCGCGCCCAATGCCCGCACCGGCATAACCGCGGGCGCGATGGGCGTGCTCGCGCTGCTCGGGGCGCACTTGCAGGATCGCAAGAAAGAGGCGCTGCTGCGCGGCGTCTGGCAAGGCTGGGAAGCGCGGACGAGCTATTGGCCGCGGCTTGGCAACCTGGGCCGAATCGGTGCAGGCGCATGGCTAGGCGGACTGGCCTTCTGGCTTGCCGCGACATGGCTTCACAACATCTGGGCCAGCATCCCGGCCGGTGCGTTCAGGTGGCTCGGCTGATCACGCCCGCGCCTCCGCCGCGCCGCCTGCATCGTTCCAGCGCAGCGCCTTCAGGACCGTATCGACGATCTGCGGGGCGTTGAGCCCGGCCTGGTCATATTGCTTGTCCGGGCTGTCCTGGTCCTGAAACACATCGGGCAGGCGCATGGTGCGGATCTTGAGGCCCGCATCGGTCAGACCTTCGTCGCTGGCGAGCGTCAGGACATGAGCGCCAAGTCCACCGATGGCGCCTTCCTCGATGGTCACGACAACATCGTGCGTCGTCATCAGGCGGCGGATGAGGGCCTCGTCGAGCGGCTTGGCAAAGCGCAGGTCCGCAACGGTCGTCGAAAGCCCGCGTGCATCGAGCGCATCGGCGGATTTGAGCGCCTCCGCCAGCCGCGTGCCGAGCGAGAGCAGCGCGATTTTCGATCCCTGCCGCACGATCCGACCCTTGCCGATTTCCAGGCGCTCGGGCACTTGGGGAAGCGCAACGCCGGTGCCGTTGCCGCGCGGATAGCGGAAGGCGATCGGGCCATCGTCATAAAGCGCGGCAGTGTGCGTCATGTGGACCAGCTCTGCCTCGTCGGCAGCGGCCATGACGACCATGTTGGGCAGCGTCGCCAGATAAGTGACGTCGAATGACCCCGCATGGGTCGCCCCGTCCGCGCCGACCAACCCCGCCCGGTCGATCGCGAAACGCACCGGCAAGTTCTGGATGGCGACATCGTGCACGACCTGATCGTAGGCGCGCTGGAGAAAGGTCGAATAGATCGCGCAGAACGGCCGCATCCCCTGCGCGGCAAGGCCGGCGGCGAACGTGACCGCATGCTGCTCGGCAATGCCGACATCGAACGAGCGGTCCGGAAACTTCTCCGCGAACTTGTCGAGCCCGGTTCCCGAAGGCATGGCGGCGGTGATCGCGATGATCCTGCTGTCCCGCTCTGCCTCGGCAATCAGGGCATGCGCGAAGACATTGGTATAGCTGGGCGGCCCGGCCGCGCCTTTGACCTGCTCGCCGGTGATGACGTCAAACTTCTGGACGCCGTGATACTTGTCCGCCGAAGCCTCGGCCGGGGCATAGCCCTTGCCCTTCTGCGTCACGACATGGACGAGGCACGGCCCTTCATCGGCGTCGCGCACGTTTTCCAGCACCGGGATCAGCTGGTCGAGGTTATGGCCGTCGATCGGGCCGACATAATAGAAGCCCAGCTCCTCGAACAGGGTGCCGCCCATCGCCATACCGCGCGCGAACTCGTCAGCCTTGTGGGCGGCCTTGTGCAGCGGCTCGGGCAGCTTGCGCGAGATGCGGCGCGCCAGTTCGCGCAGCGAAAGGAACGGGCGCGAGGAAACCAGCCGCGCCAGATAGGCGGAAAGTCCGCCCACCGGCGGGGCAATCGACATGTCGTTGTCGTTGAGGATGACGACGAGTCGGTTGCCCGCCGCCTGCGCATTGTTCATGGCTTCATAAGCCATCCCTGCACTCATGGCGCCGTCGCCGATCACGGCAATGCCGCGTCCGGGCCGGTCCGACAGCTTGTTAGCCAGCGCAAAGCCCAGCGCCGCGGAGATCGAGGTGGACGAATGCGCCGCGCCGAAGGGATCGTACTCGCTCTCGCTGCGCTTGGTGAAGCCCGATAGTCCGCCGCCGGCCCGCAAGGTGCGCATCCGGCTGCGCCGCCCGGTCAGGATCTTGTGCGGATAGGCCTGATGGCCGACGTCCCAGATCAGCCGGTCTTCGGGCGTGTTGAACACATAGTGGATCGCGGTCGTCAGCTCGACCACACCGAGTCCGGAGCCGAGGTGCCCGCCCGTCTGCCCGACGGCAGCGATGGTCTCAGCACGCAGCTCGTCTGCCAGTTGGCGCAACTGATCGGGCCTGAGGCGGCGCAGGTCGGAGGGCGTGTCAACCGTATCAAGCAGGGGCGTAAGCGGTTCACGCGTCATTTCGGACGTCATCGATGCGCCTTACATGATCGGCGCGGCAGTGTCGATGAAGTGCGTGCGGCGAAAGTCGATCGCGCGGCCCTAGGCACAGGCGGAACAGCGGCCGCGCACTTCGACCACGGGGTGAACATCGGCAAAGCCCGCACCGCGCGCCGCCGCCACCAGCGCGTCGGTCAGCGTGTCGTCATCGAAATGAACCGTGCGGCCGCAGTGGTCGCAGATCAGGAACATGCAATCGTGATGGCAACCGGGGTGGCTATTGGCGAGATAGGCGTTGGCACTCTCGACCCGGCGGGCGAGATTGGTTCGCACGAATAGGTCGAGGATGCGGTAAACGCTGTTGGCCGCCACCCTGCGGCCGCGCAGCGCCGACACGCTCTCCGCGATGTCATAGGCGGAGGCGGGCCGGTCCTGCCCGGCAAGCGCCTCGAACACCGTGGCGCGCATCCCGGTCCACTGCTCGCCCGCATCGGTCAGGGCGGCGCGCGCGGCCGCGATCAGGTTGTCGCCGGAATGTTCGGAGTGCTCGTGGCGGTGCATGGTGCAAACATAGGCCTTGCCCGCGTCTGCCGCAACTCAGCCCGGAACGAAGCCGCGCCGGTAGTGCTGGGGAAACAACCGTGCGAGGCCGCTGACCTTGGGCGCGTCCCAGCGCAAGATGTAGGGATGGCGCGCATTGTTCGCGGCAAAATCCTGATGCTCGGCCTCGGCGGGGTAGAAGCGGCGCAGTGGCTCGATCCGTGTGACGATCGCCGTCTTCCACAGACCAGACCCTCGCAGCTGCGCCAGGTAGGCGGTCGCCGTCGCGCGCTGCTCGCCCGAAACAGGAACGAGCGCGGTGCGGTACTGGGAACCGACGTCCGGGCCCTGCCGGTCAAGCTGGGTGGGATCGGCGACGACCGAGAAGAACACGCGCAGCAGCTGGTCATAACGCACGACGGCGGGATCATAGGTGACGCGCACGGTTTCAGCATGGCCGGTGTCCCCGCGCCCGATCCGCCCATAGCGCGCATCGGCGCGCGATCCGCCGTGATAGCCCGAGACCGCGCTCGTCACGCCGTTCACATGGCTGAACACGGCCTCGACGCCCCAGAAGCATCCGCCGGCAAAAATGGCCGTCTTGAGGCCAGGCGTTTCCTCGGCCGGCTGCGCTGCTACAGGCGCCATGACGATCTCGCTGGCCGCGCCTGCAGGGGCGCACGAAGCCAGTGCTACAAATGACGCACAGGCGAGGGTCATGACCCCGCGCCTGGGCTTCATGACTGCGGGATCATTTGAACGGGGCGGCTTCGGCAACCGGAACGACGCCGTGTGCCAGGTCGCGGCCCATGTCTGCCCCGCCCATCGACGCGGCAACGAGCGCAATTCCTGCAACGAACCCGAATGCGAAGTAACGGGCAAACTGGGTTTTCAGCAGGCGCATCGACGCGGGGCTCCTCGGCGTGGTTCGTATAAGGGACATTGCGTGTCCCCGGCATCAGATAGCCACGCCCCTGCTTGCCAGCGACTGAATAGAACAGCCCGCAAGAGGGGGCGCTGCGGTGAACGGTTTGACGCCCGCGACGAATGGTTGTCAGTGGCGGAAGTGGCGCATCCCGGTGAAGACCATGGCAATGCCTCGCGCGTCGGCCGCGGCGATCACTTCAGCGTCGCGAATTGAACCACCCGGCTGGATCACGGCCGTGGCGCCCGCTTCGGCAGCCGCCTCCAGCCCGTCGGCGAAAGGGAAGAACGCGTCGGAGGCAACCGCACTGCCGATGGTGAGCGGCTGGTCCCAGCCATGCGTCTCGGCGGCTTCGATCGCCTTGGCCGCGGCAATCCGCGAAGAATCCCGCCGGTTCATCTGGCCCGCGCCGATGCCGGCGGTCACTCCGTCCCTGGCATAGACGATGGCGTTCGATTTCACGTGGCGGGCAACGGTCCAGGCAAACAGGCAGTCACTCAGTTCCTGCTCGCTCGGCGCGCGCTTCGTGACCACGCGGAGCGCCTCGGGGCCGACGTGGCCGCTGTCGCGGTCCTGCACCAGCAGCCCGCCCGCGATCACTGCCATCGTCTGCCCCTTGCGGCGCGGATCGGGCAGCGCATCGACCAGCAGCAGGCGGAGGTTCTTCTTGGCGGCGAACGCGGCTATCGCGGCGTCATCTGCGCCGGGTGCGATCACGACCTCGGTAAAGATCTTGCAGATCGCTTCGGCGGTCGGCCCGTCGAGCGGCACGTTGACCGCAACGATGCCGCCGAAGGCGGAGACCGAATCGCAAGCCAGCGCCTGCCGCCAGGCATCGAGCAGGCCGGCGCGCTGGGCAACGCCGCAGGGATTGGCGTGCTTGACGATGACCACGGCGGGCTTGCCGCCGGCGAACTCGGCGACGAGTTCCAGCGCTGCACTGGCATCGTTGTAGTTGTTGTACGACAGCTCCTTGCCCTGCACTTGGCGCGCCTGCGCGATGCCGGGAGCCTCGGCACTGTCGGATACATAGAGCGCGGCCGACTGGTGGGGGTTCTCGCCATAGCGCAGCGTCGTCACCAGACGGTGCGCGGCGGTGCGCAGGGGTGCAAACGCCTCACCCTGATCGGCCGCGGAAAACCAGCCGGCAATCGCCGCGTCGTAGGCCGCCGTCGCGGCAAAGGCGCGGGCAGCCATCCTTTTGCGGAAATCCAGCCTGGTCGCGCCGCCTGTCTCGTCAAGTTCGGCAAGCAGCGCGGGATAATCCGCCGGGTTTGTGACGATGGCCACGAAGGCGTGGTTCTTGGCCGCCGAGCGGACCATCGACGGGCCGCCGATGTCGATGTTCTCGATCACGTCCTCGCGGCCCGCGCCGCGCGCCACGGTCTCTCGGAAGGGATAGAGATTGACCACGACAAGGTCGATCGCGCCGATGGCGTGCTCTGCCATCGCGGCGGCATGTTCCGGATTGTCGCGCACGGCAAGCAGCCCGCCGTGCACCATCGGGTGCAGCGTCTTGACGCGGCCGTCCATCATCTCGGGAAAGCCGGTCAGGTCCGAGACGTCGCGCACGGCAAGCCCCGCCTCGCGCAGCGCCTTTGCGGTGCCGCCTGTCGAGACCAGTTCGACGCCGCGTGCCGCCAGCGCCGTCCCCAGATCGATCAGGCCGGCCTTGTCGGACACCGAAAGCAGCGCCCGGCGGATCGTCACATCTGACATTGGTATGCTTATCCCATTTTCTTCAGCAGCCAGGCGAAATTGCCGCCGCCGCGCGAGACGAGTCCCTGCTGGACCAGTTGCTGGACCGCTATGGGCCGGCCCTCGCCGTCGATCCAGATGCTGTCTTCCAAAGTGATGTCACCTGCGCCCGAGCGGAACTGCCAGTAGCTGCCGTCCGGCAAGGCAATCCCTGCGCCCTGCCCGTCCTCGCTGAGCCGTGCCTCGACACCGGGGCCAAGGTGCCAGCGGATCGCATAGCTCACCTTGCCACGCTTGCCCTTGCGCCCGGTGGGCACCAGCAAGTCCTCGCCGCGCAGTTCGGTGCCATCGTCTCGCATCAGCAGGATGCGGCGGTGGACGAGGCCAAAGCGCTGGGCATAGCCGTCATGACTCGCCTCGAGCCGGGTTCCGGCGCCGCTCTCGGCATCGAGGGTGCGGCGGTCGATATCGACTTCCGAGACTCCCTGTCCGATCTTGCCATGGATCAGCACTGCGGTCGAATTGGCGTCATCAAGGTTCAGCGTGGAATGCGCGGCCGTCGCGCGCAGGCCCTGTTCGAGCCGGACCGGAACCAGCCCGCCCGCTGCTGCCGCGCCGCCGCAATTGACGATCAGGCGGTGTCCGTCGTGCGAAAACTCGAACGCCAGGGTCGAAGCACAGCCAAATCGCGCATGGCGCGGCATCGGCGGCGGGGCGGCATCGAACTGAAGCACGCTCTTGCGTGCGACGACGCGCTGATAGCCCCACTGGCGCACATCGCGCAGCGGCCGCGTGCGCACGCCGCTCGCTTCGATCAGGCGCGCGATGCATTCCGCGCTCATCGCCCAGCTGCCCTGCCAGTTGCCCAGCGAGCCGTCGCCGTGTGTCAGCGAGAGGAGTGGCGGGACAAGCAGCGCCAGCATCGTTTCCAGCGCCTCTGGCGGATCGCGCCGGGTCGCGGCGTAGCAGGCGCGCAGGCGAACGAGAAGTGCGATGGCCTCCGCCTGGTCGAGAGGACTGCGCGACAGCACGCCGCCGTCGTCCCCAACCAGATCGCCCAGCGCGCGAATCAGCCCCGCTTCGCCATATAGCCGGCGCGGGCGTCCATCGGGCAACAACAGGCCCGCCGCAACGATGCCGCACCATCCGGCCACTTCGCCCAGCACGGTCTCGGCGCTGCGCACGTGCCGGTCGAGCCAGCGGGCGGTGCCGCCAATCTCGGCCAGCACGCGGGTTCGAAAGGCCTTGTCATGGCCCGACAGGATCAGCGGAGCGTGAACCAGCCAGTTGAGCAGCCGCGCGCCTGCATTGCTGACACTCCAGCCCGGCCCCTTGCCCGGGCGCGAAGGGATTTTCGGATTGGCCTCGAGCCAACGCGACAGCAACCGCTCTGCCGTAGGCGAGACCTGCTCGCGCGGGCCGCAGGCGCCCAGGTCAGTCAGCCAGTCAAAGCTGTGGACCATGCGTTCCAGCGGCGGGGCAAGGCGCGCCGCTCCTGCAAAATCGACCTGGGCAAAGGCCGTGCGGGCACCAAAGACCTGGAAGTGCCCGGCACGCAGCGCCGTCCCCGCGGCGCGGTCTCCCCGCAAGGGAGCCTCCACTGTCGCCAGAAGGCGCGGCCTGGCCGACTTGCCCATAGGCGAGGTGAGCAGCGACCCCGGAATGCCGACGCGGTAGGCGAGGCGAATCAGGCGTTCACCCGCGCCCAGCGACGGCGGCGAAAAGTCGACTAGCGCCAGCGCCCGGCCGGGTTCTATCAGTTCGCCCGGCTCGGCGGGCGTACCGGCGTCGAGCACGCCGCCCTCAGGCTCGATCCCGTTTGCTCCCGTCGATCCCAGCGGCACTGCCATTACTGCGCCATCATCGTCGTGCGAGCCCGACAGGGTGAGCGAGGCGGCACTGTCCATGCCTCAACCCAGCCCCTTCAGCGCGGTGATATTGGCGGCATAGCGCGAAGGGCCGCCCTGGAACGTGGCCGAGCCCGCGACCAGCACGTCGGCGCCCGCCTCCACACAGAGCCGGGCGGTTTCGGCATTGACGCCGCCATCGACCTCGAGCCTGATGTCGCGGCCCGACTTGTCGATCATCTTGCGCACTGCCTCGATCTTGCGGAGCTGGCTCGAAATGAAGCTCTGCCCGCCAAAGCCCGGATTGACGCTCATCACCAGCACCAGATCGATATCGTCGATCAGGTAGTCCAGCATCTTGGCCGGCGTCGCCGGATTGAGCGAAATGCCCGCCAGCTTGCCCAGTGCCTTGATGGCCTGCACCGTGCGGTGGACGTGCGGCCCGGCTTCGGGATGGACGGTAATGATGTCGGCACCGGCGTTGGCGAAATCCTCAAGGTAGAGGTCAACCGGGGAAATCATCAGATGGACGTCGAACGGCTTGGCGGTGTGTGCCCGCAGCGCCTTGACGACAGCCGGGCCGATCGTGATGTTCGGCACGAAATGGCCGTCCATGACGTCAACGTGGATCCAGTCGGCGCCAGCTTCGTCGATGGCGCGCACTTCCTCGCCGAGACGCGCGAAATCGGCGGACAGGATCGATGGCGAAATCAGTGGACCGGACATGGGAAACTCGCTCCAGACCTTGCGCTTAGACACCACATCTTGGGGCCGCAAGCGCGTGCATCATCGTTTTCCACACGCTATGTGGATGGTCCTCAAATCTCTGTCACGGAACTGAACGACAGCTTGTGGAAAAGTTCACTGGGCATTCACCGCAAGATGCATAGAACGCAAGCCAGAACTTTACCGAGGGCATGATGAAAGCACCCATGACCAACGATTGGCGCAAGACCGGAAGCCGTATCGCGTTCGCCGGCGTAGGCTTGGCCGCGCTCGGTCTTGCCACCGCCGCCCCCGCTATCGCGCAATACCGGCAGGAGCTGCGCAACGATGTACGCCAATGCGCGGGCCAGTCAGGCCCGGCCGTGCTAGTGACCGTCAACGGCGTGAGCAGCTCCACCGGCGTCGTGCGCGTGCAGGCATATCGCGCCACGGCGGGCGACTGGCTTCAGAAGGGCCGCTGGCTCAACCGGATCGAGGAACCGGCCCGTGCCGGCACGATGACCTTCTGCGTCCCGCTTCCCGCCGCGGGAAGCTATGGCATCGCGGTGCGCCACGATGCCAACGGCAACGGCAAGACCGATTTGCGCTCCGACGGCGGCGGCATGTCGAACAATCCGTCGATCAACATCTTCAACCTTGGCCGCCCGAGCCATAGCAGCACCGCCATACCGGTCGGCAATACGGTCAGCTCGATCCGGATCCGGATGCGCTACATGTAATGCCCTGCCGCTGGCCCAGCAGCCGGCGGACATCGGCGAGATCGGACAGCTTGTCGACATCGACGGCGGCAAGCCCATCATTTGCTGCGACGATCTCGGCATGCACGCCGATGCTGCGTCCCAGTCTTCGCACCGCCCCGGCCAGCGTCAGGCGCCGCGCCAGATAGGCGAGCAGCGTCAGCGGGCCGAGCTTCATCGCAATCCGCCACGGCCGCTTTCGATTGGCCTCCACCATCTGCCAGGTCTTAATCGCGGCGGAGGCGCGCGGGCTTGCCAGCAGGAACAGGTTGCAGCCCGACCAGTCGCCGTCCGAAAAGCGCAGCCATGTGCGGCGGCTTTCGGGCAGCGCAGCTTCGACCGTTTCGCGCCGCGCCATCAGCAGCGCGACATCCGCGCCGGCCGGCATGCCCGAAACGAAGTCGGCGATCCAGCCGGCCTCGATCAGCGCGTGGTCGGAGGTTGTCACCAGCAGCGGCGTTCCCATGACCGAAAAGGCATGGGCCACGCTGGCGCTAGGCCCGGCGGCGGGCGGGAGGACCTCCGCCCCCAGCCGAGCAGCGAGCGCGATCACGTTCGCATCGTCAGCGCTCACTGCGATTCGTGTCACGCCCGCGTCCCTCAGTGCAGTCACGACCCGCTCAAGCAGAGGACTGCCTCCGGCCTCGACCAGCGCCTTGTGGCTGACGCCCTCCGCCAGCCCGACCGGATCGGGCGTCCCGCGCGACCCGGCGAGCACCAGCGCGGCTGGCATCATGCGCGCAAGTCTCGCCTGGCGGCCTCAAGCGCCCGCCGTCCGCGCCAGACCCGCCACAGAACCCCCGGCGCTGCGAGCAGCGGATGGCGCTCGCGCCACGGCGTCAGGGCAACCGCGACCCCGGTGTGCCGCTCGATCTTCCAGGCGGCATAGCGCGCCGCGCCATCGAACGTGGTCGAGGCCCGTACCAGCCGGACAAGGTTGTAGGCCTTGCCCAGACGGCGGCGGCGGCGCCACCAGCGCAGCACCTGACGGCGATCGGTGTCAGGCATTTGCGGCGTGATGCAAGCGCCTTCCGTCCCGAACGCTAGCCCTGCATCGGCCAGCGCCAGCGGCAGAAGCCCGGCGAAATGCGCGGCGTTCATCGAGAGAATTGATTCTTCGCGGCCCGTCTTTTCGACCCGGAACTCGGCGGCATAGGTGGCGCGGAACAGCGCGCGCCAGTAGTCATCCTGGGTGCCCCGCGCCGGGCCGAGCGCGGCCGCCAGCCGCGCCGCCGTGCGGATCGCGGCGCAGACCGCGTCCGTCACCCGCGCGCGCGCAGGATTTTCTCCGCCGGCCGGCCAGACCAGCGCGCAGGGCTGCGAGAAGCGCGCCCAGATCGTGGTGTCGAGCAGCACGCCCGACGCCGCCGCATGGAACGTCGCCAGCGACATCGTCGCCAGCTTGGCTCGCAGCACCCTGCCCTCGCAGGTCCATTCGTGATAGCTGACGCGCGGCCAGAGGCCGGTCTCGGCGGGACCATCGACCAGCGCATAGAAATCGAGCACGCCATCAAGGACGCCCGTCCTGAGGTTCGATCCGTAGAACAGCATCGCGGCAGCAGACCGCTCTGCCGCGAGCAGTCCCGCGAAATTTGCCACTTCGCGGGCGACAGGCACGGCCAGCGCCTCTTCAACCCGGTCCCTGAGCGCAGCGCTCATGGGATCACGCCCCTCATGGAATCACAAAAGTCAGCTGCGGCCCTTGTGAGAGGATATAGCGCCCGGCAGGAAACGCTTCGCCATCGAGAATGAAGCTCCCGCCCAGGTCGAGTTCGACTTCGCGCGCACTGGTCCGCGTCGCGCCGTTGCGTGCAAGGCCCTGTGTATACCAGCCGAACAGGACCGCGGGCAGCGCGGCCATCACCCAGCGCACCGGCCAGTCGATCAGGGCGAGCTTAAGACCCGGCGCGGCATTGCGGCCGAACGGACGCGCGCCGAACGGAAATCGCTCGAACGTCGTGGCGATGGCAAGATAACGCGCGTCGGGATCGCCGCGACCGCTGTGCGGCAAGGGCTGGCCGCTTTCACAATCGACAAGGCGCATCAGCGTGCAGGCCCGCCACGGATTGCCCGCGCGGCCAAACAGTGCCTGAATGACGCCCCACAGCACTGTCACGGCCACGGCCATGCTGTTGAACGCACCGCGCCGGTGTGCTTCCTGGCCCGCTTCGGTGCCCAGCGTGAATGCGCCTGCGCCGAGGATGAACCCTTGCACGGCCTTGCTGTCCCGCGCCGCGTCGCGCACCCGGAGCGGACGCCGTCCAATCGTGCGCCCCCGGCGCGCGGCTGCCAGCGCATCGCCCAGAGTCCAGTCCTGAGGCAAGCCAAGATCGACGGTCAGTGCGTTTGTCTTGCCCTTGGGCAGCACGATCAGGTCAGGCCAGTGATCGCCGTAGATGTCAGCGCCGCAGGTCAGCACGTCGCGCATGGTGCCGTCGCCGCCATCGACGACGAGATAATCGATGCCGCGCCGCGCGAACTCGGCCAGCGAGCCGACGAGATCGGCGCGCGTAGCCGGGGTTTCGGTCAGGATGTTCGGGCAATCCGCCATTTCCGCCGCGACCCCGCGATTGCGATGGCTGCGCGGATTGCGGATGATCCCGATCAGAGGCTCGCCCCGGAATGCAGGCGCGTTCCTCCGTTCCCGCGGAAGCGGAACCGGCTGCAACAGATCGGGCAGCGCTTCGAATTCGTAGACAGTTCCGTGCACGGTAACGCCTACTTAGGTGTCCCGCACAGGAAAAGCATCAGGAAATCGCGGAGTGGCAGGCGATTGTTGAGGAATGATGACATGCATCGCACAGGTGATTGCGTATCGGAACCGTTGCGCGCGCCCGCCGCAATTGCCTCGCACGCCGGGCTCGGTTACGCCACGGCAATGAACGAAACCAGCATGCACGATCCCGTGCCCCGGCCCGTCGTCGCGTCCGTCGGCAGCAATCCCGTACGGCTCTGGGGCCTGACCATGGCCGAGCGCGTGCGCCGCATCGCGGCCGCAGCGGGGTTTTCGTTCGCTGGCTCGGAGGGCGAGGCAGCGGACGGCCCGGTCCTGCTCGCCAATGCCGCTTTCGCCTTCGATCCGGGCTGGCTGCGCCATGTCGGCGAGCGGCCAGGACTTGTCCTTGCATCGGGCGGCGCGCCCGTTCTCGCCCATGCCCGAAGCCGCGACGAGGCTGACCGGCTGGCGCGCGCAATGCGGGAAGGCGTCGCCCCCGATGCCGCTGCCGACTTCGATATCCTGCGATATGAAGACGGCCCGACGATCGAGAACAAGGCGCTTCGCAAGCGCGAGACGCCGTTCCTGATGCCGCTGCGGCCCGACACCGTGCGCGCGCTCGAACGCGCGAGCTATTTCGGCGCCTACAAGGGCGTGACTGATATCCTCACCAAGTACCTCTGGCCCGAATGGGCGCTGGTGCTCACCCGGCTGGCGGCCCGCGCGGGGATCACGCCCAATATAGTGACGGCCGTGGGCGCCGCGCTGTGTCTCGCCGCGACATGGATGTTCGCGGAAGGCCGCTACGGCCTGGGCATGACGCTGGGTCTGGGTTTCATGGTGCTCGACACTGTTGACGGCAAGCTGGCGCGCTGCACCATCACCTCGTCATGGTGGGGAAACATCTTCGATCACGGTCTCGATCTGGTCCATCCGCCTTTCTGGTGGTGGTTCTGGGCAACCGGGCTCGCCTTCTGGGGGCTGGCCTACGATACCGCCACGTTCTGGTGGGTGCAGGGCGCAATCCAGGGCGGCTATCTGGTGCAGCGACTGATCGAGGGCGCGTTCATGCGGCTCTACGGCGGCATCCACATCCACGTCTGGCGCCGCTTCGACAGCCGGTTCCGGCTGATCACCGCGCGCCGAAACCCCAACATGGTGATCCTGTTCGTCTCGGTGCTGGCCGGGCGGCCCGACATCGGGCTCATCGCGGTGGCGTGGTGGACGGTGCTGTCCTGCGCCGTCCACGCCGTCCGCCTGGCGCAGGCCATGATCGAGGCGAAGGGCGGGACGCGCATCACCTCGTGGCTGGCGGAGCCATGACATGAGCGGTACGATCATCAACGATACGATGCGCAAGTTCGGCCACCCCGGCACGCTCGTGCGCGAATTCGAACACTGGGTGGTCCTGGCGCGCCCGGCCCAGCCGACGCTCGGCAGTCTCGTGCTTGCCGCCAGATCGGTGGCGACGGCTTTCGGCGATCTTGACGGTTCCGCCCACGCCGAACTCAAGAGTGTCACGGCCGCAATCGAAAGCGCGCTGCGCCGCGCGGTGGGCTACGACCGGCTCAACTACCTGATGCTGATGATGGTCGATCCGCATGTCCATTTCCACGTCATCCCGCGCTACGACGGCGCGCGCGAACTCGCCGGGCGGGAGTTCGTCGATGTCGGCTGGCCGAAAGTGCCCGATCTCGGCCATGCAGTGGCGCTCGAGGGCGGCGATCTCGCTGCACTCGTGATGTGGCTCAAGAAGCATTTTGCGCAAGGCGCCGGCTGAGCGGGGAGCTAACCCGCCGCCGCAGGGTTAAATGGCAGACCGTCTCCTGAACCGGAGCCCGCCGAACCCATGGCCACTCGAACCGCACCAACCAAATCCCCACCGATCGCCAGCCCCTATGTCCTCGCACTATGCAAGGATCTTGCTGGCCGCCCCCGCCGCGCCGCGGCCGCGTTTGCTGTGGGCGACCTTGCCTGCGAGGTGATCGAAGGCGCCGACAGCGTGTGGGCAGTGATCCGGCGGCCGGGCAAGGGCGGGCTGGCGCTGCGGCTGGCCTACGTGCCGGGCGGTTTCGACCGTGTGCGCTCGATGCGCCGCAGGCCGGGCGAAGTGGCGCGGCTTGCCGCGGAGAGCGCCGCCGGACGCCATGTGATCGTGCTGAGGACCGACGGATTGGACCTTCACCGGCTCCGCGCGACAGTTGAACTCACGCCGTCGGTTGGCCTGCTGCTGCCGTTTCTGCCACGCGATCTCTATCCTCTCGACGAGCGCGACGATCCGCTTGGTGCGCAGGGCAGGGTCGAGGCGGCGCAGCGCGGCCTCAATAGCGGGGTGCTTTATTTTCACCTCGATGAGCCGGCTTTCGGCAGCGTTCTGTACTTCCAGAACCTCACATCGATGAACCCGTTCTTCCGCGCCACGAAGACCAAGCCCGACGGTGCGGTTGGCGGCGAGTGGCCCGAGCTTGGCTATCTGCCGCCAACCCCGCCGCAGAGAGGCACACCTCCGGCCGGCGAATTGCCGGCGGGCAAGCCTGTGATCATCTCCGATGTCATCCTGATTGTCCGCGATCATGCGGAGCGAGGAGAGCGAGAATCGGCGCGCCTCTTCATCCAGATGCTGGGCGCGGCTTATACCGCACTCGACCTGCCGCATGTTGAATACCGTGACTGGGCAGGCCGCGCCGCCAAGACGCTCGATGATCTGGCCACTTCGCCCAAAGCGACCGTCCGCCACTATGGGCACCGCTATGCACATCCTTATACCGACAGCGAATATCCCGATTCAATGGTGCAGATGGCCCTTATCGCGCCGCTGGACGACTATGCACGCTGGCGCGGCGAGCCGATCGCGATTCAGACTGAGTTCGAGGCAGGGCTCGGCAAGTTCTACGATCCGAAGCTCAGGACCTTGCGCCGCTATCTGCCCAATGTCGGCAAGGACAAGGACGCCGACGCGGTCGACAGTTGGTATCTCTACCACCCCTTGATGAACCTCGGCAGGTTGGCCATCTCCGGGAACGAGCAGGCGCGGGCCCTGTTCGGAAAAACAATCGACTTCGCGATCTGCGCCGCCCGCCACTTCAAGTACAGGTGGCCGATCCAGTACAAGGTCACCGATTTCTCGGTCATCACCGAGACGGCCGAGGGCGGCGATCTGGGTCAAACCGACGTGGGCGGCATGTACGCCTGGGTCATGCTTCAGGCCTACGAACTCACCGACGAGGAGCGGTTCCTGCATGAGGCCCGCGCCGCCATCGACGCCGCCGAAGGCATGCGCTTCGACCTCAACTATCAGGCCAATCTTACCGCATGGGGCGCGGCGGCATGCCTGCGGTTATGGCGGATCACCAACGAGGCACGCTACCGCGAGCAAAGCCTCGTCTATCTGGCCAGCTTCCTGCACAATTCGGTGATCTGGGAATCGGAGATCGAACACGCCGCGAGCTACCGCAATTTCCTGGGTGCGACCTGCCTGCACGACGCGCCCTACATGGCGATCTACGAGTGCTTCGACAGTTTCGCCGCTTTCGAGTGCTACTTGCGCGACAGCGGGCCGGAACTGGAGCCGGCGGCACGCATGCTGATCAGCGAATATTGCCGCTACGCCCTCGACCGGGCGTGGTTCTTCTATCCCGACGCGCTGCCTGCCGAGGCGGTTGCCAAGGAATTTCGCAACGGGCACGTGGATCGTTCACTCTCGGTGCCCGTCGAGGACCTTTACGTCGACGGCCAGGCTGCCGGGCAGGTCGGGCAGGAAATCTACGGAGCGGGAGCGGCGTGGGTTTTCACGACGCGCGCGTTCCACGATTTCGAGGGCGCGCCCTTCCGCCTGTTCTGCGACCACTTCATCCTGGCATGGGAACGAACCGGTGAGCGAACGCTGAGCCTCAGGCTTGATGGCGGCGAAACCTGCACGGCGCTGCTTTGCGTTCTTAGCACTGGCCGCAAGAAAGTGGCGCCGATCACAGTGCAGACTGCAAGCGGCGACCGGATACGGCCGCGGCTCAAGGTCTCCGGGCGGATCGAATACAACGTGCCGGCGAGCGGGCGCCTGATTATCGGCTGGGACTAGCGCCGGGAGCCGGGCGGCGGCGCGGGCTGGCCCGCCGCCGCACCGG
This sequence comes from Novosphingobium sp., assembly GCA_040377095.1. Taxonomy (GTDB): domain Bacteria; phylum Pseudomonadota; class Alphaproteobacteria; order Sphingomonadales; family Sphingomonadaceae; genus Novosphingobium. The sequence continues at coordinate 62,046 of JBEIPK010000006.1, forward strand.
TGGATTCTTATTCGCCGGTCAGTTCGGCCTTGCGGGCGCGCAGCTGTTCGCCGAGCGCCTTGAGGTCCATGTCGCTTGAGCGGCATTCGGGGAACATCTCGCCTTCCTCTTCTTCGACATGGTGGTTGATGTATTCGCCGAGTACCTTGACTTTGGCATCGAACAGCGGCTCGGCGGGGGAACTTGCCTCGATCTGGGCGATCAGATCCTTGGCGCTGGCATGCTCCACTTCCGCTTCGTCAAGCAGGTCGTCATCATCAAGCGCCTCATAGGCCGCAGGATAGAAGATTTCCTCCTCGATCTGGGCGTGCACGGTCAGCGCCTTGCAGATCTGCATGGCGAGTGCCTGTTTCTCGTCATCGCCCTCGGTCTTCTCGTACCGTTCGAACATCGCCTTGGCCTCCTTGTGGTCGGCCTTGAGCAGGGCGATCGCGTCCTGCGGCCGCTTGGCGGCCGAGGCGGACTTGCGGGTCGAGCGGGCGCCCGTCTTGGGCTTGGCGCGGGATTTTGTGGCAGTGGGCACGGCGTTGTCCTTTCCAGAAGGGAAACTGGAAAAACAGGCCAGCGGGCGCGGTGTTCCCGAACGGGGCGGTCAGGCCACCCACGAATCGGTGAGCAGAGTCGCAACCTCGATATCGTTGAGAAAATCGACCTCGGCCCAGTGCTGACCTGTGTGAGGACCGGTGCCGAGATCCGCGATGGACAGCGTGCCGACCTTCCCGGTTGCGGCAAGGCTGTCGATCACCTTGAGATACCAGTGCTGCACACCCTCGGGCGTTCGCATTGCCGCGCGCACGGCCTCGCGGAACAGGCCCGCCCCTTCGCCGCGAAACGCAAGGAACCCGATCGATTCGGCATTGGTCTGGTCCGGCGTCAGCGTCTTGCCGATGTGGAGCAGCCGGCCGCCCTCATCGCGCTCGACCTTCATGTCGTCGCTGTCGTAGCCGTCCTTGACGTCGACCGTCACAGTGATCGGCCAGGGCTTGCCATCTCCGCCCCGCTGCACCAGCCGCACGACGTCTTCCGAAACCAGTGTATCGCCGTTCAGAATCAGGAAATCGCCGTCCATCACGTCGCGCGCGATCCAGCACGAGCCGAGATTGTCGGCCACCTTGTAGAACGGATTGAAGCGCGGCGTGACCGTGACACGCGGATCGCGGATCGATGCCAGATGCTCGTCGACAAGGTCGGTCATGAAGCCGGTGACGACATCGATCCGCTTCACACCGCCGCGCGCCAGCATCTCGATCTGCCATTCGATCAGCGTGCGTCCCGAAAAGCCGATCATGCACTTGGGCTGTTCAGCGGTGAGCGGCAACATGCGCGAGCCCTGGCCCGCGCTGAGGAGAATGGCGTGTTCGATCATGGCGCGGCTTCTAGGCGCGGATGGTCATCATAATCAACTGATGCGGCAACTGGCGCGAAAAGGGGCAGCGGATCGCTCCGCCGCCCCTTCGCGTTTGAGGCAGGTTTCAGGCCGATCAGAACTTGGCCTGGAAGCCTGCATAAAGGCGGCGGCCGAACGGATCGTAGGTATCAGCCGCAGTCTCGGTTCCGGTGACGTTCGAAGAGAAGCCGCTGGGAAGGAACGGCGGATCGACGTCGAAGATGTTGTCCACGCCGACATAAAACTCGAACCGGTCCTCATCCACCGCAAAGCGCAGCTGCGCATCGTTGTAGATCTTGGCCTTGACCGAGTTCAGGCGGTCGAGATCGACGTCGTCATAGCCGGCGCGATCATCCTTGATTTTGCCAAGATAGGTGGTCTGCCAAGAGAGCGTGACCGGTCCGGTCTTGTACGAGAAGCGGCCTGTCGCCTTGTGCTTGAAGCCGGCGCCCAGGCGTCCGCCGTCCGGACCGGAATAGAGCAGGCCTTTGTTGTCGAACACCGGACTTCCGATAAACGACGTTTTCTCCAACGCGATCAGATAAGTGTAGTTGATGTTCGCGCTGAACGAATCGTTGGCGGTGAGGCCAAGCGGCGTCGCATAGTTGAGGTTGAAATCAACGCCTTCGGTCTTGACGCTGGCAACGTTCAGGTTCTGGGCATTGATGGTCAGCACCCGGCCATTGCGCGGATCGCGGATCACGTTGTCGCAGAACTCGGGGAGCCCGCCCTCAAGGCAGTTGGCAATCGACTCGTCGCGCGGAATGATGTCGATCGCATTGTCGATCTTGATGCGGAAGTAATCGACCGAGAAGCTGAGGCCCCGGATGCTCGGCGGATTGACGACCAGCCCGAGGTTGAGCGTCTTGGCGGTTTCTTCCGTCAGATTGACGTTGCCGCCGTCAAAACCGTTGATGCCCTGGATATCGGCAAGGTTATAGAAGAACGTTCCGTCCTCGCTTTCCGCCAGGTTGGCGGCAAAGCCAGGGAGCGCGCGGCAGGCCGCCGCCTGTGCTGCCGTGGTGTTGCCGGGAGCGGCGCTCGCCGAAACGCCGATGCAGGGATCGTTCACGTCGCCCGGGAACGTCTCGGACGGCGAGGAGAACAGCTCACCGATATTCGGTGCGCGGTTGGCTTCGGCGTAGGAGGCCCGCAGTTTGACCCCGCGAAACACTTCCCAGTTTGCACCCACGTTCCAGCTGAACACCGTGCCGATGTTCGCCTTGACGCTGGTGTTGTCGATCACGCCCTTGCCCGAGTAATCGGAATAACGTGCGGCGGCGGTCAGCTCGAGGTTGTAGAAGAACGGGGTATCGGCAAGGATCGGCGCACGGATTTCACCGAAAACTTCCTTTGCCGTCACCGTCCCGCGAATATCGGGAATCGCATTGCCCGAGTTGCCGCCAACGTTGGTCAGCTCGTCAAGGTCGTCGATGCTCTTGTCCTTGCGGTATTCCGCACCGATGGCGATGCCAAGGTCACCGCCCGGCAGCGAGAAGGGCGATCCGCTGATCGTCGCCGAAAACACGTGCTGCGTGTTGGTGACCTTTTCGGACTTGGGAATGGCTGACTGGACGTAGGCCGATGCTTCGGGCGAGGCCGTATTGAAACCGAACAGGTTGATCGGAACGCAGCCGTCCGCGCGCGCCGCAGCACTGGCGCAGACGATCTGGCCATTGACCACGGCTGTGTCGAGCGCATTGCGATAGCGCGCGTTGTCGATGTCCTGACTGCCGGTGAAGTCCTTCATGCGGCCATAGACATAGCTCGCATCGAAGTTCCACTTCTCGCCGATGTCGCCCTTGATGCCGACGACGCCGCGATAGAAGTCGCGCTCGGCCGTATTGCTGCGGCTGAACACTTCGACCTGGCGGCGACGGAAGCCGAGCGAGGTGATCGGCGCGTCTGGATTAGCAAGGTTGTACGCGTCGATCTGGGTTCGTACAGCCGTCGGGATGAACGCATTGGTGATTGGGATGCCCTGCCCGTCGGCGTAGAGGTCCGTATAATCGAGCGGAGTTGCCTCGATCTGCGAGCTGGACTTGACCTTTACGTAAGTGCCCTCAGCATAGAGCTTGATGCCGTCCGAAACTTCGAAGTTGGCCAGCACCGTGCCCATGTAACGCTCGACGGGCACCGAAATGCGGCGCTCGCCGTTGCGGTTGAAGCCCGAACCAACAGGGAATCCGGCGACGACGTCGTTGTTCGGATTGAACGTGAACAGGCTGCCGCCATTGTATCCGTCAACCGGATCACCAGCGGCATCAAGCAGCTGGAAGCGGCCTTGCGCGGCATAGCTCGAATAGGACGCCGGACCGCATTCGTCAGGCGTGATCGCCAGGAAGCAATCCTGGTCAGAACGGCCGCGCTTGCGCGAGAACAGGCCCTCGTCGCGGTCGTAGGTAAAATTGGCCATTATGTTGGCGCGGTCGTCGAAGAACGCCTTGCCGCCCGTCACGCTGAGCAGATAGCGCGAGTTGTCGCCCCGGCTGGTGAGGCCGCCCTGGCCGCGAATCTGCAGCCCGTCGAAGCTGTCGCGCATGATGAAGTTGACGACGCCGGCAATGGCGTCGGAACCGTAGACGGCCGACTGGCCGCCCGTCACGATGTCGACCCGCTGAAGCAGATCGGTCGGGATGTTGTTGACATCGACCGCCGAAGTACCGGCAATGCCTGGAACGGAACGGCGGCCGTTGATCAGCACCAGCGTCCGGCTGTCGCCAAGGTTGCGCAGGTTGATCGTCGCAACGCCGTTCGCACCGGTCAGGAAGTTGGAGTTGGTGCGGCTGGTGCCGATGCCGACTTGCGGAAGCTCGGCCAGGATGTCCTGAACGTTGGCCGCAGCATCCTGCTGGATGTAATCGCGGCCGAGCACGGCAATCGGGCTTTCCGATTCGAGCTCGGGACGCGCGATGCGCGAGCCGGTGACGACAATGGCGTCGCCGGCCGAGGCTTCGGCCGCCGTATCCTGCGCAAAGGCAGGCGCGGCGGACAGGCCCGTGCCGATTGCGAATACCGCAACGCTGGCTTTCAGGGCAAATCGAGTGGTGTTGGCTTTCACGTTAGTGTCCCCTCGTGAAAAAGTGGCAAAGGCCAGCTTCGGAAAACGTGACGTCAGCGGGTCCATTGGCGACGCACCATGCGCACGCCGGGAACCCGACAGGGTGATGAACGTTTCTAGGGGGAATGCGTTGCTGACAGCAATGTCATTGACACCAATGTCAGTCACTTTTTCATGGCGCTGTAACATTACTGCAACAGGTGTCAGTAGTGCTAAATGCTTTGCATCAATCATTGATTCAAAAAGAAAATTTGGATTGTCGCCGCAAGATCGTTGCGGCTCGCCCCATCAGCGGTTATTAAGATTCCAGCGACTGGGACCTCTTCCACCCGAAAATTTCAGGTGGCGGATAGCCGGAATCAGCGCATCGGCCCGGCAAACAGAAGCGGGTCGAGCCGGGCATCGCGCCACTTGATGCTCCAGTGCAGGTGCGGCCCCGAGGCACGCCCCGTCATTCCGATACGCCCGATCGGCTGGCCTTGTCTGACGCGATCGCCTTCTTCCACCAGAAGCTCGGAACAATGCAGGAATGCGCTGTTGAGGCCCATGCCATGGTCGATCATCAGCAGCCGCCCCTCAAGCGTGAACGGACTTTCCGCCGCGAGGATGACGACCCCGTCGGCCGGCGCGTTGAAGACCGTTCCGGTTGTCCCGGTGGCGATGTCGAGGCCCGAATGGTAGCTGCCCGGCGTGCCGTTGTAGATGCGCTGCGAGCCGAACAGGCCGGACAGGCGCCCGGTCACCGGCCAGGTGAATGCCTGACGCCAGCCCGCCGTGTCGTGGTCAAGTGCGCGAGCAGCCCGGATGCGGGCCAGCTCTGGTGCGCGGCGACGCGCAAACTCCTCGCTGGGCGCAGAACCGGGCCTTGGCCCGACCGGTACGTGCTCGATCTTCCACTGGCGCGGCGATACGGTCAGATCACGCACCGCCGTGCTGCCATCGGCGAGCGTGGCGACGAGCTTTGCCGAGGTGCCGGCATCGCGGTCGAACGCGACAAGAAATTCGCCGTCCGCCGCGATTGGCACTGGCTTGCCATCCAAGGCGAGCTGCGTGGTTCCGGCAGGAGCCGTGCCGCGCAGCCAGCCGCCCTGGGTTGCTTCGCCGGAAAGGGTCATTCTGCCAGCAGCCTTGGCGCTGGCCGGCAGGGCCGCGGCATCAGCGGCTGCAACGGCCGTCCGCGCGTCGCTCGCATCGGCGCAGCCTGTGCTCGCCATAAGGACCAGAAGGCTCGCTCCCAAGGTGAAGCCGCACCGGAATACGGGTTCTGCGGCCGTCACGCCGCCCCCGTGAGCCGCCGCGTGGCAAGCTCCGCGCTGGCATAAGGCTCCTGCTGCTCCGCGCTCCAGTACCGGAGCGCCTCGAGCAGGATCGGCTCGCCCGAAACGGCGCAAAGCACGTGGCTCCCCGGCGCGATGACGCGGAAACCGTTAGGGCCGTAATGAAGCGAGGCGGGCTTGTCCCGTGATGACATCAGCATCGCGGCAATCTAGCAACAATCGAATTTCAAAACAAATCCCCCTGAGTTGGAGGGGGCGATGGAGGCGATGACGCGCCTGATGGCCGCTTCGGCCTAGCTGGCCTTCCGGGAACAGGGGACGCTCCCCCCACCGTGACCTCGCCGTCGGCGAAACGCAGGATCAACGTTGATTCTGCTCCGGCCTGGAGGCTCGTCGTCAGCGTATCGCGGTTGCCGTTCATCACGCGCGCGAAACCAAGCGCGAGTGGCTTGTCGGGATCGAGCTGGGGCAGGAGCCGGCTTATGGCCGCCAGCCGGTCCGCCGCGCGCGCCAGCCGCCCCTCCAGCAAGCCTGCATCGAACCGCGCGGCCGTGAGCCGCTGGCGCGCCTCGCCAAACTGCCGCCGCAGCATCGGCGCGGAAAGGCGCCCCGCGACCTGACCGAGCTGGCGGGCGCCGGTCCCGGCCCGGTCAGCAAGCGCGCGGCGTGCGCGCTCTCCTGTATCGTCGAGCCGCTGGGCGTGAGCCGCCAACAAGGCCTCGGGACGGGGCAAGTGCCGCACCCGCGCTTCCAAGCGCTCACGACCCAGCGTGACAGGACGAGCGACGCAGCGCCGTTTCCGCAAGGCAAGGTCGGCACTCTGCAAGCTGAGGTCGGAGCGCACCGGCACGGCCATCTCCGCCGCTGCGGTCGGCGTCGGCGCGCGCAGGTCAGCCGCGAAATCGGCAAGCGTCGTGTCGGTCTCGTGCCCCACTGCAGAGATCACCGGGATGGTCGAGGCAGCGATCGCGCGCACCACCGCTTCCTCGTTGAACGCCCAGAGATCCTCGATCGATCCGCCGCCGCGTGCCACGATGACGAGATCCGGGCGCGGCACAGTGCCGCCCGGCGCCAGCGCCGAGAAGCCCGCCACCGCCGCCGCCACCTGATCACCCGCCCCCTGCCCCTGCACCGCGACCGGCCAGACCACAACATGCGTCGGGAAACGGTCCTCCAGCCGGTGCAGGATGTCGCGGATCACGGCCCCGGTTGGGGAGGTGACGACGCCGATGACCCGCGGCAGGAAAGGGATCGGCCGTTTGCGGGCGCTATCGAACAATCCTTCGGCCTCGAGCCGGGCGCGGGTCTTGGCCAGCAGCGCCAGAAGCGCGCCCTCGCCCGCAATCTCCATGCGCTCGATGACGATCTGGTAGCTTGAGCGGCCGGGATAGATGGTCAGCCGCCCGGTCGCGATCACTTCGGTCCCGTCCTCGGGCAGGAATGCGAGCCGCTGGGCGCTTCCCTTCCACATCACGCCGTCGATCCGCGCGCCTTCGTCCTTGAGGCTCAGGTAAAGATGCCCGGAGGCCGCGCGCTTGACGCCCGAAAGCTCGCCGCGCAGCCTTACGAAGCCGAACCGGTCCTCGACCGTGTGTTTGAGCAGGGCGGAAATCTCGCTGATCGAGAGGGCTGCGGCGTTGTCCCCGGCCTCCGCCTTCGCTACGAGCCGGTCATTCTCTTCACCGGATTGGGGCAAGTCCATGAATATCCTGCTGCTGGGGTCGGGCGGGCGCGAACATGCGCTGGCGTGGAAGCTGGCGCAATCCCGTTTGCTCTCCGGATCGGATGATCGGCTCTATGCTGCGCCGGGCAACCCCGGCATTGCCGAACACGCCGCCCTCGTCCAGCTCGATCCCGCCGATCACGCCGCGGTCGTCTCGTTCTGCGAGGCGAGCCGGATCGGCCTCGTCGTAGTCGGGCCCGAAGCGCCGCTGGTCGACGGCCTTGCCGATACGCTGCGCGGCTCAGGGATTGCGGTATTCGGACCCAGCCGCGCCGCCGCCCAGCTTGAAGGCAGCAAGGGCTTCACCAAGGACCTGTGCGAGCGGGCCGGCATTCCCACCGGCGCCTATGTCCGTGTTGCGAGCGAAGCCGACGGCATGGCGGCGCTGGAGCGATTCGGCGCGCCCGTGGTGGTAAAGGCGGACGGCCTCGCCGCGGGCAAGGGCGTGACCGTCGCCATGACCTTGCAGGAGGCGAGAGGCGCGATCCGCGAGATTTTCTCCGGCCGGTTCGGATCTGCGGGCGCCGAGGCCGTGATCGAGGAATTCCTCGAAGGCGAGGAGGCCAGCTTTTTCGCGCTGACCGACGGCACCACGATCCTGCCTTTCGGCAGCGCTCAGGACCACAAGCGTGTCGGCGACGGCGATACCGGCCCCAACACCGGCGGCATGGGCGCCTACAGCCCCGCGCCGGTCCTGACACCCCTTCTTCAGGGCGAAGCCATCGAGAAGATTCTCGCCCCCACGGTGCGCACCATGGCGGATGAAGGGATGCCCTATTCAGGCGTGCTCTATGCCGGCCTGATGCTGACAGCCGAGGGGCCAAAGCTGATCGAATACAACTGCCGCTTCGGCGATCCCGAATGCCAGGTGCTGATGATGCGGCTGGAAAGCGACCTTGGCGAATTGCTGCTCGCCTGCGCGACTGACAGCCTCGGAACCTGTCCGCCGCCGCGCTTTTCGCAAGGCACAGCGCTGACCGTGGTAATGGCGGCGAAAGGCTATCCGGATACGCCTGAAAAGGACGGCCTGATCGAAGGCCTTGCCGAGGCGAACGCCACCGGCGCCAAAGTGTTCCATGCGGGCACGCGGCTTGACGCGGAAGGAGCCTTGCGGGCCGCCGGGGGCCGCGTTCTCAACGTCACGGCAAGCGCGCCCAGCGTCGCCGAGGCACAGGAGCGCGCCTACCGCGCGGTCGGCGCGCTCTCGGTCGAAAGCGGGTTCTGCCGCCGCGACATCGGCTGGCGCGAGATCGAGCGCGAGACTTCGCAGCGACGGTAACCGCGTGTCGCTGGGACAATATTAACCGGTCCTGATGTAACGAGCAGCGGTTCGCCCGTAGCCGGGCAGTCTGACAGGACACTGCGATGCATCACCGTTCGTGGCTGATCGTTCCGGGCGACAGCGAGCATAGTCTGGCCGAGGCCGTGGGCACCGGAGCCGACGTCATCGTCGTCGATCTGGAAAGCTCGGTCGAGCTGGCCGCAAAGCCCTCGGCGCGGCAGATGGCGGGGCAGTGGCTTCGCGCGCACCGCCGGCAGATCGTCGAGCAGCGGGCCATGAAGCGCTGGGTGCGGATCAACGCGCTCGACAGCGGTCAATGGCGCGAAGACCTGATCGCCGTCATCCCCTGCGCGCCTGACGGCGTGATCCTGCCGCGATCGGACGGTCCCGGCGCAGTCCGTATGCTCGCCGCCGAACTCTACGAGATCGAGCAGCGCAACCAGATCCCTCCCGGTCACACGCGCATCCTGCCTATTGCTGGCCAGACGCCCAGAACGTCGATCTCGATCACCGATTACGCCGCCGAGCCGCATCAGCGGCTACTGGGGCTGACCTGGGGCGCCGACGACCTCTCCGCCGCGCTGGGGGCAACGCGGACGCAGGCCGGGCGAACCGGCTGGACCGATGCGTTCCGTCATGTCCGCACGCAGACGCTGCTCAGCGCGCATGCCTGCGGCATCATGCCGGTCGAGACGTTCCACGCCGATCCTGCTGATCTCAAGGGCCTGAAGGCCGCAGCCAGCGATGCCGCGGCCGACGGGTTCGCCGGGATGCTGGCGATCGACCCAGATCAGGTGCCGCTCATCAACGCCGCCTTTACGCCCGAAGACGCCAGCGCGGCCGAGGTTTCAGCCGAGCCCGAATACGGCCGGATGGCTATTCTGCGGCCGGCGTAGCGGCTGGCGCGTCCGGCGTTGCGGCCGGCGTTTCCCCTCCGCTTTCCGGGGCCGAGGCGTCAGCCTCGCCGGAGGAATCGACGCCCGGCGCATCACCCGCCCCCGGCGCCTTGCTACCCGGCACGCCTGAATGCGGCGCCAGCGGCGGCTGCGAGCGCACGGTATCGAGCGGCAACATCGCATCGCTGATCGAGCCTTCAAGCACCTCGCCTTCCGCCGATCCTTTCGCGCCGTCCTTGCTTTTCTCGCCGCAGGCCGAAAGCGTCAGCAATGCCAGCGACGCGGCGAGGCCAAGGGTCTTGTTCATTCAGCAGTCTCCGGCGGGCATGGCTTGTCGAGCGCTGCGAGAAACTCCGGCGCGCGCGCCAGCAATGCCCGATCCCATGCGTCGCAATCAACCCCGATCCCGAGACGCGCCAGGCTGGTGACGCCGAATTCCTCGATGCCGCACGGCACGATGCCGCCGAAGTGGGAGAGATCGGGCGAGAGATTGACCGAAAAGCCATGCATCGTCACCCAGCGGCGAATGCGCACCCCGATCGCGCCGATCTTGGCTTCGCGCCCGTCGATGTCCACGGTCCAGATGCCGATGCGCCCGGCACGGCGGAAGCTATCCACGCCAAAGTCGGCCAGCGTCTCGATCACCCAGCCTTCCAGTGCATGGACGAAGCCGCGCACGTCTCGCGCGCGCTTGCGCAGGTCGACAAGGACATATCCCACGCGCTGGCCCGGCCCGTGATAAGTATAACGGCCGCCCCGCCCCGCCGCGACGACCTCGAATCGAGGATCGAGCAGCTCGCCCGCCGCCGCACTGGTCCCGGCGGTATAGACCGGCGGATGCTCAAGCAGCCAGACAAGCTCGCGCGCCGTGCCTTCCGCGATAGCCGCATTGCGCGCGGTCATCGCCTCGAGCGCCTCGGTATAGGGCACGAGCGAGATGTCGCGGCGCAGTTCGATCTCGCCGGGAAGGTCGGGTATCATGCTGCGTTGCGTGAAGGCAAACGCTGCTGTTATCAAGTGGCTTGGACCCGGGCGGGCGCAACGGCTCCCGCATCCCGCCGCGAAGGACCCTGAGCATGACATTCGACAGCAACCGAGCCTGGAAGGAAGCGACCGCCGCCGTGGCCGGCAATCGCGAGGTCTTGCTGGCGCTGGCGGGCGTGTTCTTTCTCGTCCCCGGCCTCGCCTTCAGCCTGTTCATGCCGCAGCCCGAGCCGACGGCCGGCATGGATGAAAAGGCGCTCGCGGCGATGGTTTCCAGCTATTATGCCAATGCCTGGCCGTGGCTGCTGGCCTCCGGCGTACTCCAAGGCATCGGCACGCTCAGCCTGCTGACCTTGCTGACCGACCGGACACGGCCCACGGTTGCCGATGCGATCCGGCAGGGCGCGTCGGGCATGGTGCCCCTGATCGCGGCGCAGATCCTGCTGGGCCTAGGCCTTGGTCTCGCGGGCGGGCTGGTCATTGCCATCGCAGCCGCAACCGGCGTCGGCGCACTGGTCGCCGCGGCCATCGCGGTGGTCGTCATGATTGCCGTTATGGCGGCGGTGCGGACCTCGCTCGTCGCGCCTGTCATTGCCGTGGAGGGAGACCGCAATCCGGTGCGCGCGCTGGTCCGGTCGTGGCGGCTGACCCAAGGCAATGGCTGGCGCATCGGCCTGTTCTTCGTGCTGGTGATCGCCGGCTTCATCCTGATGGTATCGCTGGCGATGGCGCTGACTGGGATCGTGCTGGCGCTGGTCGCCGGGCCGGACATTGCCCGCACGGTCGCCGCGCTGGTTTCATCGGGGTTGAGCGCATTCGGCACGCTCTATCTTGTGGCGATCCTCGCGGCAGTGCATCGCCAGATGGCCGGTCCTTCGGATGAGGCCGCCGCTTCAGTTTTCGACTGAGCGGTCAGGCTTCTGGCGACTTGTCCTTCCAGCCCCAGAACAGGCGGCAGGGCAGCACGTTCCAAAATTCAAACCCCTCGTCGATGCGCGAAAAGTGCCGCGCCATGAAATCGCGCGCGCGGGCCGAGAACTGATAGACGAGGAAGCTGCCACCGGGGCGCAGGATGCGGTGCGTCGCGGCTGCGATCGCCGGGCCGACGCCGTCGGGCAGGGTGGAGAAGGGAAGGCCCGAAAGCACAAAATCGGCATGATCGTGCCCGTGCGCGCGGACGATCTCCTCCACGTCCGCAGCCGAACCCAGCACGGCCGTAAAACGGCTGTCGGTGATCGTGGCGCGCAGATAGTCGATGAACAGCGGATTGGTGTCGATCACAATCAGCGCGCCGTCGCGGCGCAGCCGGTCAAGCACCGGGCGGCAGAACGTTCCCACGCCGGGGCCGTATTCCACGAAAAGCCGGCACTCGTCCCAGTTCACCGGCGCCAGCATCTTGGCGATCGTGAAGCGCGACGACGGGATGATCGAGCCGACCATGACCGGGTGCTTGACGAAGCCCTCCAAAAACACGCCCCACGGCCCAAGCCGGCGCTTGATCCGCTGTTTCAGCCTGCGGAACGGCGCTTCGCGGGCAAAGTCAGTACTTGTCATGCTGTAAAAAGCCTCGCGTTCCTGTCGCCGTTCATGCCCGTCGGCCGGGGTTTGCAAATTTGACCGCGAAGCGCAAGCCTTGAGAGGTGGCCGGACCGGCGACGCACTGTGCCTTTCCCGGACTCGCGCATGCGCCGTCCGCCCCTAGAGGATTTCGCGGACCTTGTCCTGCGGCCGACACAAGCGCACGCCCTTGCCGGTCTCGACCAGCGGGCGCTCGATCAGGCGGGGCTCGGCCTCCATGGCGGCGAGCACGGCTTCGTCCGAAGCCCCGGGCAGGCCGCGCTCTTCCGCGTCGGTGCCGCGCAGGCGCAGGCCCTGCTGCGGCGTCATGCCCGCGTCGGCATAGAGCTGGGCCAGCTTGGCGGCACTGGGGGGACTGCGCAGGTATTCAACCACTGTCACCTCAACGCCCGGCGTTTCCTGCAGGATCGTCAGCGTCTTGCGCGAGGTTCCGCAATCGGGGTTGTGCCAGATCGTCGCTTTCATGGATCTCTTCCGTTCGTTGTCAGGTGGCGGGCAGCGTGGGTGCTGCAGGCGTAACGGCCGGCTCCGGCGCAGCCGGAGCCGATTGCCGCATCATGCTCCCGGCGCGCTGCACTGCACCGACCAGCCGGGGATAGACCCCGCAGCGACACAAGTTGGGGATGGCGGCCCTGATTTCGTCCTCCGAGGGAGCCGCGTTGCGGGCCAGCAAAGCCGCCGCGCTGATGACGATGCCCGGCGTACAGAACCCGCACTGGATGGCCTGCTCGGCGACAAGTGCCTGCTGCACGGGGTGTGGTCCCTGCCGCGACAGCGCCTCAATGGTGGTGACGCTGCGCCCTTCGGCCTCGGCCAGCGAGAGCAGGCAGGATCGCTGCGCCTCGCCATCGACAAGCACCATGCAGGCCCCGCAGTCGCCGGTGCCGCAGCCGTACTTCGTGCCCGTAAGGTTTGCCGCATCGCGCAGCGCCCACAGCAAGGGGATCTGCGGGTCGATCCGGAATTCGACCGGGGAGTCGTTGACGATCAGTCGCGGCATCGCCCAACCGATAGCGCGCAGAGCGGGCCCAAGTCGAGCCTTCAGCGAATGTTGAAGCGCAGACCCACCCAGACCGTGAGCGGTGCGCCAAGATCGATCGAGCCGCCCTGGTTGCGGGTCAGCACGCGCTCATCGGTCAGGTTTTCGCCGCGCAGCACGAGGCTGACGACGCGGTGCAGCGGAATTTCGGCATAGGCATCGATCGTGGTCGCGGCTGGGAGAACATCCGTCTCAAGGTCATCCTCGAACTGGGCGCCGGTGTGCCTGACGGCGGCCGAGAGCAGCCAGCCCGGCGCGGGTTTCCAGCTGGCGCGCGCGGTTGCCGAGAGCTTTGGCGTCTGCGCCGGGCGCATGCCTTCGAGCGGAGAAGCGGCGATCCCCGTACGCACGCGGGCGCGGGTCCAGGCGAGCGAACCTTCCAGCGCCACGGTGCCGATCGTGAGGCTGGCGTCCGCCTCGATTCCGCGTGCCGTGATCGCGCGCAAGTTGCGCCGCTCGCGCAGATTCGCCCCGATGGTGACATTGGCGATGGCGTGGCGCACCCGGTTGTCAAACGCCGTCACTGAAAGATCGAGGCCCGGCAGCGCACGAAGGTCAATCCCTGCTTCATAGCCGCGCAGCCGCTCGTTGCGCAGCGCGGCGTTGGCCCGTGTCGTCACCGGAAACACCACGAAGGGGCGGTAAAGCTCGTTGAGCGTCGGCAGGCGCAGGCTGGTATAGGCGGCCGCGCGCAGCGACAGGGCATCGCTCGCCCGCCACAGCGCGCCGCCCCGGAACGACGTCGCCCAGCCGGAACGATCTGCGAACTGGCGATCGATCGTCACCCGGCCTGCCGGATCGGTCTCGCCGAAATGGCCACCGCGCACGGTCCAGCGGTCAGCCCTCGCCCCGCCGGTCACAGTCAGCTGGCCGATAGACCAGTCATCCTCGACATAGAGGCCAAGGTCGGAGTTCTGCCCTCCGGCGCGCCGCCTTGCCGTGACGCCGAAGACGCCGGCAACCGTGCCATAGGGTTCTTCCTGAAGCTCGCCCGAGGAGCGCCGCCAGTCCCCGCCCAAACGCAGGACGTGTCCGCCGCCCACTGGCGGCCGCAGTTCAAGCTTGCCGCCCAGTCCGGTGGACGGGGTGCGGCGCTGGTCGAGCGTCTTGCGGAATGTCGTCGAGCTGATCACGACGTTCGAGAAATCGCGCGCCTGGACATAGGCCAGCGCATCGAATTGCCAGTCGCCCCGGCCGACAAGCCGCAAGCTGGCGTCCTGCCCACTGGCAGTGGTGCGTGCGCCTTTGAAACGCAGAGTGCGCTCATCGTCGAAAACGAGGCCCTGTGCCTGGAGCGTGACCGTGTCCGATACCGGCGCGACGAGTCGCAGCGAGGTGGACCATGAGGAATAGTGCGCCCGCACGCTCTGCGCCGAGCGCTGCGAAGCCGGCGTCGTCCAGAACCCCCTGCCGTGGTCACGCCGCGCCGAAATTATGGCAAAGCCGCTGCCGAGCCGGGGAGCTATGGTTGCCGAAAGCTCGCTTTCCCCGCGCTGGTTGCCGAATGCACTGGCGTTGACGAGGCCCAGATCGGCGGCATCGGCGCTGGTCAGCTCGATGGTTCCGGCAAGCCCGCCCGCCCCGAACGCACCCGCGCCGCCGCCGCGCGTCACGCGGATCGAACCGAGCCGTTCGGGCGACAGGGCGCTCAGCGGTACATGCCCGAAGAACGGATCGAGCATCGGAACGCCATCGAGCAGGACCAGCGCGCGGCTGCTGGCATTGCCGCCCAGCGCGCGCAACGTGACGCCCTGCGCGGTCGGGTTGGAAGCGCGGCTGTCAGACCGGCGGAACTGCTGGAACCCGGCAATTGACTGGAGGACATCCTCGATCCGGCCGGAAGAGGTTCGGCGCAGATCATCGGCATCCAGCTCGACATGGCTGTAGGCCGGGGTCGCCGGCGTGGCTTCCAGCCCCCCGCCGTGCACCACGATTTCCCGTGGATCATCGCTGGCGCAGGCAGGGGTGGCTGTCATAATCGCGGACAGGGCAAGTCCGGTCAGAAGGAGGGGCCGGGCCACTTGGTTGGTCGCTTGCATGGTGCGCGCCATAGCCGACCGGGCAGCGCAAAGGAAAGGCTGGAGATCGCCAGACATGAAAATGGCCGGAGCTCCCTGTGTGGAAGGTCCGGCCATTTTCACGCGTTCGGATCGGATCAGCCGAAAGTCATGAAATCCCCGCCAAATGCCGCCGAGGCCGTCGCATAGTCATAGACGATGCCCGGGTTGTTCGGCGCGAACGCGTCGATGATGGCAATGAGATTGTCGACCGATCCCTGACGGAAGGTCATCGTCATGTCATCGGCCACGCCATCGCTGTCGGCATCGCCGCGGGTGAAGCTGTAGTCCGATGCGCTGGCGCCGGTCACGTCGATGAAGTCGCCCAGGTCGAAACCGACGATCACGACGTTGCTGTCCGTGTCGGCGTCATCGCTCAGCACATGATCCTGGCCGCTCTCGACTTCGATGCGAACGCTAGCCGCCGCCGTGCCGCGATCGATAGAGGTCTCGTTGGCCGCGCCCAGCGGATCGGGGTCGCTTTCGCTCACCGAGACGATTTCCTGATCGCCGATCATGGCGCCGGCGCCGACAAAGCGGGCCAGCTCGGCATCGCCATTAAAGTTGAGTGTGATCCCGGAGCCGAGCGGGATATGGATCACCCCGTCGTCCGAGATCAGCACGAGCACGGAGCCTGACTTGTAAGCCGAGTAGGCCGAGATGTTGCGCGGCAGATAGAGCGTATCTCCGCCCTTGTTGAACGTGGAGTCGAGCTGGAGGTCGCCGCCGAGATAGTGGACCTTCTCCGCCCCGTTGGTGCCGAACACAAGATGATCGCCTTCAAGCGAGATCTCTCCGCCGCCGGAAAGGAAAGCACGGCCATCGGAATTGCCATCGGCGCCGCCCGGCAGGGCCGTCCCGTCGCCCGGCGCGGTAAGCTGTGCCGCCGTCGTCGTGACGGTCTGCGAACCAATCTTGACGACGCTGCCGCCCGTGACGATCAACTTGCGAACGCCGTCATCGAACACGATCGGTGTTCCCACGTTGCCGATGGGGATCGAGTACTTGCCGTTCCCGGATTCGAAGTCGACAAGCGAAGCGCTGAGAACCACGCTGTATTCGGCCGCATTTCCAGGCAGGCGGATGACGTCATTGCCGCGGTTGAACGAGGCGTCGAACACCACCTCGCCCTGGCCTGGGAGGATCCGGATGTCCTGGAAACCGTTCGTTCCGATGACCTGCCCGCCGCTGCTCACGGCATCGACCAGTCCGTTTGCAAGATAGAGCCGGTAGCCGGCGCTGGCGCTGCCACCCGAGCTTTGCGAAGGCTGCACCGTCACGTTGACGGTCTGCGAAACAGTATGGCCTTTGCCGTCGGAAACCTGAACCGTGAAGCTGTCGGACCCGTTGTACTGGGCCGTGGGCTTGTAGGTGAAGACGCCGTTGACGCCGCCAGTCACTGTGCCGTGCGCGGCCGTGGAGGGTGTATAGGTCAGCGTGTCGCCATCCGCATCGGTCGCGCTGACGACGATCTGCTTGGCGGAACCCGTGTTGGTGGTGACGCTCTGCGATCCGGTGACAACCGGAGCAACGTTGCCCGCGGTGATGCTGACCGTAATGGCCT
>JBEIPK010000061.1:0-7209 GCA_040377095.1 Novosphingobium sp.
GGCACCAATGAAGCGCCCCGCCGCGCGGATGCCGGACTGGCTTAACGGCGCCGAGCCCCGCGCCTTCCGCCCGAAGCAGCGTTACCGCACGGTGTGGATTTCCGACGTCCATCTGGGCACGCGCGGCTGCAATGCGGCCTTGCTGGTCGATTTCCTGCGCTCGATCGAACCCGAGACGCTTTACCTCGTCGGCGACATCATCGACGGCTGGCGACTGCGGCGCGGCTGGTACTGGCCCGATGCCCACAACGAAGTCGTCCGCCGCGTGCTCAAGATGGCGCATCGCGGAACCCGTGTGGTCCTGATCGCCGGCAATCATGACGAGATGTTGCGCGATTACGTCGGCCTCACGCTGGGCGGCGTCCAGCTTGCCGACGAGGCGGTGCATGTCACTGCCGATGGGCGGCGGCTGCTGGTCACGCACGGCGATGCCTTCGACGGGGTGGTGCTCTATGCCCGCTGGCTCGCCTTCCTGGGCGACAAGGCTTACGGTCTTCTGCTGCGCGCCAACATTCTGTTCAATGGCGTGCGCCGGCGGCTGAAGATGCCGTACTGGTCGCTTTCCGCGCATCTCAAGCGCAAGGTCAAGAACGCCGTCCAGTACGTGTGCAGCTTTGAGGAAGCCGTTGCGCGCGAGGCGACCGAGCGCGGCTTTGACGGGATCGTCTGCGGCCACATCCACTGCGCGGAGATCCGCCAGATCGGCGACATCACCTATTACAACGATGGCGACTGGGTGGAGAGCTGCACGGCGCTCTCCGAGGATGCCGACGGCACGATCCGCATCATCGACTGGGCGCTTGAAACCGCCCGGGCCAGCGAACCGCGCGCCGCGCTCGCGCCCGCCACCTGAACGCAGGACTTCGAACGCAGGACAAAGGAACAGCCGGATGCGTATCGCGATTGCCACTGACGCGTGGTTTCCGCAGGTCAACGGCGTCGTCCGCACGCTGGCGGCGACCGTGGCAGAGCTTGACCGGCGCGGGATCGAAGTCGAACTAATAACGCCCGAACGCTTCTTGACGGTGCCGATGCCGGGCTACGGCGCAATTCGGCTTGCCGTCGCGCCGCGTTTCAACGTGCGCCGCATGCTGACCGGCTTCGCGCCCGATCTGGTCCACATCGCCACCGAAGGCCCGATCGGCTGGAGCGCAAGGGGCTGGTGCGGTGCCAACGATGTGCCCTTCACCTCCGCCTTTCACACGCGCTTTCCCGAATATGCCGCGATCCGCACCGGGCTGAGCGCAGAGCGGTTCTGGCCCATCGCCCGACGCTTTCACGCGCCGAGCCGCGCCGTGCTCGTCGCGACGCCGACGCTCGAGGAGGAACTGCACGCGCGAGGCATCGGGCAGACGCGCCGCTGGAGCCGGGGCATCGACGGCTGGCTGTTCCGCCCCGACGGCGAGCTTCATCCTGAGCTTGCAGACCTGCCCCGGCCGATCCTGCTCAATGTCGGCCGCGTCGCGCCGGAAAAGAACCTCGAGGCGTTCCTCGATGCCGATGTGCCAGGCACCAAAGTCGTGGTCGGCAGCGGTCCTTCGCTTGACGCCATGCGCGCGCGCTATCCCGGCGCCTATTTCACCGGCACGCTATCGGGCGAGGAGCTTGCCTCGGCCTATCGCAGTGCCGACTGCTTCGTTTTTCCGAGCCTGACCGATACGTTCGGCCTGGTTGTGATCGAGGCACTGGCCTGCGGCGTTCCGGTCGCCGCCTTTCCTGTATGCGGCCCTATCGACATCGTGGGCCGCGGCGGCAGGGGCGCCGACGGCAGCTTGCCGCGCCCGATCGCCGCGCTGGACGACGATTTGCCGCGCGCCATCGGCCGGGCGCTCGACTTCGGCCGCGAGGACGCGGCGAACTTTGGTGCCAGCTTCACCTGGGAGCGCGCGACAGACCAGTTCCTCGGTGCGCTGGCATCAGTCGTGCCGGGAACCGTGCCCGTCGCGGCCGCGAGGCACGAGGCTTCCCCAGTCTGACTGGCGCCCTACTTCGCCAGCTCTGCTTCGATTGCGGAAACCAGCGCGGCATCGTCCGGCGCGGTCGTCGGTGCAAACCGGCCCACTACGCTGCCATCCCGCCCGATCAGGAATTTTTCAAAGTTCCACAGCACTTCAGGGTCTTCGTTGACGGTCATCCCATGGCCGCGCAGGAGCTCGCGGAACGGGGCGGTATCACCCTGCTTGCCGGGCATCGCGCGGGTGAGCTCGCCATAGAGTGGCTGCTTTGCCGGGCCGCTGACATCGGCCTTGGCGAACATGGGAAACGAGACCGCGAACTTGGCCGAGCAGAATTCGGCGATTTCCTCATCGCTGCCCGGCTCCTGCGCGCCGAAATCGTTGGCCGGAAAGCCAAGCACCTCGAAACCTTGCTCCCGGTAGCGCCTGTAAAGCTGTTCAAGCCCCTCGTACTGCGGCGTCAACCCGCACTGCGAAGCGACATTGACGATGAGCAGCACGTTATCCGCATGGCTTGCCAGACTGTCGCTGGCGCCATCAATGCGGCTGAGGGGAATGGCTGACAGGTCGGTCATGATCTGGTTCTCCGCTGGCGTGGGGCATGCCCCCTCCTCATGCAGCGAGCATGCCCGCCTGCAACGCGCGCCGCAAGGCTCTGCTCGCGACTCTTGATCTCCGTCATGGTATCCGGGCAGGCAAGGCTTAGGTTGACCGTACAAAGGAGGCCCCTGATGCGTTCCATTCTCGTCCATGCCGATCGTTCGCCCGCGCTCGAAGCCCGACTCGAAACCGCTCTTTCACTGGGCCGCGCGATGAACGGCCATGTCACCGTGCTGGTCGCCACCCCGGTGGCGCGGTTCGTCTCGATCGACCCGATGGGCGGCAGCTACCTCGCGTCCGAAGCGCTTGACCGTGCCATCGCCGATGACGAAGCCATGGCAACCACCATCCGCGACCGGCTCGCGTCGCAGGACGTGCCATTCGACTTGCTGCACAGCGAATCGGAAGCCGTCGATGCCATCGCTCTTGCGGCGCGCTTTGCCGATGTCGTGGTCCTCTCACGCGACGCGGACCTCACCGGACAGGTTGCCCTCACCTGCCGGACTCCGGTTCTGGTGGTCGAGGATCATCGCATGCTCCGCTTCCCTCTGGAGCGCGCCTGCGTTGCCTGGGACGGCAGCAACGAAGCGGCCGGGGCACTGCGCCATGCCGCACCGCTGCTCGCCGCTTGCGGAACGGTCTGTCTGGTGGCGGTCACCGAAAAGCCGGGCGGGTTCCCGGCGATCGACGCGCTGTCATATCTCTCCCGTCACGGCGTGAAAGCCGAACTGCACGAGGTTGCGCGCTCGGGCTCGATCGAGGAATCGCTGGCCGCCGCCGTTGGCAGGCTCGGGGCAGACCTGCTGGTCATGGGCGCTTATGGCAAGAGCCGGATGCGCGAGTTCTTCTTCGGCGGGGTAACGCGCCACATGCTTGAGGACCTGACGAAACCCGCTTTGCTGTTGGCGCACTGAGGCAGCGCGCGCGCCCGTTTCTTTGCGTTTGCAGCATTTTGGTCCACATCGGGTGCATTGCACAAAATGTTGGCGCCCAAGCCGAGTGCTGACATCAACGTCAGCAGTGTCCAAAATTTAAAGTGTTGTTTTTCAGTCTATTGGTTCATTTAAAGCGTGCGATTGCAAGTTTTGCAATCAATCATGTCTTTTTCGCACTTGCACAATCCGGCGATTCGCAGCATATCGGTCTTGCCTTTCAGGCATCCTCTCCCAAACCTTTCATGGCCCGGCCGGCAACGGTCGGGCCTTTTTTCGTCTGTTGGGTATTTGATGATCGGGTCGAAGCGCGGCGACCTGTGTTTGCAATCGCGCGCGCCAGTTCCTAGCTTGCCTTCAGATATCAGTTGAAAGGCATGGGCATGGCAGACGCAGGCGCTGGCGTGGAAGAACGAACCGTCAGGCTTCAGGTGGCAGCGGCGCGCCAGGAGGAAAGCGGCAACGGCATTGCCCGCATGCCCAAGACCGCGATGGCCGCGCTCGGCATCACCGAAGGCGACGTGGTCGAGATCGCGGGCAAGCGTAACACAGCCGCCCGCGCGGTCCTTGCCTATGCAGAGGACGAGGGGCTCGAGGTCATCCGGCTCGACGGCCTCCAGCGCGGCAATGCCGAGGCCGGGTCGGGCGATCACGTCACGGTCCGCAAGGCTGATTCGCGCCCCGCCACCCGCGTGATTTTCGCCCCGGCCCAGCGCGAGATGCGGCTTCAGGGCCCGTCAGCGGCGCTGAAGCGCAACTTCTTCGGCCGGCCGCTCGTTTCGGGCGATCTTGTCGCAACCTCGGGCCAGCAGCGCGTGCAGGACGTGCCGCCGCAGCTTGCCCGCATGCTCAACGCGCCCGCCTATGCGCTCACGCAGATCCGGCTGTCCGTCGTCGCCACGACGCCCAAGGGTATCGTCCATATCGACGAGAACACCGAGGTCGAGCTGCGCGCCGAGTTCGAGGAAGCCCGCGGCAGCCGCGCCGATGTCAACTACGACGATGTCGGCGGGATGGGCGATACCATTCGCCAGCTGCGCGAGATGGTGGAACTTCCCCTGCGCTATCCCGAACTGTTCACACGGCTTGGCGTCGATCCGCCCAAAGGCGTGCTGCTGCACGGCCCGCCGGGAACCGGCAAGACCCGCCTCGCCCGCGCCGTCGCGAATGAAAGCGAGGCCGAGTTCTTCACCATCAACGGCCCTGAAATCATGGGCTCGGGCTATGGCGACAGCGAGCGGGCCCTGCGCGAAGTGTTCGAAGCTGCGGCCAAGGCCTCGCCCGCCATCGTCTTCATCGACGAGATCGATTCGATCGCGCCCAAGCGCAGCCAGGTCCACGGCGAGGCGGAAAAGCGCCTTGTCGCGCAGCTGCTCACCTTGATGGACGGGCTGCACGCCAACTCGAACATCGTCGTCATCGCCGCCACCAACCGGCCCGACGCGATCGACGAGGCGCTGCGCCGCCCCGGCCGGTTTGACCGCGAGATCATCATCGGTGTTCCCGACGAGAGCGGACGGCGCGAGATTATCGGCATCCACACGCGCGGCATGCCGCTTTCCGAGGATGTCGACCTTCGGGAACTGGCGCGCACCACGCACGGCTTCGTCGGCGCCGACATCGCGGCTCTCGCGCGAGAAGCGGCAATCGAAGCAGTGCGCCGTATCATGCCGAAGCTCGATCTTGAGGCGCAGACCATCCCGCCCGACGTGCTCGAAAGCCTGTCCGTCACGCGCGAGGATTTCATCGCCGCCCTGAAGCGTGTCCAGCCCTCGGCCATGCGCGAAGTCATGGTGCAAGTGCCCAACATCGGCTGGGCCGACATCGGCGGTCTCGACGAGGCGCAGCTCAAGCTGAAGGAAGGGATCGAGCTTCCCCTGAAGAATCCCGAAGCCTTCCACCGGCTCGGCATCCGCTCGGCCAAGGGCTTCCTGCTCTATGGCCCGCCGGGCACGGGCAAGACCCTGCTGGCCAAAGCCGTCGCCAAGGAATCTGAAGCCAATTTCATCTCGATCAAGTCGTCCGACCTTCTGTCAAAGTGGTACGGCGAGAGCGAGCAGCAGATCAGTCGCCTCTTCGCGCGGGCGCGGCAGGTTGCGCCCTGCGTGATCTTCATCGACGAGATCGACAGCCTTGTCCCCGCGCGCGGATCGGGCGGCGGCATGGGCGAACCGCAAGTGACCGCCCGCGTGGTCAATACCATCCTTGCCGAAATGGACGGCATGGAGGAACTTCAATCGGTGGTGCTGGTTGGCGCGACCAACCGCCCGGCGCTGGTCGATCCCGCGCTGCTGCGGCCGGGCCGTCTGGACGAGCTGATCTATGTCGGCACGCCCGACAAACCGGGGCGCGAACATATCCTCAAGATCCACACCTCGAAGATGCCGCTGACGAAGGATGTCGATCTCGGCAAGGTGGCGGAGCGGACCGAACGCTTCACCGGCGCCGACCTGGAGGACGTGGTGCGCCGCGCCGGCCTTGCCGCCATCCGCAAGCACGGCGCGGCGGTCAAGAAAGTGGATATGGCGGACTTCGAGGAAGCGCTCGACGATTCGCGCGCGACCGTCACTGCCGAAATGGAAGCCGAATACGCCAAAATGAAAGGCGAGCTGAAAAAGCGGGCAATGGAAGTGACCCCCGTGGGCTTCCTCGCGCCGGGCATGGTGCAATCAACGCGGGACCGGAAGCACGATTAGAACAGTGATATGGGAGGTCCATTGCCCCGGTCAGGCCGGAGCAAGGGACCATCCCCGTCACGCCTGGTCGCACATCGCCTCAGGCATGTGCTCGCGCAGCCATTCGATCATGCCTTCTCGCACGTAAAGGCGAAGATGGCTGAGCGCGGCCGGGGTCTTCGCACTCACCACCAGCTTGAGTTCGACCGAGCCGATCTTGACCTCGGAAACTTCCAGCGCGCCCGTGCGGCCGTCCCAGTCATCGCTGTCCACCAGCAGTTCCTCGAATGCCGCGCGCATCGGGCCGATGGCGTGGCACGGCTTGACCGGCAACAGAACGTGCCCGGTCAGCCCGCCAGCAACGCGGGTCCAGTTCTCGAACGTTGTGTCGAGAAACCGCGCGGTCGGCACGATGATCCGCCGCTCGTCCGGCGTGCGGATGACGACATAGCTCATCCGGATATCCTCGACCCGGCCGCTGCGGCTGTCGATCATCACGAGGTCACCGATGCGGATCGGCTCGGTAATCGCCATCTGGAGGCCAGCGATCAGCGACTTCAGCGCGGGCTGCGCCGCCGCGCCCACGGCCAGCGCGGCAAGGCCAGCCGAGGCCATGAGCGTCACGCCGACACTGCGCACCGCCGGGACGTTGAACAGCATCAGCGCGATGGTCAACGTGACGATGACAAAGCCCGCCGTTCGCGACAGGATGCTGACCCGCGTCTGACGGCTGCGCGCCACGACTTCGTCGGTCACATGTTCGGCCCGCGCCGCGATCAGGAAAGCAAGCGCCTTGACCAGCGCGTATGCCGTCCAGCCGAGCAGTGCAGGGACCACAAAACGGGCCAGCGCCTGCCAGATCGGCGCGAGCGCGGGGCTCGCCTCTGCCGCCAGCGACAGGGCGACCGCGACAATCGACCAGCGTGCCGGATGGCG
Source organism: Novosphingobium sp. (assembly GCA_040377095.1). Classification (GTDB taxonomy): domain Bacteria; phylum Pseudomonadota; class Alphaproteobacteria; order Sphingomonadales; family Sphingomonadaceae; genus Novosphingobium. The sequence continues at coordinate 7,099 of JBEIPK010000061.1, forward strand.
CATCCGGCGCACCAGTTCGTCGTCCACGTCGCTTTCGGAGAGCCGGGCGAAGCGGGCCAGCGCCGCGAAGAGCGCCAGGTGCAGCGCCAGGGCTGCGGCAATGGCGATGCC
>JBEIPK010000026.1:0-35357 GCA_040377095.1 Novosphingobium sp.
GAGGCCGGATCGCCGCGGAAATCCTGCCCCAGCTTGTCGATCTCGTCGAGCAGGAACAGGGGGTTCGAGGTTTCGGCCTTGCGCAAGTTGGTGATGACCTTGCCCGGCAGCGACCCGATATAAGTGCGCCGGTGGCCGCGGATCTCCGCCTCGTCGCGCACGCCGCCGAGCGACTGGCGCACGAACGCACGGCCGGTGGCCTTGGCGATCGACTTGCCAAGCGAGGTCTTGCCCACGCCCGGAGGCCCGACAAGGCACAGGATCGGCCCCTTGAGCTTGTTGGTGCGCGCCTGCACTGCAAGGTACTCGACGATCCGCTCCTTGACCTTTTCCAAGGCATAGTGATCGTCGTCCAGCACGGCCTGTGCCGCCGCGATGTCCTTCTTGAGCTTGCTCTTCTTGCCCCACGGCAGGCCCAGCAGCACGTCGAGATAGTTACGGATGACAGTCGCCTCGGCGCTCATCGGCTGCATGGCCTTCAGCTTCTTGATCTCGGTCTGCGCCTTGGCGCGCGCTTCCTTCGACAGCTTTAGCTTGTCGATCTTGTCCTGCAGTTCCTGGATCTCGTTGGCTTCCTCGCCGTCGCCGCCGCCGAGTTCGGACTGGATCGCCTTCAACTGCTCGTTGAGGTAATATTCGCGCTGGGTCTTCTCCATCTGGCGCTTGACCCGGCCGCGGATCTTGCGCTCCACCTGGAGCACGCCAAGCTCGCCTTCCATGAAGCTGTAGACCATCTCCAGCCGCTTGAGCGGGTCGGTCTCGGTCAGCAGGGCCTGCTTGTCGGCCACCTTGGCAGAAAGCTGCGCCGCAATGGCATCGGCGAGCTTCGATCCGTCTTCGATCTCGCCGAACTGGTCGCCCGCGTCCTGCGACAACTTCTTGTTGAGTTTTGCGTATTCGCCGAACTGGTCGATCACGCTCCGCATCATCGCCGAAATTTCGGCACTCTTGGCCTCGGAAGGCTCGATCGGCTCGACCTCGGCCACCAGCATGTCGCCGTTCGCACCGCTCTCGCAGTGCAGGGACTGGAGCGTGGCGCGCTGCTGTCCTTCCACCAGCACGCGAACAGTGCCATCGGGCAGCTTGAGGAGCTGGAGCACGCTGGCGATCACGCCGGTGTCATACAGATCATCGCGCTCCGGATCGTCGCAGCCGGGATCGAGCTGGGCGAGCAGGAAGATGTCGGTCTTGTTGGCCATCGCCGCCTCGAGCGCGGCGACCGACTTCTCGCGGCCGACGAACAGCGGCACGACCATGCCAGGGAACACGACGATGTCGCGCAAGGGAAGAAGGGGATGCTGGGTCACTGTCATATCCATCGCTTGTGGCGGACGAAGCTGTCCGCGCCAACCGGCCGGAACCGGTGTTCGACGGCGAATATGGGATCGCCTTGCCGGCCGTGCAATGGCAGGCCGTTTCGCGCTTGTGGATGGAGGCGAGGCGCAGTCAGCGCCCAGCCAGCGCCCAGCCAGCGCCCGCGCTGATCAGAACGGCAGCTTGAAGCCCGGTGGCAGGCCGAGGCCCTGCTGCATCTTCGACATTTCCTCGCCGGCCACGGAATCGGCCTTGCCGCGCGCGTCGTTGTAAGCGGCCGCGATCAGGTCTTCGAGGATGCCTTTTTCGGACAGCTGCATCAGGCTGTCGTCGATCGAAACGCCGATAACGCGGCCCTTGGCCGAGCAGCGGATGCGGACCATGCCCCCGCCCGACTGGCCCTCGACCTCGATCGAGTCGAGCTTGCCCTGCGCCTCGTTCATCTGCTTGCTGATGGTCTCGGCGGCAGCCTGCGCAGCCTGGATCATCTCTTCCATCGATTTCATCATTGTCTCCAGTTGCCTTGCCCGCGCCGCGCGGGCTGCAGTTCGCTTTCCTCGATCAGTTCGGCCTCCGGGAACGCGGCAAAGGCGGCTTCCACCAAGGGCGCGCGCCGCACGGCATCGGCACGGGCAAGACTGTGCTGTTCGGCAAGTTCACGCAGAGCGGGATTACCGCCCTCGGCCGCCAGGCTCACGCTCCAGCGCTCGCCGGTGGCCTTGAGCAACCCCTCGCGCAAGTCGGCGCTTGGATCGCCCGAATAGCCCGGGGCAAGCGCAAAGCGCAGTTCGCCAGCCTCCAGCGAGATGACGCGCACCCAGTCCCGCATGATCTGCGCGGCGCGAAGCTGGCCTGCGTTCTCGACCCGGTCAACCAGCGCCTCCCACGGCGGAGCTGCTTCGGCTTGAGGGGCGGCAGCTTGTGCGGAAACGGCACCCTGCGCAGGACCGCCCGGTGCAGGGCCGCCCAGTGCGAGCCCATCCAGCTTGCGCGCCAGCTCGCCCGGATCGGGCATGTCGGCGGCGTGCATTACCCGAAGCAGCGCCATCTGCGCCGCGACCAGCGGATCGGGCGCGCTACGCACTTCGTCGAAGCCCTTGAGCAGCAACTGCCACAAGCGGTGCAGGCGGCCGGCCGGCAAGTCCCGCGCCCAGCCTTCGATTGCCTCGCGCTCCTCGGCCGACGCCGCATCGGTCATGCCGCTGCCCAGCTGTGCGACGGTGACGCGGTGCGTGGTCTCCATTGCGGCGCGCAGCAGGCCTGCCGGCTCGACCCCAAGGGCATACTGATGTGCAACGAGGTCGAGCAGCTCGCGCCCTTCGCCCGCCAATAGCGCTGCGAACAGCCGCCGCCGGACGCTACTGTCGGCAAGGCCAAGCATGTCCCGTACCTGTGCCGCGGTCACCCGTCCGTCGGAATCGAGATCGGCATGGGCAATCGCCTGGTCGAGGATCGAGAGCCCGTCGCGCACCGATCCTTCGGCTGCCGCCGCGATCATCGCCAGCGCCTCCGCCTCCGCCGCAACATCCTCGGCATCGCAGATCGAGGCGAAATGCGAGGCGAGCAGCGGCGCGTCAATCCGCCGCAAGTCGAACCGCTGGCAGCGCGACAGGACCGTGACCGGCAGCTTGTCGGCCTCGGTAGTTGCGAACAGGAACTTTACGTGTGGCGGCGGCTCTTCCAGCGTCTTTAGAAGTCCGTTGAAGGCTTGCTTCGACAACATGTGGACTTCGTCGATGATGTAAATCTTGTAGCGGGCCGAGACAGCCGCATAGCGCACCGCTTCAATGATCTCGCGCACGTCGTCGATGCCGGTATGGCTGGCGGCGTCCATCTCGATCACATCGATGTGACGCCCCTCAGCGATGGCGACACATGGCTCGCACACGCCGCACGTCTCAAGGGTGGGGCCGCCCTGCCCGTCCGCGCCGATGCAATTGAGCGCCTTTGCGATGAGCCGCGCGGTCGACGTCTTGCCCACACCGCGCACGCCGGTCATCAGGAAAGCATGGGCCAGCCGCTCGCGCCGGATGGCGTTGCCCAGCGTCTGCACCATTGGTTCCTGCCCGATGAGCTGGGCGAAAGTCTGGGGTCGGTACTTGCGGGCCAGCACGCGGTAGGGCTGGCTTGCGGCCATGACGGCGGCCCCGGCGGGCTGAGGAGGCGGAGGCACTGGCATCGCTTGCGGCTCAGGCGCACCGAACAGCGCGGATTGCCCGGCGGCCTCAAGCTCCGTTGCGGTGGGCGGAGCCTCCTCCGCGGGGGGCGTGTCGCCAAACATGTCGGATGAATCGCCCATGGCTTTCTAGTTTAGGCAAGGCAGACGTGCATGTCGAATGCACATATCGCACAAGGATGCGCTGCGCCGCGAATCCGCTCGCCGGGCACGGAGGTTGTCAACATGCCTACGTTCAAGGGACGCCGCACCACAGACCACGCCGACCCCCTGGTGGTCTTTGTGATCGGCATGCGAATCAACCGCTTCGCCAAGGTGGGCAAGTGGCTTCCAGTGCTGCGCGCCATGCGGCCCATGATTGTCGAGCTTTCCACCGATCCGGATAGCGGCTTCATGGGTGCGGAATTCATGTTGCAGAGCCTCCGCACGGTCGTGCTGATCCAGTACTGGCGTGATTTCGAACGGCTCGAAGCCTACGCGCGCAATCGGGATCGGCAGCACTGGCCCGCCTGGACCGACTTCAACCGCGCAATCGGCAATGACGGCACGGTCGGAATTTTCCACGAAACCTACTGCGTCAACGCGGGCGCATTTGAAACAGTCTACGCCAACATGCCGCCCTGGGGGCTTGGCCGTGTGGCCGGAACGATCCCGGCCGAAGGCTCGCGGAACGAGGCCCGTGGCCGCATGACTTCAGCCGAATGATGAAAAAGGAGCCGGCCGACCCGCCGCAACCCGTTGTGGCTGCTTCCTTCCGGACCTGACCAGATTGGCGGACGCAAGCGCCCGACCGACTCCCGGGCGGGCATATGGCTATGCGCGCCCGGCTTGTCCAGCCCGCAGATCAGCGGAAATTGTCGGCGTAGGCCTGCAGCTTGAGCCGGCGCGGCGGCGTCGCGTGGACGCGCGCCTCGATCCCGTAGCGCCCAGCGTAGGCAAGCGCCTCCTCGGGGGAGGCGAAGCCCAGTTGCACCTGGGTCTGCGTGTCGCCGCTGCCGGCCCAGCCCATCAGGGGATCGGGACGCCTGGCCTCGGCGGGGACGAATTCGAGGACCCACTGGTCGAGCAAGGCCTTGCCCGATTGCATGGCGTTTTTCGGGCGCTGAAAGATGCGAGCTGTCATGGCCAAGCGACTTGCGGCGAAACGCTGCCTGAATCAAGAGCGCTTCTGCGCCTCGAACGCGTTCTTCGTCTTGAGGCTGGGGTCCTCGCGCCATGGTTCGTCCGGCCAGCGATGGCGCGGATAGCGGCCCTTCATGTCCCGCACCACGTCGCGCCAGCTGCCGCGCCAGAAACCGGGCAAATCCATGGTCTGCTGGATCGGCCGGCCGGCCGGAGATGTGAGCCGAAGCACCAGGGGCTGCGGCGGTCTGCCGAAGGTGGGATGAGCGTCGAGCCCGAACAGGGCCTGCACGCGAAGTTGTACCGAAGGCCCGGCTTCGTCGTCGTAGTCGATATCGTGGCGCGTGCCCGCCGGGCTGAGGAACTGCGCGGGGGCGAGCGAATCGAGGCGCTGGCGCTCGTCCCAGCCAAGCCGGTCGAGCAAGGCCTGATGGAGGCGCGCTGGGTCGATGTCGCCAAGGCGGCGCGTGAGAAGGGGTGCGAGCCAATCGTCCGCTTCGACGAGCAGCTGCGCTTCGTCCAGCGTGTCCAGCCCCGCATAGCGTGCCCGCCGCAACAGGAGCGTACTTGCTGTGGAGAAAGGCAGGAGTGCGAGCCCGCCCTCTCGCACCTTCTCCAGCACGAAGGCGGCAATCGCCTCGCGGTCGGGCGCCGGATCGGGTCCACGCGCAATCACGATGGCGCCGAGGCGCTGCTCCAGCAAGGCTTCGGCCCGCCGTTCCCCCGCCAGCCATCTCAGGATCGAGCGACGCTCGACGCGCGGGCCGCACCAGCGCAGCACGTCCGCCTCGTCCAGCGCGATGGCTCCGGTGATCCGCGCGCCTTTCGCTTCGCCCTGCGCGTCGCCCACGGCTAGCCACTGAGCGCGAGCCAGAGGCGATGCGGGATCCAGCCTCAGGCCGCGCCCGCCCGCCGAGAGCCACTGCTCACCGCTGGCATCGCGGCGCTTGGCAAGGTTGTCCGGAAACGCCTCGGCGAGGAGGATGCCGGGAGGCGGTATCTCGCTCTGCGCTTCGATTCCTGCCACGAGTTCCCGCGCCTGCCGCGCCCAGCGCTGGGCCAGCTTGCGGGAAGCTTCTGCGCGCGGTGAGCGATCTTTGCTGCACCGATCGAGCCGCAGCAAAATGTCCTCACCGCTGCCGCCAAGCCCCCGTTCCTGAAGCAAGAGCGCAAGGTTTGCGGCCTGCATTTCCGCGCCATGCTGCGCAGCATTGAGCAACATGTGGGCGAGCGGCGGCGCCATCGGCAGAGCAGCCATGCTGCGCCCGTGCTGCGTCACGCGGCCTGCAGCATCGAGCGCGCCGAGCGCAACTAGCGCCGCCTGGGCCGCCGCCATGGCAGCAGCGGGCGGCGGGTCGATCCAAGCCATTGCGGCCGGATCGCCCGCACCCCATTGCGCCAGTGTCAGCATCAGCGGCGCAAGGTCGGACGTCAGCATCTCGGGCGGCTCGAACGAGGGTCGACCGACGTGCGCTGCCTCTTCCCACAATCGCCAAGCCACACCCGGCCCTTGCCGCGCCGCTCGTCCTGCCCGCTGCGCCGCCGAGGCCTGGCTGGCGCGGTGCGTGACGAGGCGCGTGACGCCTGCCGCCTTGTCGAACTCGGCGCGCCGCGAAAGCCCCGCATCGACAACGATGGACACCCCGTCGAGCGTCAGCGACGTTTCCGCGATGGCCGTCGCCAGCACGACGCGGCGGCGGCCGTGGGGATCGCGGCGGATCGCGGCGCGCTGGGCGGCGGGCTCGCACTGGCCGTGCAGCGGAAGGACAAGCGCTTCGGGGAGAGTGTCCGCAAGTCGTTCACGCGTGCGCTCGATTTCCCGCACACCGGGCAGGAAGGCAAGGATATCGCCCGCGTCGGCAAGCCACGCCTTGCGAATCGCGGAGGCGACCGCGTCTTCGGTCCGCTCTCCCGCGCGCTGGCCCAGCCAGCGGATGTCGAGCAGATGCGCCTTGCCCTCGCTCTCGATCACCGGAGTGTCGGAGCCTGTGGCGCCAAGCAGCCCGGCAAAGCGCGCGCCGTCGAGCGTGGCCGACATGACCAACAGCCTGAGGTCCGGCCGCAGCACCAACTGCGTCTCGATGGCGAGAGCAAGGCCAAGATCCGAATCGAGATGCCGCTCGTGCGCTTCGTCGAACAGCACCGCGCTGACCCCGGCCAGTTCAGGATCGGCAAGGATCGCGGCAACGAAGATCGCTTCGGTCATCACCACGATCCGCGTCTTGGCAGACCGCTTGCTGTCGAGCCGGGTGACATAGCCCACCGTCTGCCCTGCGCTCTCGCCCAGCATCTCCGCCATGCGCTCTGCGGCGGCGCGCGCGGTGACGCGTCGCGGGGAGAGCAGCAGAACCGTGCCCGGGCACCACGCCTCGCCCAGCAGCGCTGGTGCGACTGCCGTCGTCTTTCCCGCACCCGGCGGCGCGATCAGGACGGCGCCAGGACCATTGGACAGCGCGCCGAGGAGGTCCGGCAGGACCGCATGGATGGGAAGATCGGGCGGAGCAGGAACGGCCTTGCCTGTCCCGGTCACGTCAGAACCGCCGCGAGACCGCGAATTCGGCCGCCTCGGCCATAGCGGATCGCGCCTTGCCTGCCGGAAACGCGGCAATGGCGTCGATGGCGCGCTGGGCGAAATGACGCGCCCGCTCACGTGCGGCGCCGACGGCGTCGTGTCGGCCGATCAGCTGGATCGCATGGGCCAAATCCTCGTCGCTGTTGCGAAACCCCGCGATGGCGTCTTCCCAGAAGCTGCGTTCCTCGGCATTGCCGCGCGCATAGGCGAGTATCACCGGCAGGGTCATCTTGCCTTCGCGAAAGTCGTCACCCCGGCCCTTGCCCATTTCGGCAGCCTCGGAATCGTAGTCAATGGCATCGTCGACGAGTTGGAAGGCAATGCCGAGATTGCGGCCATAGTCCTCAAGCGCCCGTTCCTCAGCCTCGTCGCGCTCGGCCACTACCGCGGCGATGCGCGTCGCGGCGGCGAACAGCGCGGCGGTCTTGGCACCGATGATCGAGAGATAGCGCTCCTCGCTGGTCTCGACATGGCGCTGCGCGGAGAGCTGATCCACTTCACCCTCGGCAATCACGGCCGAGGCATGGCTGAGGATCTTGAGCACCTTGAGGCTGCCGTCCTCGACCATCAGTTCGAAGGAGCGGGCAAACAGGAAGTCGCCGACCAGCACCGTCGCCGGATTGCCGAACACCAGGTTTGCCGTTTCCTTGCCCCGGCGCAGGTCCGACCCATCGACCACGTCGTCGTGCAGAAGAGTCGCGGTATGAATGAACTCAACGGCCGCCGCCAGCTTGTGGTGCCGCGCGCCCTGGTAGCCGCACAGCTCAGCCCCCGCGATGGTCAGCATCGGACGCATCCGCTTGCCCCCGCCCGAGATGAGATGGCCCGCCAGCGCTGGGATAATGGGAATTTCACTCTGCATCCGGTCAAGGATGATGGCGTTGACGGCATTCATGCCGGGCGCGGTGAGGGACAGCATCGGCGCGAGCGACGGCTCGGAACCACGGGGACGCAGGGCAATGACCTCGGCACTCATGGTTGCGGCCATTGCTCCAGCGCGCGCGCGAAGGCAAGCTTGGAAATGCCGCCCGCTTCGTGCTAGCGCTGCGCCGCGATGAGCCAGAATGAAACCCCTGCCCCCGCACCAGTGGCCCCCGATCCGGTGCTGGCCGGCTACCGCGCCAGCATCGACAACATCGACGCGGCGCTGATCCACATGCTGGCCGAGCGGTTCCGCATCACCAAGGCTGTGGGCGCCTACAAGGCCGAGAACTGCCTGCCGCCATCGGACCCCGGCCGCGAGGAACGCCAGATCGCGCGCCTGCGCAAGCTGGCGGAAGAAGCCCAGCTCGATCCCGATTTCGGCGAGAAGTTCCTGCGCTTCGTCATCGACGAAGTGATCCGGCATCACGAACAGGCGCAGGACGTGCGATAAAACTCAGCGATATCGCCTACAGCGTCAAGGTTGCTGTCAGAACCACGGCGATGATGGCTAGCCAGATGTCAAAAGCGTACCTCACGATGCGCGGCGCGTGACGAAGCTCCATGAACTGCCAGGCCACCAACCAGACTTTCCCGATAGCAAGGGCGATGACAGCTGCCTTGGCACCAGCACTGATGGAAGCGCTGGCCGTGCCGTGCCCGACAATCACGGATGCAAGGGTGGCGCACACAAGAAGCACCAGAACGATGAGGCCCGAGTGCGCCTGGGACAAGACCTTCTTCATATCAGACCTGCGCTCAGACGAGGTAGAACAGGGCAAACAGGACGATCCATAGAAGATCGATCAGATGCCAGAAGGTTGCCCCGCTCTCGATCAGGCGGATCTCGTGCGGACCCACCTGCGGTCTAACGCTGGCACGCCTGATCAGTATCAGTACGCAAAGCCCTAGCAGGACATGGAAGAGATGAATTCCGGTGAACACGAAGAACAGCATGAAAAAGTCGTTAGTCATCGGCGTGATGCCGTCTGCAATTCGAGCGCCCCATTCCATGGCCTTGTTGGCCACGAAGGCGACCCCTGTCAGGATCGCATATAAAAAGTAGCGCTGTGCGTACGCTCCTCTCTGTTGCCGACACAGTTCCACCGCGGTGGCTACAAACCAGGACCCGACCAGAAGCAGAAGCGTATTGGCGACACCGATCCATAAATCGAGCATGGCGCGAGAGCGGGAGAAGACTTCGGCATGCTCCCGCTCTGTCTGGGCGATGACAAAGAAGAACAGGCTGAAGACCAGAAGATCGCCCGCGACGAACATCCATATGCCGAGTTCGCCGGGCAGCCGTCTATCGACACCGCCCGCGGTCTGCATCGCCGAGGTTCCGGGGGGCGCCACCTGCCGCGATCAACGCGCCAGCGGATCTGGTTTTCTAGATGCCGTGATCACCGCCGCCGACATGATCAGGATCCACAGGAAGAATGCAACGAAGGGGAGCCACAATGCCACCAGGCCATGCCAGGAAAATGGGCCGGATTTGAAGAACAGAACAAGTTGACCCGGTGCAAACAGGACCGCTGCCCACAAATTGATGTATGCAATCCATCGCGGAAATGGCGCTGTCCCTTCAGGAGCGAGCAGGATCGGCAGGGCAATCATCACGCACCATCCGCCGAAGCACGGCACCGAGAAGACGGCCAGAAAATATGCGAAATCGGCCAGAAACTGCACCAACGACGCGTCATAGACATCCGGCCGGAACGCCATCAGCGCCCAGGCAAACGAAACAAGCAGCGCGATCATCGTGCCGCAAGCAGTGAAGATCAGTTGCACGAAAGAAAATACCGGCAGACGTTCTGCGCGCCGCGTCTGTGCCGCGATTCCTGCTCCGAAAGGGCCAAAAAGGGCAAAAGAGACCATAAGGAAGACTGACCCGACGCGGATCGCCATCAGGTTCTCGTTGATCTTTCGAACAAATTCGGCGGGCGGTTCATCGGCTCGCAACAGGGGTGGCAGCATTCCACCCAGGAACACGCCGCCGATTATGAAGAACACAACCGCTGCGAAACCGCAGTATCCGCAAAACACCAAAGACTTGCGCATCAGCGCATCGCTACCGTCCATGTCCCCACTCCCCATTGAACCAGCTTTGGCCGGATACGCTATCTCTCTGCCCAACTTGTGTTAGGTGCATACGCGTTAATATGGCGTGGTCAATTGCCAATCGCTCCCCCCGCCCGTGGCAATCTCAGCTTCACAAGCAGCCCGCCCAGATCCTCGCTCTCGGCCAGTTCAACCGATCCGCCATAGATTTCGGCGACGTCGCGGACGATGGCGAGACCGAGGCCGGTTCCCGGTTTCCCCGTGTCGAGCCTTGCTCCGCGCGCGAACAGACGGCTTTGTTCTGCCTCGGGAATACCGGGTCCGTCATCCTCGATCCAGATCTCGCAAAAGCCGGGATCGCCGCCCTGATCGACGCTGACGAAGACACTGCCGCCGCCGTATTTCGCCGCGTTCTCGACCAGGTTGCCAAGCATCTCGTCGAGGTCCTGCCGCTCGATGGTGACCTCGGCGGCTCGGTTGCCGTCAAGATCGAACCGCGCATCGCCATAAAGCCGCGTGACGGCGCGCAGCACGGCCTCGACGCTTTCCCAGACACTGGCGCGCGAATGGCCCACCACGCGGCGACCAACGGCGCGAGCACGGGCGAGGTGATGGTCGACCTGCCGCCGCATCTGCGCCGCCTCGCGGATCACGGTATCGGCAAGGTCGGGCGCTTTTGCGGTCGCGGCGTTCATCACCACGGTGAGCGGCGTCTTGAGCGCGTGGGCGAGGTTGCCGGCATGGGTGCGCGCTTCCTCGGCCTGCCGCTCGGTATGGGCGAGCAGCGCGTTGATTTCCTCGACCAGCGGCGCGACTTCCAGCGGCAGCGGCTCGGTCACCCGGTTCGCGCCGGCGGTTCGCATTTTCTGTATGGCCTGCCGCACGCGGCGCAAGGGACCAAGGCCGTACCACGTCTGCAAGCCCGCCATGACGAACAGGCCCAGCCCGAGGATCACGAAGCTGTAGAACAGGATCGAGCGAATGCGGTTTATCTGCCGGTCAAGATCCTCGCGGCTCGCGGCGACAAGGAACGACCAGCGGGTCTGGCTGCCGGGCAGGACGATCGAACGTTCCATGACGCGCAGCGGTTCGCCGGCAAACTGGCCGCTGTCATAGATGTGCGGCTCGGCATCGAAGTGCGGTTTTTGCACCTTGAGGCTTCGGTCCCAGAGCGAGCGCGAGGGGAAATCGTCGTGTCCCGGCCCGCTGATCTGCCAGTATAGGCCGCTATTGGGCTCGAGGAAGCGCTGGTCGCCCAGCGGGCGGTTGAAGAACACCTCGCCGTCAGGGCCAATCTCCGCCGCGCCGACCATGGCGGTGAGCATGTAGCCAAGTTGCTCGTCGAAATTGCGGATGATGAGGCCGGTCAGCGTCCGGTCGAGCGCCAGTCCGCCCAGCAGCAGCAGGACAGTGATCCATCCCGCCGCGATCAGCATCATGCGCTGCGAGAGCGAGCCGGTATGCGCGCGCATCATTGGCCTCCGGGCGGGCCAGCCGGCCGATCAGCCCCGGCCAGGCAGGGCCGGATCGTCGAGGCTGTAGCCAAGGCCGCGGATCGTGGTGATGACATCGGCGCCAAGTTTCTTGCGGATGCGCGTGACGAAAACTTCGATCGTGTTGGAATCGCGGTCGAAATCCTGGTCATAGATGTGTTCGATCAGCTCGGTGCGGCTGACCACCTTGCCCTTGTGGTGGAGCAGGTAGGACAGGAGCTTGTACTCCTGCGCCGTCAGCTTGACCGGCTCGCCGTTCAGCGTGACACGGCCCGAGCGCGTATCGAGCCGGACGTCGCCCGCAGTGAGCTCGGACGAGGTGTTGCCCGATGCACGGCGAATCAGCGCGCGGAGCCGGGCGATCAGTTCTTCCGTCTGGAACGGCTTGGCAAGGTAATCGTCCGCGCCAGCATCAAGCCCGGCGACCTTGTCGGACCAGCTGTCGCGCGCGGTGAGCACGAGCACCGGGAACTTGCGGCCTTCCTTGCGCCACATGCCCAGCACCGTCAGCCCGTCGATCTCCGGCAAGCCAAGATCGAGGATCACAGCGTCATATTCCTCGGTGCTGCCGAGAAAATGGCCGTCCTCGCCATCGGTCGACAGGTCGACCGCATAGCCCGTCTGCTCGAGCGTTGACTTGAGCTGCTTGCCCAGCGTGGGTTCGTCCTCGACGATCAGGATGCGCATGTCGGGTAATCTTCCCTTGGAACTGCCTCAGCCATGCGGCGAAAACCCCTGGTGCGTCAAGCCGCGCACCCTTTCGCACGTGTCGGGGCGATCTGCCCAGTCAACGCGACTGGTTGATGATCGTGCCCGATTTCGCATCGACATCGACGAATACGACACGACCCTGGCGGATGAACTTGAGGCGATAGGCCATCGCGGCGGCGTCGTATTCCGGGCCGAGATACTGCATCCCCGGCATCATCGGCAGAACGCGGCCCTCGATCTCTCGCAGCGAGCGCACGTTGCCTGCGCGCATTTCCTTGCGCACCTGCCCCTGTTCGCTGCCCGGCTCGGCAAGGAGCGGCGCGGAAGGCAGGGCCAGCAGGACCGCGGCAAGGAGGAGGTACTTGTTCATCGCAATGCCGACTATCGCAGAAGGATTGAACGCGAAGTGAATAGCGCAAAGGCGGCGAATGCGCGCGCTTGTCATCGCCTGCCGCGAACCCTAGGTGCCCGCGCATGGCAATCGCACCAATTCTCGGCTGGGAAGGCCTTGGCCTGATCCAGGGCTCGGGCTGGCTGTTCCAGGATCTCGACCTGTTTGTCGGCCCGCGCGACCGGCTCGCGCTGATCGGGCGCAACGGCGCCGGCAAGACGACGCTGCTGCGCCTGATTGCCGGCCAGGTTGAGGCGGACCGCGGCAAGCGCTCGATCCAGCCGGGGACGAAGATCGTTACGCTGGAACAGGACCCGTTTTTCACCGGCTATCACACGCTGCTCGATTTCGCGCTGTCCGGGCCGGATGCGCCGCCGCAGCATGAGGTCGAGGCGATTGCCGGCCAGCTTGGCATCGACCTGTCGCGCGATGCAGAAAGCGCCAGTGGCGGTGAGCGCAGGCGCGCCGCGCTGTGCCGCGCGCTCGCGTCCGAACCAGACCTGCTTTTGCTTGACGAGCCGACCAACCACCTCGATCTCGCGGCGATCGACTGGCTGGAATCATGGCTCTCGCGCTATAACGGCGCCTTCGTGGTGATCAGCCATGACCGCACCTTCCTGACGCGCCTGACCCGCGCCACCCTGTGGCTCGACCGGGGAGCTCTCCGCCGCAAGGAAGTCGGCTTCGGTGGCTACGAGGCATGGGAAGAACAGGTCTATGCCGAGGAGGCGCGCGCTGCGGACAAGCTCGACGCGAAGCTCAAGCTGGAAGCACACTGGCTGGAGCGCGGAGTCACTGCGCGGCGCAAGCGCAACCAGGGCCGGCTGGAAAAGCTGTGGGAAATGCGCGCCACCCGCGCCGCCATGCTCAACCCCCAGGGGGCGGCGCGGCTGATGGTCGTTGCGGATGACACGAAGACCAAGTCGGTCATCGTGGCGGACAAGGTGACAAAGCGGTTCGGAGACCGCACCATCATCAAGGACTTTTCGCTGCGCATCCAGCGCGGCGACCGCATCGGCGTGGTCGGCGCGAATGGTTCGGGCAAGACGACGCTCCTCAAGCTGCTGACCGGCGAGCTTGAGCCTGATGAGGGTACGATCACGCTCGCGAAAACGCTTCACGGCACGGTGATCGACCAGCAGCGCAGCCTCATGTCGCCCGAGAAGCGGGTGCGCGACGTGCTGGCAGAGGGCGGCGACTGGATCGATGTTCGCGGGGTGCGCAAGCACGTTCAGGGCTATCTCAAGGACTTCCTGTTCTCGCCCGATCTGGTGGATGCCAAAGTCGGCACATTGTCGGGCGGCGAACGCTCGCGTCTGTTGCTGGCCCGCGAGTTCGCGCGCAAATCGAACCTGCTGGTACTCGACGAGCCGACCAACGACCTCGATCTCGAAACGCTCGACCTGCTTCAGGAAGTGATTGCCGATTATGAAGGCACGGTCCTGATCGTCAGCCACGACCGCGATTTCCTTGACCGGACGGTGAACGTGACTCTCGGCCTCGACGGGTCGGCCAAGGTCGACATCGTCGCGGGCGGCTATGCTGACTGGGAGGCGAAGCGCAGCAAGCGAATTGCGCCGGTGAAGTCCAGTCCCGCACCCGCACGCGCCGATCGCATCCCCGAGCCGGCCGCTCCGCCGCCACCGCAGCGCGTCAAGCTCTCCTACAAGGACCAGCGCGACTACGACCTGTTGCCGAAACGGATCGCCGAGATCGAAGCCGCGATTGCCCGGGACGAGGCGGTGCTTCACGATCCAGCCCTCTATTCGCGCGACCCGGCAAGGTTTTCAGCGCTCACTGCCGCGCTGGACAAGGCGCGCGCGGAAAAGGACGCAGCGGAGGAGCGCTGGCTCACCCTTGCCGAACAAGTCGAGAGCTGAACTGCATCCGGCGCGCTCCTCGCCGCTTCCGACCATTGCGAAGGCAGGAATAGCTGCTTAAAGCCGCCAACGATCCCGGCCGCTTCAAGGCCAAGCAAGACAGGCCCCTCGCCGATGCTCGAGTTCTTTCGCCGCACGATGAAATCAAGGGTTGGTGCCCTGATCGGCATCGGCTTCCTGGCGCTCATCGCGCTGGCCTTTGCCAGTGCCGACATCTCGAACACCGGCAGCTTCGGCGGCGTCGCGGGCGGGGACCGGGTTGCCACCGTCGGCGGCGAAGCGATCTCGACCTCGGAACTCAGCCGCAGCGCGACCAACGCGCTGGAGAATCTCAAGCAGGAAAATCCCCAGCTGACCATGCAGCAGTTCCTGGCCGCAAAGGGTCTGGAGGACGTGCTTGACAGCCTGATCGCACGCGTCGCGGTGCAGCAGTTTGGAGAACGCCACGGCATCATCGCGGGTGACCGCCTGATCGACAGTGAGATCGCCCAGATCCCGGCCTTCAAGGGACCGGACGGCAAGTTCAGCGAGACGGCATACAAGCAGCTGATCCAGCAACGCGGCCTCAGCGACGCACAGGTCCGCGAAGATCTGGGTCAAGGGCTGGTGGCGCGCCAGATTCTCGTGCCTGCAGGGTTCGGCACGGTCGTCCCGGCCGAACTGGCGCGGCGCTATGCGGCGCTTCTGCGCGAGAACCGAAAGGGTGCGATTGCCCTGTTTCCTTCGACCGCCTTTGCGCCTGCCGCGCCCCCCAGCGATACCGAGCTTCAGGCGTGGTACACAAAAAACCGCGCTCGCTTCACGCTGCCCGAGCGCCGGACGATCCGCTATGCCACATTCGGCGAGAGCGCGCTGAAGTCCCTCCCCGCGCCGACCGAAGCCGAGATCGCCGCGCGCTATGCAGCGGACAAGCCCCGTTATCAGGCCGTCGAGCTTCGCCGGGTTACACAGCTGATCCTGCCGACCGAGGCCGCCGCCAAGGCCGTTGCCGCCGATGTAGCCAAAGGTACCTCGCTGGCCGCTGCGGCGACTGCACGCGGGCTGGCGGTTTCGACCATCGGTCCCGCGAGCAAGGGAGACATGGCGGCCCAGTCTTCCGCTGCCATCGCGCAAGCCGCTTTTGCCGCACCTGCGGGCGGGCTGACCGGCCCTGCGCGCGGCACGCTTGGCTGGGCGCTGCTGCGCGTCGATGCCGTGGAAACGCGCGCGGGCCGATCACTCGATCAGGCGCGCGGCGAGATCGTGGCCGCGCTGACCGAGCAGAAGCGCCGCGCGGCGCTGATCGACTTGTCCTCGCGGCTCGAGGAGGAGCTTGATGGCGGGGGCAACCTGACCGAGGCTGCAGCCGAAGTCGGCGCAACCTTGCAGACCACGGCTCCGCTCACCGCCAACGGCGCAGTCTTTGGCAAGCCAGGTGAAACCGTGCCGCCGGTCCTGGCCCGCGTCGTCCAGACCGCCTTTTCGATGGAGCGCGAGAACCAGCCGCAGCTTGCCGAAGTCGAGCCGGGCAAGACTTTCGTGATCTTCGACGTCGGCCAGATCACGCCGTCCGCTCCTGCCCCGCTCGCTGAAATTCGGAATCAGGTGCTGGCTGCATGGGTGCTCGAGAAAGGTTCCGCCGCCGCCAAGGCCGCCGCGCAGCAGGTTCAGACCGCCGTGCGCAAGGGGGCAACCCTCCAGACCGCGATCGCCGAGCTCGGGCGCCCTCTGCCCCCTGTTCGCCCGGTCGCCATGAACCGCGAGCAGCTGACTGCGAACCGGCAGGAGGTGCCGCCCTCGCTCATGCTGCTGTTCAGCATGGCGCAGGGCACGGTGAAGACGCTGGCCGGGCCGGGCAACCAAGGCTGGTTCGTTGTCGCGCTTGACCGGATCGAGGCGCCGGAGATCAAGGCGGGCGATCCGCTCGTCGCCGCAGCGCAGCGCGAGCTTGGCGCGCTTGTCGGCCGCGAATATGCCGAACAGCTTGGCCGTGCCATCCGGGCCGACGTCGGAACCGAGCGCAACGAAACGGCGATCCGCGCTGTTTCGCGCCAGCTTGTCGGCGGCAACTGATCGCGGCGGTCCAGTCTTGTCAGCCACACTCGAAAATTCCGCCGCAGCGCGTGATTGCCTGTCCTCGGGCAGGCCGGCGCTCGTCTGGCGGCGGCTGATTGCCGATACCGAAACCCCGGTCGGTGCCGCGCTGAAGCTGATCGAGCCGGGCCGGGGCGATTTCCTTCTGGAATCGGTCGAGGGCGGCGAGGTGCGCGGGCGCTACAGCCTGCTTGGCATCGATCCGGACCTGATCTTCCGCGCAAGTGGGCACGGCTGCGAGATCAACCGGGTCTGGCAAGCTGACCGCAGCGCATTTGCGCCCCTCCCCGGCGATGCACTGGCAGAGCTTCGCTCGCTGGTCGGGCAGTGCCGGATGGACGTGCCGCCCGCCCTGCCCTCGGCACTGGCCTGCCTCGTCGGCTATTTTGGCTATGAGACCATCGGCCTTGTCGAGCGCCTGCCCCGTGCGCCGCAAAGCGCGCTCGAACTGCCCGACATGCTGTTCGCCCGCCCCTCACTGATTATGGTGTTCGACCGACTTGGCGACGAGCTGTTCTGCGTCGCGCCCCTGTGGCCCGAAGCCGGCCCGGCCGAAAGCCAACTTGCCCGCGCCGGGGAACGGATCGACGAGGCGCTGCGAAAGCTCGCGGGGCCTGCGCCCGCTATGGCCGGCGCGATCCAGTCCGCCGACCCCTCGCCCACCCCCGTTCTCGCTGCCGCCGATTACAAGGCCATGGTCCTGCGCGCCAAGGACTACATCGAGGCGGGCGACGTGTTTCAGGTCGTGCTGGCCCAGCGCTTCACCGCCCCGTTCACGTTGCCGCCGCTGGCGCTGTACCGGGCGCTGCGCCGCATCAATCCCTCCCCCTTCCTCTATTTCCTCGACTTGCCGGGCTTCGCTATCGTCGGATCGAGCCCGGAAATCCTCGTCCGCGTCCGCAACGGCGAGGTCACCATCCGCCCCATTGCCGGCACCCGTCCTCGCGGCAGGACGCCGGAGGAAGACCGGGCCAACGAAGCCGCGCTGCTCGCCGATCCGAAGGAACGCGCCGAGCATCTCATGTTGCTCGATCTGGGGCGCAACGACGTGGGCCGGGTGGCCGAGGCGGGGAGCGTGCACGTCACCGCAAGCTACACCATAGAGCGGTACAGCCACGTCATGCACATCGTCTCAAACGTGGAAGGCCGGCTCGATGCCGCCCGCCACGACGGCGTCGATGCGGTGTTCGCGGGCTTCCCCGCCGGAACCGTCAGCGGCGCGCCCAAGGTGCGGGCCTGCGAGGTGATCGCCGAGCTGGAGCCGGAAACGCGCGGCGCTTATGCCGGCGGGGTCGGCTATTTTGCGCCCGACGGCAATCTCGATAGCTGCATCGTGCTGCGCACCGGCGTGCTCAAGGACGGGGTGCTGCACGTTCAGGCAGGCGCCGGGATCGTTGCAGATTCGGACCCCGATGCCGAACAGCGTGAGTGCGAGGCCAAGGCCGGCGCGCTTTTCGCCGCCGCGCGCGAGGCGGTGCGAGTGGCGAGCGAACCCGGGTTCGGGCAGTAGGTACTAGGATGACGAACAGGAAAAATCTGATACCAAAAGTTGATCCCGACCCGTTGTCTCTGGCTGCGCTCGTCTTAAGCGGTTGTAGTATACTAGTAGGAATTGCCCAAGTAGCGGCAACGCTCGCTACCAACGTGCCATCGGCACCACCGGTGCGTCATAAGGCCGACGGCAATCTTTTACACATTGCTGAATCTGCGCGCGAAGTACATCAAGCGCTCCTTGCAACCTTGAGGTCCATCAATCGCGGAAGTGCAGAACCCGACGCCGAATTTTTTGACGCGCGATTTGGCTTAGACCAAAGCCATCTGTTTCTTGATCCAGTTTTTTATGATCAATTCACAGGTCATTTTTCGCAGCTTTTTTTAAAATTATCGAATATGAACCGATGGATATCAACAACCATTCGGATGAATTCCCAAATTACTGTCAGTATATTGGAAGAAACAAATTGGGATATTGTTGAAATATCTGATAGAATAAATAAAATAGTTCGAGAGGGGAGAGCCAACCGAGAGCTTCTTACCACTTTTGAAAATCTCTTAACTGATCTAATAGATGCAATTGATCGTATCACAATTCGGCGCAATTAATGATCCTCGTCATCGACAATTACGACAGCTTCACCTGGAACCTGGTCCATTACCTGATGGAGCTGGGCGCGCAGGTCGAAGTCGTGCGCAACGACGCGCTGAGCGCGGCGCAAGCGGTGGCTAGCGGCGCCAGCGGCTTCCTTATCTCGCCCGGCCCCTGCACGCCCAACGAAGCGGGGATCAGTATCGATCTCGTCGCCGCCTGCGCCGATGCGGGCCGCCCGCTCCTGGGCGTTTGTCTTGGACACCAGTCGATCGGGCAGCATTTCGGCGGCAAAGTGGTGCGCGGCGGGCTGATGCACGGGAAGGTTTCGCCCGTCAGCCACGATGGCAGCGGCTTGTTCGCGGGCCTGCCCTCGCCGTTCAATGCCACGCGCTATCACTCGCTGATCGTTGAGAACGTGCCCGACTGCCTGATCGTGAATGCGACGTCGGACGACGAACACGTCATGGGCTTCCGCCATGTCACTCTGCCGATCCACGGCGTGCAGTTCCATCCCGAGAGCATCGCGACCGAGCACGGCCACGCCATGCTGGCCAACTTCCTGCGCGTCTGCGGTCTGGAGCCGAAGCCGCTGGGCAACGCGGCATGAACGTGCTGCCGCCGGTTTCTCAACCTCTCGAAGAGGATGAGGCCGAAGCCGCCTTTGCCGCGATTCTGAGCGGCTCGGTGCCCGATGAGGCAATTGCCCCGTTCCTCGTCGCCCTGTCCGACCGGGGCGAGACGGCGAGCGAGATTGCCGGCGCGGCGCGGGCAATGCGAGCGCGGATGATCCCGATTGCAGCGCCGGCAAACGCCATCGACGTCTGCGGCACTGGCGGCGACGGGATGCATACGCTCAACGTCTCGACCGCCGTGGCGCTGGTCGTGGCGGCCTGCGGGGTGCCGGTGGCCAAGCATGGCAACCGCGCCGCCTCGTCGAAGTCGGGAGCGGCCGATACGTTGGAAGCCTTGGGGCTGGACCTCGGCCGGGCGATGGAAACGGCCGAGGCGACCTTGGGCGACCTCGGCATCTGTTTCCTGTTCGCGGGGCGGCACCATCCTGCGATGGGCCGGATCATGCCGATCCGAAAGGCGATCGGGCGGCGCACGATCTTCAATCTTCTCGGACCGCTGGCCAATCCGGCGGGGGTGACGCGCCAGCTCGTCGGCATCGCGCGTCCTGCCTATGTGCCGATCTATGCCGATGCGATTCTGAGGCTTGGAACGGAGCGCAGCTTCGTCGTCTCGGGCGACGAGGGTCTCGACGAGCTGAGCCTGGCAGGCGGCAACGAACTTGCCGAAGTGAGCGCGCTCGGCGTGCGGATGCGGCGTGTGTCGGCCGCCGATGCCGGGCTTGCCGCAGCGCCGGTCGATGCCATACGCGGCGGCGATCCGGCCCACAATGCTGGAGCCCTTCGGCGGCTGCTTCTCGGCGAGACCGGACCGTACCGCGACGCCGTTCTGTTCAATGCCGCGGCAGCACTGATCGTCGCGGGCGAAGCGGCAGACTGGCGCTCCGGCGCAGAGGAAGCGGCAGAGGCCATCGACAAGGGGCTCGCGAATGCTCTGCTCGATTGCTGGATCGACGCCCTCAAATGACCATGGCGGGAATATGAGCGACAAACTCACCGAAATCTGCGCCACCAAACGCGACGAAGTGGCGGCGCGGCGGCGTCTCGCCTCCGTTGCCGACCTCGACGCGGCGGCGAGTGAGCAAAGCGCGCCGCGCGGCTTCGAGCGTGCGTTGCGGGATAAGGCTGAGGCGAGCTTCGCGCTGATCGCCGAAATCAAGAAAGCCAGCCCCTCCAAGGGCCTGATCCGGGCCGACTTCAATCCCGCCGAGCACGCGCGCGCCTATGAGGCCGGCGGCGCGGCGTGCCTCTCCGTGCTGACCGACGCGCCGTACTTTCAGGGGCACGAGGACTATCTGGCCGAGGCGCGCGGGGCCTGCGCCCTCCCCGTCCTGCGCAAGGACTTCATGGTCGATCCATGGCAAGTCGCCGAGGCCCGCGCGATCGGTGCCGACGCGATCCTGATCATCGTCGCGGCGCTAAGCGACGAACAGATGGCCGAGATAGAGTCGGCAGCGCGCGAACGCGGCATGGACGTGCTGGTCGAAGTTCACGATGAGGCCGAGATAGAGCGCGCCGCGCGGCTCAAATCCCGCCTGATCGGGGTCAACAACCGCGACTTGCGGCGGTTCGTCACCAACATCGGCGTGACCGAGCGGCTTGCACCCTTTGCACCCGAAGGCACGCTGCTGGTCAGCGAGAGCGGCATCGCCAGCCACGCCGATCTTGTGCGGCTATCGGCCTGCGGCGCGCGAACGTTCCTGGTGGGCGAGAGCCTGATGCGGCAAAGCGACGTGGCCGCCGCAACGCGGGCACTGCTGAACGGCTGACGTCAGCGCGCGCGCATCCACGGCGCCATGCGCGCCATGGAGCCGTCGCGATCGAAGAACTGGTGCTTCAGCGCGCCGGCCACATGCACCGCGATAAGTACCAACATGAGAGTGGCCAACACCTCGTGGCTTTCGTGGAAAACATCGGTCGTCGCCTTGTCCCAGCCGACCGGCAATGCGGGCACATCGAACAGCCCGAAATAGCTGATCGGCCCGCCTTTCGTGAACGAGGACACCATGCCCCAACCCGCAAGCGGGATAGCCAGCATGAGGAAATAGAACAGCCCGTGCACCACCTTTGCCAGCGCGATTTCCCATGCCTTCAGCGTATCGGCGAAAGGCGGCGGCGGGTTCACGAACCGCCACACGATCCGCAGCACAGTCAGCGCAAGGATGGTGACGCCGGTCGCCATGTGCAGACCAACCAGTCGCGCCTCTTCGGCCTCCGGCTTGTCTTCTGCGATCCAGACCAGAACGAAGTTGGACACGATCAGCAGTGTAATAACCCAATGAAAGGCCATGGCCCCCCGGCTGTAACGCGTGAATGTGGCTTCCGTTTGCTCCATAACGGCGTTGAATGGCGCAAAAGTGCACGGATCGCAAGGCGCATCCTCTTTGCCCTTGCCCTCGCCCGCGCAGCGGATAGTCATGCTGTCGTGATGACAGATTTCCGACGTGTGTGATCATGACCAAGACGATTTCGGCTGACCGGGAGGCGCTCGCCAGGTTGGGAAAGGAAGTGCGTGCGCGCCTTTCGATCGATCCGTCAGCCTATCGCGTGCCAGTCGACACAGCAGAAATTTTCGCAGTCGGCGGGTTCCTTCATGATTTTGAGTGTGACCACCTTATCGCGCTGATCGATGCGGTTGCGCGCCCCTCATCCACGTTCGACGCTGACGAAGGCCGCTACCGGACGAGCTATTCGGGCGACGTCGATTCCACTGACAGCTTCGTCCGGATGATTGAACGCCGCCTGTCCGATCTCCTCGGCATCGACCTCGACTGGGGCGAGGCTGTGCAGGGCCAGCGCTACCAGCCGGGGCAGGAATTCCGCGCGCATCATGACTGGTTCGATCCGTCCGCATTCTACTGGAAGGACGAAGTCCGGCGAGGCGGTCAGAGAAGCTGGACGGCGATGGCCTGGCTCAATACTGTCGAGGAAGGCGGGGAGACGCATTTTCCCGAACTGGGGATCAGCATTGCGCCGCAGAAAGGCGCGCTGCTTTTATGGAACAACGCTTCGCCCGACGGCACCGCCAACCGGGCGACACTCCATGCAGGGCTGCCGGTGGTGCGCGGCGTCAAATACATCATCACCAAGTGGTTCCGCACGCGCACATGGCGCTAGTCTTCGGTCGACGCGGCTTCTTCGGCAGGAAACAGATAAATGGCGGCGAAATGGGCTGAGATCGCGCCCGCAAACTGGGCGATGATGAAATATGGCGCGTCGGCCGGTGCGATCCCGGCGAAACTGTCAGATAGGCTGCGTGCCACGGTGATCGCCGGATTGGCGAAGCTCGTCGAGGACGTAAACCAGTAGGCCGCCGTGATGTAGAGCGCGACGCTGGCCGGAACGGAGGCCGGACGGTGTCGCATCGTACCGATGACGATCAGGACCAGCCCAAAGGCGGCGATGAACTCTCCGGCCCATTGTCCCGTCCCGGTCCGCATCTTGCCTGACAGCTGGAGAACCGGCAGGTCAAACATCAGGTGCGCCGCCCACACGCCAAGGATACCCGCAGCAGTCTGCACCGCAACCATGACGGCAAGCTCCGTCCAGTTGCCATGGCCGCGCAGGCGCATGACGAGACTGACCGCCGGATTGAAGTGCGCGCCGGAAACGGGTCCCAACATCGTGATCAGCACATAGAGGATCGCGCCAGTCGCCGCGGTATTGGCGATCAGCGCAATGGCTGTGTTGCCTCCAGCGAGGCCCTCGGCCATGATCCCCGAGCCGACGACAGCCATGAACAGGAAGAAACTTCCGATGGCCTCGCCAAAAAGTCGCTGCTTCATGCCGCGCCGTCCATGGCGCCGATGCGATGGAGTTCGCGCGACAAGTCAGCGCGGTTCATGGTTTCGAACGGCAGCGCTAGCAACGCCGCAACGCGCATCTCCAGCCAGCGCCAGGTCTGCTCGAACGCCGCATCGACGGACGCATCATGGCCATTCACGTCAGCAGGATCTGGGAGGCCCCAGTGCGCCTTAAGCGGGGCGCCGCCGAACACCGGGCACGCCTCGCCCGCCGCGTTGCCGCAGACGGTGATGGCAAGATCGATGGGCGGGGCGCCTTCACCGCTGAACTCGTTCCAGCTCTTGGATCGGTACTGCGACGTATCGAGACCCTTTCGTGCCAGCAGCCGGAGGGCCCCGGGATGCGGCTGTCCCCGTGGCCGGCTGCCTGCGCTGTAGGCCATGATCCGCCCGTCGCCGAGGCTGTTGAACAGCGCCTCGCCAAGGATAGAGCGCGCTGAATTGCCCGTACACAACACCAGGACCGCAAAGGGCCGACTGTCCATTGCAGGTCTCAGCAGCAGGTCGCGGCACGCTTGGCCGCCGCCCCGGCCGGGACGCAGCAGGCGCTGGAAGGGGCCTGATCCGAAGCCAGTCGGTCAAGCTCGGGACTGCCGCCATAGACCGTGGAATCGCCATTGGTCAGGAAGGCTTCCCAGACAACGCCGTCGGGGTCGGCGATCCAGCTTTTTTCCGACTGGGCATAGCAGCAAGTCGTAGCGCCTTCTTCAAGCACCGGCCGATCGGCGGCTTTGAGCCGGTCATAGACCAGACCGAACTCGGTCTGGTCCTCGACCTGGATACCCAGATGCTCGACGCCTTTCTCGGCGCCTTCGCGGCTGGAAATGGCGAAGTTGATGCGCGGATCATCCAGCATCCATTTGGCGTAATCCGGCTTGGTTACGCTCGGCGAGGCGCCGAACAGTCCGCTGTAGAACGCAACCGACTGGTCGAGGTCGGTCACTCCGACATGAACGTGAAAACGCTTCATGAGACGTTCCTTTCCTGAGGGATTTCAGGCCTTTCCTGAGAGATTCCAGGCCTTTCGCTGATGGTGTCGGGGGCGCACGCGGTTTCGGACAGGCATCCCTCCCCAGCGCAGCAATTTTCGGTAAGGTAAGCCATCAGTCCGCCCATCGCAGCGTAATCTGCGGCGTAGATGATCGAGCGGCTGACGCGGCGCTGGGTAACCAGGCCCGCGTTGGCGAGCTGGGCGAGATGAAAGCTCATCGACGAAGCAGGCACGCCGGTTGCCTCGGCCAGTGCGCCCGCCGGCAAGCCTTCGCTGCCGGCCTGGACCAGCAAGCGAAACGCCGCCAGGCGATGCTCCTGCGCAAGTGCGCCGAGCGCACGGATTACGGAAACTGCATCCATGACAACTAATCCATAGTTCGATAATTGTCGAATTATGGATTAGTGTGGCTCCTGTCAACCCCCATCGAACGGGGAACGGCTCACTCCGCCAGCGCCTCGGCGATCAGCTGGCGTGTGTTTGCGATGCCGTACAGCGTGATGAAGCTCCCCATGCGCGGACCCTGGCTTGATCCCAGCAGCGTTTCGTAAAGCGCACGGAACCAGTCGCGCAGCTGCTCAAAGCCGTAGTGCGGGTCCTTGCCGATCTCGTAGACGATGTTCTGGATTTCCTCGGACGTCGCGTCATCGGACGTGGAGGCCAGTTCCTCGTCGAGAGCGGCGAGTGCGGCCGCTTCCCCAGCCTCGGGCTTGCGACGGCGCAGTGTCGGGGCCACGAAATCGCGGTTGTAGGCCAGCGCGCAGGTCACCAGCGCGTCGAGCGCTGGATGGGCGGCAGGATCGGCACCGGGCACGTAATTTGCAAGGTAGGACCAGACCTGTTCGCGCGTCGCACCCGGACCGAGCACGCCGACGAGGTTGAGCAGCAGGCCGTACGTCACGGGCGGCGTCTCGACATCCGCCTCGACCCTGCCGTTGACTCGGTCAAGATGCCACACGGGGTTGCCAAGCTGCTGGTCTATCGTCTGCTCCGGCAACTTCTCGCGGAACTGCCAGTATTCGTCGACCGCGCGCGGCACCACGCCAACATGGAGCTGCTTGGCGCTCTTGGGCTCGCGGAACAGGTAGAAGCCAAGGCTCTCGGGCGTGCCATAGGTTAGCCATTGTTCGATGGTCAGGCCATTGCCCTTGGACTTGGAGATCTTCTCCCCGTTCTCGTCGAGGAACAGCTCATAGATCAGGCCTTCGGGCTGCCGCCCGCCGAGGATGCGGGCGATCTTTCCGCTTTCGCGCACACTGTCGGTCAGGTCCTTGCCGCACATCTCGTAGTCGACTCCGAGGGCCACCCAGCGCATTGCCCAGTCGACTTTCCATTGCAGCTTGGCCTGACCGCCAAGGATGCAATGCTCGATGGTTTCGCCGTGATCTTCGAAGCGAACGATCCCCGCCTCGGCATCGACCACTTCGACCGGCACCTGGAGCACCTGATGCGTCTTTGGGCTGACCGGCAGGATCGGCGAATAGGTCCTGCGGCGCTCCTCGCGCAGGGTCGGCAGCATGACGTCCATGATTGCGCCGAAATTGCGCAGGACGCCGCACAGGGCCTCGTCGAACCCGCCCGCGTTGTAGCGGTCGGAGGCCGACACGAACTCGTAGTCGAAACCGAACCGGTCGAGAAATTCGCGCAGCATTGCGTTGTTGTGGTGCGCGAAACTCTCATATCGCCCGAACGGATCGGGAATGCGGCTGAGCGGATGACCGATGTGCGCCGCGAGCAGGCCCTGGTTCGGGACATTGTCCGGCACCTTGCGCAGGCCGTCCATGTCGTCCGAAAAGGCAACCAGCCGTGTCGGCGCGCCGCCCGTGAGCGTTTCATAGGCGCGGCGGACAAGGCTGGTGCGCAGCACTTCCTGGAATGTGCCGATGTGCGGCAGGCCAGAGGGACCATAGCCCGTTTCGAACAGCACGGGTGCGCCGTCCTTGCGGCCCCCGGGGTAGCGCTTGAGGAGCTTGCGTGCTTCCTCGAATGGCCAGGCCTTGGAGACGTTCGCGGCGGCAAGAAGTTCGGTGTCGGTCATGATCCGCGCCTTTGCCCTATCCATGCCGCGACGCAAGAATTTCGTGATGGGCCTCGAGGCGGCGGACCACGCGGGCGCCGACTTGGGCACACAAATGGAACCGATTCGCGCGCCAGAGCGTTTTACGGGTGCGGCGATCGGGCTTGCCGCACCGGAAGCAGGAGGACAGCTCCCATGTCATCAGCGCGTTACCATTCAAGCAGCCCCGATCCCTGGGTGCAGCCCCGCCCCGCCACGGACGCTTGCAGCCGGCTCTACAAGCACGGGCCGATCCAGCCGATGGACTACAAGGGACCGGGCTTCCTGCGCAGGCTGTTCGCCCGCTGACGGGGAGAACTTCGGTCAGCTGCAGCTGACGCGCTTGCCCCGCGTTCGGTTTCTGTTCTAAGCTGCGGCGATGCCCGAGAGCCCTGCGCCCCTGCCGATCCCGGCGCTCCATGCCGGTCACGCCGGGTGCTGGCTGGGTGATGGTTCGGGCCGGACTCGCGGCGTCGGCAAGGGCGAGGCGGTAATGGCGGCAGCTGATACGCCGCTGCTGATGATCAACGCACCGCTCGTCGCGACCCGGCTTGGCTATCCTGATCTTTCCGGGCTCGACTTGCTCGAGCTGTTCGCCTTCATCCATCCGGCCCGGTTCGTCGTGCCGACCCCCCGGGGCCTGGCTCACGCGCTCGACCTTGCCGAGCCGACCGGCGATGACGGCGTGCCCGCCTTCCTCCAATTGGCTGCAGGAGCCCTGCTGGCCCGCTGCGAGACGGCCGACTGGCCGGAGCGCGAGGGCGCATGGTCCGCGCTTCAGTCTCTCACGAAGCTGCGCTGGCCCTGGATGTCGCAACTTTCCGCCCGGATCGCGCGGCCCGAACGCGCCGAACGCTGGCTGTTCTCGCGGCTACCGGAATGGGAGGACGCGCCCGAACGGCCCCAGCCCGCACAAGTGGTGCTGGAGGATGAGGCCGTCCTCGCCCGTCTCGCCCAGCTGACCGGCAGCGAGGCCGAGCACCGTAAGGGCCAACAAGGCTATGCCGTCGAAGCGGGCCGCGTGTTCGCGCCCCGCGCGCGCGAAGGCCAGCCGCATGTCCTGCTGGCGCAGGCCGGGACCGGCATCGGCAAAACGCTTGGCTATCTCGCGCCCGCCTCGCTCTGGGCGGAGCAATCGCAGGGCACGGTCTGGGTCTCGACCTATACCAAAGCGCTCCAGCGCCAGTTGCGGCGCGAGAGCCGCCGGGCCTGGCCATCCGCGCGCGCCGACGGGAGTCAGCCGGTGGTGGTGCGAAAGGGGCGGGAGAATTACCTTTGCCTGCTCAACCTCGAGGACGCGCTGCAAGGCGGTTTTGGCGGCAGGTCGGCGATCCTTGCGCAGCTTGTGGCTCGCTGGGCCAGCTACAGCCAGGACGGCGACATGATCGGCGGCGACCTGCCCGGCTGGCTCGGTACGCTTTTCCGCGCGCGCGGCATCACTGCACTGACCGACCGGCGCGGCGAATGCGTCTATGCAGGATGCCCGCACTACCGCAAATGCTTCATCGAACGCGCAGCAAGGGCCTCGGCCGGGGCGGACCTTGTCATTGCCAATCACGCGCTGGTCATGGTCAACGCCGCGCGTGCCGGTTCGAACGCGGGACGGGATCACGCCCAGCGCCCGACGCGCATCGTCTTCGACGAAGGCCACCACGTGTTCGAGGCCGCCGATTCGACTTTCGCCGCGGCGCTCACCGGCGGCGAGACGATCGAACTTCGCCGCTGGGTGATCGGCCCGGAACGAGGATCGAAGGGTCGAAGGCGCGGGCTATCGGCCCGCCTGGCCGATGTCGCAAGCTATGACGAAGCCGGAGGCCGCGCAATTGCCGCTGCTCGTGAGGCGGCCGAGGCACTGCCGTCAGAGGGCTGGCTCCAGCGCCTGCACGAGGGCGACCCTTCAGGCCCGGTCGAGGCGCTCCTCGCAGCAGTGCGGACGCTGGTCTATGCCCGCGATGAAAGCGCGAATGGCAAGGCGGGACAAGAGGCGGGCTATGGCCTTGAAACCGAGGTTGCCCAGCTCGACGGTGCGTTCATCGAGATCGCGCAGCGCGCCTGCGCCGCGCTCGCGGAACTGCGCCAGCCGCTGATCCAGCTCGGCGCGCGGATTGAGTCGATGCTGGAAGACCCGCCTGATTGGCTGGACGGTCAGGGCCGCGCCCGCATCGAGGGGGCGCGCCACGCGCTCTCCTGGCGCATAGAGATGATCGGAGGTTGGGAAGCCCTACTGCACAGGCTGGGAGGCCCCGCTGACCCGGAGTTTGTCGACTGGCTGGCGGTCGAGCGGTCCGACGCGCGCGAATTCGATATTGGCCTCCATCGCCGCTGGCTCGATCCGATGAAGCCCTTTGCCCGAACTGTGCTCGAGCCTGCGCACGGGGTAGTCATGACATCCGCGACGCTCACCGACGGTAGCGGCGGTCATGCCCGGCCCGGCGATTCGGCATGGGACGCGGCCGCCGCGCGTAGCGGTGCGCGGCATCTTGAGGTCCTGCCCCGGATGAGCGCATTTCCCAGCCCGTTCGACTATGCGGCGCAGGCCGAAGTGCTGATCGTGACCGATGTGCCCAAAGGCGACATGTCCGCGCTCGCCGGCGCCTATGCCCGGCTGATCGAGGCGGCAGGGGGCGGCGCTCTCGGCCTGTTCACGGCGATCCGGCGGCTGCGCGCGGTGCACGGCCGGATCGCCGACCGGCTGGCCCGCGCCGGACTGCCCCTCTACGCACAGCATGTCGATCCCATCGACACCGGCACGCTGGTCGATATCTTCCGGGACGATCCGCGCGCCTCGCTGCTCGGCACTGACGCGCTGCGCGACGGGGTGGACGTGCCCGGTCATTCCCTGCGGCTCGTCGTTATGGAGCAGGTGCCCTGGCCCAAGCCGTCGATCCTGCACCGCGCGCGCAGGGTAGCGGACACACAGGTGGGAAGCGGACAGGCCCACGACGACCGCATCATCCGCGCCCGCCTCGGTCAGGCATTCGGACGCCTGATCCGCAGCCGTGAGGATCGCGGACACTTCGTGGTGCTGTCCCCCGCCTTCCCCTCGCGGCTGCTGAGCGCCTTTCCGCCGGGCGCAGCCGTTCACAGGTTGCCGCTCGACGAGGCTTTACAGCGCGTCGCTGCCGGTGTTTCAGGGCCGGACGCTCATAGCGCCCAACTCCCAGCCGGAACCATCGACACCCCATGAAGACCCTCGGCCTCTATCGCCACGCCAAATCCGACTGGAACGACGCGCGGGCCCGCGATTTCGACAGGCCGCTCAATGCGCGCGGGCGCAAGGGCGCAGTGGCAATGGCCCGGCACATGCAGTCGCTTGACCTCAAGTGGGACCGGGTGATTGCCTCGCCGGCGGTGCGCGTTGCGGAAACGATTGAGGTCGGCACGGCGGAACTGGGCGTCACGATCCCCGTCAACTGGGACCGGCGGATTTACCTCGCCAGTTCGGCAACGTTGCTCGACCTGATCCGCGAGATCGAGGGCGATCCCGGCTCCGTGCTGATGGTCGGCCACAATCCAGGGCTTGAGGACCTCATCTTCGATCTGGTGCCGGATGATGGATCGAGTCCGCTGCGAGACGTGGTCGAAGAGAAATTCCCCACCGCGACACTCGCGATCCTCGAAATCGACGTTGCGCAATGGTCGGATCTTGAGATGGGCACAGCGCGACTTACGCACCTCATGCGGCCGCGCGATCTCGATCCCGATCTGGGGCCGGGGCTTGAGGATTAGAGTTTCGAGATAAGAGAGGCAGCCCGGCGACCCTTGTCCGATCAGGATTCTGCCAGCGCGCCCGCCAGTGTGCCGCGCAAGGCGCGCAGGCGAACCAGAAGGTCGCCGCCGGTAATGCCGCCAGACGTTATCGCGGAAGCGGGCGTGGGCGCCGATTGCTGTTGTATTGCCGCCGCGCCGCCAGGCCCAACGCCGCCCAGCCCCGCCTCGATCGCCTGACGCGCGCCGCGCAGCGTATAGCCGTCGCGGTGGACAAGATGGTCGATCCGGGAGACCAGCCGCACGTCCTCAGGCCGGTAATAGCGGCGGCCGCCGCTGCGCTTGATCGGGCGCAGCATGGGGAACTGTTCTTCCCAATAGCGCAGAACATGCTGTCGAATGCCGAGCGCAGCCGCGACTTCGCCAATTGTGCGCAGTGCGGCGGGGTCCTTGCCGTCCTTGAAATCGAACATGGTGACCGGCCCCCTGTTTTCAAATTCTCATGTCACCTGCCGCTCAACCCGCAACGCGTTCCTTGAGCAGCTGGCTGGCGCGGAAGGTCAGCACGCGACGCGGCGTAATCGGCACTTCGACGCCAGTTTTCGGATTGCGTCCGACGCGCTCTGTCTTGTCGCGCAGCAGGAAGGTTCCGAAGCCCGATATCTTGACGTTCTCGCCCTCTGACAAAGCCTCGCACATGTGGCGCAGGACTGCCTCGACCATCGACAGCGATTCCGCGCGCGATAGGCCAAGCTTGCGATTCATCGCCTCGGCAATTGCCGCACGCGTTAGTGTTTCCATGGAGCGCATGTTGCCCCCAATCCCTGTTTGCGCGACCCCTAAGAGCGCGATTAAACGGAAAAACGGCTGAAAGCAATGAAATAGCACATAAGGTGTCAAAACAGCACACTACATGCGAATCAGGCTGGCGCCCCATGTAAATCCGCCGCCCATCGCCTCAAGCATCACGAGATCACCTGGCTTGATCCGGCCATCGCGAACGGCCACATCCAGCGCCAGCGGCACCGAAGCCGCTGAGGTGTTCGCATGCCGGTCAACCGTCATGATCACCTTGCCAGCGTCGAGCCCAAGCTTTCGCGCAGTCGCATCGAGAATGCGGGCATTGGCCTGGTGCGGCACGACCCAGTCGACATCCTCGACCGAATATCCCGTTTCGCCCAGCACTTCGCGCAGCACATCGGCAAGGTTGGTGACCGCGTGGCGGAATACCTCGCGGCCCTTCATCCGGAGCTTGCCGACTGTGCCGGTGCTCGAGACACCGCCATCGACGTAAAGCAGCTGGTTGTGCTCGCCATCGGCATGCAGCTTTGTGGCCAGCACGCCGCGCGGCTTTTCGCCCCCTTCCTCGCGCGCCTCCAGCACGACCGCGCCCGCGCCATCGCCGAACAGGACGCAGGTGCCGCGATCCTCCCAATCGAGGATGCGGCTGAACGTCTCCGCACCGATCACCAGCGCGCGACTGGCCATGCCGGTGCGCAGCATCGAATCAGCGACGCCCAGCGCATAAAGGAAGCCCGAACACACCGCCGCGACGTCGAAGGCGATGCCGCCGGGGCAGCCCAGCGCGTGCTGAACTTTGGTGGCGGTGGCCGGAAACGTCTGGTCAGGGGTGGCGGTCGCGAGCACGATGAGGTCGACCGTGGCCGCATCGATGCCAGCCGCAGCGATGGCGGCGCGCGCCGCGTCGATGGCCAGAGTGCCCGTGGTCTCGTCTTCGGCGGCAATGTGGCGATTGCGGATGCCTGTGCGCTCCACGATCCACTCGTCGCTGGTATCGACCATTGCTGCGAGTTCTTCATTGCCGAGCGCGCGGCGAGGCAGTGCAGAACCGGTTCCGATCAGGACCGAACGGCGGGTCATGCGCTTTTCCCTGCTGCCGCGTGATTGGCGCTGCCCTTGAGGCCGCCCGCGCCGATGCGCGCAAGGTCGGCGGAGATCCGCTCGGTCACGTTTTCCTCCAGAAGCCGCGCCGTCACCGCGACGGCATTGGCAACGCCGGCCGCGCTTGCGCTGCCATGGCTCTTCACGACGATCCCGTTGAGCCCCAGGAACACGGCGCCATTATGGTTGTTGGGATCAAGATGGTGTTTGAGCAGCTCGGTGGCCGGGCGCGAGATCAGGAAGCCGAACTTGGAGCGCAGCGAGCTGGAAAAGCTGCGACGCAGGAGATCGGCCACGAAACGCGCCGTGCCTTCCACTGCCTTGAGCGCGATATTGCCCGAAAAGCCGTCGGTCACCACGACATCGACATCGCCGCGGCACAGCTTGTCGGCCTCGGTAAACCCGTCGAACGACATCGACAGGTCGGCCGCCGCCTGACGCAGCAGGTTAGAGGCGTCGCGCAGCTCCTCGGTGCCCTTGGTATCTTCGGTGCCGATGTTGAGCAGTCGCACGCGCGGCGATTCGCGCCCGGTCACGACCCTGGAATAGGCGGCGCCCATAATGGCGAATTGCACAAGGTTGCGCGTATCGCACTCGGTATTGGCGCCCAGATCGAGCATCACGACATCGTTGTCACCCAGCGTCGGCAGCAGCGCTGCGAGCGCCGGCCGATCGATCCCCGGCATTGTGCGGAGCGAAAGCTTGGCTATGGCCATCAGCGCGCCGGTATTGCCGCCACTGACCGCAGCTCCTGCATCGCCGGTCTTCACGGCGTTGATCGCCATGCCCATCGACGTGTTCCTGGCGCGACGAAGCGCCTGGCTGGGCTTATCCTCGCCGCTGATCACTTCCGTGGAATGGAGGATTTCGGACGCCCTGCGCAAGTTGGGATGCGCCTCGAGTGCAGCCTTGATGCGGATCTCGTCACCCACAAGGAGAAACTTGAAACGATCGTGCCGACGGCGGGCAAGGGCGGCACCCTCGACCATAACGCGAACGCCCTCGTCGCCTCCCATCGCATCCACAGCGATCCGCGGGAGGCTCATCGGAACGTATCCTCAGTCAGGCGGGCTTAGAGCCCGACCGCAATGATCTCGCGCCCGTTGTAGTGGCCGCAGGCGTTGCAGAGGTTGTGCGGGCGCTTCAGCTCGCCGCAATTGCCGCATTCGTGGAAGGCCTCGACCTTCAGCGCGTCATGGCTGCGACGCATGCCACGGCGGGAGGGGCTGACTTTTCTCTTGGGGACGGCCATCCTGGCACCTGTTTCTGAATATGCGTTCTGCGACAGTAAAGGGCCGCGCCGGCATTGCCGTGCGGCTCTTGCGAAGGCGCGCCTATACCCGATTTCACGTGCGTTGCAAGCGCTGCCCGGTTAGCCCTGAAACATGACATCCGGAAGGGGGATACTGGTATGATGCTGACCACGACACTGAGCCTGGCCGCCGCCGCCGCCATCATCAACATCTGGTTGACGACGCGGATCGGCTGGCTGCGCATGTCGGGCAAGATATTGCATGGCGATGGCGGCGACCCGCTGCTGTCGCGCCGGATGCGCGCGCAGCTCAACTTTGCCGAAAACGTGCCCTTGGTCCTGATCCTGATCGCGGCCATCGAGATGACCGGAAAGGGCGGCAAATGGCTTGCGGTTGCCGGCGCGGTGTTCATGCTGGCGCGCCTTGCGCACGGCCTCGGCATGGACCTCGACCGACCAAATCCTCTGCGCGCGGGCGGAACCATGGTGACGCTGCTGACGCAGGTGGGACTATCGATCATGGCCGTGCTGATCACGCTCGGCCGGTTGTGAAACTTCAGCCGAAGGCGCGGTCGGCCACGAACGGGTTGGTCTGACGCTCCTGCCCGAACGTGCTGGTCGGGCCGTGGCCCGGCACGAAGGCAATGTCGTCGCCCAGCGGCCAGAGCTTTTTCGTGATCGAATCGATCAGATCCGCGTGATTGCCCCGCGGAAAATCGGTGCGACCGATGGACCCGGCGAACAGCACGTCGCCGACAATCGCCACCCGGCTGGGCGCGTGGACGAAGACGACATGGCCCGGCGTGTGCCCCGGACAATGCACCACATCGAGCGTCAGGTCGCCCACCGTCACCGTGTCACCATCCAACAGCCAGCGATCCGGCTCGAACGGCTCGCCTTCCATGCCATAGCGCGCGCCGGCATCGGCGAGCTGCTCGATCCAGAAGCGGTCTTCCTCGTGCGGGCCTTCGATCGGCACGCCGGTTTCCTTCGCGAGGATGCCAGCCATGCCGCAATGGTCCATGTGCCCATGCGTGACGAGGATCTTCTCCAGCGTCACGCCGGTCTGCTCAAGCGCCTTGCGCAGCTTGGGAAGGTCACCACCCGGATCGACAAGCGCGCCGCGCATGGTGCGCGTGCACCAGATCAGCGAGCAGTTCTGCTCGAACGGGGTGACAGGCACGATGCCAAGCCGCAGGGGCGGCGTTTTCTTTTCGGGTGCGGGTTCGCTCATGCCCGAGACATGGCGGGCAGCGCCGGCGAATGCAAGGTGACGCGGGTTCGGACCTAGAGCCGCCCGCCCTTCCACACGACGCGCCCGACGATTTCCATCTCGGCAAGCCCCACCTCGATCGGGCGATAGGCGTGGTTGTCGCTGATCAGCGTGACATTCCCGCCGCGCCCCTGTTCGAGCCGTTTGACGAGCAGGGTATCGTCGAGCCGGACGACGTGGATGCCGTCGCGAACCGGACGCGGCGTACGATCCACCAGAATTTCGTCGCCATCGCGCAAGGTCGGCTCCATCGAATCGCCGTCGACCGCGATGGCCGAGAGGTTCTTCGCATCAAGCCCCTGCTCGCGCAGCCAGCGCGCGTTGAAGCCGAGCGCACCGATGGACAGCTCCGCCGCCGGGAGCGAGCCCGGGCCCGCCGAGGCACCCAGCGCGAGGCGCGGCACCGACACCCATCCCTGCGCGGACTTTTCCTGCGTCGATGAAAACGCTGGGGAATTATCCTCCGGCGCACCCAGTTCACGCTGATCGACGCCAAGGAATTCAGCTAGCACCGCACGGTCCGTCTCTTCCAGCTTGCGTGGACTGCCTTTGCGAACGAACTGCTGAAGATACGTGGCATTCCGACCAATCAGGCCGGACAGCTGGGCCAGACTGACTTTCCGCTCGGCGGCAAGGTCAAGCAGACGCTGGCGTGTTGGGGACATTTCCATGCCACGTTACCTACACGAGGTAAAAATCCTAGACAAGTAGGAAATGAACGGGAACAAAGGTGGAACAAGAGTCGAGTCGTCAACGGAGGGACACATATGCTGATACGCCACATCGAACGTTTCCTGCGCGAGACGGGGATGCCGTGGACCAAGTTTGGCCGGCTCGCCGCGCACGATCCGCGCTTTGTCGGCGATCTCAGGAATGGCCGCATGCCCCGCCCCGCGACCCAGGCCCGAGTCGAGCAATTCATGATCGCCTATCTGGAGAC
>JBEIPK010000023.1:0-36053 GCA_040377095.1 Novosphingobium sp.
CCCTGGCTCGACGGTGTCGCGGCCGCCATCCCCTACAACAACCTCACGGTGACAATGGAAGCGACCGGCTGCCACTTCTACCTGATGGATGACTGGGGCAGCTTCGAGAGTAAGCCCGAGTTCACTGCCGACAAGCTGACCGGGATCGGCCTCTATACCTCGGACGCATTGTCGGAGACGTTCATTCCGGTGGGCATGGGTTCGGCGGACGAGCTTGCCGCGACGTTCGAGGGACTGACCGAGAAATTCCGCGCTGCCACTGTCGATCTGTGGAAGCGGATGGCAAACTGGTCGCGCGACGACATGCTGGATGCAGGCGCGCTGGTCTATTATTCGCTGATCAAGGATTTTGCGCATCTCGCCGGCGTTTATGACGTCGACGACTGGATGACGATTGATCCGCGCGCTGACCGCTTCCGCCCCTTGCTCAACGACGAGTTTGGCCGAGATTTCCTCGGCGAGCTGGTCGGGCTGGTCGACCTTCCCAGCCAGCGGCTCCACGATTACGCGATGATGCAGCACAGCAACAGCCCGGTGCGCTACCTGTCGCAGGTGCCCTATTCGGTCCTGAACCGCGAAAGCGGGGCACCGCGCCTTGCTCCGATGACCGTGGGGCGCGCCCCCCATCGGCCCAAGCAGGACCGCTACATGACCACGGCAGGGCCGCTCACGCTTGCGGACTACAACGCGCGCGCTGCCGCTTTCCGCCCGGCACAGAATGACGGCGAGAACCGCTTCATCTGCGACACCACGGCCAAATACGCACCGGACGATCCGCGCGTTGCGGCGCTTTACGAGTTGGAACATGCGGGAACGCCTCTGGCGGGACGCGGTGCGGGGTTGACCCGTGCTCAGGTCGAAACATTGCGGAGTACCCAGTGATGGATAATGAGAAGCGCCTTGCAGACCTCGAAAAGCTGATCGGCGAATTCAAGCGCTCGGGCCTGCGTGAGTTGCAGGCGCGGCATGGCGATTTCGAGATCTATCTGTCGCTCGATGCCGATGCGCCCGGTCTTGGTGGAGGCGGTCCTGGTGGAACAGGCGCCGCCGCCGCACCGGCGGTTCAGGTCGCGCGGGTCGCGGCACAGCCGGTCGCGCCTGCCCCGGCGTTGGCTCCTGCTGTTGCCCAACCAGCCCCCGCTCCCGCCGCAACGTCCTCCGCCAGCGTTCCCGAAGGCGCAGTACTGGTTGGCGCGCCCTACCTCGGCACGTTCTACCGCTCACCCAAGCCTGGCTCGCCGCCCTATGTCGAGGTCGGCGACACGGTCGGCGCCGAGAGCGAGCTTTGCCTCGTCGAGGTCATGAAGCTGTTCACGGCCGTGCGTGCGGGCGTGGCGGGGAAGATCGTCAGCGTGCTCGCCAACGACGGGGAACTGGTATCGGCGGACCAGCCGCTGTTTGCCGTGATGCCGGGCTGACGGAATGACGATTTCACGGGTTTTTGTTGCCAATCGGGGTGAAATCGCCTTGCGCGTGGTGCGCGCGGCGCAGGGTCTCAATCTTGAGACCGTCGTGGGCGTATCGGATGCGGACCGGGGAAGCGCCGCCGCGCGCCTGGCCGATCGCAGCCTCGTGCTGGGGCCGGGGCCGGCGGCGAAAAGCTATCTCGATGCCATGCTGGTGGTTCAGGCGGCCAAGGCCAGCGGCTGCGATGCGCTCCATCCCGGCTACGGCTTCCTGTCGGAGCGTGCCGAACTCGCCCGTCTGTGCGAGCAGCACGGCATCACGTTCGTCGGACCCGAGCCCGACATGATCGACGCGCTGGGCGACAAGCTGCGCGCGCGCGAAATGGCGGCGGCGGCAGGCGTGCCGCTGGTGCCGGGAAGCGGCGAGATTGCCAGCGCCGCCGATGCTCGGCGCTTCGCCGGCGATATCGGCTATCCTGTTCTCCTCAAGGCAGCAGCCGGCGGCGGCGGGCGCGGCATGGTTATCGTGAACAGTCCCGACGAGATTGAGGCTGGCTTCAACCGTGCCAGCGCCGAGGCTCTTGCCGCGTTCAACGACGGCACGCTGTTCATGGAACGCTTCGTGCCCGAGGCGCGCCATGTCGAGGTCCAGCTGGTCGGCGACGGGCGGGGCGAAGTGATCCACTTCGGCGAGCGGGACTGTTCGGTGCAGCGTCGCTATCAGAAGGTCATCGAGGAAGCACCCTGTGTCGCCATGCCGGACGATTTGCGCGCGCAGCTCCACAGCGCGGCCGTAAACCTTGCGAAAAGCGTCAGCTACCGCAACGCCGGCACCTGCGAATTCCTCTATGACGTGCTGCGCGGCGAGGTCTATTTCATCGAAGTCAACGCGCGAATCCAGGTCGAGCATCCGGTGAGCGAGATGGTGACGGGCCGAGACCTTGTGCAGGAACAGCTGCGCATTGCGGGCGGTGAGGGGCTTTCGGTGCGGCAGGAGGATGTCGTCCTGACCGGCCATGCCATCGAATGCCGGATCAATGCCGAAGACCCGTCGCGCGATTTCGTGCCCGTTCCCGGCACCGTCTTGCGCTGGCAGCAGCCCGAAGGCGAAGGCATCCGGCTCGATTCGCACATCAGCGAAGGCGCGGTCATCCCGCCGTTCTACGACAGCATGATCGGCAAGCTCATCGTCCATGCCGAGACGCGCGAAAAGGCGATCGACCGTATGGCGGGCGCGCTGACCGATTTCACCGTTGAAGGTGTGCCGACCACGATCCCACTGCACCGGACCATCCTCGATAGCGATGCCTTCCGGTCAAACGCGTTCCACACACGCTGGCTTGAACAGGATCTGCTCGCGGCCAGGCCGCTTTAAGGGAAGAGCCGCATGGCCCATATCGAGTTCCTCGACGAGACTCTGCGCGACGGGCAGCAAAGCCTGTGGGGTATGCGGATGCAAGCCGGCATGGCGCTGCCAGTCACGCCGATCATCGACAGGACCGGCTACCAGATCATCAGTCTCGCCGGGTCCTCGCTGTTCGAAGTGCTGATCCGGCACTGCCAGGAAGACCCCTGGGCCGGGCTGGACCTGTTGGTTAAGTCGATGCCAGAAACACCGCTGCGTGCCGGGTGTCGCTCCAACGGGTCAGTGACTTTCGGCTTCACGCCCGATGCCCTGATGGACATCTGGGTGGACCGGCTCTGCGTCCATGGGATGCGCAGCTTCTGGCTCTATGACGTGTTGTTCAACATCGACAAGATGCACCGGCTGGCGAAAGTCGCCAAGGGCCACGGCTGCCAGGTGGCGGGCACGATGCTGTTCACCCTCTCGCCGGTGCACGACGATGCCTATTACGCCGACAAGGCGGACAAGCTTTCGGCGCTGCCAGAAGTCGACAGCCTGCTGCTCTACGATACCGGCGGCGTGCTTGACCGCGAGCGGATTTCCACGCTCGTCCCCGCGATCAAGGCCAGGTCGCATGGCAAGCCCATCGAGATGCATGCCAACAATATGCTCGGCCAGTCGGCCAAGTCCTATCTCGATGCGATCGAGTTCGGCGTCTCGGTGATCCACACCGCCGCGCGTTCAATGGCGAACGGCCCGTCGATCCCTTCGGTCGACATCATGGTCAAGAACATCGAAATGCTGGGCCATACGCACAACGTCGACACGAGCAAGCTGAGGCCCGTGTCCGACCATTTCGAGGCTGTCGGCAAGGCAGCGGGATACCTCGTCAACCAGTCCTACGAGTATGACGTGACTGCGCTCCGCCACCAGATCCCGGGCGGGATGATGGGCACGATGCGCAACCAGTTGATCCAGCAGAACATGCTGGACAAGATGTCCGAGGTGCTGGAGGAAGTCGCGCTTGTCCGGCGCGAGCTGGGCTACCCCGGCATGGCAACGCCATTTGCCCAGCTCGTCGGCACGATCTCGGTGCTCAACATCGTCACTGGCAAGCGCTATTCGATCGTGCCCGACGAAGTCATCCAGTACGCCGCCGGTTATTATGGCGAGCCGCCCGCGCCGATCGACGGCGAGGCCATGGACCGCATCATGGCCAGCCCCCGCGCGGCGGAAATTCTGGCCGAAGCTCCCGAACAGCCCGACCGCGAGGAACTGCACCGCCGCCACGGCACCGGCGGCGATGATGACGAACTGCTGCTGCGCGCGCTGGTCCCCGCAGCTGACATCGAGCGAATGCGCGCGGCCGGCCCGGTGCGGTGCGATTATCCGATGCTTTCCTCGCCCGAGTTCGATGCGGTTGCGAAGCTGATGAAAGTCGCGAGCCTGCCTCTCGTCCAGATGCGCTCCGACGAGCTTGACCTGACGATGCGCTGCTGATGTCGTCGCTGCGGATGATCGATTATTTCGATCGCGGGCT
The DNA here is from genome assembly GCA_040377095.1 of Novosphingobium sp. GTDB lineage: Bacteria > Pseudomonadota > Alphaproteobacteria > Sphingomonadales > Sphingomonadaceae > Novosphingobium. Next base: position 4,292 of record JBEIPK010000023.1, read on the forward strand.
CCGCATGGGGCCTGACAAGGCCTGCATGATCGATGGTGACGACGTCCGGAGCTATGCCGAAGTCAAGCGACGCAGCAATGCGGTTGCCCGCGCGCTGATCGCCGACGGCTTCCCGGCAGGGGCCCATGCCGCAGTGCTCAGCGGCAACGCCATGGCGGCTTTCGAGGCGATCCTCGGCATCCTGCGCGCCGACGGCGTCTGGGTCATGGCCAACAACCGTGCCTCGCCTGGCGAGAATGCCTATCTGCTCGACCTGCTCGATGTCGATACGCTGTTCGTCCATTCCGATGTGGCGGACCGCGTGGCGGCGTTCCGCAGGGACTGCCCGAACATCCGTAGCTACATCGCGCTCGATCGTCCTTTCGACGGGGCCGATGCCTTCATTGGCGACATGCTGGACGACAGCGACGAGCCCGTGCCGCAGCGCCGGGGCGGCCTCGTCGATGAACTCGCTTTCCTCGGCAATACAGGCGGAACCACCGGCCGGTCCAAGGGCGTGATGCTGACCAACGGCAACTGGCAGGCGCTGGTCTCCAGCCTCGTCGCCTCGATGCCGATGAAGCGCCCGCCGGTGAACCTCGTCGCCGCGCCGATGACCCATGCCGCCGGGCCGCTTGCACTGGCGAGCATGGCGCTGGGCGGGACGGTAGTGATCCTGCCGCGCTTCGAGCCTGCCGCCGTGATCGACGCCATCGCGCGCCGCCGCGTGACCTACATGTTCCTGCCGCCCACTGCGATCTACATGCTGCTGGCGCATCCGGGCGTGCAGGGGGCGGACTTCTCAAGCCTCGAATACATTTCCTATGCCGGCGCGCCGATGTCGCTGGACCGGCTGAAAGAGGCGATCGGGGTTTTCGGCCCGGTGATGAACGCCAGCTTCGGGCAGACCGAGGCGCCGATGTGCGTCACCGCGATGCCGCCGCACGAGCATCTGGATTCTGACGGCAACCTCGCCCACCCCGGGAGCTGCGGCCGCGCCAACCTTCTCTCCATCGTCGAGATCATGAACGATGACGGCCAGATCCTCGGCCCGGGCGAACGGGGCGAGATCGTGGTGCGCGGGCCGCTGGTCATGGCGGGCTACTACAAGAACCCCGAAGCGACAGCAGAAGTCTCTACCCACGGCTGGCACCACACCGGCGACATCGGAATGCGCGACGAGGACGGCTGGTTCTATGTGGTGGACCGCAAGAAGGACATGATCATCTCGGGGGGGTTCAACGTCTATCCCGCCGAAGTCGAGCAGGCGCTCATGGCCTGGCCCGAGGTGCAGGACTGCGCGGTGATCGGCGTTCCCGACGACAAGTGGGGCGAGGCCGTGGTCGCGGTGGTGGAGCCGCGCGCGGGCCAGTCGGTAGACGTGGAAGGCCTGCTCGCCATGGCGCGCGAGGCGCTGGGCGCGGTCAAGACGCCCAAGCGGATCGAGATCGTGGACAGCCTGCCGCGCTCCAACGCCGGCAAGGTTCAGCGATCAGAGCTGCGCAAGGCACGCTGGGACGCGGCGGGGAGAACGATCTGATGCGCGAGGCGGTGATCATCGGCATCGGCATGACGCCGTTCGGCCGGCATCTCGATAAGAGCCACGAGGACCTCACGCAGATCGCCGTGCGGATCGCGCTGGCCGACGCTGGCGTGGACCCCGGCGCGATCGACATGGCCGTCTATGGCAATGTCATCCAGGGCTTCTTCGCTGGCGAAATGTCGATCCCCGGCGAATATGCGCTGCGCCCGCTTGGCATTTCGGGGGCCCGGGGCTTTCACGTCGAGGCCGCTTGTGCCACGTCGACCGTGGGGCTGCACCTTGCCGTCGATCATGTGCGCGCGGGCCTTGCCGAAATGGCGCTCATCGTCGGCGTTGAAAAGCTCTACAGCGAGGACCGCGCCAAGCGCTTCGCCGTGTTCCAGCAGCCGCGCGACATTGTCGAGGCAGAGGGCTATCTTGGGCGGACAGCCGGTTTGCTTGAGCCGGTGCCCGAAAGCGAAGCGGGCGAAAGCCCCAATGTCCTGATGGAAGCCTATGCAGCGCAGGCGCGCCTGCACATGGCGACCTATGGCACCACGCAAAGGCAGATCGCGGCCGTCGCAGCCAAGGATCATGGGCACTCGCAGCACAATCCCCTGTCGCAGTACCGCAATGCCATGACGATCGAAGAGGTGCTGGCCGCGCCGCGCGTCGCCTGGCCGCTGACCAATCCGATGTGCGCCCCGATCAGCGACGGCGCCTCCGCCGCCATCGTCTGTTCGGCGCAAATGGCGGCCCGGCTCGGCGCGCGCGCCGTCCGGGTGCTTGCCGCCGAAAGCCGCACGGGCAGCGATCGCGCGCCCGATGACTATGCCCGCCACGTGACGCGGCTGGTATCGGACAATGCGTGGGAGCGGGCGGGCGCGGGGCCGGAGGATATGCAGCTTGCCGAAGTCCACGATGCAAGCTCGATCGGAGAGATTATCCAGGTCGAGGCGCTCGGCCTCGTCGCGCCGGGCGAGGGTGGCCCGGCGGCGGAGCGCGGCGAGACGGCGCTGGGTGGGCGCATCCCGGTCAACACCTCGGGCGGGCTGGTTTCCAAGGGGCACCCGTTGGCCGCAACGGGCCTTGCCCAGATCCACGAACTTGTCACGCAGCTGCGAGGGGATGCTGGCGGACGGCAGGTCGACGGCGCGCGGCTGGCGGTGGCGGAAAATTCTGGCGGGTTCTACGGCGTCGAGGACGGCATGTCGGCCGTGACAGTGCTGGCGCGCCACTGAGGGGATGCTACCCCTCGAACAAGGCCTTCAAGCCCGCCATTGCGGCGCGGTCGGTCATGTCGAGTTGCATAGGGGTGACCGAAATCTTGTTGTCGCGGAAGGCCTGCAGGTCGTTGCCGGGGGCGTGTCCGCCGTCCGGGAAGTCGATCTTGGTCCAGTAATAGGGGATATGCCGCTCATCGATCCGGCGGACCGGCTTGAAGGTGCCGGGCGGCCGCAGCCCTTGCGTCGTCACTTCGATGCCGCGCACATCTTCCGGCGGGCAATCCGGGAAATTGACGTTGATGAAGCTGCCCGGCCGCCACTCGAGGCGCAGCAGCTTTTCGATCACGCGGCCGGCCCAGGCTTCGGATGTTGCCCAGTGCACTGTCGCGGGCGGGCGCGTCGCCTGGCTGAGCGCGATGGCCGGAATGCCGAGCATCGCCCCTTCCATCGCCGCCGAGGCCGTGCCCGAATAGGTCACGTCCTCGGCCATGTTCGGGCCGCGATTGATGCCCGACAGGATGATGTCCGGCCGCTTGCCGGGGATGAGTTCATAAACCCCCAGCAGCGCGCAGTCCGTCGGCGTTCCCTTGATCGCGAAGTGGCGTTCGTCCCGCTGCCTGACGCGGATCGGGTGATAGGTGGACAGCGAGTGGCCCGCTCCCGATTTCTCCTCGTCGGGCGCGATCACCCAGATATCGTCCGTGATCCCGCGGACGACTTTTTCGAGCAGTTCCAGGCCGGGTGCGTCGATCCCGTCATCGTTGACGAGCAGGATGCGCGGATTGCTGTCGGCCATGGCTGGTTCCTCAAAATTGTTTGTCGGGCTGGGCTAAAGGACCGGTCCCGCCGGGTCAAGATCGTCGGACGATTTTGCATGCGCGGCGTTGACATTCGGGAGCTGCTGCTGCACGCCAGCGAAGGATCAGGAACAGGAGTCTGCGTGCCTACCGCCAAACTTCCGCCAGTAACGCTTCCGATAGACCGCGCGCGCTTCGCCCGGCCGCCCGCCTCGCCGCTGGTGGAGGCGACGCTGGACCTTGTCAGGGAGACGGTGCGGAGGCGTTTGGCGGAATCGGGTGCGGCGTGGGGCGATTTTGCGCTTCGCAAGGCCGACAGCCTCGTCACCGAGCAGGACATGGTGGCTGTCGATGCCGCGATCCTCGCGAGCGGTCATCGCTATGACTGGTCGGCCGGCATTTCCGCTGCGGAGCGGCCCGAGGCCTACCGCGCTGCCGAAGGTGAGGCGGGACAGGGCAGCGGCTTTGCCCATGCGGACGCGCCGTCCGCCGAAGCTGACGAACAGGGCCGGGCGCTGCGCGGCGTGGGCGACAATGTCGTGCGCCATGCGCACGACATCGAAGGCACCGCGCTCTACGTCCGCTCCAACGATCGCGTGCTCGATCTGCTCACCAATGGCGTGCCAGCGGGTTCGATCGCGATCATCGACGATTCGGGCGGCACGCTCACCGCGCCGATCATCGAGCAGTTCGCCGGCATCATCTGTGCCGGGGGAACGGTGCGTTCGCACCTCGGCATCCTGACGCGGGAATACAACATTCCATGCGTCATGAACGCTAAGGTGGCCGGGATCGCCGAGGGTGACCGCGTGCGGATCGAGGCGAGCGCCGATGCGCGCACAACCGAGGATTACCAGCAGGGCGTGGAGCGACCGGCGCGGATCTGGCTCATGACCGGAGACGCGGCATGAACGCGCGCGACCTTGTGCTCCATGCCGCCGCGATCAAGCGCCATGCGCCCGCGCCGGCGATCGCGGCGCTTGCCGGCCTCCCCGCTTCGCAGGCGAAAGACGAGCTCGATGCACTGGTCGCCAGCGGCCGTGCCATATCGGCAAACGGCGCCTATGCGCTGACGCCGCTCGCCGGTGTGGCGCTCCAGGCGCGCTATGGCTTCCATTTCGCCGAGCTGCGCGAAGATGCGAAGTTCGTCGCCGCCTATGAGGGCTTCGAGCGGATCAACGTGACGCTCAAGCAGACGATCACCGACTGGCAGACGCTTGATGTCGGCGGCATGCGGATTGCCAACGATCACAGCAACAAGGCGCACGACGAAGCGGTGATCGACCGGCTGGGCGGCCTGCATGAAAAGGCCGAGCCGATCCTCGGCGCGCTTGCTGCCGCGCTGCCGCGCCTCAGCTATTATGGCGACAAGCTGCTCGCCGCGCTCGAAGCCGCCGAGGATGGCGAGCACGAGTGGGTCAGCGACGTGCGCCGTGATAGCTATCATACCGTGTGGTTCGAACTGCACGAGGAGCTGCTGCGGATCATGGGCCGCGAACGCGAGGAATAGCATGGCGCAGTGGACTGTTCTTCTGGGCGGCTCGGGTCTGCCCGATTGTGCCCTTCCCGACCGAGCACTCGTCGGCGGCAAGGCCTGGTCGATCGCGCGCATGGCCGCGCTCGGTCTCGACGTGCCGCCAGCTTTCGTCATCGGCACCGCGGCCTGCAACGCCTACCTTGGCGCAGGGCATTTCCCTGACGGTCTGGAGGCCGAGATCGACGACGGAATCGCCTGGCTGGAAGCGCACACCGGACGGACATTCGGCCGGGGCGACAAGCGCCTGTTGCTCTCGATCCGGTCAGGCGCGGCGATTTCCATGCCGGGCATGATGGACACCGTGCTCAACCTCGGCATTGACGAGGGCGGCGAGGCGGCGCTTGCCGCGGAAACCGGGTTGCCCGTGTTCGCTGCCGATACGCAGCGGCGCTTTCACGAGCTATTCGCCGCCATCGTGCCCGACGGGCCGGCAACCGGCAGCGTGCGCGGCCAGCTTCATGCCGCCGTGCGCGCTGTGTTCGATAGCTGGAACACGCGCCGTGCCCGGCGCTACCGCGATCATAACGGCATCGCCCACGATCTCGGCACGGCCGTGACGATCCAGGCAATGGTCTTCGGCAATCTCGACGAGACCAGCGGTACCGGCGTGCTGTTCAGCCGCAATCCGCTCAATGGCGATCCGGTGCCTTATGGCGAATACCTGCCACGCGCGCAGGGCGAGGACGTCGTCTCGGGCAAGTTCACACCGCTCGGTCTTGACGCCATGCTGAGCCACGTTCCGCAGGCGCATGCCGCCCTGCTCGAGGCAAGCGCGCTTCTCGAGCGGGAGAACGGCGACGTTCAGGACATCGAGTTCACGGTCCAGTCGGGGCGGCTCTATCTGCTCCAGTCGCGCTCGGCCAAGCGCGCTCCGGCGGCGGCGGTGCGGATCGCGGTCGACATGGTGGACGAGGGCCGCGTTGATGCCGCGACGGCCCTGTCGCGGGTGAGCGCAGAGCAGGTCTCGACACTCCTGCTGCCGCATCTTGCGCCTGGCGCGAGCGAGGGTGCAGAGCTTCTCGCGAGCGGCGAGGGCGCCTGCCCTGGGGTTGCCAGCGGCATTCTGGTCAGCGATCCCGACGAGGCGGAGCGTCGTGCCGCCGCTGGCGAAGCGGTCGTGCTTGTCCGTGCCACCACCAGCCCGGATGACGTCCACGGCATGATCGCGGCGCGCGCCGTGGTGACCGAGCAGGGCGGATCGACCAGCCACGCCGCCGTGGTCAGCCGCGCGCTCGGCCGGCCCTGCGTCGTCGGTACAGGCGCGGGTGCGCAGGCCCGCGCGGGCGCGCTGGTCACGGTCGATGGCGCGGGGGGCAAGGTTTATGCCGGCGCGCTTCCCACCAAGACGCCGCACGAGGACGACCACCCGTATCTCGCCCGTCTCATTGCATGGGCACGGGAGTTGAGCCCGGTGACTGTCGTCCGCTCCGGCATCGGTGCGTCTCCCGCCGGCATCGATATCGACCGCGTCGTCGGCGAAGGGGGCACGGAGGCTCTGGCGGAAGCCTTGGCCGGGCAGAGCGCCGCTTACGGCAGCGGGCTTTCCAATCCCGAGATCGCGCGGATCGCGCGGCGCAGCGGCGTTACCGCGATGACCACCGATCCGATCCTGCCGGCCCTGCTGGTCGCACTGGAGAGCTGACGATGCCTGACACCATCAACGAGATCCGCGCCTTGCTAATGCAGTTCGAGCAGTCCGGCCTCAAGGATATCCATATTCGCTCGGCCGACTGGACCGTGTTCATGGCCCGGCCCGGCGGCGCGGCCAACCCAATGCAGCTGGCGGAGCCGGAACCGGTTGCCGCGCCCGCTCCAGTGGCTGCGGTCCCCGCCGGCAAGGCCGCTGTGGGCGCGCCCCACCTTGGCCTGTTCGAGCCGGTGTGCAGCCCCGGAGAGGTTGTTGCCGCCGGTCAGGTCGTCGCGATGCTGGACGTCCTCGGGCGCAAGACCGAAGTTGCCAGCGCCGCTCCCGGACGGGTCGCCGCAATCTGCTTTGCGGCCAACGACCTGGTTGAATACGGGCAGACCCTTGTCGAGATCGAGACGGCCTGATTCTATCAGCCAGGCAATTCAGCCCGCAGCCATCGCCCGCTTTTCCAGCAGTTCCATGTAGCTTGGCAGCAAAGCCGCGAAGGCGCCGAAGCGTGGATCAGCCACACGTCCCGAATTGAAAAGGTGCGCGCCGACCGAGATGATGGCGGCGACCTTGGCCTGGCCGAGCACGGTGTAGCGCGCGACATCGACGGCGGTGCGGCCCATGCCTTGTTCCCATTCGGCGATCATCTTTTCAGAAGACCACCAGCCCGGGAGCGTATAGCCCGCGTCGCCCAGCGACGCCTTGCCCTGGTTCTGGAACATGAGGATATATCCCAGATCGAGCAGGGGTTCCGAGACGCGCGACATCTCCCAGTCGAGCAGGCCGGTGAGCCGACCTTCGTGCCATAGGCAGTTGCCGTGCTTGGGATCACCGTGGACCGGCGTCATCGGACCCGACGAACGCAAAGGCCGTTTGACGAGGTCTTCGAGGATGGCGATCAGTGCCGGCGCGGACTCGGCGCCGATAGCCACGTCCAGCCAATGCTGTGCCTCCTCCTGAACGGTCCGTGAGCCGGGCGGCATGGCATCGGCGGGCATGGACTGGAGCGCGATCAACGCATCGAACCACTGGCGGCAGACGCTGTCCGCACCATCCACCGGGCTCGCGGCCAGCCAGTCGGGCACGGCATATTCGAATGCTTCGCCCGGAATGCATCCCATCAGGAAGAACGGGTCGCCGATCACGTCCGGGTCGGTGCACAATTCCAGCACCGGCGGCAACGGAACACCCGGCGCCCCGTTCGACACTGCGGTCAGCACTTCGTGCTGGCGGACCATGTCATAGGGCGGCAGCAGCCCTTCTTCGGAGGGCGGCATCCGCAGAATCTCGTCCAGCCCTTCGACCAGATAAGTCTCGTTCGAGTGACCGGCCGATAGAGTCCTGATGCCAGTGATCCGGTCGCCGCGCGGCAGCCAGCCGCGCAGCCCTTCGGCCAGCGCTTGCGTATCGCGCGCCAAGGTTCAGATCAGCGAATTCGCGGCGGTGAGCCCAAGCTCGGGGTGTTCGCCGTGAATGATGGTTTCCATGATGCCGTATCCCACCGAATCGCCTTCGCGCACCACGATCGGGCAATCGCGGACCTGGCGGATGCGCTTGAGGATTTCGCGGTCGAGCGTGTCGGGGAAATATTCGCCCTCAAGGGTCAGCGGGCCGTGCCACGAACCGTGCTTGCGCCCGTCGAAACCGAGGTAAAGCCCCGGACCGAGGTGGACCCCGGCAGGCCCTGCCACGTCGACTTCGATCGTGCGGTTCTCGCCCTGCTGCATGTCGAAGTGCAAGCGCCCACCAAGGAGGCGGCGCGTGACGTCGTCATAGCGAAGCTCGGGGCGGACACGACTGATCTTTTCCTGCGTACCATCGGGCAGGTTGCGATAACCCGAGGAGTAGAACACGCGGCCCTGCTTGGACATGTGATAGATGTGGTAGGCCGTTTTCTCGCCGCTGGGCGAGATCAGCATGAACGGGCTCCAGATCATCACGAACTCGCCCTCGCCGAACTTGGCGGCGCCGAAATCGGCAGCCGGGCGGATGTCGGCGTTATGCACGCCGACATCGAGGCGGATGCCCCACGAATGGTCGCGGTACTCGGTCCATTCATCAGGCCTGACCTCGATCCGCTCGCCCTCAACCTCGACCCAACCGGACGGGACGCCGATCTGGTGGTAGCGCACGATGTCCGAGCCGATGCGGAAACCGTCCTTCTCGCGCTGCTTGTGCCGGTCCTCGAGGAAGGGCGGCATTTCGGCGGTGAACGTGATGTCATAGGCAATCGGCTGGATATCGTTCCTGGCCAGCGCATAGCGAACCTGGCGCAGCGGCTCGATGATCTCGTACGTCAGCGGGCCGACTTCGGTGACCGTCGGATCGTCGCGAAGTTCGCGGTTAGCGCGCACGGTCCACTGCTCGGCTCCGCGCGAAACGGCGCCCCAGCCATCCATGATGCCGCGATTGTGATAACGGCCGAGCCCGAAATCGATGCCCATTGCGCCGTCCTTGCGGACAATCGCGGTCCAGATCTTTTCGGTCCAGCTGTGCTCCGATGTGCTGACCGAGGCGAACGTGTCGACGATCTGGTGATTCAGCGTCTCGTCGAGCGCGGTGATCATGCCGATGTCTTCCATGGCATTGCGCACAAAGCGGACCGGTGCATTGCGGACTGGTGCATTGCTCAGCGTATCGGCTTCCATCGTTCAGGCTCCTCTTGCGGTTTGGCCGGATGCGGCACTCTGCACGGGATCGGAGCAATTCGAATCACGGAAAGCGGCGAATCCGGCACGATCCGGTTGTTTGGAGCGGGGATAAAACCGTCCGACGATTTCATCCAGCAATATTTGCTCCCTTTCAGGATTCGAAACCGGAAAAAGCCTCGCCCGGCAACTCGGCCATGGTTTTGCGGGTTCCGGCGAAGTGGCGCTTCACTTCACGGGCGGCGGCAGCGGGATCGCCGTCGATCACGGCCCTTGCGATGCGGGCATAGCCGGCGGCATGCCGCCTTCGCTGCTTCTCGCTCTGCACAACCTCGATCTGGGCGCGGAACAAGTCGGTCCGGGTCAGTGGCATGACCCGTTCAAGTTCCTGATTGCCACCAATTTCAACCAGAACCGAATAGAACTGGCGCCGTCGTTCCAGATAGTCGGAGCGATTGCGGTTGCGGCTGGCAGTCTCGATTGCGGCGTTTGCGGCGATCAGCCTGTCCCGGTCCGCCTCGCTCTTGCAATGAGCGGCTGCGAGCCGTGCTGCGAGGGCACAGAGCGGTTCGAGTACGTCGAGCAGGTCAAGCACCGCCTTGCGGTCGAGCGTGGCGATATAGGCACCGCGAAAGCGGTTGAGCGTAACGATCCCGGCGGCGGACAAGTGCTTGAGCGCCTCGCGCAGCGATCCCCGGCTGATCCCGAGCCGGCGAGTGAGGTCTGGCTCCAGCAAGTGTTGTCCTGGCACGAACAGGCCGGTCCGGATGCCCCGAACAATGGCTTGGGAGACCTTATCGACTGCGCTTCCGCCATCGACAGTCGCCTCTGCGGGGGAAATCTCCGCCGCCTGCTGGCCGCTTTGGCCGGTTCCAGTCTTGCTCATATTTGCCCGTTGCCCCGAAAGCTGGCGAGGACGATAACCGCGATGTTATGCGCCGTCCATCCGCTAAGCCGTCCGCAAGATACGAAATCGTCCGATGATTGCGCGCGATCCGCTGTCTTGCTTGCGGACAGCCCGTGACGGCTGCCTTAAAGGTGACTAAAGCCAACCAGCGGAAGCAGGACGATAACCGGGAAAGAGCGCTGCATGGCTGGATCGACGACGGGGATGGTACGCATCGAGGGCGGCAGTTTCACGATGGGTTCGGCCCGTTGGTACCCCGAGGAAGCGCCGGAACGCCGTGTCACGGTCAAGGGGTATTGGATCGACACCCACCCCGTCACCAACCGGGAATTTGCCCGCTTTGTCGAGGCGACCGGACATGTCACTACCGCGCAGCTGGCTCCCGATCCGAAGGAATATCCCGGCATGCTGCCCGAGTTCCGGCAGCCGGGCTCGCTTGTCTTCAACAAGACGGCCAGCCCGGTCGCCCTGACCGATTTCGGCCAGTGGTGGCACTTTGTCGCAGGCGCTGACTGGCAGCATCCCTATGGTCCCGATAGCGAGATCGACACGCTCGACCTGTGGGATCATCCGGTGGTTCAGGTCAGCTGGACCGATGCCGCTGCCTATGCGACCTGGGCGGGGAAGCAGTTGCCCACCGAAGCCGAACACGAATTCGCGGCACGCGGCGGCCTCGACGGAGCGGACTTCGCCTGGGGTAGCGAACTTGCTCCCGGCGGCGCGATGATGGCGAATTACTGGCAGGGCCTGTTTCCTGTCTCGAACACCCGGCTCGACGGCTGGGAGCGGACCTCCCCCGTGGGCACCTATCCGGCCAATGGTTATGGTTTGTACGACATGATCGGCAATGTCTGGCAATGGACTGCCGACTGGTGGCAGGAAAAACCGAAACTGCCCGCCAAGCGCCGGCCGGATGCCTGCTGCACCATCAGCAACCCGCGCGGCGGGACCCTGAAGGGCAGTCTCGATCCCGCCCAGCCGGACATCAGGATCGGCCGCAAGGTGCTCAAGGGCGGCTCACACCTCTGCGCGGAAAATCATTGCCAACGCTACCGTCCGGCCGCGAGGCATCCCGAAATGACCGACACGTCGACCAGCCATATCGGTTTTCGCTGCGTGGTGCGCGAACGGAACTGAAGCCGATGGCCCTCGCGGGAGCCATCAGCCGCGCTATGCACGCATCTTGAAAATCTTTATCGTCAGGCGCTCGCAATAACTCTACTGAATAAGTGGACTTATCGCCGAATCGGAGCGGACATGGATTTTTCTGGCCTCGATCTCAACGCCCTGCTCCCGTTCATTGCCGTCGGCTTCGCGGCCCAGGCGGTTGACGGCGCGCTCGGCATGGCCTTTGGGGTCATCACCAACACGCTTCTTGTCGGCGTACTCGGCGTACCGCCGGCGCAAGCCTCGCAGCGTGTGCACATCGTCGAGTGTTTCACGACGGCAATCTCGGGAATTAGCCACCTGCTGCATGGCAACATCGACGGCAGGCTGTTTTTCCGGTTGCTCATTCCCGGCATCATAGGGGGCATTTGCGGTGCCTATCTGCTCACCTCGCTCGATGCCTCGGTCGTGAAACCCTTTGTCCTCGGCTATCTCGCGTGCATTGGCATCTACATCCTGATGCGCGGCATCATGTATCCGCCCAAGATCAAGGAGGCCAAGCTGATCGCGCCGCTGGGTCTTGTCGGCGGGTTCCTCGATGCGGCGGGCGGGGGCGGTTGGGGGCCGGTGGTCACGTCCAACCTGCTTATTCAGGGCGCCGATCCGCGCAAGGTCGTCGGCACCGTCAACAGCGTCGAGTTCTTCCTGACGGTCACCGTGTCTGCGACGTTCATCTATCACCTTGGACTTGCCGACGTCGCCGGTGCAACGCTGGGCCTGCTGATCGGCGGATTGCTGGCGGCGCCGCTGGGAGCCTGGGCGGCCAAGCACTTGCCCGCGAAGGCGATGCTCATCCTCGTCGGGATCGTGCTGACGCTGACCAGCGTCTACGGCATCTACCGCGCCTGGGCCTAGGCTCGCTCGGGCCAAGTCCGTTGCGCGGGGTTCACGCCTGAGGCACTAAGTGTCGGCCGGTGCGTTTTGCGTGCTCCCGCCAGACCGAAAGGCCGCCCGCTGACTCAAGCCTACATCCGGTCGATCGGAGCCGCCGTCCCCGGCCACGATATTCATTCGGCCTTCGTGGAGTGGGCGCGCGAGCAAGTTGATCCGGGCGAGCGCAAGGTGTTTGATCGCATGGCCGCTCGGTCGGCCATCGGCCATCGCTGGTCGGTGCTGCCGTGCCCGGATGGCGGCACGTCGCTGACATCGCCGGGCGGTTTCTATCAGGGACCGGTGCTGCCCGGCACGGGAGCGCGGATGGAGGCCTATGCAGCTGCTGCTCCCGAATTGGCGCTGGAGGCAATCGAGGACCTTGCGCGGCACGACAGCGTTTCCGGCTTGACGCACCTTGTCGTGGCAAGTTGCACCGGCTTCATCGCGCCGGGCGTGGACCAGATAATTGCCGCGCGGCTCGGCTTGCCGCCTTCGATCGAGCGGCTGCTGATTGGTTTCATGGGCTGTTATGCGGCCGTGGCGGCGCTGCGCAGTGCGCGCCATATCGTCCGCTCCGATCCCGCCGCACGCGTCCTCGTCGTCTGCGTTGAGCTTTCGACGCTGCACTTGCGCCAGACGTCGCAGCTTGAGCCGCTGCTCGCCATGCTGCAGTTCGGCGATGGCGCGGCAGCGGCGCTGGTCACAGCCGAGCCGGTGGGTTTGCGCATCGAAGCGCCGTTCGCTGCGACGCTTCCATCATCGGAACACTTGATCCGCTGGGCCATCGGCGACAGCGGTTTTCTCATGCATCTCTCGGGGGAAGTGCCATCGCGCATAGCCGAGGCGCTGGCCTCGCCCCACTTTGCCGAGACCATCGCGCCGGGCCTTGTGCCGGGCGAAATCGACGGCTGGGCCGTGCACGCTGGCGGACGCTCGATCCTCGATGCCGTGGCGCGCGGGCTTAACTTGGCCGATCACGCGCTTGACGCTTCGCGCGCGGTTCTTGCGGACAACGGCAACATGTCGTCCGCCACGCTCATGTTCGTGCTGGCCAGGATGCTGGCCGGGCCGCCGGTCGACAGCGGCGTCGCGCTGGCATTCGGGCCGGGACTGGCGGCGGAAGGCTTCCGCTTCAAAAGCGCGCGATGAGCCTTGCCGCGCGCCTGGAAGCCGAGGAGCTGATGGACGCGGATGATCTTCGGGCCGAAACCTATGCTGCGGTTGTGCGCGATCTCGCACGCGTCAACACCGTCACGATGGCACGGCGCCCGACGCTGGGTTTCCTGGCCCGCGCCACCAAAGGGCGCGACCTCCGCATGCCGCTGCGGCTTCTCGATGTGGGCTTCGGCGACGGCGACATGCTGCGTACGATTGCCCGCTGGGCAAAGCGTCGGGCGCTGCCGCTCGTCCTCACCGGCATTGATCTCAACTCGCGCAGCGAGGCGGCGGCACGGGCGCATGGCCCGGCAGCGTTGCCGATCCGCTGGCTGACGGGCGATTATGCTGATCTGGGAACCGAGCCGTGGGACATCGTCATTTCCAGCCTCGTCGCCCATCACATGAGCCATGCGGAGTTGGTCGCCTTCCTGCGCTTCATGGAGGAGCACGCGAGGATCGGCTGGCTGGTTAACGATCTTCACCGCCATGCGCTTTCCTATTACGGCTTTCCGCTGATGGCGGCCGCATTCCGCTGGCATCCCATCGTCCGCGCGGACGGGCGGACCTCGATCGCGCGCAGCTACCGTCCGGCGGAATGGCCGCCGATCCTGGCCGAGGCGGGCATCAGGGGCGCGCAGGTGCGCCGCCGGTTCCCGCTGCGGCTCTGCATCGAACGGCTGAAGTGAGACGGCCGCTGCATGGGGCGCTCATCGTCGGCGGCGGCCCGGCGGGCGCCGCGGCGGCAATCGTGCTGGCTGGTAAGGGCAAACCGCATCTGCTGATCGAGCGCCACCGCGAGACGGCGGATGCGCTGTGCGGCGGGTTCCTCAGCTGGCGAACGCTGGAAACGTTGGCAACGCTCGGGATCGAGGCTGGCTCGCTGAACGCTGCCCGAATTACCTGGGCACGGCTTTTCGCCGGGGCTCACCGGGCCGAAGCGGCCTTGCCAAAGCCTGCGCTGGCCGTGTCGCGCCGTCGGCTAGACACGCTGTTGCTCGGGCAAGCAGAAGCGCAAGGCGCCAAAATAGAGCGGGGCATCGCGGTTCGGTCGATCGATGAGGCGGTGCGCCTGTCCGATGGCGCCGAGCTCAGCAGCGATGCGCTGTTTCTTGCCAGCGGCAAGCATGACATTCGCGGGGTTGCCCGGCCAGCCGAGGCGCGGCCGGATGACGCCATGCTTGGGTTGAGGCTGCGCTTGCCGGGGAATGCGGCGCTCTCGCGTCTGGTGGGCGACGCGGTCGAGCTGCACCTCTTCGCGGGCGGTTATGCGGGATTGGCGCTTCAGGAAGACGGCAGCGTCAACCTGTGCATGGCGCTGCGCGGATCGAGGCTGGCCTCGGTGGGAAACCCGGCCGCGCTGCTCGCAGAACTCGCGGAAGCCAATCCCGCGCTCGGCGAGCGATTGGCGCACTCGAACGACCTCGCGTCTGCCCGTATCGATGCGGTCGCACAGGTGCCCTACGGCTGGCGCATGCGAGTGGGCGCCCCCGGCCTGTTCCGGCTTGGCGATCAGGCCGGGGTGATTTCGTCACTGGCCGGGGAGGGCGTGGGGCTGGCGCTGGCAAGCGGCATCGCGGCGGCCCGCGCCTATGCGGCGGGCGGTGCAGAAGCAGCCGCGCAATGGCAGCGCGTGCACGCAGGCCGCATCGCGCGCCCTCTTGCCATAGCCGAGGCAGTCCGCGCGGCAGCGGAACGGCCGGTCCCGGCAGCCATCATGACCGGCTTGGTGGGCGCGGCGCCTGGCCTGCTCCGGCTTGTCGCCCGCCTCACCCGCGCCAACTAGGCTGCAAGGACTCTGATCAGCCGCAAACCCCGGCTGCCGCCAGCACAGCCAGCGTCAACACATCGGGCGCAATGGCGGTCATCGGCGCGATCTGCACCGGCTTTTCCATGCCGATCAGCATCGGGCCGATCGCGGTGTTGCCGCCCAGTTCGCGCAGCAGCTTGGCCGAAATGTTGGCCGATTGCAGTCCCGGCATGACCAGCACGTTGGCCGGCGCTGAAAGCCGGCTGAACGGATAGTTCTTCATCACCGTGGGGTTTAGCGCGGCATCGGGGGCAAGCTCGCCTTCGTACTCGAAGCCCGCGTCGCCTGCCTCGTCAAGGATGGCGACTGCCTCGCGTACCGGATCGAGCCAGCGGCCGGACGGGTTGCCGAAGGTGGAATACGACAGGAACGCGACACGCGGCTCATGCCCCAGCTGCCGGGCGACGGCGGCCGCGCCGCGCGCGATGATCGTGAGGTCGTCCGCCCCCGGCCGTTCGTTAACCGTGGTATCGGCAAGGAACACGGTGAAGTTCTTGCCCACTAGCAAGTGAATGCCGAAAGGCAGGTGCCCCGGCGCCGGATCGAGCACCTGACGCACTTCCTTGATGGTCTGCGAGAAAGTGCGCGTCATTCCGGTGATCATGGCATCGCCGATGCCCAGCTTGAGCAGCGCCGAGGCAAAGACGTTGCGGTCCTGGTTGACCATGCGGCGCACGTCACGCTCAAGGAAACCGCGCCGCTGGAGCCGTTCGTAGAGCAAGGCGACCACGGTCTCGACATGCGGCGAATTGGCGGAGTTCTGGATGTCGTAGCTTTCCGGATCGGACACGCCGAGTTCCGCCATCTTGTCGAGCACCGTTTGCGTGCGCCCGACCAGCACCGGCTCGCCGTAACCGAAATCGCGGTACTGGATGGCGGCGCGCAGCACGATTTCGTTCTCGGCCTCGGCAAAGATCATCCGCTTGGGATCGGACTTGACCCGTTCGTAGACCTGCGTGAGCACCGAGGTCGTCGGGTTGAGGCGGCTTTTAAGCTCGTGCCGATATTTATCGAAGTCCTCGATCGGCTTTTGCGCCACGCCCGAATCCATTGCCGCCTTGGCGACAGCGGAGGAAACCACTTCCATGAGGCGCGGATCGAAAGGGGCGGGAATGATGTAGTCGCGCCCGAACTGGTGGTTCTTGCCATAGGCGGCGGCGACTTCCTCGGGCACCTGTTCGCGCGCCAGCTCGGCAATGGCGTGGGCGGCAGCGATCTTCATTTCCTCGTTGATCGCGGTCGCCCGCACGTCGAGCGCGCCGCGGAAGATGAAGGGAAAGCCCAGCACGTTGTTGACCTGGTTGGGATAGTCCGAGCGGCCGGTGGCAACGATGGCGTCCGGCCGGACGGCATGAGCATCGGGCGGAGTGATCTCGGGATCGGGGTTGGCCATCGCGAAGATGATCGGATGGTCGGCCATGGCCTTCACCATGTCCTGCGTCAGCGCACCCTTTGCCGACAGGCCAAGGAACACGTCTGCCCCGACAAGGGCCTCGGTCAGCGTGCGCTTGTCGGTCTCGATGGCGTGGGCCGACTTGAACTGGTCGACATTGTCGCGCCCGCGCCAGATCACGCCCTTGGTGTCGCAGACAGTGACGTTGTCGTGGCGCACGCCCATCGACTTGATGAGCGCCGTGCACGCCAGCGCCGAGGCACCGGCGCCGTTGACGACGACCCGGATGTCCTCAAGGCGGCGGCCAGTGATCTTGCAGGCATTGACGAGGCCCGCTGCGGCGATGATCGCGGTGCCGTGCTGGTCGTCGTGCATCACCGGGATCTTCATCCGCTCGCGCAGCGCCTGCTCGATGATGAAGCATTCGGGTGCCTTGATGTCCTCGAGGTTGATGCCGCCAAAGCTCGGCTCCATCATGGCGATGGCCTCGATCAGGGCATCGCTGTCTTCGCTGGCAAGTTCAATGTCGATGGAATCGACGTCGGCGAAGCGCTTGAACAGCACGGCCTTGCCCTCCATCACCGGCTTGGAGGCAAGCGCGCCGAGGTTGCCCATGCCGAGAATGGCCGTGCCGTTGGAGATCACCGCGACGAGATTGCCCTTGGCGGTATAGTCATAGGCCGTGGCCGGATCGTCGTAGATCGCCTGCACCGGAACCGCGACGCCCGGGGAATAGGCGAGCGATAGATCGCGCTGCGTCGCCATCGGCTTCGAGGCGATGATCTCGATCTTACCGGGACGAATGGTCTTGTGATAGAACAGCGCCTCGCGCTCGGTGAATTTGACGTTGCTTTCTTCGGACACGTGAGTCTCCCCGGTTCGCGCCCGCCCTAATCAAAGTCGCGGCGCTCGGATAGGGGAAAGCTGGACCTGTCGTGGTTCCCTATCGCGCAATGCGCCGGTAAGGTTGGCCGGTCATGCATGGCGCTCCCGCTCCCAACCCGCCCAGCGGCGCCGTCACGCCGATGATGGCGCAGTACCTTGCCTTGAAGGACAAGGCCGAGGGCTGCCTGCTGTTCTACCGGATGGGCGACTTTTTCGAGCTGTTCTTCGAGGATGCGAGGCAAGCCGCGCAGATCCTCGATATCGCGCTCACCACCCGCGGCGAGCATCAGGGATCGGCCATCCCGATGTGCGGCGTCCCGGTCCATTCGGCCGAGGGTTATCTTGCGCGGCTGATCCGCGCCGGATGCCGCGTCGCCATTGCCGAACAAGTCGAGACGCCCGAGGCCGCGAAGAAACGCGGCGGATCGAAGGCGCTGGTCTCGCGCGACATCGTGCGCTTCGTCACCGCGGGCACGCTGACCGAAGAGGCGCTTCTCGAGCCGCGCCGCGCCAACCTGCTTGTTGCGCTGTGCGACGTGCGCGGGGCCATCGGCATCGCGGCCTGCGATATCTCCACCGGTCAGATGGTGCTGGAGGAAAGCGAGCCGGACCGGGTTACGGCCGCCCTTGCCGCCATTGGCGCCAGTGAAGTCATCGTGCCCGAAGGCTGGGACCATGCCTGCGGCGAGGCAATTGCCCGCCCTGCGCGCGATTTCGCCAGCGACGGGGGCGAGGCGCGGCTCAAGGCCGTGCACGGCCTTGCGACGCTCGACGGGTTCGGCGCGGTCAGCCGGGCCATGCTCGCTGCGGCGGGCGGGCTGATTGCCTACCTCGATCATGTCGGGCGCGGCGTCCTGCCGCTGCTGCTGCCGCCCACAGTGCGCGAAAGCGATGCCTGCCTCGCGATGGACGAGGCGACGCGCGCCAGCCTTGAAATTCTCGTCTCCAGCCAGGGTGGCCGAAAGGGCAGCCTGATCGACGCGGTCGACCGCTGCGTCACCGGTGCGGGCGCGCGGCTGCTCGCAGCCGACCTTTCGGCTCCGCTGACCGAC
Organism: Novosphingobium sp.; assembly: GCA_040377095.1. Lineage (GTDB taxonomy): Bacteria > Pseudomonadota > Alphaproteobacteria > Sphingomonadales > Sphingomonadaceae > Novosphingobium. The sequence continues at coordinate 22,879 of JBEIPK010000023.1, forward strand.
CGGCGGGGCATCGAGCAAAGGCTCGAACTGGTGGGCTGGCTGCACGAGCGACCATTGCTGCGCGAGGACGTGCGCGCCGCGCTGCGCCAGCTGCCGGATATCGGCCGCGCGCTGGGCCGCATTGTGGCGGGACGCGGCAGTCCGCGCGATCTGGGGCAATTGCGCGACGGGCTGGCCGGGGCGCGGACCTTGCACGAGCGGCTCGCCAGTCTGGGGGATCTCCCCGCGCAGCTGGCCGAGCTTCTGCCGCAGCTTGCCGGGCACGGAGCGCTGGTCGATCTCTACATGCGCGCGCTTGTCCCCGCCCCGCCGACCGAGCGGAGCGGCGGGGGCTTCATTGCAGATGGCTTCGACGCCGCGCTCGACGAACTGCGCGCCATGGCGGGTGCCTCGCGGCGGGCGATTGCGGCGCTGGAGGCGAAGTATCGCGAGCAGACGGGAGTCGCCGGTCTCAAGATCCGGCACAACGGCGTGCTGGGCTATTTCGTCGAAGTCCCGGCCCGCCACGCCGACAGGCTGATGGAAGCGGAAAGCGGCTTTACCCACCGCCAGACCATGGCCGGCGCGGTGCGTTTCAATGCCGTTGCGCTGCACGAGGAAGCGAGCCGGATCGCGCAGGCGGGCGGCCACGCCCTCGCGGCGGAGGAAGCACACTTCGACGAACTTGTCGCCCACGCCATCGAACGGCGCGATACCATTGCCGCGACCGCCGCGGCGCTCGCCCGCATCGACGTTGCAGCAGGGCAGGCCGAGCGTGCGGCTGAGGGCGGCTGGTGCCGGCCGCGCATCGTTGACGAGCCGTGCCTGACGATTGTCGGCGGGCGGCATCCGGTGGTTGAGGCAGCGCTGGCAGGTTCAAGCGATCGTTTTGTCGCCAACGATTGCCGGCTCGATGAAAGCGACCGCCTGTGGCTGATCGGCGGGCCGAACATGGGCGGCAAGTCCACCTTCCTGCGCCAGAATGCGCTGATCGTGCTGCTCGCCCAGGCTGGCGGCTTCGTGCCGGCAAATGAGGCGACCGTCGGACTTGTCGACCGCCTGTTCAGCCGCGTCGGCGCGTCCGACAATCTTGCGCGCGGGCGATCCACCTTCATGGTCGAGATGGTCGAGACGGCGGCGATCCTCAGTCAGGCGACACCGCGCAGCTTCGTCATTCTCGACGAGGTGGGGCGCGGCACATCAACCTATGACGGGTTGGCGCTGGCCTGGGCGGTCGTTGAATCCGTCCACACGTCCAACCGATGTCGCTGCCTCTTCGCGACGCATTACCACGAATTGTCCCGGCTGGCCGAAACCTGCGAGGCCCTCACGCTGCATCACGTCCGCGCGCGCGAGTGGAAGGGCGATCTGGTGCTGCTGCACGAAGTCAGCGAGGGCCCGGCGGATCGCAGCTACGGGCTGGCGGTGGCGCGGCTCGCCGGAGTCCCGCCGCCCGTGCTGACGCGCGCCAAAGCGGTGCTCGACCGGCTGGAAAAGGGGCGTGCGGCAACGGGCGGCCTTGCGGCGGGGCTTGACGACCTGCCGCTGTTCGCTGCCGCGATTGCCGCCGAGACCGCGCCGGTCGATGGCTTGCGCGAACGGCTTGCCAAGCTGGACCTTGATGCGCTGAGCCCGCGCGAGGCGCTCGACCTGCTTTATGAGCTGAAACGAACCAGCGGCACCGATTCTTAACCGCGCGTCGCTAGGACGAATGCATGTTCGGGCCAAGGATCACGACCGTCTTCCGAAGCCGCTGGAATGCTGTGTTCTGGTCGCTCGGCATCCTTGCGACAGCCTATTGCAGTGTTCCGTCTCCCGAAGAGGACATGGGCGCGGTCGAGAAGATCGGCCAGAACGCGGCGCAAAAGCTCGCCGGGACGTCCGGCAAACCCGACGGACATGTCCATGCGAATCCCTGGGCCAGGGATCCGGAATAAGCCTCAGCTTTCGCCGGGCAGGTCCTTGTCGAGCTTGGCATCCTCGCCGTAGCGATCCTCGACATCGTCCATGTTGTCCTCGCCGCGATAGGCGGACATGTCGATGTGGCCGCTCGATTCCATCTGGCGCATATGATCGACGAGGTCCTGCACGTCGCCCTCGTCGGTAATGCCGCCCTTCGCCTTTTCGCTGTCTTCCAGCCCGAGTACGGAAAGCGATTCGTCCATGGCTTCCTGCGCCACGGTCTGGGCCTGCGAGGCGGCATCTTCCTGCTCGTCGTTGACTGTTTCGGGCGCGAGGTCGGTGGCGGGCGGCTTTGCGGTGCGTGTGCTTTCAGGGTTGGTCTTGGCAGGCATGGAAACGTCTCCTTTGCCCGTACAACGGACCGGCTGCCGGAGAGTTGCCCTGCCCGTATCGACTCAGCGCGTCGGGACCGGCATGTCCCCCGAATAGTCGTAGAAGCCGCGTCCGGTCTTGCGGCCAAGCCATCCCGCCTCGGCATATTTGACGAGCAGCGGGGCGGGGCGATACTTGGAATCGCCGGTGGTGTTGTAGAGCACCTTGACGATCTCGAAGAGCGTATCGATCCCGACGAAGTCGGCGAGTTCGAGCGGTCCCATCGGGTGGTTGAGGCCGATGCGGCAGCCCTTGTCGATATCCTCGATGCTGCCCATGCCCTGTCCCAGCACGAAGATCGCCTCGTTGATCATCGGCACGAGGATGCGGTTGACGACAAAGCCCGGATCGTCGCCTGCAATGACCACTTCCTTGTTCAGGCGCTCGGCAAAGGCGCGGGCGCGGGCGACGGTTTCAGGAGCCGTGGCGAGGCCGGGGATGATCTCGAGCAGGCCCATGACCGGCACCGGATTGAAGAAGTGCATGCCGATGAAGCGCTTGGGATCGACCGACCGGGCGCCCATCCGGGTGATCGGGATCGAGCTCGTGTTAGAAGCGAGGATGGCATCGGGGCCGAGCACCTTGCCCGCCTCGGCGATGATCTGGTGCTTGACGTCTTCGCGCTCTGTTGCTGCCTCGATGATCAATTCGGCTTCGGCCATCGGGGCATAGTCGGCAACAGGGGTGATCCGCGCCAGTGCCGTCTGGGCCTCGCTGGGGGTCAGCTTCTGCTTGCCGACAAGCCGTGCAAGGCCCTTCTCGATGCCCGCCTTCGCCTTTTCGGCGACGGCGAGGTCGATGTCCGCCAGCAGAACCTCGTACCCGCTTTGCGCTGCGGTCTGCGCGATGCCCGCGCCCATCTGGCCCGCGCCAATGACCCCGATTGTCGACATGCGTTTCCCTTTCGCAGCTGCGTCAGGAGCGCGTCCTAATCATGGCGCGGGCCTTTGGCCAGAGTCGAAATCGAAGGCGCGAAGGCGCTGCTCAGCGGTTGTGGCCGGGCACCCACAGCACGTCGCCAGCACCGCCCGCATTGATGGCGCGTGTGAGCACGAAAAGATAGTCGGACAGCCGGTTGACGTAGGCCAGCGCCGCGGGATTGACCGGCTCGGCCTCGGCCAGCGCCGTCATCGCGCGTTCGGCGCGGCGCACCGATGCGCGCGCGACGTGGACCCGCGCCGCCGCCTCGCTGCCGCCCGGCAGGATGAAGCTGGTGAGCGGGGCAAGATGATCGTTGAGCGCGTCGATCCGGCTTTCCAGCCAGACAGCCTGCGATGGCACGATCCGCAAGCTCATCTCGCCGGGCTCGAAATCGCTCCCCGGCGTGGCGAGATCGGCGCCAAGGTCGAACAGGTCGTTCTGGATGCGGGTGAGCGCGGCGGCAGCATCACCTTCAAGCGCACAGATGGCGAGGCCGATCGCGCTGTTGGCCTCATCGACTGCGCCGATCGCTTCCATCCGCGCGGCGTGCTTGGGCCTGCGCGAGCCATCGACGAGGCCCGTCGTCCCGTCGTCACCCGTACGGGTGTAAATCTTGTTGAGCTTGACCACCCCCGCGGCCGATCAGCGCGCGACGGCGAGCAGGACCATCACGACGACAACCGCCGCCGCCTGATACTTGATGCGCGCCCACATCATGCGGTTCTGCATCAGTTGAAGCTCGGTCGCGCCGGTGCCTTCCTGTTTGTCGTCCATCGACGCACGGAACGCATTGAGGCCGCGCAGCAGGCTGATGAGGACCATGGCCATGAGGCCGGCAAGCACGATGGCAAGAAGATAGATCATGACGCACCATGTAAGGGCGGGGCAAGCGAAATGCCAGCAGGGAAACGGTGCGCGCGCAGCGCGTCCGCAAGCGCCCGGCCATCGCCGCCCGCGCGGCGCCGGTCGGCCAGTGAAGGAGAGCCGCGCCGCTTGGCGAGCTTGACCTGATTTCCTTCCGCGTCCGGCTCGACCAGCAGGCCGTGGTGATGCCACTGCGGCACTGGCAGGCATAGCAGCGCCTGGAGCAGGCGGTGGACGTGGCTGGCAGCAAACAGGTCTAACCCGCGAGTCACCAGTGTGACGCCGTCCGCCGCATCGTCGAGCGTGGCAGCAAGGTGGTAGCTGGCCGGGGCTTCCTTGCGCAGCAGAACGACGTCGCCGAATGCTTCGGGCGCGGCTTGCTGTTCGCCGGCGAGGGCGTCGGTCCAGGTCAGCGGCCCGGCCAGAGCGGCTGCCCTGGCCATGTCGAGCCGCCAGGCGGCACCTTGGGGATCAGCGGCGGCGCGCCTGCAAGTGCCGGGGTAGACCGGGCCGTCCGGGCCGGATCTGGTCGCTGCCGCCGCGATCTCGGCGCGGGTGCACTGGCACGGATAGAGCAGGCCCATCGCCTTCAGCCGCTCGCCCGCATCGGCATAGCGTTCAATACGCGAGGACTGGAACACCGCTTCCTCGTCCCAGTCGAGTCCCAGCCAGCGCAGGTCCGCCATGAGTTCTTCCGCCAGCTCGGGCCGGCTGCGCGCGGCATCGATGTCCTCGATCCGCAGCAGGAAGGAACCGCCCGCCGCGCGGGCCAGATCGTGGGCGACCACGGCAGCAAAGGCGTGCCCCAGATGCAGCGAACCATTGGGGCTGGGAGCAAAGCGTGTGCGGATCACTGCGTTGCGGCTCCCGGGGGCATCCCTGTGGGAAGGGCTGGAAAGCGTCATGCAATGGCTGTGGAAAGCTTGTGATAGAAAGGCTTGACGCTCTCGCCCCCGCGATGCTGAAATGCGGTCATGACCTGCCATGAATTTGTCATGCCCGCCTGCAACGAGAGGCCATGCTCAAGTCGGAGCTGATCGAGCGCGCGGCACGGTTCCGCAGCGCCGAGGGGGACCCCCTCCGCAACGTGGACGATTGTCCTGCTCTTGTCCTCAACGCCGATTATACGCCGCTCTCCTATTATCCCCTCAGCCTGTGGCCATGGCAGACCGCAATCAAGGCCGTGTTCCTCGACCGGGTTTCCATCGTGGCGAGCTATGAGCGCGAAGTCCACAGCCCCAGCTGGACAATGCAGATCCCTTCGGTCATCGCGCTCAGGCAATATGTCCGGCCGTCGGAATTTCCCGCCTTCACGCGCTTCAACCTGTTTCTGCGCGACCGGTTTTCCTGCCAGTATTGCGGCAGCCCTCATCACCTGACCTTCGACCACGTCATCCCGCGCAGGCTGGGGGGCCGGACGAGTTGGGAAAACATCCTCACCGCCTGCGCGCCGTGCAACATGAAGAAGGGCGGGCGCACGCCGGCACAAGCGAAGATGCCGCCGCTCGTCACCCCGATCCGGCCGACCAACTGGCAATTGCAGGAACGCGGCCGCGGCTTTCCGCCCAACTATCTCCACGAAACCTGGCGCGATTGGCTTTACTGGGATGTCGAGCTGGAAGCGTGACGCGGATTTTTGCCGTCAGTCCGCCATTCCGGCGTTCTCGTCTTCCGGCTCGGGTTTGAGCGCGGGAAAGATCAGTAGCGTTAACCAGGTTACCAGCGAGATCAGGATCGCGACGTCATAACTGCCAAGGCCGACGGCCATTCCCATCGCGCCCGTCGCCCAGAGGCTGGCAGCCGTGGCAGTGCCCTTGACCGATTCCTTCATGCGCAGGATCGCGCCGCCGCCGATGAAGCCCATGCCCGTGATGATCCCCTCGACAATGCGGGCCATTGCTTCCGGTTCGCCGACAGTCAGCGATTCCGCCGCCTCAACGATCGCACAGCTGGCCAGTGCGACCAGCGGGAAAGTGCGGATGCCGGCGCTGCGTTCGGCACGCTCGCGGTTCCAGCCGATGGGGAGCGCCAGCAGCCAGGCGACAGCGAGCGCGGCGCCGTGAGGCAGAAGCTCGAACTGGTTGGCGCGCAGCAGGCTTTCGATACTTTCGATCATGCCTTCGGAAACGCGTCAGGGCGGGGGCGGGTTGCCAGAATCGCTGCGATCCACTGCCGAAGTCACCGCGACGTCCATCGTGACGTTGCCCAGCGTGCGCATGATGTCGGGCAGCACCTCGACCGCGACCAGCAGCGCCAGCGGGCCGACCGGAACGCCCATCGCGAGTGCAATCGGCCCGGTCGAGGCGACAAAGCTGATCGTGCCGGGCAGCGACACCGAACCCAGCGTGGTCAGGAGCGCGACAAGGCACCCGGCAACGATGGCGGCGGGCGAAAGCGGCGTTCCGGTCAGGTGAGCGGCATAAATCACCACAGCAACGTTCATGGCGGGGCCGGTTGCGCGGAAGATCGCCACCGCAAGCGGCAGGACAAGATCGGCGGTCGTCTCGCGCAGGCCGAGCGTCCGGCATGCGGCCAGCATCGCGGGCAGACTGGCGAGCGAGGACTGGGTCGAGATCGCGACCGCCTGTGCCGGCAGGACCGCGCGCGCAAAGCGGCCCGGCGGCTGCCCACCGAGGGTTGCCGCGAGAACATAGGCGGCGAGCAGGATGACCGCGCCCACGCTGCTGACCAGGAGGATGTAGTGCGAAAGCACGCCGATCACGGCGCTGCCGCTGCGCACGGCGACGCCTGCGCCCAGCGCCAGCACGCCCAGCGGCGCAAGCGCCAGAACCCACCCGATCACCACCATCATGGCACCAGCGATCCCCTCGAACAGCAGCGCCAAGTGGCGGCGCGGTTCGGGGTGGAGCCGCGTCGAGGCAAGCGCAAACAGCGCGACGAAGGCAATCACCGGCAGGATCGCGTCGCGGCTCGCCGCCTCGATGACGTTGGCGGGGATCAGCGATTGCAGGAAATCGCCGAGGGTCGGAAGATCGGGCGTCGGGGCGCTTGCCTGTCCGGCCATGGCTGCGCCGGCGCCCGCGGGCGCGGGAAACAGGCGCAGGAGAGGCGGCACGATCATTCCGGCAAAGGCTGTGCCGACTGCTAGTACGCCGAAAATGAGCGCCAGTGCGCGCCGCGTCATCTTCCCGGCATTGGCCGCCGCGACCGTGCCGACGATACCTGTGAACAGCAGGCCCGCCACCAGCGGAAGGATCGTCATCTGGAGCGCGCGCAGCCACAATGTGCCCACCGGCTCCGCTATCGCCAGCAGCGCCGCCTCGAGCGCGGTGCCGCGTGCCAGCAGACCTGCGGCAAGGCCGGCAGCGAGCCCGGCGAAGGTCAGCTTTGCCGGAACCGTGATGGCTGGCATCCGCGATACGGGGGCAGGCTCTGCGCCGGCCGGGCTTTGAGACGGCTGGTTCATTTGCAGGCGTGACATTAGCGCAAGGCGGCGACATAGCAATTTTACGGTTATTTCGTCAGAATTTCACGCTTGGCGGCAGGGCATATGACACGGCAGTATTTCGGCACCGACGGCATTCGAGGCCGCACCAACACCGGCGCGATGACCGCCGCGACGGCGATGAAGGTAGGGCAGGCGGCGGGCACGCGCTTTTTGCGCGGCAGCCACCGGCACCGCGTCGTCATCGGCAAGGACACCCGGCTTTCGGGCTACATGCTGGAAAACGCGATGGTCGCGGGCTTCACCAGCGTCGGCATGGACGTGGTGTTGCTGGGCCCGCTGCCAACGCCGGCGGTCGCGCTTCTGACGCGGGAACTGCGCGCCGATGTCGGAGTGATGATTTCCGCCAGCCACAATCCGTTCGAGGACAATGGCATCAAACTGTTCGGCCCGGACGGGTTCAAGCTCTCCGATGCCGATGAACTGGCGATCGAGGCCATGCTGGGACAGGACCTCGCGCTGGCGCCATCGGGCGACATTGGCCGGGCCCGCCGGATCGACGATGCGCGCGGCCGCTATATCCACGCCGTCAAGGGCTCGCTACCCGACGACGTGCGTCTCGACGGGCTCAAGATCGTGGTCGATTGCGCCAATGGCGCGGCCTATCAGGTGGCGCCCTCCGCGTTCTGGGAATTGGGCGCCGAAGTGGTCGCGGTTGGGGTCTCGCCCAATGGCCGCAACATCAATGCCGATTGCGGCTCGACCAGCCTCGACCTCCTGAAGCAGACCGTGACGGCGGAAGATGCCGACATCGGCATCGCGCTCGATGGCGATGCGGACCGGCTGATTGTGGTCGATGAAAAAGGCCAGACCGTCGACGGCGACCAGATCATGGCGCTGATCGGCGGGCAGCTTGCCGGGCGGGGCAAATTGCGCGGCGGCGGTGTAGTGGCGACGGTGATGTCGAATCTCGGGCTTGAGCGTTACCTGTCATCGCAGGGGCTCGAGCTGTTCCGCGCGTCGGTCGGCGACCGCAACGTGCTGGAAATGATGCGCGCGAAAGGCTGCAATCTTGGCGGTGAGCAATCGGGCCACATGATCCTGCTCGACCATGCGACGACCGGCGACGGCACGATTGCGGCGCTTCAGGTGCTGGGTGCGCTGGTCAAGTCGGGCCAGCGGGCAAGCGAATTGCTGCACCTGTTCGATCCAGTGCCGCAGCTGCTGAGGAACGTGCGCTTTTCTGGCGGAAAGCCGCTTGCCGACACGAAAGTGCAGTCGGTCATTGCCGATGCCGAAGCATCGCTGAACGGGCGGGGCCGGCTGGTCATCCGGCCTTCGGGCACCGAGCCGGTGATCCGCGTCATGGCGGAAGGCGACGATGCGGGCGAAGTGGAAGCCGCCGTTGCCTCGATCTGCGCCGCGGTGGAAGCGGCTGCGGCCTGACAGAGCGGACATGGCCGCGCGCGTCCTCGTCATCGCCGGGTCCGACAGTTCGGGCGGGGCAGGCATCCAGGCCGACATCAAGACGATCACGATGCTGGGCGGCTATGCGATGACTGCCGTCACCGCGATCACGGCGCAGGACACGACCGGCGTTCATGACGTGCTGGCATTGCCCGTTGCGCTGGTCGAGGCTCAGTTTCAGGCCTGCGTGGACGACATCGGGGTCGATGCGGTCAAGATCGGCATGCTCGGCAGCCCCGAGCTGGTGAGCTGCGTGCGTGACCTCTTGCTGACCCTGCCGCCGGGCGTGCCGGTCGTGTTCGATCCGGTCATGGTGGCGACAAGCGGCGCGGCGCTCAATTCCTCGGGCACGGCGCAGGCCATGGCCTCGCTGCTGCCGCTGGCGACACTGGTTACCCCCAACTTGCCCGAGCTTGAGGCGCTGGGCGGCGTCGAGGCGCTGCTGCGCGCGGCGCCAGCGGTGCTGGCAAAGGGCGGGCATGGAAAGGGCAACGACATCGCCGACACGCTCCATCGTCAGGGCCGCGAACCCGTTGTCTGGAGCGCGCCGCGCATCGAAACGCGCCACACCCACGGCACCGGCTGCACGCTTGCCAGCGCCATCGCGGTTGGCCTGGGGCAGGGACTTGAGCTGGAAACCGCCGTCGCTCGCGCCCGCGCCTTCGTTCGCGCTGCCCTGCTCGCCGCGCCGGGCTTTGGTCGGGGCTCTGGGCCGCTCGGCCATCAGGCGGTTCAAATGGATGACGAGGCTTTAACCACGGATTGACGCCTCCGGGCTAGGAAGGCCTCGAAGTTGCGCGTCGCTGGCCGAATACAGGGGAAATGCAAGCGTGAGAGTTCTCGTCACCGGCCTTGCCGGGTTCATCGGTTTCACTGTGGCGCGCCGCCTGCTGGCGCGGGGCGACACCGTGATCGGCATCGACAGCGTCAACGACTATTACGATGTCCGCCTCAAGCGGGCGCGCCTCGACCTGCTGAGGGCCGATGGGGGCGAACGCTTCATTTTCCGCCAGCAGAACTTTGCCGATATGGCGGGGCTCAACGCCGCGCTGGCGGGCCTGGATTTCGAGCGGATTGTCCATCTGGGGGCGCAGGCGGGGGTACGCTATTCCATCGAAAACCCCCACGCCTACGTCGAATCGAATATCGCGGGCCACGTCAACCTGCTGGAAGTCGGCCGGCACCGGGGCGCCGAGCACATGGTCTATGCCAGCTCCTCGTCCGTCTATGGCGGCAACACCAAGCTGCCTTTTGCTGTTGAAGACCGTGTCGATCACCCGCTCTCGCTCTATGCCGCGACCAAAAAGGCGGACGAGCTGATGAGCGAGACTTATGCCAACCTCTACCGGCTGCCGCTGACTGGCCTGCGTTTTTTCACGGCCTATGGCCCATGGGGCCGGCCGGACATGATGATGTGGATCTTCACGCGCAAGATCATGGCGGGCGAGCCAATTCCGGTGTTCAACAACGGCGAGATGTACCGCGATTTCACCTATGTCGAGGACATCGTCAGCGGCGTCGTGGCCTGCCTCGACAATCCGCCTCCCGACGATGGGTTGCCCAAGGCTGGGGGCAGCCACTTGCCGCACCGGCTCTACAACATTGGCAATCACCGCAGCGAACATCTGATGAAAGTGGTTTCGATCCTCGAGGCCGAATGTGGCCGCAAGGCAATCATCGACTTCCAGCCGATCCAGCCCGGCGACGTGCCGCAGAGCTTCGCCGATATCGACGCGATCCGAGGCGATCTGGGCTATGAGCCGACCACAACCATCGACGAAGGCGTACCGCGCTTCGTCAAATGGTACATGGACTACCACGCCGCCAGATAGGCAAGTCCCTGCTTGATCACGGTAACCCCAGCCCGCCGGCGCAGCGGGCCGGAAGCCATGGCAGACTGACTGGTCAGGTCAGGCGATCAGGATCAGGTCGTTGCTGTTCCCCAAGATCGAGATGTTGATCATGTGCTGGGTGCCGTCAACCGAAAAGACGGCCAGGCTGTCGAAAAAGTATTGTTCATCTTCAAGATTATCGAAGGCGGGATCATCGTCGACGATCGTATAAGTCCAATTGCCGTCCGTATCTAAGGTGAATGTTCCATAATCTCCGGTAAGATCAGCCGGAACTTCGAAAGCTTCTTCTTCAAAGTCTGGGTCGATTATTGTCAGAGCTCCGCTGGTGCTTAGCAGGCCGTCCTCGGTTACTTCGCCTGTGTCGACGCCGCCGATCTGGGCAGGATCGTCCTGACCTTCAATGGTGACGGTTATGGTCTGCGTGGCTGAACCGTCGAGCGAGTTGACGACCAGCGTGTCCTCGACCTCTTCCCCCGTAATCAGCGCCTGGACGTTGGCAGCCGTGTTGTTTAGCGTGTATTCCCACGCGCCGGTCAAAGTGGTGAACGAGAAATTGCCGTATGTGCCTTCCAGATCAAGGATGAACTGGTAACTGGCTTCTCCGGCGTCGACGTCAGTCACGGTCAGCGTGCCGCTCACCGACAGATTGCCATCTTCGCTGACGGTGTCCGACGATTTGCCAGTGATGGTCGCGACATCGTCCTCGCCCTCGATAGTGACGGATATCACCTCGCTGTCGCTGCCGTCGAGCGACGTGACGGTGATTAGTTCCACCCACCGCTCGCCCGAGATCAGTCCCTGAACGTTGGCCGCAGTGTTGTTGAGCGTATAGCCCCACACGCCGGTCACCGCGTTGAACGTAAACGTGCCGAAGGTTGCGGCAAGCGAGCCGGGCGTCTGGAACCGGTTCTCGCCCGCATCGGCATCATTGGCGAACAAGGTGCCGCCGGCGGTCAGCGTGCCGTCTTCGAAGACTTCGGCTTCTGTGGTGCCGCTGATGTTCGCCACATTACTGCTGATTCCGCGAATGGTGAATGTGACCTTGGCCGAGCTGAACTGGCCATTGGCGAGCCTGTCGACATAGTAGAACGAACCGGTCAAGAAGTCGCCGTTGCCCAGGGCGGCGATCAGGGCGCTCGACTGGCTGAAATCGAGATTGACGCGGCCGTTGGCGATCGAGGCGAAGCCGGTATAGGTGATGCCGTCGTCAAGGATTGTGATCAGGCGCGGCGTGTTGGTGGTGCGCCCGCCCAGTGCATGAGGCGGCCCGGCGCTGATGGAATAGAGCGTTGCGCCCCTGGGATCGTTCGACAGGACCGGCAGGAATGCCTGGAGCTGATCCTCGCTCAACCCCGCCGATCCCAGATAGAAATCATTGGCCGCGCTTGTAATTCTGTGAATCGCCATGCGATCGTTTCCCCCAGTCCTGAATGTCTGTTACCTTGTGCACACAGCCGGGTCAACGCAGCGGTGCCCGGGCAGCGGAAGGGACAGACAGATGAGCCGACACACCCTGAAATCTGTTTTTGCATGCGTTTCGATCGCGGCGCTTGTCGCCGGCGCGGCTCCGGCCCCGGCCGTCGGCGCCGCACCGTCCGATCTCGCCGATCTCGTCGGCGCGCGCGGGAGCTCGGGCGAAACGCAAATGCTTAATCGCGGCTATGCGCTGCATCATGCCTCGCAAGGCGAGGAAACGTCGTACACCTATTGGTGGAACAGTTCGGTGAAGAAATGCGTCCGGATCGCGACGACGGACGGGCGCTATGCCGAGATCCGCAGCGAGAGCGGCATCGAGTGCGGCCATAAGTCAAATGATTCAGCGGCGGCGGCGGTTGTTGGCGCGGCCGCGCTGCTGGGCGTCCTTGCGCTTGCAAGCAAGTCGCACCACCGCGAGGATCGGTACACCGACATAAACGGCACCGCCCAGTTCGAACGCGGCTACCGCGACGGGCTCTACAACCAGTCCTACCACAACTATGACCGCCACGACGGCTATTCGCACGGCTATGATCAGGGCACGCGCCAGCGCGCGCAGGAAACCTCCTATCGGTCGGGCAATTGGCCGGGTTCGGGATATTCCGGCTTTGCCTATACCAACGACCTGATCGGCCGCTCGACCAGCAGTGTCCGGTCGGAACTGTCCTCCCGCGGGTTCCTGCTTCGCGACGACCTCAGCCCGGGCGGCGAGGGGCACGTCCGCACCTATTGGCGTGAAGCGTCCGAACAGTGCGTGATCGTGCATAGCCGCGGCGGGACTGTGATCTCGGTGGACAGCGCGCGCAAGCGGGCGTGCCGATAGGCCGCACCGGGCGGCCGCCTGACGCAAGAAGGGCGCGCGGACCGAAATCCGC
>JBEIPK010000020.1:0-38747 GCA_040377095.1 Novosphingobium sp.
CTCTACCAACTGAGCTACACTCCTGCAGGCGGGCAGGCTCTAGGGGCTGGCGCGAAGGTTGGCAAGCGGGCGCGGGCCTGCGTTCCGCAAAAAGATGAAACGTCCGGATTAGCCTCCCGCCGCCCCCGGCAAGATGGTATGATGGCATGGTGCACGCCCCCGTCCAGCCATCGATCATCGACCCCGATCTGCTGATGCTCGCCTACCGGGCCGGCATCTTTCCGATGGCGGACCACCGCGACGATCCGGACGTGTTCTGGGTGGAGCCCCGCCGCCGCGCGGTCCTGCCACTCGACGGCCTGCGAGTCTCGCGCTCTCTGGCCCGGACGCTGCGGCGCGGACGCTTCGAGGTGACCCGCAACGCCGCTTTTCGCCAAGTGCTTGAAGCCTGCGCCGCGCCGCGTCAGGGCGATGGCGGCGAAAGCTGGATCAGCTGCCGTATCGCCGCCAGCTATCAGCACCTGCATGACCTTGGGCATGTGCACTCGATCGAATGCTGGAGCGGTGGAGAACTGGTCGGCGGGCTCTACGGTGTCGAGTTCGGCGGCGTGTTCTGCGGCGAGAGCATGTTCAGCCGTGCGAGCGATGCCTCCAAGGTTGCGCTGTGCTGGCTGGTCGCGGCGATGCGCGTGGGCGGATACCAGTTGCTCGACTGCCAGTTCATGACGGATCACCTCGCTTCGCTGGGCGCAGTGGAAATCAGCCAGAAACGCTATCTGCGGCTGCTCGCCTCGGCTCAGCGTGCGTCCGAATTTTCCGCAGGTCGTCCGATGTCCGGTGTGGGCGAAGGTGATGTGGGCGACGGCGAAGAGCGCGGCGTCGTTGCTGCCGGCGCCGGCGATCCGCTAGCCGCCGGGCCGGGCTTGCCGGCTGCCTTCGGTGCATTGCTGGCAAGGGCGGAGGGCGCTTCTTCCTCGCCGGGGAACTTCATCGCGCAGTCCTTTACCCAGACGTCGTAGACCGAATGCTCGACGACGTTGAGCGAGGGCGAATTGCGGAACAGCCAACCCGAGAACACCTTGCGCCAGGTCAGCGGATCGCTCGACCGGGCGCGCTCTTCGACGAAAACCTGCACGAAGGCACCCGTTTCTTGCTGCTGCTCCCAGGGAAGCGTGCGCTCGCAGGTAGCGAGCCGTACCACGAGATTGCCCACCCGCCGCGATTCGCCGGGTTTCAGCACGATGTCCTGCGTCAGGTTGTTGCGCTTGTTGAGCATGCCAAGCGTTGCGACCCGTTCGGCAACAGGAGTGCCATAGCTGCTTTCGACCGCCGGCGCGCCGTCGTTCGCCTTGCCAACGGCGGAGGGAACCTCGGTGGAGGTCGCCTCCGCGTCGCCGTCGCCTTGCCCTGAACAGGCCGCCAGCAACCCGCATGCCAGAAGGAGAATCGGCGCGCGCACGGCGAGCTTCAGGACCCTGGCGACTTCGCCTGAACGTCGCCATCCGGCGACCACGACTCATAATCACCCGTCGCGCGGGCCCGTTGTCCGCCCCGCTCAGGCGCGCCCTGCGGGCGGTAGGCAGCCGGCGTTCCGGTGGCGTTGGGGGTAAAGTCCACTTCCCAGATGCGCGGCGGCGGCAGGTCGCTTTCGGGAACGCCGTCGAGCGTGCCGTGCAACCAGCCATGCCATTCAGCTGGCACGCGGCTGGCATCGTTGGCGCCGTCATAGATCACCCAGCGGCGCTCGCGCCCGCCGAAGGCATCGTTCTTCGACGGCTTCTTCTCGCGGAAATAGCGGTTGCCCTCAACATCGGTGCCAACCTGTTCGCCATAGCGCGAACTGAACAGCTGCGTGCCAATGGTGGCGCCATCCCACCAGGTGAAGATCTTCGACAGGAATCCCATGGCCGCCGCGTTAGCCGCACTGGCCTGCCTTGCGCAAGCGCTACTGACGCATTGCGGGGGCGCTACCAGCGCACGCGGTCGCCGGGTCTGATGCCCAGTTGCGCCGCGCGCCCTCCACCCAGCTCCAGCACGGCGGCGGCGATGCCGTCGGATTCGAGCGGCGTTTCGTCATAGGGCACCGCATTGGCCGCGATGTTGATGATCCGCCCGTCCGGCCCAACGAAAATGATGTCCAGCCCGATCACCGTGTTTCGCATCCAGAACGAAGCCATGCGGTGCGGTTTGAATGGAAACACCATGCCTTCGTCCGGGCCCAGTTCGGTACGGAACATGAGGCCGCGCGACTGCTCTGCGGCGCTACTCGCCAGTTCGACGTCGAAGCGGTGGAGCTTGCCGCCGCTCTCCACGGTCAGCGGAATCACCGGCAGGCCAGACACGGGGTGGAGCCGTGCGGCGGTCGAGGCGGCGACCGGCGCCGCGTCGGTCGAGCCGGGCGAGCAGCCGGCAAAAGTCAGCGACAGCACCCAAACCAGCGCGCCATGAAGTGCTGGTCTGCGCATCAGTTTCCTTCCTCTTCCAAGTATTCCGTCTCCGCCCATGCCTCGGCGGCCTCAATTGTGCCCGCGTCGATTGCCGCGCGGGCGCAGTCCATGCGGTGCCCGGCGCGGAGCATGGCGGCAAGCTGCTTTTCGCGCGCCGCCCGGTCGGGCACGTCCCGGCCGAACGGACCGAAGCGTCGCTTGCGCGCCATGGCGAGCGCGGCGCGGCGTACGTCGCGGGCCGATGCGCGAACTTCGCTGCGGGTTTGCTCGTCGATCCCGGCAGCGGCGAGCGCCTGCCCGACCCGCCGCTCGCCATAGCCGCGCCGCAGCAGGCTGCCACTGCGCGCGCGGGCATAAGAGGCATCGTCGATATAGCCTGCCTCAACGAAGCGCCCGGCTATGGCCTCGACTGGGGGCGGCTCGGCGCCCTCCCAGCCTCGCTCGCGAAGCTTGCGCAGCAGGTAGCCCTCAAGCTTGGCGCGGCTGGTCGCGAAGCGCGCGACATAGGCCAGCGCCATTGCTTCAAGCCTTGCCGCATCGATCGGACGGGGCGGTTTGCGGGCAGGGCGCGAGGAGGGGCCGGTAACCATTTGCCCTAATCGTGCCACACTCGGAACCGAATGGGGAAGCGGCAAGGTGGAGGGAAAGTGCATGCGCTGGCCGGTAAATTGGGCTAAGAGCCTCAGCCTTGACGCACATTCGGTTTAACAACAACGGGTTACAGCACATGAGCGACACCGCACTGCTGGTGGCGAAGGCAAATCCCGCTTTGATTCCGACTCCCAATGAAGATGACCTGCCGCGCAGGAATGCCGATTTCGGCACGTTCGCCGATGCGCTGGACTATGCCGCAACGGGTCGTCGGGGCCTCAATTTTCACGATCCGCGCGGCGCGCTGACCCGGGTTTACCCCTATTCGGAGCTGCGCGAGGATACGCTCGCCGTGGCGCGGCGGCTGATTGCGCGCGGTATCAAGCCCGGCGACAGGATCGCGCTTGTTGCCGAGACCGGGCCGGATTTCGCCGCGCTGTTCTGCGGGGCGATCTACGCCGGCGCATGGCCGGTGCCGCTACCGCTGCCCACCAGCTTTGGCGGCAAGGACAACTATATCGACCAGATCGCCACCCAGATGGCGAGCGCGGAGCCGCGCATCCTGTTCTATCCGGCGGAGTTGGCCGGCATTGCCGATGCGGCGGCGCAGCGTCAGGGCTGCGAAAGCGTCTCATGGGCCGATTTTGCGGCCGAGCCGGCGCATGAAGTCCCTCTGCCCACGCTCTCGCCCGACGATATCTGCTTCCTGCAATACTCCAGCGGCTCGACCCGCTTTCCGCACGGCGTCGCTGTCACGCACCGCGCCCTGCTCCACAATCTTGCCGGCCACGGCATCGGCATGAAGCTGGAGCCGGCCGACCGCTGCATCAGCTGGCTGCCGTGGTATCACGACATGGGCCTTGTCGGCTGCTTCCTGTCGGTCATCGCCAACCAGGTTTCGACCGATTACCTCAAGACCGAGGATTTCGCCCGCCGCCCGCTCGCGTGGCTTGACATGATCAGCCGCAACGAGGGCACCTCGATCTCCTATTCGCCGACTTTCGGCTACGACATCTGCGCCCGCCGCATTTCCAGCCAGAGCCATGTTGCTGAACGTTTCGACCTGTCGCGCTGGCGGATTGCCGGCAACGGAGCCGACATGATCCGGCCCGACGTGATGCAGGGCTTCGTCAACGCTTTTGCCGAAGCAGGTTTCAGGGCCAGCGCCTTCCTGCCCAGCTATGGCCTTGCCGAATCCACGCTTGCCGTCACCCTGATGCCGCCGGGCGAAGGCATCCGCGTCGAGCTGGTGGAGGAAGAGCGCCTTTCGGGCAGCCCGCGCGATCTGTCGCGCCCGGCCCGCTACCGCGCCATCGTCAATTGCGGCAAGCCGGTACGCGGCATGACCGTCGAAGTGCGGGGCGAGAAGGGGCTTTGCGTGCCGGATCACCACATCGGCAAGGTCTGGTGTTCGGGGCAGAGCCTGATGCACTCCTATTACCGCGATCCGGAAGCGACCGAAGCCTGCATGGCGGATGGCTGGCTCGATACCGGCGACATGGGCTACATGGCCGACGGCTACCTGTTCATCGTCGGCCGCGCCAAGGACATGATCATCATCAACGGCAAGAACCACTGGCCTCAGGACATCGAGTGGGCAGTGGAGCAATTGCCGGGCTTCCATCAGGGCGACATCGCGGCCTTTTCGGTCGAGACCGACAGCGGCGAGGAAGTGCCTGCCGTTCTCGTCCACTGCCGCGTCTCCGATCCGGAAGAGCGCGTGAAACTGCATGACCAGATCCGCGACAAGGTGCGCTCGATCACTGGCATGAACTGCGTGATCGAGTTGGTCCCCCCGCGCACGCTGCCGCGCACCAGTTCGGGCAAATTGAGCCGTGCAAAGGCCAAGAAGCTGTATCTTTCGGGCGAGATCGAGCCGTTCAAGCTGGCGGCGTGACGCGCTGACCTTCAGACAGGCGCATTCTCGCCCCGGCGCGGATCGATGTCGCCCCTGCCCTTGCGGATAAAGCTGATCTTGCCTTCGGGCTCAAGGATCGCCCAGGCCACCTGTTCAAGGCCTGCGATTCCCGCCAGCCGCATTTCGGATGCGAGCTCATCCTCGTCGATGCGCTCGCGGTTCATGTTGCGGCTTAAAACCCGCCCGCCGCGCACCAGCACCACTGGTTCGCTCTCAAGGATCGGTCGCGAGCGCGGCCAGTAATGGCTCGTCACATTGAGGGCGAGGCTCCACCCCGCGAACGTCAGGATTGCCAGCGCGGCGCCGGTCATCGAGAAATCCTGGTGCGTCACGCCCTGCTGGATGAGGTCACCCATAACGATCAGCGTCACCATCTCGAACGGCGCCATCTGGCCGATCTCACGCTTGCCCATCAGCCGCAGCAACACGAACATGACGAGAAACAGGGCAGAGGCGCGCAGGACGATCTCCATCAGGGCAGCACCATGATGCGGATGGGCACGCGCACCAGTGGTCGCTCTCCGTCGGCCGCCTCGAACGCGCCATTCAAGCGCCGCAGCCCGGCAGGCTGGATCTGGCCGTCAAGCTTGAGCGTGAAGCGTTGCCTGGCCTCGACCTTTCCGAAGTGGTAAATGTAGCGGCCGTCCAGCGCCTCGGCGCTTTCCGCGTCCGGCACCATGGTATCGATGCTGAGGCGGTGCCACAGGCCCTTGTCGATGCGGATCGTGAGATCGTCGACCGGCGCGGCGGGTGTGACCATCACCTCTGTCTCGAACCAGTTGCCGCTGCGCAGCACGGCGGGCGCAGTGACGGACATCAGGGCTGCGGGCGTCGCTGCCGTTGTCACGCGCGGCGCGCCGCCGCCCAGCAGCCCCGAAAGCGCCGCGGCGATCGGCAAAGCGATGAACACCGCCACGCCCAGATTGCGCAGCCGCGCCGTGCGCGGGGGCCGGGCATGGCGCTCGGTCAGGCCGAAGGGCAACGCCCCGGCGCGATCAATGGGTTCAGTGCGGGCGGTGTCGGTGTCCATCGCGGCGAAGGAACGCCGCGCGGGGGATCATTGTTCCTTTTGACGCAAACGGCGGCGCTTCACAGATCCACCCGGCTGCGCGGAATGCGCAGGCTGGCCGCGGCGAGCCGCGTTTCGCGCAGAAAGGCCAATAGCGCCGCCATCAGCAGAGCGACCGCCAGCAGAAACGTGCCCGCAGCCACGCGGTGAAGATCGAAGGCCACCAGCTCCTCGAGGAACAGGATCGCGACGGTCGCGCCGATGGACAGGCCGCCCAGCACGAGCGTTGCAATCGCGCGGTTTATGATTGCGATCCGCTGATCGAGCAGGCGGATTTCGGCGACGACCAGCTCCCGGTCGGCTCCGCTCGTCTCGCCATGGCGATCCTGAAGCACGCGCGAGCGATCGACGATTCGGGCCAGCCTTGCGGTCAGGATGCCGAGGATGTTGCCCATCGCGACCAGCACGAAGACCGGCGCGAGGGCCAGCTGGATGGTCTGGGCAATCACCGCTGGCTCCCTACATACCGCCCGCCCCCTACCGCCCAGACGTCAGCAGCGTGTCCACCACCCCCGGATCGGCCAGCGTGCTGGTATCGCCGAGATTCGAGGTATCGCCTTCCGCGATCTTCCTGAGGATGCGGCGCATGATCTTGCCCGAGCGCGTTTTGGGCAGCGCCGGGGCGAAGTGGATCACGTCGGGCGTGGCGATCGGGCCGATCTCCTTGCGCACCCAGGACACTAGCTCCTTGCGCACATCCTCGCTCTCGGCCTCGCCCGAATTCAGCGTGACATAGGCGTAGATGCCCTGCCCCTTTATGTCGTGCGGCATGCCGACCACAGCGGCCTCTGCCACCTTCGCATGGGCAACGAGCGCGCTTTCCACTTCGGCGGTGCCCATGCGGTGGCCCGAGACGTTGATGACGTCATCGACGCGGCCGGTGATCCAGTAGGCGCCGCCCTCGTCTCGCCGGCAGCCGTCTCCGGTGAAGTACTTGCCTTTGTAGGTCGCAAAATAGGTCTGGAAAAAGCGCTCGTGATCGCCCCATACGGTGCGCATCTGACCCGGCCAGCTTTGCGCAATGCACAGGTTGCCTTGCGTCTCGCCCTCAAGCACCGCGCCTTCCGCGTCGACCACTTGCGGCACGACGCCGAACATCGGGAAGCTTGCCGCGCCGGGCCGCAGATCGTGCGCGCCGGGCAGCGGGGTGATCATCGCGCCGCCGGTTTCGGTCTGCCACCAGGTATCGACGATGGGGCAGCGCTCTTCGCCCACCACGCGCCAGTACCATTCCCAGGCCTCGGGATTGATCGGTTCGCCCACGCTGCCCAGCAGCCGCAGCGAGGCGCGCGAAGTCTTCTTCACCCACTCGTCGCCCTCGCGCATCAGCGCGCGCAGCGCCGTGGGTGCACCGTAGAACACGTTGACCTGATGCCGGTCGACGATCTCCCAGAACCGGCTGTGCGTGGGCCAGTTGGGTACGCCCTCGAACATCACCATCGTCGCGCCGTTGGCGAGCGGGCCATAGACGCCGTAAGTATGACCCGTTACCCAGCCGACATCGGCCGCGCACCAGTAAACCTCGCCGGGGCGATAGTCGAAGACGTAGCTGTGCGTCATCGCCGCCCACGTGAGATAGCCGCCCGTGGTGTGGAGCACGCCCTTGGGCTTGCCGGTGCTGCCCGAGGTGTAGAGAATGAACAGCGGGTCTTCTGCGCCCATTTCGGCAGGCGCGCACTCCGGCGAAAGCCCGCGCAGCTGTGCGTGCCAGGCAACGTCGCGCCCTTCGACCCACTCGATCTCGCAGCCTGCGTGTCCGACGACGAGGACATGCTTGACGGACTCGCACTGCTCCAGCGCGATGTCGACATTGTCCTTCAGCGGCACCAACTTGCCACCGCGCATCCCGCCATCGGCAGTGATGACAAGGCTGCTGTCGCAGTCCTGGATGCGGCCCGCGAGCGCCTCGGGCGAGAAGCCGCCGAACACGACCGAGTGGATCGCGCCGATCCGCGTGCAGGCGAGCATGGCCACTGCCGCCTCCGGGATCATCGGCAGGTAGATCGTGACGCGGTCGCCGCGCTTGACACCCAGTGCCTTCATTGCATTGGCGGCGCGGCACACCTGTTCGTGCAGTTCGCGGTAGGTGATCCTGCGCTGCTTTGCGGCGTCGTCACCTTCCCAGATGATCGCCACCGTATCGCCGCGCGTTGCTAGATGGCGATCAAGGCAATTGGCCGAGACGTTGAGCGTGCCGTCGGAAAACCACTCGATTCCGAAATCGGCTTCGTCGAAGCTGCACTGGCTGAGCTTCGACCACGGCTTGATCCAGTCCAGCCGCGCGGTTTCCTCGCGCCAGAACGCTTCCGGCTCCTCGATCGAGCGGCGGTATTTCTCGGCGTATCCGGCCGCATCGACATAGGCGCGGCTGGCCCACTCGGCCGGAACTGGATGGATTGACGACACCTGGAACTCTCCCTCGCGATATTCCCCCATCCATGCGCGAGGGCGCGGCCGGGATCAAGGGGCGCAAGGTTGCGCGAGAAGGACAACTGCTCCATCCGGCACGGACAGTGCCGAGACATGCTCCAGCAAAGCGCACGAGCCGGGCGCGACTGGCTCGCCGCCGACGTTGATCCCACCCGCGCGCGGGATGGCCAGCAGCGGGCCCGTCCCGAACCGCGCGGCGCAAACTTCGTCCGGCTGGCCGACGACCTGATCCAGCCGGAACAGCGGCCCGTTCACCAGCGTGATGGCTTCGCGTCCTCCAACGGTGCAGTGCCATCGGCCGCGATCATAGGTCTCGCCGCGCGCCACCGCGATGCCTTGGTCGAGGTGCAGTTCGCGCGGCCGGCCATAGTCATAGAGCCGGTAGGTCACGTCGCTGTTCTGCTGGACCTCGATGAGGCTGACGCCCGCGCCGATGGCGTGGACGGTATTGGCCGGAATGTAGAAGAAATCCCCGCCGCGCACGTCGTGCCAGGTGAGCATCTGCTCTATGCTGCCGTCGATGGCAGCGGCGCGCATCGCCTCGGCCCCGATCGCGCGGTCGAAGCCGATCCCAAGCCTTGCGCCCGGCTCCGCATCGATCACCAGCCAGCACTCTTCCTTGCCGTGGCCAGGAGCCTGGGCGTCGGACGGGTGGACCTGAACTGACAGGGCTTCGCTGGTGAAGATGTACTTGACCAGAAGCTGCGGCACGGCAGGTGGCGGTTCGAACCAGATTTCGCCGATCCGCTCGCCGGGCGGCGCAGCAAACGGCGCAGGCAGTGAATCCCGGCCCCACGGTTTTGCCACCTGGCGCGTTGGGAGGCCGGCGCTCACTGCCCCGCCCTCACTGGTTCACCGCGCCCGACAGCCTGCCGACCTGCTGCACGCCGTCGGCCGTGGTGATCAGGATGTCGTCACCATCCACCACCACGATCACATCGCTGAGCCCGATGATCGAAACGCGCGGTCCGTCGCTGTCGACCAGAACGTTTCGGCAATCGACCAGCTCTGCATTGCCCCGCACGGTATTGCCCCGGTCGTCGCAAGGCAGCGCGGCGTGCAGCGCCTGCCAGTTGCCGATGTCGGACCAGCCCATGTCGGCGGGCACCATCGCGGCGCGTTTGGTGTTTTCCATGACGGCATAATCGACCGATTCGCCTGCGATAGCGCCGAACGAAGCGGCATCGGGATGGAAGCGGTTGCCCTCGAGGCGCCCCCCATCGACCGAGGCGCGCACGGCGCGCGCGATTTCGGGCCGGTGCGCGGCAAGTTCCGCCATGAAATCTCCCACCCGGAAGGCAAAGATGCCGCCGTTCCAGGCATAGGTCCCCTCGTCGAGAAAGGCGCGCGCGCGCTCAAGGTCGGGCTTCTCGACGAACTCGGCGACGCGGTAACCCAGCTCGCCGATGGCCTCGCCGCGCCGCAGATAGCCAAAGCCGGTTTCCGGAGCCTTCGCCTCGATCCCGAAGGAGACCAGCCAGCCCTGTCCGGCGAGCGCCGCAGCGGACTGCGCGGCGGCAATGAACGCGCCGGTATCGGCAATGTAGTGGTCGCTCGGGCAGACCAGCATCACCGCATCTTCGGGCAGCCGGCAGGCGGCAAGCGCGATGGCGGCGGCGGTGTTCTTCGCCGCCGGTTCAACGATGATCGATGCGCCCGATCCCGCGCCAAGCTGCGCCTCGACATGCGCCAGGTGCGCCGTGCCGGTGACCACCACGGGCGGGCCGAATCCGGCATCGGGCGGACAGCGCGCGGCGGTTGCCTCGAACAGGGTGCTTGTCCCCACCAGCGGCAGGAACGGCTTGGGTTTGGTGGCCCGGCTGCGCGGCCACAGGCGGGTGCCGCTGCCGCCGCACAGGATGACTGGAGTGATGTTGCTCATGATTGCTCGTCTAAATGCATGATGTTCCAATAGGCTCCGAACGGTTCAGGAAGTCTTGCCGGGATAGAACCAGCGCTGCCGCCAGCCATAAACGGATTCGATCGGATTGCCCGCGGCATCACGCGCCGGGCGAAAACGGAAGCGCTCCGTCGCCAGCCGGCAAGTCACCGCGTCGGTCACAGGCTCGCGGCTGGCGCGCACTACTCGGCAAGCAGTCACGCGCCCTTGCGGGCTGACGGTAAGGGCGATGATTACGTAATCGCCGATGCGCTGGTCCCGCTTCTCGCGCGGGAAGTCGCGCGCCGAATTGATGTCGCCGGCGATCTTCACCGGGGGTGTCCCCATGCCGCCGCCGGTACCGCTGCCGGAGCCTCCCGCGCCGGTACCGCTGCCGGAGCCGCCAGCCCCCGTCCCCTCGCCCTGATCGCGGGCTCCGGCGCTGTTGGCACTGCCGGTCGAGGCAACCGGCGGCGCGGGGGTCCTTGCGATCGCGACTTTCGGCTTGGGGGCTGTGACTTCGCGCGGGGTGGCCTTGCGGCCCTCGGGCGCCGCGGCCCCTTGCGGCTCGGGCGCCCTGGAGGGGGGCGGCTTTGGTGGCGGCGGCGCGGTGACCGTAACTGTGAAGGCAGCGATCACCTCTTCGGCCACGCGCTGGGTCAGATCGGGCGCGAACGCGCGGATCAGCGCCGCGACCGCCGCGATGTGCAGCAGGATGACAAACACTGCCGCGCCAACGCGCGCCGGTTTCGGCGTGGAAAGATCCGCCTTTGTCATCGACGTCATCATGCAGCGCCGGCAAGCGGGCCGCAAGGGCGGGGAATCGTCCTTCGCCGCCGCATGCACCTTGCCGCGAGCGTCCATCGCGCCCACCTTGCGCGGCATGACCGCAACCCGTCTCTGCGCGCGCGCGCTGATCCGCCTGTCCTGCGAAGGAAACGGAGCCGAGGCCGCCGATTTCCTGCAAGGCCTCGTCACACAGGACGTCACCGGTCCGCTTCCGGTCTGGGCCGGGCTGCTGACGCCGCAAGGCAAGGTGCTGTTCGACTTCATCGTCTGGCCGGGCGCCGGCGGCCTGCTCCTCGATTGCGAGGCGGACGTGGCCGACGCGCTGGCGAGGCGCCTCTCGATCTACCGCCTGCGCCGCCCGGTCGTGATTGCGCGCGAAGAGGGCCTTGCCGTCCACTGGCGACCGCACACCGGCGACGGCGCGGCGAGCGATCCCCGGCTGCCTGCACTGGGCGAACGCTGGGTCGCGCCGCTCGATCCGGCGGACGACGACGCAGGCGGCGCGGACGGGGACTGCGCGGACGGGGACTGTGCGGATGGGGCCTGGCTTGCCCACCGCCTTGGGCTTGGCGTGGCGGAAGGACGCACCGAACTGGGCGACGGCGAACTGCTCTGGCTTGAATGCAACGCGGCCGATCTGAACGGCGTGAGCTTCACCAAGGGCTGCTATGTCGGGCAGGAAAATACCGCGCGGATGAACTGGCGGCAAAAAGTGAACCGGCGGCTTGTGGTCGTGCCGCTCGCCCTGTCAGACCCGGCACGGCAGCGCGCTGCCTATCCCGCCCTTGGCCTTGCGGTCGATCACCGCCGTGTGGAGGACATCGCCGCCGCGCAAAAGCCCGCATGGATGGCGGCGGAGGGCTGAGCAAAGTTACTGCGAAACAGGAATATCGTTGCGCTGTGCCGCATCGAACAGCAGCTTTTCCGCCATGTCGCGCGCCTTGGTGTGCGGCAGCCCCAGCGCGCTTGCCAGCGGGCGCCCCATTTGCGCATCGCCCAGCGCCAGCAGGATCAGGTGCAGCGTCACGTCGCGCATCAGGCCCGCGCCGCTGGCGTCGAATTCGTCGACCATGTCGTGGATGGCCTCGATGATCGGATTGAGCGCGTCCTCGTTGCCGGTGAGCCGCATCCACGAGGCGAGTGCGGCGGCGCCCTCGCGGTCAAAGGCATCGAACGTCATGTCGACAACGCGGCGCGGCGTCCCTTCGCCGGATCGCATCGCCAGCACGGCGGGCGCAATGGCGTGGCAGACCGTACCTGCCAGATGGCGCGCCAACGCTTCCTGAAGCCCGGCGGCGGAGCCGAAATGATGCAGCAGGTTGGCGTGGGTCCGGTTGATCATGGCCGAAACGGCCTTGAGCGTCACGGCCTGCGGACCCTGCTCGATCAGAAGCGTTCGGGCCGCTTCGAGAGCGGCCTGGCGGCTTTCCTGGGGCGAGAGGCGCTTCCTTATTGACATTGCTGTCAGCCCTTATATCTCCGTGGAATGGACGCGCAACTCGCAAGTACGCAAGACCCGGTCCATTCCGCCGGCCCTCCCCCCGAAGAGCGCTCTACGCTGCAGATACGTAATTTCCGTTTATCGCGCGAGGGAATTCCGGCGCGCTGGTGGAATGGCGGCGATCCGGTGGCGACGGCGTGGTTCAATGCCCTGTCCGGCACGTTCCCGCGGGGCGAGGCTTTCTTCATCGAATCGGTCAAGGCGCACCGCGACGGCGTGCCCGAACCGCTGGCCAGCGATATCCGCGCCTTCATCGTCCAGGAAGTGAACCACACGCGCGAACATCTGGCGCTCAACCGCTTTGCCAGCGAGGCCGGCTACGACATGGCCCGCATCGACAAGCGGGTCGAGGAAATGCTCGCCCTTACGCAGGGCCGCCCGGCCATCCTCAACCTCGCGGCAACGATGGCGCTTGAACACTACACCGCGATGATGGCTCACGAGTTCCTGACCGACCCGGCGCATGTCGCCGGTGCCGATCCGGAGCTCGCCGCGATGTGGCGCTGGCACGCGATCGAGGAGATCGAGCACAAGGCGGTTGCGTATGACACGTGGCTTCATGCCACGCGGCACTGGAGCCGGTGGAAACGCTGGAAGGTCAAGGCCCTGATGATGGTGATCGTCACCAAGCGGTTCATCGTCTTCCGCTTTCAGGACGCGTTGCACTTGCTGTCGCAGGACGGACTGACCGGGCCGCGCACCGCGCTGCGCCTCCTGGCATATCTTGTTTGGAAACCCGGCATCCTACGCCGGATCTTCCCGCAGTGGGTCGCCTACTTCCTGCCCGGATTCCACCCGGCGAAGCGCGATGACCGGGCGCTACTCGACGCGCCCGTGCACCTGCCCAAACCGGCCTGAAGGGATCAGGCTGCGCGCATTTCCGGATCGTCGTTGCCAAGAGCGGCACCGAGGGTGACCGAAAGTTCGGCCGCCGGGGCGGCCTGCTCACCCGAATGACGGCGGCGCAGGCGAATGACGCCCGTCGGCCGAAAGCCCGCCTTTTCCAGAACGCGCCCGCCCGTGGGATCGTCCGTGAAATGCGATGCCACCAGCCGCGCATGGCCCAGCGCCTGCGACTGCGCGAGCAGCGCGCGCACCGCCTCGGTGGCATAGCCGCGACCGCGATGACCGGGAGCGATGCAGTGGAACAGTTCGACCTGGCCCTCCCAGCGGCTTAGCGCCGCGGCGCCAACGATCGTCTGTCCCTGGGAAGTTGGCAGCGTGATGAGGAACGCCGGCAGGCGCTGTTCGGCCGCGCGGGCATCGGTATCGCAGCGTTCCGGCCAGCCGGCTTGCGGCCAAAGATGGGCCGGAACGCAGCGCGCCACGTCCTCCTGGGTCAGCATCCCAGCCAGTTCGCCAAGATCCTCCGGCCAGCAGGGCCGCAGGAACAGCCTTTCGCTGCGGATAAACATGTCAAACGGTCCTTTCGATCTCCCGCACGCGCCATAGCCCCGGCGCGTGACAGTGACGTTACGCAATCGCCGGTCCGGTGGCGGAATGCGCCGGACAGGCAAGCCTGACACGAGGGAGAGACGAAAGGAGGGAGACGGGCATGGCCCTCTCCCTCGTATTGCCGGAAATCGGATTCCGGCGAGGGGCCATCCCATCAGGACGGCCCAATATGGAACCGCCCGTTATTCCGCGGCCTGCGCCGCCATATCGACCGAGACGTACTTGCGGCCAAGCTTGCCATCGTGGAAACGCACGCGGCCTTCGGCGAGCGCGAACAGCGTATGGTCCTTGCCCATGCCGACATTCACGCCCGGGTAGACGCGGGTGCCGCGTTGGCGGATGATGATGTTGCCGCCGATCACGTCCTGACCGCCGAACTTCTTGACGCCGAGGCGGCGGCCTGCCGAATCGCGACCATTGCGCGAGGAGCCGCCTGCTTTCTTATGTGCCATCTCGAACTACTCCGGAATTTTATTCGCCGGCCGCTTGCGCGGCAGGTGCAGTCTCAGCCTCGGCCTTGGCGGCGGGCTTCTTCGCGGCTTTCTTTTCCTCGCCCCCAACCGACAGGATGCGCAGCAGGGTCATCTGCTGGCGGTGTCCGTTGCGGCGGCGATAGTTGTGCCGGCGACGCTTCTTGAAGACGATGACCTTCTCGGACTTCGCCTGGGCAATGATTTCAGCCGAAACCAGCACCTTGGCCGCATCGGCCATTTCGCCATCGACGCACGCCAGAAGGACGTCGCCCAGCGTGATTTTGTCACCGGCTTCACCCGCCAGCTTTTCGACCGCGATCTTGTCTCCGGCGGCAACCCGGTATTGCTTGCCGCCCGTGCGCACTACAGCGAACATGGTGCCCTTACCTGTCATAGTTCAGTTCAGCCGCCCCGGCCACGCAAGTTCCGGCCAAGACCGGATGCCAGCGAGAGCGGCGCGCCGGACGCCCCGCCGATGCGAGGGGCCCGAAAGAGAGGTGCCCATAGTCGACGGACAGAAAACTGTCAACCGCCCAAGAGGCCCGTTTGCGCTTGTCGCCTGCCCTACGCGCCGGCGCAGTCGCCTGCCCGCGCAACCCGTGCTAGAGGTCGGGCCATGAAGCAAATTTGCCGGCACGCTCTCTGGCACGGAGCCGTCCTTTCCGCCACCGCGCTGATCGCTGCGGGCACTGTCAGCGGCTGCGCATCGGGCGAAAGCTATCCTTCGCTCGCCATTCGCGACGTGGAGCGCGCGTCATACACGGTCGAGCCCGCCGCGCCTGAGCCGGCACCTCCTCCGCTGGCACCGCCCTCGCCCGGCCTCGATGGCCGCCTCGCCCAGCTTGCCGATTCCGCGCGCGCCGCGCATTCCCGTTTCCTTGCCCGAACCGCACGAGCCCGGACGCTGGTCACGCAGGCTTCGGGCGCTGCAACGGGGAGCGAAGCCTGGGCGGTGGCGACGGTCGCACTGTCCGAGCTGGAAGCGGCGCGCGGCGGAACGTCGATTGCGCTGGCCGAACTCGATGCCCTCCATACGGCGGACCAGCTTCGCAGCAACGGGTTGCCGACCGCCGATTCGCCGGCGATCGCAGCCGCTCGCGATAGGGCGGCGAGCCTGGTCGACGAGGAGACCCGTGTCATCGACAGCCTGCGCAGCCAGCTGCGCTAACTCGACAATCAAAAGCCCTCCCGCAGCGTGGCGGAAGGGCTCTCTTTCTGACTGCGTCCGGCCCCTATGCCCGGATCGCGCCATTGGATGGAGGCGGGCCCGTTCAGGTGATCGCGACGACAACCGCGATGCACACGCCCCAGAACAGAATCAGGATCGGCAGCATCAGGACCTGAGCCGAAGCCTCGCCGGCCGTCAGCGGACCGCTCAAGGTCTGGATGCCGCGGTGGCTGAACTGGCCCCAGCTGAGCGGCGCGGTCGGATTATCGGGCGTCATGCGCGTCCAGAAACCGGCAAGGCCGAAGCCGAAGATGATAAAGCCGGCGAAGATCACCAGCGGTATGGCAAGTTCGGGATTGGCGAACAGCACGGCCATCAGCCCGATGAAGCCGAGGTAAAGGCCGACAGTCGCGGCATAGAGCCCGGTCGGCAGGCCGAAGTTGCGATCGACTTTCGTCATTGCAGGAGCCGGCGTGACGGCGGCGACTGTGTTCAGTTCGGCTGTGGAAATGTGTTGCGACATGGATGACCCTCCGGCGAGACTGGATTTCACCGGTGATTTGGCGCGTGAATGGGTACCGCGCCTTGATTCAGGTCAAAGGTCTGCGTTTTCGCAGCAAGTCAGCCCCAGCGGGCAAGATCGCTGTGGTCGTCCGCGCGCGGCTCGATCCAGCGCCATGCGCCATCCCTCTTTTCCCGCTTCCAGAACCAGCTGTCGCTCTTGAGGTGATCCATCGCGAAATCGACCGCCTCGAACGCCGCCCTGCGGTGGCTTGCAGCTGCCGAGACGCAGACGATCGGCTCGCCCGGCATCATCACGCCGGTGCGGTGGACGATGAGAATGCCCATCAGCGCGAATCGCTGCGCCGCCGTCTCAGCAAGCTCCTGCATTCCCGGCAGGGTCAGCGGCTCGTAGTGGCTCAGTTCGAGCGCCTCGACCCCATCTTCACCGCGCACTTCGCCGACGAAGGTGCAGATGCCGCCCAGCCCTGGGTGCGCGCTGGCAAAGGGGCCGACGAGGGCGCCGGGATTGAACGGCGCGGTGAGGAGGCGGACATCGATCACCGCATCAGCCTCCGCTGGACTTCAGCAACATGTCAGCCTCCGCTGGACTGCTTATCATGTCAGCCTCCGCTGACGGGGGGCAAGAAAGCGAGTTCATCGCCGTCCTCCAGGACGATTGCCGCCGCATCGGACACCAGCGCGCCGTTGAGCGCCATCCTGATTCGCTCACCCCGCAGTGCCGATGCCAGTTCAGGCCCCAAGCCCGCCAGAACGGCATCGAGGCTTTGCCCCGCCGGCACCGCGAGTTCGCCCGCTCCGGCCACGTCGGCCAGTTTGCCGAGGAACAGCAGCGTTACGTCCACCCTTGCCTGCCTGTCAGCCGCCGGTCATCGACATGTGCCGTGCCAGCGCGGGCGCGCCGCCGGGCCGGTCGATGACGAAATGGTGGCGCTCGGGCTTGATGCGCATCGCTGTGTCGAGCGCCTCGGCCATGGCCGCATCGGGATCGGGCGAGCGCAGCGCGGCGCGCAGGTCAACCTGCTCCCGGCCGCCAAGGCAGGCGAACAGTTGGCCGGTGGCGGTGACACGCACGCGGTTGCAGCCATCGCAGAAATTGTTGGTCAGCGGCGTGATGAAGCCGAGCCGTCCGCCCGTCTCCTCGACCTCGACATAACGCGCCGGACCGCCGCTGCGATGCTCGCTGGCATTCAGGGTCCAACGGGATTCCAGACGTTCGCGCACAGCGGACAGCGGCAGGTAATGGTCGTATCGGTCGCCCTCGACTTCGCCGAGCGGCATGACTTCGATCAGGGTCAGCTCGTGCCCCTCGCCATGCGCCCAGGCGATGAGGTCCGCCAGCGAATCCTCATTAATGCCTTTCAGCGCGACGGTGTTGATCTTGACGGCAAGCCCCGCCTCCCGTGCGGCGGCAAGGCCTTCCAGCACCTGCGGCAGCGAATCGCGCCGCGCCAGCCGGGCGAAGGCCTCGCGGTCCAGCGTATCGAGCGAGACGTTGATCCGCCGCACTCCGGCCTCGCGCAGCGCCTCGGCATGGTCGGCCAGATGTGTGCCGTTGGTGGTGAGCGTCAGCTCGTCCAGCCCCCCTGACGAGTCGTTGGCTCCCAGCTTGCGCCCCAGCGCCCGGACAAGCTCGATCATGTCGCGCCGGACCAGCGGTTCGCCGCCGGTCAGCCTCAGCTTTGTGATGCCCCGCGCAATGAAGCCCAGCGCCAGCCGATGCAGTTCCTCAAGGCTCAGCACGTCCTTGCGCGGCAGGAACACCTGGCGCTCGGGCATGCAATAGGAACAGCGCAGGTCGCAGCGGTCCGTCACTGACAGACGCAGGTAGCTGATCCGGCGCTGGAACTGGTCGACGAGAGGGCGGTGTGCGCTCATTACGCCACTATGCGCCCTCGACCCTGGTCTCGTCCAGAGCCCAGTATTGCCCGGTGATACCCGGCGCGCGGGCAAGGTAATCGGCCAGCGCGGCGACTGCCGCCTCGCCGTCGCTCTGCGCCGCGTTCACGCGCCAGGGCGCGACTTCGCGGGCGAGCGATTGCACGGCCGCAAGACGCCAGCCATCGTGCGTGTGATCGCCGGGCGGGAACACGATCAGCAGCCCATCCTCGCACTCCCGGGCAAGCGACGCTATTTGCGGCACATCGCGCGCATGAAATTCGGCCGAGGCTGCCAGCGCGCTGTCGGCAAGCGCCGCGACCCGGAAAAGCGTCACTCGCGGCGTTCCCGGTGGAGAGTGATGCCGATCCTTTCGCCCGCCTCGCTGATCGCCAGCTTGACGATCTTGACGGTCGCCGCCTCGACCCAAACGTCCTGGAGGAACAAGGTCTCGCAGATGTGATCGGCCACCGATTCGATCAGCTTGAAGTGAAGGCCCGGCGGGAACGCATCCGACGCCGCGAACTTCAGGTCCATATAGTTCTTGCTGACCGACAGCGGCGTCTCGGGCGCATAATGCCGCGCCGGCTTGATCCGGGCCTGCACCGTGATTCGCAGCGGCTGCGGCCGGCCGGTCTCCTCAGAATAGATTCCGGTGAGCACGTCGACTTCGAAGTCGGCGACTTCGAGGATCAGGCTGTCAGGCATGATGGTCCATGGCCGCGTGCGATGGCATTTGCGCCGCGACCTGTCCAGCCTGCCAGCTGGCCATGGCCCCGCACCGTTCCGTCATATCGCCGTCAGGCAATCGCAACCCTTTGCCGCAGTCCATAGCCTTTAGCCTTGGTAAAGTGAGATTTCAGGCCATCCGTACGGTCTCGCATTCCCAAGGTTATACGCTATCGAGCGAGAGCGGTTGCTCCCTTGGGGTATTCTAAAGATATATGCCGGGCATGACCCTCGAACCCTTCCCTAAGCTGATCATCTGCGCTAATTTTTATAAACTGCGCAATCAAGACGACAGCGTGAAGCATCAGGACGGAATCGGATTCCGAAGATTGCGATCCGGGAGGGCAGAATGAATAACGAGGCTGACAGTCTGCGAACAGCAAACCTGCTTCGCGCACGAGGAATTTTCGAGCGCTTTTTGCCGCTTGAGCCCGAATGGGTCGCCGGACTTCATCCGGACGTTGTCATGGAATTCCCTTTTGGATCGGACGTTGGTCTACCAGCCCAGATTACCGGGAAAGAGCAGTGCGCGGGCTTGTTCCAGCTTGTTTTCAACAAGCTGGGTCTTCATTTTCACGACATCGAAGTTCTTGGTATGGCAGATCCCAATTTGGTGCTTGCCCGGTACAAGGGCGAAGGAAAGTTTGGAGATAAGCTTTACCGCCAGTCCTATCTCACCCTCCTCGGCTTCAAGGACGAA
Organism: Novosphingobium sp.; assembly: GCA_040377095.1. Classification (GTDB taxonomy): domain Bacteria; phylum Pseudomonadota; class Alphaproteobacteria; order Sphingomonadales; family Sphingomonadaceae; genus Novosphingobium. The sequence continues at coordinate 19,490 of JBEIPK010000020.1, forward strand.
AAACTGATCCTCTATCGGGAACATGTCGATACGGTGATAGTGGAGAAAACGTTCGGTCACTTGAGCGCGATCGTATGACAATGGAAAAACTGGCGAGCAAGTCGCTTTAGTCATAAGGTGGCGTCAGCAGGATCGAACCAGCAACGGCAGAGCTTTTTGCTTGCCGAAAGTGCAGGTGTGATGGGCGGTGATCGTAGGCAAGAAGCTGGCGGTCTACCCTGCTGACGATTCGCCGCGCGAATATTTCTTCATGTTCGGCAGCGCCGCCTCATGTAAGGCCGCCGATGCCCAGTCGAACAACTGACTCCTGATCGGCGACAAGCCCCTCAAGGTGGGCACGCCCCTTGCGCCGATGGCAGGTGCGCCGCGGCCTTTCCTGCATGCCGAAGTTCGATCCGGGCAGTCACGCGGCCCGCATCTTGCCGTCACACCGCCGTCAGGGAATCGCAATTCATCTGACACAGCCGCTGCCTAGACCGGCCCCCGAAACTGGTTCTGCCAAGGGGGACACCGACGTGACGACAATGCTCAACGGGTACAGCGACGGCGACATCGACATCAATGGAACCGCCAATCCCAGCCTGGAATCGCTTGCCGACCAGCGCTATTCGCGCCGCCAGACCCTGCTCGGCGGCCTCGGCGCCACCGCAATGGCCTTCCTCGGCACCTCGCTGCTGACGGCCTGCGGCGACGAAAACGAAGCTCCCATCGTCACGGCAGGCCAGAACGGCGCGTCGCGCTCGGGCCGCATCGTGACGCTTGAGGGAACCGCGACCGACGACAAGGCGGTATCGACCGTAGCCTGGACCCAGACCGGCGGCCCGACCGTGACGCTTGAGGGCGGCGCGACGAACAGCGGCAAGTTTCTCGCTCCCAGCGTCGCCGCCGACACCCCGCTGACCTTCTCGTTCACGGCAACCGACGACAAGGGCAAGGTGACCACTGCCTCGACGACTGTAACGATCAGCCCGGCTGCGCTCGGCTTCACGTCCATCGCCAAGAACCGCGCCGACATCGTCACGATTCCTGCGGGCTATGCCGTTACGGTGATGACCCGGCTGGGCGATCCGATCGCGGCCGGCGTAGCAGCCTATGGCAACGCTGGCACGGACACCAATTTCGCGCAGCGCGTGGGCGATCACGGCGACGCCCTCTATTGGTACGGCCTCAATTCCGCCGGCGCGCGCGACGACAACAGCAGCACGCGCGGGTTGATGGTCCAGAACCACGAGAACCTGAGCGTCCAGTATCTTCACCCCAACGGTCCCACCAACGTCGCGGCCGGCCCCCGCCCCGAAGACGAGGCGATCAAGGAAATCGAGGCGCACGGCGTCAGCGTCGTCGAATACCGCGACGGCGGCAACCGCGCGTGGAGCTATGTGCAGGACAGCGCCTTCAACCGCCGCATCACGCCCAATACGCCGGTTGTGTTCAACGGGCCGGTACGCGGATCGGCGATGCTGCGCACGGCCTTTTCGCAGGACGGCACGCAGGGCCGGGGCACCATCAACAACTGCGCCAACGGGCACACCCTGTGGGGCACCAACATCACCTGCGAGGAAAACTGGGCGTTCTATTTCCGCCGCGACAATTCGGGCGCGGGTACGGACAATGCGGCGCGCTCGGCCCGCGAGCTGACTGCGCTGCGCCGCTACGGCGTCAACAGCAACATCGGCAACTACGCCTGGTCGACCGCGTCCTCGACCGACACCCGGTTCCGCCGCTGGGATGCGCGCGCGACGGGCGCCTCGGCACTCGAGGACTATCGCAACGAACCCAACCAGTTCGGCTGGTGCGTCGAACTCGATCCCTTTGACAGGGCCGCCGCGCCCCGCAAACGCACCGCGCTTGGCCGATTTGCCCACGAAGGCGCATGGTTCGGAAAGCTGACTGCGGGCAAGAAGCTGGCCGTCTACCTCGGCGACGATTCGCGCCGCGAGTATTTCTACAAATTCGTCAGCACCGCATCGTGGGACGCCGCCGATGTCCAGTCGAGCAATCGCCTCGCCATCGGCGACAAGTATCTCGACGCGGGCACGCTCTATGTCGCCAGGTTCAATGCCGACGGCACCGGCACATGGCTGCCGCTGGTGTTCGGGCAGGTTCCGGCCCGCGCCGCGACGACCAACGATCCCGAGTACGTCTTCGCCGATCAGGCCGACATCCTCGTCAACACCCGGCTTGCCGCCGACGCGGTCGGTGCAACCCCGATGGACCGTCCGGAATGGACCGCCACCAACAACGAGACCGGCGAGATCTTCCTGACGCTGACCAACAACAATGCCGCGCTGCGTCCGCTTAATGGCACCGACGCCGCCAACCCGCGCCACTACAACGATCCCAAGGGAGCCTCAAACCAGTTCGGCAACCCCAACGGTCACATCATCCGCCTGCGCGAGAACGGCGATGATCCGGCCGCCGCCGGCTTCGCCTGGGACATCTACCTGTTTGGCGCCGATTCGATCGAGGCGAGCCCCGCCAACGTCAATCTCTCGAGCCTGACGGCTGACAACGACTTTTCCAGCCCGGACGGCATCTGGTTCGCACGGCCGCAGAATGCCTCGGGCCTGGTCAAGCCGGTGCTGTGGATCCAGACTGACGACGGCGCCTTCACTGATCGCACGAACAACCAGATGCTCGCCGCCATGCCGGGCAGCGTGGGCGATGGTTCGGTGCGGACGATCACCAATTCGGGCGCTGGCGGGGCAACGGCCCAGCAGTCGACCCGCGTTGGCGTGGCCGCGACGGACGCAACGCTGAAGCGCTTCTTGACCGGACCGATCGGCTGCGAGATCACTGGTGTCGATTCGACGCCAGACGGGCGCACCCTGTTCGTCGGCATCCAGCATCCCGGCGAGGACGGCACGTTTTCCGCTCCCGACAGCCACTGGCCCGATACCCAGGCCAACGGCACGGCAGGCGCGACAGTGCGGCCGCGCTCGGCCATCGTCGCCATCACCAAGAATGACGGCGGCATCGTCGGACTTTGATCGCAATCGGCGGGAGAGCCTTTGTGGCTCTCCCGCTTCATCCTGATGCCCTCAGTCGCGGCGCCAGCGCGCGAAGATCGCGGTAGGGAGCAGGCGTCCCTCCGGCCCATCCTCCCGCACCGCCAGATCGCCGTGCTCGATCCGGCCCGGCATGTCGGCAAATACCTCGGCGAGCAGGCCGGCGATGGCGAGCGAACTCATCCGTACGGCATAGACGGTGAGGAACAGGAAGCAGCTCTCAGGGTCGAGCAGCTGCCGGCAATCGGCAATCAGGCCGGGCAGGTCATGCTCCAGCCGCCAGACTTCGCCTTCCGGGCCGCGCCCGAACTTCGGCGGATCGAGGATGATCCCGTCATAGCGGCGGCCGCGCCGCACTTCGCGCGCGGCAAACTTCGCCGCATCGTCGATCAGCCAGCGCACCGGGCGTGCTTCCATGCCCGACAGCGCCGCATTGTCGCGCGCCTGCGCCACCGATTTCTTCGAGGCATCGACATGCGTCACCGGACCATGGCGGGACAGCGCCAGCGTGCCCACCCCGGTATAGCCGAACAGGTTGAGCGTCGCGGCATCGCTGCGCCCGGCAAGCATTTCGCCCATCCAGTCCCACACCGGCGCCATGTCAGGAAAGAAGCCAAGGTGGCGGAACGGGGTGCACTGCGCGGTGAAGCGGATGTCCTCACCGCCGTTCGACCATGCAAGCGGCCAGCCATCGCGCGGCAACTGCCGGGCATAAGTCCAGCGCCCGCCGCCGTCCTCATCGGATGCCGGTACGAACTCGGCGTCCGCATCCCAGTCATCAAGGCGCGGGGTCCACAGCGCCTGCGCTTCGGGTCGCACGATTCGGGCGGAGCCATAGCGTTCCAGCTTGCGGCCGTGCCCCGAATCGATCAGCCCATAGTCCGCCCATCCCTCGCCGGCGAGGATGGCGGGCGCGAGGACGAGTTCAGCCATGCAGCCCCTTGCGCGCCATCACACGCGAGGAGTGGCATGAGACGCGACGTAATCGCACACGCCGGCATAATCGCCCTCAAGATCGGCGCAGCGTTCCTCTCGCACGAAGAGATCGCCGACCCGCGCGGGCAGGCTGGGCCTCTGGCCGGTGGCGCGTTCAACCGCGTCGCGGAACTTCGCCGGATGCGCCGTCGCCAGCGTGACGACCGGCACATCGCGCGGCAGATCGCTGGAACGCGCTGCATGGAGGCCGCAAGCTGTGTGCGGGTCGATCTGCTCACCGCACTGCTCCCACGCCCAGCGGATGGACTGGATCATGTCCGCGCCGTCGGCGCTGCAACTAGTGAAGAGCGAGGCGGCACCCTCGCGCTGCGCGTTGGTCAGCATCATGGCGCGGCTTTGCTCGAAGCCGGCCATCTGCGCCGACAGCGCAGCGCCGTCGCGCCCACCAAGGTCGAACAGCAGCCGCTCGAAGTTGGAGGAGACCTGAATGTCCATCGAAGGCGCAGCCGTCGGCGTGACGCTGCTCGCGGAGTAATCACCTTTCGACAGCGCGCGATGCAGGATGTCGTTGACATTGGTGGCGACGATCAACCGCTCGATGGGAAGACCCATCTTCGCTGCGACATAACCCGCGAACACGTCGCCAAAATTGCCGGTCGGCACTGAAAACGCGACCTTGCGGTGGGGTGCGCCAAGCTGGAGCGCGGCGGCAAAGTAATAGACCACCTGCGCCATCAGCCGGGCCCAGTTGATCGAATTGACCGCGCCGATCGCAAACCGGTCGGTCATCGCCGTATCGTTGAACATGCGCTTCACCATGGCCTGCGCATCGTCGAACGTGCCGGGAATGGCGATGTTGTGCACGTTTGGCGCGAGCACGGTCGTCATCTGGCGGCGCTGGACGTCGCTGACCCGACCCTTGGGGTGGATCATGAAGATGTCCACTCCGGCGCGGCCCGCCACCGCGTCGATCGCCGCCGACCCGGTATCACCCGAAGTTGCGCCGACGATGGTCAGGTTGCCGACCGCCCCATCCTTTCCAGGGCGTCCAAGGAATTCCTCGAACAAAAGGCCGAGCAGCTGGAGTGCGACGTCCTTGAAGGCCAGCGTCGGCCCGTGGAACAGCTCGAGCAGCCAGTTGCGCTCGTCCAGTTGTGTCAGCGGCGTGACAGCATTGTGCGCGAAGCGGCCGTAGGCCTCCCGGGTTAGTTCGAGCAGGCGCTCAGGCGTCAGGCAGTCGCCCACGAAGGGCTGCATGACGCGCTGCGCCAGTTCGGCATAGGGAAGCCCAGCCATGCCGGCGATCTCTTCGCCCGTGAAGCGCGGCCACTCGCGCGGCACATAGAGGCCGCCGTCCGAGGCGAGCCCGGCAAGCGTGACGCCTTCGAAATCGAGTGCCGGCGCGGCGCCGCGTGTCGAGATATAGTCCATGGCGGCGCGGTTAGCGCCCACCGGGCGTTGCGGCAAGGCGCTTCCGCAGCGCCAGCGCGTAGATCACCAGCGCCACGCCCGCGAACAGGAACCACTGCACGGCATAGGCGAGGTGGTTGTTGGGGATGTCGTTCGGATCGGGCCGGGCATTGGCTTCGAGCCCGGCGAGCGGCGGATCGGCGACGAGGCGCGGCCCCGGTGCGATGGTGCCCGATGCCGTTCCGCCGCCCCACGCGGGCGCCTGCGGATTGCGCGACCAGCCGGCGACGACGCGGGCCTCCTTGCCATCCGCGAGCATGCACCGAGCGACATGGGCCTGCCCGGATTCGCCAGTGACGCTGCGCCCGGCCATCGCGGTCCATTCCAGAACCCGCCGGCAATCTACGGCGGCGTGGCGATAGAGCAGCGGCTCCGCTTCTTCCTCGGTGCCAGGATAGGGAACGTCGGCGCTGGCCGACAGGGCCGCTGCATAGCGCGCGATCAGCGCGTCCTTCTGGGCCAGCCGTTCAAGCTGCCAAAGGCCAAGCCCGATCATGATCGCGACCGCGACCAGCACGATCAGTGTGGGAAGGATGGGAACGCGGCGCATGGTCAATCGTCCTTGAGCCGGCCCTCGCCCGCCCCGCGCCGGTACTCGGCACCCAGCAGTGCGGCCTTGCCGCCGCGCAAGCCCCAGACGACGGCCCCGGCAGTGATCGGCACCCACAACAGAACGTGCAGCCAGAACGGGGGATGCACCGTCACTTCCAGCCAAAGCGCGAGTCCCGTAACGAGAGCGCCGATGATCAGGGTGAGGAACGCGGCCGGCCCGTCGCCGACGTTGAAGACCGCGAAATCAAGGCCGCAGACCCTGCAGCGGGGCGCGAAGCGGACCAGTCCGTCAAACAGGCCCGGTGCGCCGCAGCGCGGGCACAAACCGAAAAGGGCAGCCCTGGCGGTGCCGGGCTGCCCTTCGGATTTCGATTTGTCCCGTTCGGTCAATGAACCGGGGCGCCCCAGTTGCCCCAGACGTAGATCCACACGAACAGGAACAGCCAGACGACGTCGACGAAGTGCCAGTACCAGGCGGCCGCTTCGAACCCGAAGTGCTGGCGCGGCGTGAAGTGGCCCTTGTTGGCGCGGACCAGGCAGACGATCAGGAAGATCGTGCCGACAATCACGTGGAAGCCGTGGAAGCCGGTCGCCATGTAGAATGCCGAGCTGTAGGTATTGCCGCCGAAGGCAAACGGCGCATGGGCATATTCGTAGGCCTGGATTGCCGAGAACAGCACGCCGAGCAGGATCGTCGCCAGAAGGCCCTTCTTGAGCCCGTCGCGATCACCATGGATCAGCGAATGGTGCGCCCAAGTGACCGTAGTGCCCGAGCACAGCAGGATCATGGTGTTGAGCAGCGGCAGGTCGAAGGAATTGAGCACCGCCTCGATCGCCTTGGGCGGCCACTGACCGCCGATTTCCTCGGACAGAACCGAGGGGAACAGGGCGAAATCGAAGAAGGCCCAGAACCATCCGACGAAGAACATCACTTCGGAAGCGATGAACAGGATCATGCCATAGCGCAGGTGCAGCTGGACGACCGGCGTGTGATCGCCTGCGTGCGCTTCCTTGATGATGTTGGAGAACCAGCTGAAGAACGTGATGCCAAGGCCCAGCATGCCCAGCAGCAGGATCGCGGTACCGGCCGGCATCTTGTGCATGTACAAGGCCCCGCCGCTCGTCGCGGTGAGCGCCGACATGGCACCGAACAGCGGCCAGATGCTGGGCGGCAGGATATGGTAATCGTGGTTCTTGGTACCGGCCATGATGCCTTCGATCCCTGTTGTTCTGCCGGCTGGACCCTCGCCCGCCAGCGGCGTTCGATTGCGCCCTTAACCGCCCGCGCGGGCCGGGTCTAGAGGCTTTGCGGACGAGTTTGCGCCCTTGGCTGGTGCAGGGGGCTGATCGGCCGCGACATGAAAGGTGTAACTCAGCGTGATCTGCTCGATATCGCGGGCGTCCGGGTCACCCGCGATGGCGGGATCGACATAATACTGCACCGGCATGTCGACTTCCTGCCCCGGCTGCAAGGTCTGCTGCTCGAAACAGAAGCAGTGGATCTTGTTGAAATAGCGACCCGCTGCCTCCGGCGTGACGTTGAAGCTGGCAACGCCGGTGATCGGACGGTCGGACAGGTTTTTGGCCTTGTAGAACGCAAGCTTGCGTTCACCGATCGCCATTTCCTGCGTGACCTGCTCCGGACCGAACTTCCACGCCATGCCGCGATCGACATTGCCATCGAAACGCACAGACATCCGCCGCGCGATCGGCTTGATTGCCCCGGCCTGGGCGGCGTCGGCGCGCTGTGTGGTGCCGCCGAACCCCGTCACTTGACAAAACAGCCGGTAGAGCGGCACTGAGGCATAACCCAGCGCTAGCATCGCGAGCGCGAAGCCGAGCGCCATAAGGCCGGTGCGGCGATTGCGGTGCGACAGTGCGAGAGCAGTCATGTCAGCTCATCCGTGCGATCGAGATCGCGAAGACCAGCACGACGAAAGCCGCGAGCAGAAGCGCCATGACGATATTGCGCTGGCGGCGGATTCTTTCAGCCTGTGATTCGTCGGGTCCGTTCATCGTCATCATCCCTGCACGGTCAGCCAGCGATCCGCAACCAGCGCGGCGAACAGCGCGAAGAGATAGATTACCGACCAGGCGAAAAGCTGCTTCTCGGGCTTCATCGCGTCGCCCTCGCCGCTGCGCCGCCTGAGGCCAACCCGCAAGGCCAGCGCCAGAAACAGCCCCGAAAGCACACCCGCCGAAACGGCGTAGATCGCGCCTGTCCCGCCGATCCACCACGGCAACAGGCTGAGCGGCAGCAGGATCACCGAATAAACCATGATTTGACGACGCGTCGCGGCCTCGCCCGCAACAACGGGCAGCATCGGGATGCCGACCTTGGCGTAGTCCGATTGCACGAACAGCGCGAGCGCCCAGAAGTGCGGCGGCGTCCACATGAAGATAATCGCGAAGAGCAGTACCGGCATGAGTGTGATTTCACCCGTCGCCGCGACCCAGCCTATCAGCGGCGGAAATGCGCCCGCCCCGCCGCCAATGACGATGTTGAGCGGCGTGCGCGGTTTGAGCCAGATGGTGTAGATGACCGCGTAGTAGAAGATCGAGATGGCAAGGATCGCAGCCGCCAGCCATCCCACCGCGAAACCCATCAGCACCACCGAGGCGCCCGACAGCATCATCCCGAAATCGCGCGCGCTGACCGGGTCCATGCGTCCTGCAGGGATCGGACGGTCCGCCGTCCGCCGCATTCCGGCGTCGAGGTCGGCCTCCCACCACTGGTTGAGCGCGGCCGCTCCGCCGGCACCGAGCGCGATGCACAGGATGGCGGTGAAGCCAAGGACCGGGTGGATGCCTGTTGGTGCCGCCAGCAGTCCGCACAGCCCGGTGAAGATCACCAGGCTCATCACGCGCGGCTTGGTCAGCGCGAAGAAATCGCGCCAGTCGGCCGGGAGATCGTACGTCGCAGCGACAGCAGTCATGGTCTGTCCGTGATGGATCGCGCGAGCGGAGCGTCAGGAACTCCGCTGCGCGATCAGGGGCCCCCGGTCGTAATTACGGGCGGCCTCAGTGGTGGTGCGAGTCCTCGATAACCGGCAGCGTCTCGAACTGGTGGAACGGCGGCGGCGAGGACAGCGTCCACTCCAGCGTTGTCGCGCCTTCGCCCCAGTAGTTGCCCTCGGCCCGCTTGCCGGCCACGAAGGCATAGACGATGTTGATCAGGAAGATGCCGATCGAGGCTGCCATGATGAAGTAACCCGTCGTCGCCACGCCGTTCCAGTAGGCATAGGCCTCGACATAGTCGGGATAGCGGCGCGGCATGCCCTGGAGCCCCAGGAAGTGCATCGGGAAGAAGATCATGTTCACGCCGACGAAGAACACCCAGAAGTGGACGTGCGACAGGAATTCGGAGTGCATGCGTCCGCTCATCTTCGGGAACCAGTAGTAGAATCCCGCGAAGAGAGCCGTCACAGCGCCCAGCGACAGCACATAGTGGAAGTGACCTACGACGTAGTAGGTATCGTGCACCACGTCGTCGATCCCGCCATTGGCCAGCACGACGCCGGTGACGCCGCCGACGGTGAACAGGAAGATGAAGCCGATCGCCCAGACCAGCGGCGACTTGAATTCGAGGCTTCCGCCCCACATCGTCGCGATCCACGAGAAGATCTTGATGCCGGTCGGCACCGCGATGACCATGGTCGCCGCCGTGAAGTACATCTTCGTGTTCACCGACATGCCGGTGGTGTACATGTGGTGCGCCCAGACGACGAAGCCGACCACGCCGATCGCGACCATCGCGTAGGCCATGCCGAGATAGCCGAACACCGGCTTCTTCGAGAAGGTCGAGACGATCTGGCTGATGATGCCGAAGCCCGGCAGGATCATGATGTAGACTTCGGGGTGCCCGAAGAACCAGAACAGGTGCTGGAACAGCACCGGATCGCCGCCGCCCGACGCATCGAAGAAGGTCGTGCCGAAATTGCGGTCGGTAATCAGCATGGTGATCGCGGCGGCCAGGACCGGCAGCGACAGCAGCAGGAGAAACGCCGTGACGAGCTGCGACCAGACGAACAGCGGCATCTTGTGCATGGTCATGCCAGGCGCGCGCATGTTGAAGATGGTGGTGATGAAGTTGATTGCGCCCATGATCGAGCCTGCGCCAGCAAGGTGCAGGGAGAAGATCGCAAAGTCGACCGCAGGCCCTGGCGAGCCGCTCGTCGAGAGCGGCGCATAGGCCGTCCAGCCGATGCCCGGGCCGTTGCCAAGCCCGCCCGGCAGGAACGCCGAGATCAGCAGCGAAATGAAGCCCGAGAATGTCATCCAGAACGAGATGTTGTTCATCCGCGGGAAGGCCATGTCCGGCGCGCCGATCATCAGCGGCACGAACCAGTTGCCGAAACCGCCGATCATGGCGGGCATGACCATGAAGAAAACCATGATCAGGCCGTGCGCCGAGATCAGCACGTTCCAAAGATGGAGCGACTGGTCGAAATTGGGATTGGGCGTGCCGAACCAGCGCGAGAAGGTATCGAGGTACTGGATGCCCGGTTCGGCAAGCTCGACGCGCATCATGCCCGAGAACAAGCCGCCGATCAGACCAGCGAAGATCGCGAAGATCAGATAGAGCGTGCCGATGTCCTTGTGGTTGGTCGACATGAACCAGCGGGCGAAGAATCCCGGCTTGTGATCATGATCGGCATGGCCGTGATGATCGTCGTGGGCCTGGAAGGTTTCAGGGGCGGTTGTTGCCATGATGCGTGACCTGTTCTGGAACGAGCGTTAGGCGGCGGGAGCCGGCGCAGCGGCCGAGGCTTCGCCAGAGGGCGCGGCGGCGGGCGCCGCAGCCGGAGCAGCAGCTTCGACCGGGGCGGCCTGGAGCGTGCCGCCGGGCTGGCTCAGCAGCCAGGCATTGAACTTGTCGCGCGGCAGCGCCTCGATCGCGATCGGCATGTAGCCGTGGCGGGCGCCGCACAGCTCCGAACACTGGCCGTAATAGACGCCCGGCTCGCTGATGAAGAGCACCTTCTCGTTGATCCGGCCGGGAACCGCATCAAGCTTGAACCACAGCGAGGGGACGGCAAAGGCATGGATCACGTCGGCGGCAGTGATCTGGAGCCGGATCGGCTCACCCACCGGAAGCACCAGGCGGTTGTCCACCTCAAGCTGCTCAGGACCGTCGCTTGGATCGGAGCCGACCATGCGCACGCCGGTGTTGATGTTCGCGTCGGGCGTGTTGAGCATGTACGAAGTGAGCTCGACGCCGCCGTTGTCCGGATAGGCGTAAGTCCAGTACCACTGGTTGCCCGTGATCTTGACCGTCAGCGCCTTTTCGGGGGCCGGCTTGAACTGCTTGGCGAGCAGGTCGATCGAGGGAACCGCGATGCCGACGAGGATCAGCACGGGAACCAGCGTCCAGGCGATTTCGATGGCGGTGTTGTGGCTGGTCTTCGAGGCGACCGGGTTTGCGCCCCGGCGATAGCGCACGATCACCCACAGCAGCAGGGCCAGAACGAAGATTGTGATCACAGTAATGATCGGCATCAGCACGCCGTCGTGAATCCAGCGGGCATAGTCGCCAAGCGGCGAATACTGGGCTTGAAGCCCGATACCGCCGTCGACGGGCATGCCTTTGCCTGGCGTCGGAGCCATGCGCGTGTAGGCGCCGGGCGCCGCTTCAGGCGCCTGCTCGGCTGCGCTGACAACAGGCGCGGTAGCCGGGCTGCCTGCCGTATCGGGGGCGCGGACGACCGTACCGGTCTGCTGTGCGATGGGCGCTGCAACGGCCGGTTCAGGAGCCTTGGCCTGCGCCAGCGCCGCATCGGGGCTTGCCATCAGGGCAAGAGCGAATCCGCCCATCGCCAGACACAAGGCCCTCAGCCCCCCAAGCCGTGACCGCCTGGCCATGGACCCTGCATGTTCGCCGAAATTCATCGTCTTCCTGCTTTCACCTTGTACGGCCGGCAGGCCGGTTTCCCGGCTGGTGGCCCTTCGGACATGAAAGGGACTGCACACCCCTGTTTGGCCGGGCCTATACGCGCGCTTGCGGGGCACCTCAAGCACCTCTAGGGATATTTTTGACAGGGAGCCGCCGCGCGGTGCCCTGCAGCACAATTGCAATCCCCGACGATAACGAAAGCCGACCCTTTTCCATGCAGGACGAAGACGTACTTGCCGAGTTCCGTGCCAGCAAGGCCTTGCTCGAAGGCCATTTCCTCCTCTCCTCCGGCAGGCACAGCGCGCACTACCTGCAATGTGCGCGCGTGCTGATGAGTGCGGACCGCGCCGCCCGTCTTGCCACGGCGCTGGTCGCAAGGCTGCCACGAGAGCTCCGCAAGGAGATCGACAAGGTCGTCTCCCCGGCGATGGGCGGAGTCATCATCGGGCACGAGGTTGGCCGTGCGCTGGGCGTCGACGCGCTTTTCGTCGAGCGGCCGACCGGCACGTTCGAGCTGCGGCGCGGCTTCGACCTTGCTCCCGGCGACAAGGTGCTGATGGTCGAGGACGTGGTGACCACCGGGCTGTCCTCGCGCGAGGCGATCAAGGCCATCGAGGAGGCTGGCGGCAAGGTTGTCGCGGCGGCCGCACTCGTTGATCGTTCGGCCGGGACGGTGGATCTTGGCGTGCCGTTCCACCCGCTTATCCAGATCAACTTCCCGACCTATGCCGAAGGCGAAGTCCCGCCCGAGCTGGCGGCCGTTCCGGTGAGCAAGCCGGGCAGCCGGGCAAAACCGTGAGCACCGGCCCCCATCGACTCCGCCTTGGCGTGAACATCGATCACGTCGCCACGATCCGCAACGCGCGCGGCGGGCTGCATCCCGATCCGGTGCGCGCGGCGGAGATCGTCGCGGGCGCGGGCGGCGACGGCATCACCGCGCACTTGCGCGAGGATCGCCGCCATATCATGGACGGCGACCTTGCCCGCATCCAGGCTGCCACCGGGTTACCACTCAATCTGGAGATGGCCGCAACGGCGGAAATGCTGGAGATCGCGCTGCGGCACAAGCCGCACGCCGCCTGCATCGTGCCCGAACGGCGCGAGGAGCGCACCACCGAAGGCGGGCTCGACGCGGCGGGCCTGCACAACCAGCTTGCGCCCGTAGTCGCGCGGCTAGGCGATGCCGGCATCCGCGTCAGCTTGTTCATTGCGCCCGATCCCCGCCAGCTTGAGGCCGCGATGCGGCTCGGCGCGCCGGTCGTCGAGTTCCACACCGGCGACTATGCCCATGCGGAGGGCGAACAGGCCGCAGTGGAACTGCGCCGCATCGCCGACATGGCCGCGCTGGCCGTCAAGAACGGGATCGAGCCGCACGCCGGGCACGGCCTGACCTTCGACAATGTCCAGCCGGTTGCCGCCATCCCCCAGATCGCGGAGCTCAACATCGGGCACTACGTGATCGGCGAGGCGATTTTCGTGGGGCTTGAGGCCAGCATCCGCACCATGCGCGAGCTGATGGACGCGGCGCGGTGAAATCGAAAGTCGCATTTGTTGATCGCCAATGGCGCACATCGCGGTGGATTTTGCGCCTATTACCTTTTTGGATCGCGCTAATCGCCGTGATCAATATCTGGAGCGACTACAAAGAAGGAAAGAAATTCAATTGGGACAACGTGTGGTATCCACTGGGAATGATCGCTTTCACGGGCGTCCTATATCTTTGGATGCGCCTGATCTTAAAGATTGTTCGGCGGCACGCTGCGGACAGCGATACGCGACGCACGCCATGATCATCGCCATCGGATCAGACCTGTGCAACATCGAGCGGATCCAGGCCTCGCTCGACCGGTTCGGCGAACGCTTCGAGAACCGCGTGTTTACCGAGGTCGAGCGCGCCAAGGCAACGCGGCGGCCGTTCACGCGCGCCGGCACTTATGCAAAGCGCTTCGCCGCCAAGGAGGCTTTTTCCAAGGCGGTCGGAACCGGGTTCAAGGCCGGGGTTTTCATGCGCGACATCGGCGTGGTCAACGCGAGGTCCGGCGCGCCGACGCTGGCGCTGACCGGCGGGGCAGCCGTCCGCCTTGCCGCACTGACACCGGAGGGTCACGAAGCCGTGGTCCATCTCACGCTGACCGACGATCATCCCTGGGCGCAGGCCTTCGTGGTGATCGAGGCCCGCCCCCTGACGAGAGACTGACTTGACCGACGAAACGACAGGAACGGCCGGCGGCGATACGGATCGGGACGGCGCCAGAAACGGCAAGGTGCGCGAGCCGGTCGACTGGGCGGGCGAGGCGCGCGGTCTCGCGCTCATGCTGCTCGCCGTGCTTGCCTTCCACAGCCTGCTCGCCAAGCCGTTCTACATTCCCTCGATCTCGATGATGCCCAACCTGCTGGTGGGCGACCGGCTGATCGTCTCGAAATATCCCTATGGCTGGAACTGGTCCTCGCTCTCGTTCCATCTTGCGCCGCGCGGCACATGGCGGGCGCTGGGCAGCGTTCCGGAATATGGCGACATCGTCATCGCCGTACCGAAAAGCCGCGAGGAAGACCTGATCAAGCGCGTCGTCGCCCTGCCGGGCGACCGGATCGCGGTTGTGAATGGGCAGATCGTGCTCAATGGCAAGTTGGTCCCGCAGGCGGTCGAGCCGCCGCTTGAGCTCGCTGTCGATCCGAACCAGCCTTGCGATGCGCTGACCTTCCCGCGCCTCGCCGCGCGCCTGCCCTCAGGCTTGGACGTCTGCGAGCTGCCGATCCTGCGCGAGACTCTGCCAAACGGGGCGACCTACCGGATCATCGATCATGTCGACCAGATGCTCGATCACATGAGCGAGATCACAGTGCCGCCAGGCCACGTCTTTCTGATGGGCGACAACCGCGACCATTCCGCCGACAGCCGCGCCGCGCTCGAGGAGAACGGCCTTGGCGGGCCGGTGCCGCTCTCCGACATCGGCGGACGGGCCGAGTTCATCACCTTTTCGCTTGATGGAAGCGAGAGCTGGAATCCTTTGACCTGGTGGCCGGCACTGCGCCAGACCCGGGCGTGGGACACGCTGCGCCCGGCGATTGCGCCCGCGCCTCAGGTACGGACCACGAAATGACCGACACAGATTCCCCGCGCCGCAAGGCCGTGCTCAAGACAACGGGCGCTGGCCCCACCGACATTTCCGATCCGCTGCTGCGGCACGAGGCCCGGCGCGCCTTCGTCTGGCTCGGCATGGCGGGGCTGTTCGCGCTTGCCGTGCTGCTGGCCCAGCCGCTGCTGGTGATCTTCGGCGGCATGGTTTTTGCCGCAATGATCGATGGCGGCGCACGGCTGCTGGGCCGGGTGATGACCATCGGGCGCGGCTGGCGTGTCGCCATCGTCCTGGCCGGCACGTTCGCGTTCATCGTCTGGCTGGGCTATTATGCGGGCAGCGTAATCGCGCTTCAGGCGGCAGCGCTCCCTACGACGATCGAGGCGCAGGCGCAGCAGGCGCTGAGCTGGCTCTCCGCGCATGGCTACAGTGTGGAAACGACTGACTTCCAGGGCCTCATCCAGCAAGCGATGGGCGGGGTCGGACAGCTGACCCGGGCCGTCGGCGGGGTGATCGGCGCGCTGACCACGCTGTTCCTCGTTCTGGTGCTCGGCATCTATTTCGCGCTCGAACCCCGGCTTTACCAGAGGGGCCTCGCCTGGATGCTGCCCGAGGATCGCCGCCCGTTTTTCAAGGGAACGGCGCAGCAGATGGGACACGCGCTGCGCCGGCTCATGGCCGGGCGCCTGCTCGGCATGGCAGTCGAAGGCGTGGGCACCTGGATCATGCTGGAGATATACGGGGTGCCGATGGCCGCCCTGATCGGGCTCCTGACCGGGCTGCTCGCGTTCCTGCCCAACATCGGTGCGCCGATCTCGGGCGCGATCATGATCCTCGTCGGCTTTTCGGGCGGCGTCGACATGGGCATCTACACGATCATCGTCTATCTCGTGGTGCAGACGGTCGACGGGTACATCATCGTGCCGATGATCGCCCGCAAGACGGTCGACCTGGCGCCCGCGCTGGTGCTGGGCGCACAGCTCATCATGGGCGTGCTGTTCGGCATCATCGGGCTGATCCTCGCCGATCCGCTGGTCGCGATGATCAAGGTCTGGCTTGAGCGCGAGGCCGAACGCCACCAGTTGCCCGACGCGTGATGCCCGACCTCTCATGAATGCCGCTTCAGTATGGCCCGCAAGTTCCTCTATCTCGTCGCAGTCCTCATCGTGCTGATGCTGGCGGGCCTGTTCGCCTTGCGCTTCTTCGCGCAGGAGCTGAGCGAGATGGCCTTCGTGCCGCGCGGCGAATTCAGGGCGCCGCCGCCGCTTTCGACGAATGCCTATGCTGACCCGAAAATGTGGATATCGCGGCCCAAATTCGGCAAGCGCGATCCCGCGCGCTGGTTGCCCGAAGGTTTCCCCGGCGAGGACGCGCAGGGGCTGAACGTGGCGGTCTTCTTCGTCCATCCCACCAGCTATCTCGGGCGAGAGCGCTGGAATGCGGGCGTGAACGAGCCCGAGGCGCGCAGCCGCGCCGACCTCTTCGTGCGCGGCCTTGCCAGCCCGTTCAATGGCACGCCAGCGCTCTGGGCGCCGCGCTACCGGCAGGCGGCGTTTGGCGCATTCCTCTCAAGCGACCCTTCGGCACGGCGCGCGGTCGATGTTGCCTATGGCGACGTGACCCTGGCCTTCGATCACTTTGCCGCGCAAGTGCCCGAAGCCACCCCCATCGTGCTTGCGGGTCACAGCCAGGGCGCGCTGATGGTGATGCAATTGCTGCGCGACCGGGTCGCGGGAAAGCCCCTGGCCCGGCGCATCGTGGCCGCTTATGTCGTCGGATGGCCGGTCAGCATCGCGCATGACCTGCCCGCGATGGGCCTGCCCGCCTGCGACGATCCCGAACAGACCGGCTGCGTGCTCAGCTGGAACAGTTTTGCCGAACCGGCCGAGCCGGCCGACTTCAAGCGCGGCATCCCGGCCGCCACGGCGCTGAACGGCAAGCCCCGCATGGACGCGGCGCCGCTCTGCACCAATCCGCTGACCGGGAGGATGGGCGCAAGCGCCCCGGCCAGCGCCAACACCGGCACGCTGTTCCCGTCAAAGGACCTGTCGAAAGGCGTACTCAGGCCAGGCGCCGTACCCGCGCGCTGCGATTCCTCCGGCCTCCTGTTGATCGGCCCGCCGCCCGAGATGGGGCCGTACGTGCCGCCGGGCAACAACTACCATGTCTATGACATCCCACTGTTCTGGCAAAACCTGCGCGAGGATTTCAGGCGGCGGACGCTCGCATGGAAGCCCTGATCACGCCAAGCGCGCAGGCCTTTCGCGGTGCGTTGGAAAAAGGAGGCGCGCTGATCGGACTCGATCTTGGCACCAAGACGATCGGTACCGCGTTCTGCGACGCGGGCTGGCGCTTTGCCTCGCCGGGCAAGACTCTCAAGCGCGGCAAGTTCACCGCCGACAAGGCGCTCATCGCCGCATTGATCGCGGAGCGGAGCGTGACGGGCGTGGTTATCGGACTGCCGCTCAACATGGACGGATCGGAAGGCCCCCGCAGCCAGGCGAGCAGGGCCTATGCGCGAAACCTGTCCGCGCTTGGCCTTCCCATCCTCTTATGGGACGAGCGCTGGTCAACCGCGAGCGCCGAGCGCGGACTGATCGATCAGGACATGAGCCGCGCAAGGCGGGCCGAACGCATCGATTCCGCCGCCGCGGCGGTTATCCTGCAAAGCGCGATCGATGGGCTGACCGGAAGCGCGATTTAGGCGGCCAGCGCGCGCCGGCGGACCTGCGCCTCACCCGCGACCAGCCGGCTGCCACAGCTCTCCGCCCGCCGCCAGACGGCGTCGCGAGTCTCCTCGTGGACCTCGCGGGAGGCCAATGCTTCCCACGCCGCGAGCCGCATCCGGTCGCTGGGGTGCATGCCGGCGAAGCGCTCGGTGAGATCGAGCGATTCGGCCCCGCCAAGGCCCGCCGCGATGCGCAGGAACACCTCGCTGGACCCCGGACTGATGATGGCGCCGATGCGGCCCGCGTCGCAATCGAAGCGGTACTGGTCGAGCCACCCCTGCGCGCCGCTGGTGTGCATGATGTTGAGCGTGACGGAGAGCGATTCGGCCGGAAACTGGGCGTGGACATCGCGGTGTGCGCGGTAGTGCAGGATGCGCCCTTCCTCCAGCCGGTGCCGCCCGGCGGGAAGCAGCGCCACCGGCTCCCCCGCATAGCCCGCGACGCTCTCGTAGTCGTACTCGTAGTATTCGCTCCAGTAGCCCGGCCCGAAATAGCCCAGCGTCAGGAAATCGAAGTTGTGATCGTGCGGCAGCCCGTAGACGAAGCTCGCCCCGCCGCTGGCACGCATCATGTGTTCGTTTTCCGAGGGCCAGATGTTGGCGCGGATGAAGAAATCGGGGTGCGCGCCGGGGGGATGCAGCATGATGACCTGCGGGCCGTAGCTGTTGCCCTCGGTCTCCTCCCGGTGGTGGTCGGCCAGTTCGGCGACAATCATGTCGCCCAGGAAGCTGCGATCATTGCCCAGCCGCCGCAGCGCTTTTGCCGCGTGGAGCAGGCTGCCTTCCTCGGCGGGCCTGAACGGACGCGAGACCAGCGCCTCGACACACTCTCCAAGCCCGTTGGCGGCTGTGTCCTCGACGTCGATGGTTCTTGTCATGGCGCGACATCCGCAAGCTGGGGATAGGCCGAGACAAGCTGCGCGCGCAGCGCTTGTGCCGGGGCGGAAAGACTGTCGGCGGCGCGGGCAGCTACCGCCATCAGGGCGCTTACGCCGGTGAGGGTGTCGAGCGCGATGCATTCGCGAAGGGCCTGCCATCGCAGGGCATCGCCGCCTTGGCCGCGCGCGATCCCGGCGGCGAGCGGCGCCGCGTCGGTTCGCCCCATGCGGCCCAGCAGCGCCAGCATCAGTTCGACGCGGCTGTCGCGCGGATTGCCGGCTGCGAGATGAACCAGCGCGCCGTCGTCGAGCCTGTATTCGCGGGTCTCGCCCGCCGCCTTGCGGCGGCGCTGGAGACGCAGCGAAACCAGGCAGCCCCGCACGCCGCGCAGCAGCAGCGACTGGCGTTCGGCATCGCGGCAGATGACCTTGCCGGGCTGAAGGCGGATGGCGCGGCGGCGCAGGTCGGCATGGCTGTCTGGAACGCTGCGCCGCTCGACCAGTTCGGCGTCGCCTTCGCCGGCAAGGATGTGCTCCAAGCTCTCGCGGGGGCTGAAATCGGCCGTGATCGGCGCGGGCCGCCGGGCGAGCCCCGCACCGTCGACGGCAACGAGCGAAAGCGCCACATTGCCCGCGCGCGCCAGCAGCAGCGTCGAGGTCACCCCGTCCGTCGTGTGCCGCACCGGCACGTGGCCCAGCAGCGCCCGGACGAGACC
>JBEIPK010000062.1:0-6080 GCA_040377095.1 Novosphingobium sp.
GGCGGCGTTGGCGACGGTACCCGCCGAGTGCAGCGCGTCTTCGATCAATGCGCCGCGCCCCAGCTTGCACCTGTGCCGATGTCGATGCCGAGCGGAACGTCGAGCCGGACCGAAGGCAGCGCCGCTTCGGCCATTACGCGCTCGATCACCGGGGAGGCTGCGGCCACATCGCCTTCCGGCAGTTCGAAGACCAGTTCGTCATGGACCTGGAGCAGCATCCGCACGTTCTGCAGCCCAGCGTCAGCCAATGCCGGCCCCATGCGCGCCATTGCCCGCTTGATGATGTCGGCGCTGGTCCCCTGGATCGGCGCATTGATCGCGGCACGCTCGCTGCCCTGGCGCTCCGCCTGGTTCTTCGATCCGATGCGCGGAAACCACGTCTTGCGGCCGAACAGCGTCTGCGAATAGCCGCATTCGCGCACTTGTTCGAGCGTGTGGACGATATAGCGCTGTATGCCGGGAAACCGCTCGAAATAGCGGTCGATCATCGCCTGCGCCTCGTCCGCCGTCACGCCCAGACGGCCGCCCAGTCCCCAGCGCGAAATGCCATAGAGAATGGCGAAATTGATCGTCTTGGCCCGCGCGCGCGTATCGCGGTCGACATGGCCAAACATTTCGCTCGCGGTGCGGGCGTGAATGTCCTCCCCGCGCGCGAAGGCATCCTTCAGTTCAGGCACGTCGGCCATGTGCGCAGCCAGCCGCAGCTCGATCTGGCTGTAGTCGGCTGCGAGCAGCACATTGCCCGGCTCGGCCACGAAGGCATCACGAATCTGTCGGCCCAGTTCGGTACGGATCGGGATGTTCTGCAGGTTGGGATCGGTCGAGGACAGCCGCCCGGTCTGCGCGCCGACAAGGCTGTAGCTGGTGTGGACGCGGCCCGTCGCGGGGTTGATCGCGGCCTGCAACGCTTCGGTATACGTCGAGCGTAGCTTGGACAGCTGCCGCCATTCGAGCACCTTGGCGGCGACCTTGGCCCCCACTCCCTGGTCCTTGGCTGCGGCGAGGCCTTCGAGGATGGCCTGATCAGTCGAATACTGGCCGCTCTTGCCCTTGCGCCCGCCCTTGTAGCCCAGCTTTTCGAACAGGATATCGCCCAGTTGCTTGGGGCTGCCGATGGTGAAGCTCTGCCCGCACAGGCCGAAGATCTCGCCCTCCAGCTCCCCGATGGCCGCCGCGAACTGGCCGGAGAGTGTCGCCAGACGCGCGGCGTCAACTTTGATGCCGGCGCGCTCCATGGCCGCGACGACCGGGATGAGCGGCCGGTCGACCCGCTCGTAAATCCGGCTCGCCGCTTCCTCGGCAAGGCGCGGGCGCAGCAGCGCATGCAGCCGCCAGGTGACGTCGGCGTCCTCGGCGGCATACTCGGTGGCGCGGTCAAGCGGCACTTCGCCGAACGGGATCTGCTTCTTGCCGCTGCCGCAGATGTCCTTGAAGGTCAGCGTGGTGTGCCCAAGATGGCGCTGCGCCAGCTCGTCCATGCCGTGCCCGCCGCCGATGCCGCCGATGCCGATTTCGTCCATCTGGCGTCCGGCATCGAGGCAGAAGCTGAGGATCATGGTGTCATCGACGGGCGCGACCGCAATGCCGTTCCGGGCGAGGATGTTGATGTCGTACTTGATGTTGTGTCCGACCTTCATCACCGCGTCGCTTTCCAGCAGCGGCTTGAGGCGGGCGAGCGCAGTGGCCCTGTCGATCTGCTCGGGCGCGGTCGAGAACATGTCACTGCCGCCGCCGCCTTCGTTCAGATGGCCGAGCGGTATGTAGCAGGCATTATTGGGTCCAAGCGCCAGGCTGATCCCGGCAAGTTCGGCGCGCATCGCGTCGATCGAGCTGGTCTCGGTATCGAGCGCCACCAGCCGCGCCGCGAAGGCCCGCGCGATCCACGCCTCCAGCGCGGGCAAGCTGGTCACGCACGCATAGCCGGCTCGATCAATCGCCGGCATTTCGGGCAGCGGCTGGCGGCTGCCCTCCACCGGCGCCGCGACACCCGCCGTCACCGGTTTGGCAGGGTGGAGCCGCGTCATCGCGGATGGGCTGCCTGCTCCTGCGCCCAGCCGCTTGAGCAGACTGGTAAATCCGTGTTTTTCCAGAAACGCGGCCAAAGGCTTCGGCGGAATGGCATCGAGCCTGAAATCGTCGAGAGACATCGGAAGATCGCAGTCCTCCCTGAGCTGGACCAGCTGGCGCGAGAGGCGGGCCATCTCCACGCCTTCGATCAGTCGCTCGCGCAGCTTGCCCGGTTTCATCGCAGGCGCGGCAGCGAGCGCGGATTCAAGGTCGCCATGGTCCTGGATCAGTTTGCTCGCCGTCTTTGGTCCGATCCCGAAGATGCCGGGGATGTTGTCCACCGAATCGCCCATGAGCGCGAGGACATCGCCGACCTTCTCGGGTGGGACGCCGAATTTCTCGATCACCTCGGGCACGTCGATGCGTTGGTTCTTCATCGTGTCCAGCATGTCGATGCAGGCGTCCTCGCCGCCGTCCGCCGGGACGCAGCGGCCGACGAGTTGCATGAGGTCCTTGTCGGACGAGACGATGGTCACGTCCCAGCCGCGCCGCGTGGCCTCGCGCGCGTAAGACGCAATGAGGTCGTCCGCCTCGAGATTGTCCTCCTCGATGCAGGGCAGAGAAAAGGCCCGCGTGGCGTCGCGAATCAGCGGGAACTGTGGAACGAGGTCCTCAGGCGGCGGCGGCCGATTGGCCTTGTAATGCTCATACAGGTCGTTGCGGAACGACTTGCTGGCCTTGTCGAGGATCACGGCCAGATGCGTCGGTCCGTCGGCCTTGTGCAGGTCATCCGCCAGCTTCCACAGCATCGTCGTATAGCCATAGACGGCGCCGACCGGCGTGCCTTGCGGATCGGTCAGGGCCGGAAGACGGTGATAGGCTCGGAAGATATAGGCCGAACCATCGACGAGGTAGAGGTGCTGTCTGGGCTGCATCGCCCCACTGTTAGCAAGCCCTGGAGCCCGCGTCAGCCTTTGCGCGCAATGTGCCCGTTTTCGGGCATTCTCGCCACAACTTGGTCACAATTGTGGCCTAGAGGAACTCTGCCTCCGCACGACTCTAAAGCTGTGGACAGCGAGTATTGCTTGCATCATCGCCCCAAGGCGATTAATTGACGCGCGAAGTCTACCGTCATGGTTGGCTTTCCGCGCGGTCTCGTGCCGTGCGTGGTCCACTCGCTGTTCAAGGAATACCATACATGCGCAAGATCGTTCTCGCTGCTGCAGCCGCCGCTGGCGTTCTCGCTCTCTCGGCCTGCTCGAACAAGACGGAAGAAGCTGCTGAAGCCACTGCTGACGCCGCTGCTTCGGACGCTGCCGACATGGCGAGCGACGCTGCTGTTGCCGGTTCGGAAGCCGCTAGCGACGCCATGGGCGCTGCTTCGGGTGCTGCTGACGCCGCTGGCGACGCTGCTGCCGCCGCTGCCGGTGCTGCTGCTGGCGCTGCTTCGGACGCTGCTGCCGCTGCTTCGGAAGCCGCTCACTAAGCATTACCGCATCGGTAATTCTAGAAAGGGCGCGGGAACTGCGGTTCACGCGCCCTTTTTCGTGCGCGGGCGTGGCGTGATCCCGCAACTTGGTGTGGCGCGGATCGGCGACCGCCCAAAGAGCCTCACGCGTCCCGCACTGTGCAGTAGAAATAAGCTCCGCTGGAAAGCGCGCTCAGCGGGCCGTCGCGACGCGTGCGTGGCCGGGCTGCGCGTAGTAGCCGTCATAGATCGCCCGGCTGATCGAAGCGATGCGTGCCTCGCGGTTGGCGCGGGTGCCCTGGCCCGTCACATAGATCGCTACGGCCACGGCGCGGCCATCGGGCATCTGGATGATGCCGACGTCGCTCGAGGTGTTGTTGAGCGAACCCGTCTTGTGCGCAACGATCGTGCCGGCGGGGAGCAGCGCCGGAATGCGCTTCTTGCCGGTCACGCAGCGCTCCATTGTGCCGAGCAGGAACGTGCGGCTTTCAGCGCTCAGCCAGTCTCCCCGGTAAAGCCCGGTCAGCAGGCGAACCATCGCGAGCGGCGTTGCGGCATCCCGCTTTTCGACTGCGTGGGCAGGATCGACAATCCCGTCGTCGCGAACCAGGGTTGCGATATCGCGGTCGATGCGGAAATCGTTCACCCCTGCCTTCGAAAGCCAGCGGTTGACGGCGCCCGGCCCGCCGACAGCGGCCAGCAAGGCGTCGGTCGCCTGATTGTCGCTGCGCGTCAGGGCGAGTTCGATCAGGCTTTGCGCGGAGAGCATCTGGCCGGGACGGACCGGCGCGACAGGGCCGGCGAGCTTGCGCGAAGGCACCGGCACGAGCAGCGGATACTGCGCGTCCATCGCATAGATCCCGCGGTCAACGCCGTCGAGATAGGTAGCCACGATCGCTATCTTGCTGGTGCTGGCAAGCGGGAAAGGCTGGTCGCCCAGCACCTGCAAGCTGCGGCCACTGCCAAGATCGAGCGCCGCGACGCCGATGCGCCCCTGATCGGCACTGGCCAGGGAGGCAACCTGCGCCTCGAGCATCGATTGATAGCGCGGCGCGGGCCGTTCAACGAGGGGAACGGGCCTTGCGGCGGCGCCCAATGCCCGGTCAAATGCGGATTCCAGATCGCCGGCGCTGGCCGCGTGCAGCGGCGCGAACAATGCGCTGATTGCGGCAACGACACTGCCGATCCTTGCCAGCCGACTGGCGCTTCCGGTGTTTCCGCGAGAACTCGTCATCAGCCCGATATATCCCACAAAGTCTTTGCACTGCCTTAACCGGCAAGTCCTTGCCGGCAATCGCGATACGATGAGCCGCCGCAAATATGCGGGAAAATGCGGAACTGTTCCAGTCAAGATGTTGAAAACATGATGAGCCTGCACTGTCTTGCAGGGCAGGCGGCAACGAAAAGGGCCGGAAGATCGCTCCCCCGGCCCCATTTCCGGCAGGCCTTCCGGCCCGCGCAGTGTGTCCGTTGCTTGTTAGAAGCCCATGTCGCCCATGCCGCCCATGCCGCCGGGCATGGCAGGCATCGAGGGCTTGTCGTCGGGCTTCTCGCTGATCGCGGCTTCCGTCGTGATCAGCAGGCCGGCAACCGAAGCTGCGTCCTGCAGCGCGGTGCGCACGACCTTGGTCGGGTCGATGACACCGGCCGCGACGAGGTTTTCGTAGGTGTCGGTCTGGGCGTTGAAGCCCTTGGTCTCGTCACCTTCGCGCAGCAGGTTGCCCGAGACGACCGCGCCGTCGTGGCCCGCATTGGCCGCGATCTGGCGCACGGGAGCGAGGATCGCCTTGCGGACGATGTCGATGCCGCGGGTCTGGTCGTCGTTGGCGCCCTTCATGCCCTCAAGCGCCTTGGTCGCATAGAGCAGCGCGGTGCCGCCGCCGGGGACGATGCCTTCCTCGACTGCGGCGCGGGTCGCGTGAAGCGCGTCGTCGACGCGGTCCTTGCGCTCCTTGACCTCGACTTCGGTGGCGCCGCCGACCTTGATGACGGCCACGCCGCCAGCCAGCTTGGCCAGACGCTCCTGGAGCTTCTCGCGGTCATAGTCGCTGGTCGTGGTCTCGATCTGGGCGCGGATCTGCTCGACGCGGCCCTTGATCGCGGCCTCGTCACCGGAGCCTTCAACGAAGGTGGTCTCGTCCTTGGTCGAAACGACGCGGCGGGCGTGACCAAGATCGTTCAGCGTGACGCTGTCCAGCTTGCGGCCGACTTCCTCGGAGATGACCTGGCCACCGGTGAGGATCGCCATGTCTTCGAGCATCGCTTTGCGGCGATCACCGAAGCCAGGTGCCTTGACGGCAGCGACTTTCAGGCCGCCACGCAGCTTGTTGACGACCAATGTTGCAAGCGCTTCGCCTTCGACGTCTTCCGCGATGATCAGCAGGGGCTTGCCCGACTGAACAACAGCTTCGAGGATCGGCAGCATGGTTTGCAGGTTGCTGAGTTTCTTCTCGAAGAAGAGGATGAAGGGGCTGTCCATCTCGCAGACCATTTTGTCGGCGTTGGTGATGAAATAGGGGGACAGGTAGCCGCGGTCGAACTGCATGCCTTCAACGACATCCATTTCGGTTTCGAACGACTTGGCTTCCTCGATCGTGATGACGCC
>JBEIPK010000058.1:0-9433 GCA_040377095.1 Novosphingobium sp.
AGCGCCTTGAGCAGGAGGACCGCGAGGAGAGCGGCAAGCAGAAGGCGCTCCAGCGCGAACTTGAGTGGATCCGGCAGACTCCCGCCGCCCGCCAGACCAAGTCCAAGGCGCGTATCCGCAAGTTCGAGGAACTCCAGAACGCGCAGGACAGCCGCATTGCCGGGAAGGCACAGATCGTCATCCAGGTGCCCGAACGACTCGGCGGCAAGGTGATCGAGGCCAAGGGCCTGACCAAGGCTTACGGCGACAAGCTCCTGTTCGAGGATCTCTCGTTCACGCTGCCGCCTGGCGGCATCGTTGGGGTGATCGGGCCGAACGGCGCGGGCAAGTCCACACTGTTCCGCCTCATCACCGGCAAGGAGCAGCCCGACGAAGGCACTATCGAGATCGGCTCGACCGTCCATCTTGGCTTCGTCGACCAGAGCCGCGATGACCTGAACCCGAAGAACAACGTCTGGGAAGAAATCTCCGGCGGGCACGACTACATGACTGTCAACAAGCAGGAGACGAGCACGCGGGCCTACGTCGGCGCGTTCAACTTCAAGGGCGCGGACCAGCAGAAGAACGTCGGCAAGCTTTCGGGCGGCGAACGCAACCGCGTCCACATGGCAAAGATGCTCAAGGCTGGCGGCAACGTCCTCCTGCTCGACGAGCCGACCAACGACCTCGACGTCGAGACGCTGGCCGCGTTGGAAGACGCGATCGAGAACTTCGCGGGCTGCGCCGTGGTCATCAGCCACGATCGCTTCTTCCTCGACCGGCTGGCGACCCATATTCTCGCTTTCGAGGGCGACAGCCACGTCGAATGGTTCGAAGGCAACTTCGCGGCTTACGAAGAAGACAAGCGCCGCCGGCTGGGCGATGCGGCCGACCGCCCGACGCGCCTTGCCTACAAGAAGCTGACCCGCTGACGCCTTCTGACAGAATTCCGCGGCTGAAGATGAACGAAAGGCCATCCGGGCGGTTCAGCAAGCGCTCAGCGCGACTCGCATAGACCGGCTCCATGATCGCGGCCCTTTCGGGCAAGGCGGTGGAGACGAGAGATGACATTGAAAAATAAAGAAGGTCTGGCAGGAACCGCGATCGCCGCCCTCACAGCGGTTCTCGCGCTGGCAGCAACCCCCGCCATAGCGCAGGAGCATGGCCGCGGACACGGCGGCGGGCATGGGCGCAATGGGGGCGGCCAGGTCAGCCAGCCGTCCAGCCCGTCCGGCGGCGGCGCATGGCGCCAAGGCGAAACGCGGCCCTACCGGCCCCACGCAGACCGCGCGCGCCCGGCCCCGTCGACGGCTCAGTCCAATCCCGGCTTGAGCAATCGCGCATCACGCTCGCAGGGCAGCACGGTCCAGCAAGCGCCGCGCGGCGATGGCCAGCGCTGGAACGGCTATACGCAGCGCAGTCAGCGCTGGAACGGCGAGGCTCAGCCTGAGCGGCGCTGGAACGGCCAGCCACAGACCGGACAGCGCTGGAACGGCCAGCCACGGGCAGATACTTCGCCAGCCGCTCCGTCCACATCCGGACAGGACCGGCGCCAGAACCGCAGCTGGTCGCAGCGAGGTGGCACCTATTCCGATGGCAGCCGCAACCGCACCTACTCGCGCGATGGTCGATCCTACGATCAGGACCGCGACGGCCGGCGCGACGGAAACTGGCGTGACCGCGACAACAACTGGCGCGATGGCGGCAACGTACAGCGCTGGCGCGGCGACAACCGGCATGCGAACCGCGACGATCGCCGCTGGAGTCGTGACTGGCGGCGTGACAATCGCTACGACTGGTCGAGCTATCGGCGCCACAATCGCGACGTCTACCGGCTTGGCCGCTATTATGCCCCCTACCGGAACTACAGCTACCGGCGACTGTCGATCGGGTTCTATCTCGACAACATGTTCTTCAGCAGCCGCTACCTGATCGAGGATCCGTGGATGTACAGGCTACCGCAAGCTTACGGGCCTTATCGCTGGGTCCGGTATTATGACGATGCGCTGCTCGTGAACATCTACGACGGCGAAGTGGTGGACGTGATTCACGACTTCTTCTGGTAACGCTTCAGCCAGAGCGAGTGGACTGGCGACGAGACCCCCGCGGCCCTGCTGCGGGGGTCTTTGTCTGCGCGGGCGGCGCGTTAGTCCTTGTCGCCCGCCGGAAAGTTCTGGCATGAACGCCGGCATGTCAGGGCTCACCCATCTGGACGAACATGGCCACGCGCGCATGGTCGATGTCGGCGGCAAACCGGAGACCGCCCGCGTGGCCATTGCGTCGGGCCGGATTACCATGTCAACCGAAGGACTTGCCGCAATTTCTTCAGGAACTGTGCCAAAGGGCGATGTTCTCGCCGCCGCGCGAATCGCAGGGATCATGGCCGCAAAGAAGACGGCGGAGCTAATCCCGCTTTGCCACCCGCTCGCGCTCGATGCGGTGACTGTTGATTTCGCTCTTGAAGAAAGGGCGGTACGCGCAACGGCAAGTGCTTCCTTGACCGGCAGGACCGGCGTGGAAATGGAAGCGATGACAGCTGTTTCCATCGCACTTCTTACAATCTACGATATGGCCAAGGCAATCGACAAGGCGATGATCATCGAAGGCGTCCACCTGGTCGAAAAGCGCGGCGGGAAGTCCGGCACATGGCGTGCTCCTGCTCAATGAGCGCGCAGCCGTGAAACCGCCGCCGCTGACGCTGGAAGAGGCACAGGCCCGGCTGCTCACGCTTGCAGAGGGCCTGCCAGTTGAGCGGGTCGATACCGCATCGGCGCTCGGCCGCTATCTCGCCGCGCCGGTCATCGCCAGCCGCACCCAGCCTTCGCAGGACCTGTCGGCGATGGACGGGTATGCCGTGCTGGAAGACGACCTTGCCGGGCCGTGGCGCATCGCGGGGGAGAGCGCGGCCGGTCATCCGTTCGGCGGTGTAGTCGCGCGCGGAGAGGCCATCCGCATCTCGACCGGTGCGGTTCTGCCGCAAGCCGCGGGCGCGGTCATTCTTCAGGAGGACCTGAGAAAGGCGGATGAAACCATTGAACTGACAGGTGATCCGCCGCATCCTCCTGGCAAGCACATCCGCCGGACCGGGCTCGATTTCCGCAGCGGCGAGGAAGTCCTCACCGCTGGAGCCCGCATCGGCCCGGCGCAGATCGCACTGGCGATCTCAGCGGGGCACCGTCTGCTTGCGGTTCGCCGCCCCCCGCGCGTGATCATCATCGACAGCGGCGACGAGCTTGCGGAGGACTGCGAGGATTGCCCGCCCCACCAGATCCCCGCCAGCAACGGCGCGATGCTTGCCGCCATGCTCGCCGCCCTGCCCTGCGAGGTCGAACGGCTCGGTCCGGTGGCCGACAACCTCGACGCATTGGGCGCGGCGCTGGAGGCATCGCGCCATGCCGACATTGTCGTCACCACCGGCGGCGCCTCGGTCGGTGATCACGATCTCATCCGCCCCGCGCTCGAAGCGGCGGGCGCAAGCCTCGACTTCTGGCGCGTCGCGATCAAACCCGGCAAGCCGCTGCTCGTCGCGACGCGGACTATCGTAAGGCGCCGCCAGATCGTCCTTGGCCTGCCAGGCAATCCGGTTTCCTGTCACGTCACGGCATTCCTGTTCCTCCTGCCGCTCGTGCGCTGCCTGCTCGGCGCGGCATGCCCCCTGCCGCGCACCGTTCGGTCAGTCCTTGCAACGCCAATGGGCGCGGGCGGATCGCGGCGCGAGTTCCTGCGGGCATCGTGGGACGGCCTATCGGTCACGCCGCGCAACTTGCAGGACAGCGGCGCGCTCAGCTCGCTGGCCGTGAGCAACGTGCTGATTGACCGGGCAGCCGGTGCGCAGGCGGTGGAGGCAGGCGGCACCGTTTCGATATTCCTGCTGGGTGACGGAAGCTGTTGACGCGGCGCTGATTGTTGCTTAATTGTTCCTTGTTCGTTCACGAACCGGACCAGACGTTCCGGATCGGCCCTGTAGAGGGCCCCTAACGAAGGGAATGTGCAGATGCTGACGCGCAAACAGCATGAACTGATCCGGTTCATCCAGGCGAGGCTTGAGGAGACGGGCATTTCCCCATCGTTCGAGGAAATGAAGGACGCGCTCGATCTCAAGTCGAAGTCGGGCGTGCACCGCCTGATCTCCGCGCTTGAGGAACGCGGTTTCATCCGCCGCCTGCCCAACCGCGCGCGCGCGCTTGAAGTGCTCAAACAGCCTGAGAATGCGCCGGTTCGGACTGCGCCGCGCGCTCTGGCGAGCAATGGGGCCAACAGCAATGCCGGGGTCGCCGTTCTGAAGCCTGCGTTGTCTCGTCCTGAGCCGGCGAACGATGTGATCGAGATCCCGCTGCACGGCCGGATCGCCGCCGGCGTCCCGATCGAGGCGTTGGAAGGTCAGGCGATGCTGCCGGTGCCTGCTGCTCTCCTCGGAGCGGGTGAGCACTATGCGCTTGAAGTATCTGGTGATTCGATGATCGAAGCCGGCATTCTCGATGGGGATTACGCATTGGTTCGCCGCACAGATACTGCACGCGATGGTGAAATTGTCGTGGCTCTCGTCCGGGGCGAGGAAGCCACTCTCAAGTACCTTCGCCGCGAGGGCGGCATGGTGCGGCTCGATCCGGCAAACTCCGCCTATGAGCCGCAAGTCTACAAGCCGGGCGAAGTGCAGGTCCAGGGCAAGCTCGCGGGGCTGCTGCGCCGTTATCACTGAGGGCGGCGGCACTTGACTGCGGCTGTTACGGGATAACAGCGGACGTATTTGCCCGAACGAGCGCAGCGGACGTTGCCGCAACGTCCGGGGGTCCGCCCAATTGCGGAGGCTCCCGGGTTCTCGCCGTTGTTCCGCTGCCTTTTCCTGGAAACTCGACGCGCCGGAAGGGAGCGGCCGTGCGCCACCAGCCGTGCTCGCCCTGGTCCTCGGCAACGGTGCGGACGAGTCCTTGCTCCAGATTGATCGA
Source organism: Novosphingobium sp. (assembly GCA_040377095.1). Lineage (GTDB taxonomy): Bacteria > Pseudomonadota > Alphaproteobacteria > Sphingomonadales > Sphingomonadaceae > Novosphingobium. Next base: position 4,926 of record JBEIPK010000058.1, read on the forward strand.
CAGGCCTCCGGTTCGCCTCAACGTGGACTTGTCGGCCTTGAACCAGCGGGGGCGGCAACTGGATGGCAGCCAGCGGTCCGAAATGACGATGTCCGATGCGGCGCAAGCCTGAAAGAGCGCACGCTCAGGGACATTGACCTTCCCGCGCGAGAGCAGCAGGTTCCAGGCGCGTCCTTCGCGCTCCAGCCCCCCCCTCACCAACCGGGCCGTGCAGAAATCACGGTTGCAGCGCGCGCCGGGGAGCGTCTCTATGCGCCGCGGCGCGCCGCGCATGCCGGCGAGTTCGGCCAGAGTCTCCTGCGCAAACCCTTCCTTGCCGCTGCGCAGGAGCACCAGCTCGCCTTTTTCCACGATGCCGACATGCCGTCCGTCACCGGAAATCAGCAGATCCGGCGGGGATTGCAGTGCCATCCAGCAGAACCCAAGCGCGGCCGGGACGAGGCCCAGCAGGCGCACGCGCCCGCTCCACAGGGCGAGCCACAATCCGCCCAAGGCCGCCAGCAGCACGCCGCCTGCGCCGAACGCGGGCAGCATGGTCACCGCGCCGGGCCGCGACGCAACAAAGTGCGCCATCGCCAGCAGAAGGTCGAGCGATTGGCCCGTGAGCCACCACGCCGGCGTGCCCGCGCCCACCAGATCGAGCACCAGAGCCACGGCAATAAGCGGCATGGTGACGAGAGTGGTCAGCGGAATGGCAACGAGATTCGCGAGCGATCCGTAGACCCCGGCGCGGTGGAAATGGTAGAGGCCGATCGGCATCAGCGCGCATTCGATGACCAAACCGGTGAGGAACAGCATCGCCACGTGCCGCCCACCGCGCCTGAGCAGACTTTCCTCGCGGGGTGCCAGAAACGCCCGGATGGGGGCCGCCTGATGCAGCGCCACAATGGCGATCACTGCGGAAAAACTCATCTGGAAGCTGGGCCCGACCACCGCCTCGGGCCAGAACAGCATGACGAACAGTGCCGCCACGGTGATCATCCGCATCGACAGCGGCTGCCGCCCCAGCGCCAGCGCGCCAAGCACCAGAAGCGCCGCGATGCATGAGCGCACTGTCGGCACCTCTGCTCCGGTCACAAGCGTGTAGGCAATGCCTGCAAGCGCCCCACTTGCCGCCGCGACCAGCGGCAGGCGCACGCGCAGCGTCAGCCACGGCCAAAGCGCCAGCAGCCGCAACGCCAGCACATAGGCCGCGCCCACAACGGCGCTGACGTGCAGCCCGCTGATCGAGAGCAAGTGGGCGAGGCCCGCATCCCGCATCGCCTGATCGTCGGCAGGCGCAATCGCGCCGCGATCACCGCTCGCCAGGGTCGCCGCGATGGCCCCGCTCGATCCGGCAAGGTTCTCGCGCACATGGCGCGAGAGAGACGCTTGCAAGCCGCCAAGACTGAGGCCGCCGTGCGGGCCTTCGACAACCTCGACCGGACCGAGAGCGGAGCCCGTTGCCGCGAGTCCCTTGAACCACGCCGTCCGCGCGAAGTCGTAGCCGCCGGGGAGCAGCGGCGGCGCGGGCGGCATCAGCCGTGCCTTCACCCGGATGCGGCTCGTCTCGGCAAGCCCCGGCCGGTCGTGCTTCCTGTCGAGATTGATACGCACCCGGATGGTGCGCCCGTCAGCCGGGGCATGCGTGGCAAGGACCAGCCTCACCCGCCCTTCGGCGACCCGCTCCTCGCGCGACAGCACGGTCCCGGTCAGCGTGGCCACGACGGGGCGCTCTATGGCGGGAACGCCGACCAGCACGGACTTGCTCCACACGCCGACCAGCCCGGCCGCAATCATCAACGGCAAGACGATCAGCAACTGGCGCAAGTACGGATAGGCGCCGTCCTGCCGCAGCGCACCCACCGCTGCCAACGACAGCCCGGCCATACCCACAAGCGCCGCAGCCCACTGCCAGGCATTGCCCAGCATGAACCAGCCGGCGATCCCCACTGCGAAGGCAACCGCCAGCCACGGCCCGCGATCGAAGCCAGCGTGGGAAAGAAAGCGCTCGGTCGCCGCGCACGCTCTGGACAAGCCGGCATAGCTGCGCCAAGGGCCATGTTGCAGTGCAGCGCCCGCAAGCACCGGCGCGCTTCCTGCGTGGGGTGATGCGGCTTTGCTCGCCATGCCGGGCATTGGACAGGAAGGCAGGAATGAAGGCAAGCGATAGCGTGACGGAAGCGGGCAAGGGCATGGCGATGGCGCCGGCTGGCGCGCGCGGCCCCGTTGTGACGCGGTTCGCGCCTTCGCCCACCGGCTATCTGCACATCGGCGGCGCGCGCACGGCGCTGTTCAACTGGCTCTTCGCCCGCCACCATGGCGGCACCTACCTTCTGCGGATCGAGGACACCGACCGCGCGCGCTCGACCGAATCCGCCATCGCGGCGATCTTCGACGGGCTTGAATGGCTTGGACTGGCGGGAGACGAGCCGCCCGTGTTCCAGTTCGCCCGCTCGGACCGCCATGCCCAGGTCGCGAACGCCCTGCTGACAGCTGGCCATGCCTATCGCTGTTATCTCACGGGCGAGGAACTGGCCGCCCGCCGCGCGAAGGCACAGGAAGAACGCCAGCCCTTCCGCATCGACAGCGAATGGCGCGATGCCGATCCTGCCAGCTGGCCTGAAGGCGCGCCCTTTGTCGTGCGCATCAAGGCCCCGCGCGAGGGCGAAACCACCATCCAGGACGAAGTCCAGGGCACGGTCACGGTCGCCAACGCGGAAATCGACGATTTCGTGCTGCTGCGTTCGGACGGCACCCCAACCTACATGCTCGCGGTTGTCGTCGACGATCACGACATGGGCGTCACTCATGTGATTCGGGGCGACGACCACCTGAACAACGCCTTCCGCCAGTTGGTCATCATCCACGCAATGAACTGGCCGATCCCAGTCTATGCCCACGTTCCGCTGATCCACGGCGCCGACGGGGCAAAGCTGTCCAAGCGTCACGGGGCGCTCGGCGTCGATGCCTACCGAGACGAACTGGGCATCCTGCCCGAGGCACTGTTCAATTACCTGCTCCGCCTCGGCTGGGGCCACGGCGATGACGAGATCATCAGCCGCGAGCAGGCGATCGAATGGTTCGAGATCGGCCATGTCGGCAAGGCGCCTTCGCGCTTCGACCTCGCCAAGCTCCAGAACCTCAACGGCCACTACCTGCGCGAGGCAGATGATGCCCGCCTTGCCGAACTGACCGCGCCGCTTGTGGCGGCCGATGTCGACGCGGACCTGTTGACCCGCGCTATGCCCGTGCTGAAAGTGCGCGCCCGCGACCTGGGCGATCTGGCGCGCGGCGCCTCGTTCCTGTTCGCAAAGCGTCCACTACCAATGGAAGAGAAGGCGCAGGCGCTGCTGACTGACGAGGCGCGCGCGCTGCTCGGATCCATCAAATCGCGGCTCGGGCAGGAAACGGACTGGACAAGCGAGGCGCTCGAAGCCAGTCTCAAGGCGATGGCGGAGGGGCTCGGACTCGGCCTGGGCAAGCTTGCCCAGCCGATGCGGGCAGCGCTGACAGGGCAGACGACTTCGCCGGGGATTTTCGATGTTCTGGTTCTGCTTGGTCGGGACGAAAGCCTCGCGCGGCTTGCCGCGCAGGGCATTCCGGCGGCAGCCGGTCAACTTGAGGAGTAGTTGTGGTGGGTGATCAGGCAAAGCTGAACGTGGGGGGCTCTGATTTCGACTATCCGGTGCTGAAGGGCAGCATGGGACCGGACGTGATCGACATCCGCAAGCTCTATGGCCAGACCGACCGGTTCACGTTCGATCCGGGCTTCACGTCGACGGCAGCCTGCGAAAGCGCGCTCACCTTCATCGATGGCGACGAAGGCGTACTGCTGCATCGCGGCTACCCCATCGGCCAGCTTGCCGAGCAGTCTAGCTTCATGGAAGTGTCCTACCTGCTCCTCAACGGCGAGCTTCCATCGAAGGACGAGCTCGACCAGTTCTCCCACACGATCAGCCGCCACACCATGCTCCACGAACAGCTGGCGACGTTCTATCGCGGCTTCCGCCGAGACGCGCACCCTATGGCGATCATGTGCGGCGTGGTCGGCGCGCTTTCGGCGTTCTACCACGATTCGACCGACATCGCTGATCCGGTGCAGCGCAAGATCGCCAGCCACCGCCTCATCGCCAAGATGCCGACGATCGCGGCGATGGCCTACAAGTATTCGGTGGGTCAGCCCTTCCTCTATCCCGACAACTCGCTGAGCTATACCGGCAACTTCCTGCGCATGACGTTCGGCGTGCCCGCAGAACCCTATGAGCTGCACCCCGCCGTTGAAAAGGCGATGGACCGCATCTTCATCCTTCACGCCGATCACGAGCAGAACGCTTCGACCTCGACGGTGCGGCTTGCCGGTTCCTCGGGCGCGAACCCGTTTGCCTGCATCGCGGCCGGTATCGCCTGCCTGTGGGGCCCCGCGCACGGTGGCGCCAACGAGGCGGCACTGAACATGCTGGAGGACATCCAGAAGAATGGCGGCGTGGCCAAGATCGGCGAGTTCATCAAGCAGGTCAAGGACAAGA